>JAZNUT010000001.1:0-37488 GCA_045592425.1 Candidatus Egerieisoma sp.
CAGGGCAATTTTGTGCCCAGAAGGGGGCGTTTTCCGTACAGAGTGGCGGGTGGAGGGGGTGGTGTTTTAGTTTTACAATAAAATGAGTTACAATTTGCTTACATTGTGCAAAAAAGTATGGTAATCCGTTAATTTTTTGTAGCTTTGCGTGATTTTAACTATTAAAATACACTATTTGCTATGTTATTGATTGCCGATTGCGGTTCTACTAAGGTTGACTGGCGTGCCATTGCAGCGGATGGTACTGTCAAATCTGTTAATACAGAGGGTATTAACCCTGTATTCCTTTCTTCTGAGGACATTTCAAAGATTCTTACTGACAAAGTTGTTCCGGCAATAGGGACAGATGTTAAAGAGATATATTTCTATGGTGCCGGTATTCTTGCTCCGGAGCTTGCAAAAGTTCTTAGTGATGCTTTTGATGCTGTGTTCCCAGGAAACAAATCTTTTGTTGCTTCAGACCTTCTTGCTGCAGCAAGAGCCCTTTGCGGTCACAGTGCAGGTATCGCATGTATCATGGGTACAGGTGCAAACACTTGTTTCTATGACGGTAATGAGATTGTTAATAATGTACGTGCAGGTGGTTTCATCCTTGGTGATGAGGCTTCGGGTGGCGTCCTTGGTAAGAAGCTTATGGCTGATTTCATTAAAGGGCTGCTTCCTAAAGAGATTGAGGAGGAGTTTGTAAAGAGATATGATCTTGACTACATGAAGATTGTACAGAAGGTTTATCGTGAGCCGCTTCCAAGCAAATGGCTTGCTTCTTTCTCTCCATTCATTTCTGAGTTCAGAGATAACCCTCACATCAACAATCTTATCAGAACAAGTTTTGACGAGTTCTTCAAACGTAACATAGTTCACTATGATTACAAGAACTATCCTGTTAATCTTGTTGGTTCAATTGCACACTATTACGAGGATATCCTTAAAGATGTGGCAGCACAGAACGGATGTACAATTGGCAAGATTATAAAATCTCCAATTGACGGCCTTGTAGAGTACCACACAAATGCAATTTAACAGGAGGATTAATCTTCCCGACAATTGAAAACAAATAAATAATAATATAACAATTATGACTAAAGTTACAGAGCAATCTTCAAATTATGCTAATTTGGATCAGATGACAACTGCTGAGTTGTTGCAGAACATGAACAAAGAGGACAAATCGGTTCCTGTTGCAGTTGAGAAATGTATCCCAGAAATTGAGAAATTGGTTGACGGTATTGTTGAGAGAATGAAGAAAGGCGGAAGACTTTTCTACCTTGGTGCAGGTACCAGCGGAAGACTTGGTATCTTGGACGCTTCTGAGATTCCTCCTACATACGGTGCTCCATTTGATCTTATCATTGGTCTTATTGCAGGTGGTGACACTGCTATCCGTAAAGCTGTTGAGAATGCTGAGGATGATTGGGATGGCGGCTGGAGAGATATGCAGCCTTACAATGTAAACGAGAATGACGTTGTTGTAGGTATTGCTGCCAGCGGTAGTACTCCTTATGTTATCGGTGCAGTTAGAGAGGCTAAAAAACGTGGTATCCTTACAGGTTGTATCACTTGTAACCCTGGTGCTGCTGTTGCTGCTGAGGTTGATGTTCCAATCGTAGCTGTTGTAGGTCCTGAGTTTGTTACAGGTTCAACCCGTATGAAATCAGGTACAGCACAGAAACTTATCCTTAACATGATTTCTACATCTACCATGATTAAGATGGGTCACGTTAAAGGTAACAAGATGGTTGACATGCAGCTTTCAAATGCCAAACTTGTTGACCGTGGTACAAGAATGATTATGGGTGAGACAGATATTACAGACTACGAGTATGCAAAATCTTTGCTTCTTGAGCATGGTTCTGTAAGAAATGCTGTTGATTTCTATAACTCACAGAAATAATTAGAAATTATGGCTTGGAAAGGGGAACTCCTTTGAGGTGTCCCCTTTTTGAGTCTTTTTTTATTTGAAATGTTCAAACAGAAATATTCTTCACAGTTGCTTGAAAGGGCAGTAGATGAGTTTGCTTCTCTGCCAGGAATAGGACGCAAGAGTGCTTTGAGACTTGCCCTGCATCTGCTTAAGCAGCCGGTTGAGAATATTGAGAGATTCGGGACATCGTTCATTGCTTTGCGTAAAGGGGTAAAGTATTGCAACAACTGCAATATGATTACAGACAATGAGATTTGTTCAGTTTGTGATAATCCCCGCAGAGATACTTCTGTCATTTGTGTGGTGGAGAGTATAAGGGATGTTCTGAGCATTGAAAATACTGAGCAGTATAATGGACTTTATCATGTTCTTGGAGGGATTATTTCCCCGATGGATGGTATTGGTCCGGCAGATCTGCCTATCGGGAAGCTGATTGAGAGGGTACAGCAGGGTGGTGTACAGGAAGTTATCCTTGCCCTGAGTACAAGTATGGAGGGTGAGACAACCTCTTTTTTCCTTTACAAGAAGCTCAGTTCCCTTAATGTTAAAATCAGCACAATTGCCAGAGGTGTAGGGTTTGGAGATGATCTTGAATATACAGATGAGCTCACTCTTGGAAAGAGTATCCAGAACAGACACCTTTTTAAACTTTAATACAGATTTATGAATTCAACTATTCTACTGATTACTTTTGTTATCTATACCCTTTTGCTTTTTGGTATCGCATGGCTTACCAGCCGCAATGCTGACAGCAAAACTTATTTTACCGGTAACAAGAGCTCTAACTGGTTCCTTGTAGCTTTTGGTATGATTGGTTCTTCTATGAGTGGAGTATCTTTCATGTCATTGCCAGGTAACGTTATTAATGAGAACTTCTACTACATGCCAATGGTATTTGGTATGTTCTTCGGTTATCTTATCATTGCAACTCTACTTTTGCCGTTGTACTTCAAGTTGAACCTTACTTCAATTTACACCTATCTTGAGCAGCGTTTTGGCCTTCTAAGTTATAAAACAGGTGCTTCGTTCTTTATCATATCAAGACTTTTGGGTGCTACAGTGAGGACATTCCTTGTGATTTTTGTACTATATAACTTTGTGCTTCAACCACTTGGTGTTCCGTTTGTTGTTGCTGCAATTGTCTTTGTAGGTCTTGCTATCCTTTATACCATGAAGGGTGGTGTAAAGACAATCATCTACACAGATACAATTCAGACAACATTTATGATTCTTGCAATTGTTTTCTCAGTTGTAGCTATCTGCAATCAGTTGGACTGGAGCATTGGCGATATGCTTAAGAATGTACATGAGAGCCATTACTCAGATATGTTCAATACCGATTCTGCTTCTGCAACCAACTGGATAAAGAGATTCCTCAGCGGTGTTCTTATCCCTATTGCAATGACAGGTTTGGATCAGGCTATGATGCAGAAGAGCTTGAGCTGTAAGAACATTAAGGAGGCTCAGAAGAATGTAATGACCTCTATCCTTATGATGATTCCTATCAACTTGTTGTTTGTAACCCTTGGTGCTGTTCTTGCAATCTTCATGCAGGGTCATCCGGAACTTATTGAGGCTGTTACTACAGGTGCAGGCAAACTTGAGGCAGACAAGATCTTCCCTACAGTTGCTCTTACACTCGGACCTGTTGTAGGTATCATTTTCTTTGTAGGTCTTATCTCGGCTGCTTATCCAACCTGTGCAAACGCACTTACTTCCCTTACAACATCTACTTGTATAGACCTTGTAGGTATTGAGAAACATGGTTGGGATGACAAGAAGAAACAGAAAGTGAGAATGAATGTCACTTACATTATGGCTGCTTTGTTTGTTGTAATGATATGTGTGTTCAATATCCTTAAGAATGATGCTGTGATAAATATGGTATATCAGATTGCATCATACACTTACGGACCTCTACTTGGTTTGTTTATGATGGGTATTCTTACCAAAGTAAACGTTAAAGATAAATTTGTACCTTACGTATGTATTGTAACTCCTGCTTTGTGTTTTGTTATTGAGAACTATGTGTTCAGCTTTGGATTCTCACTTATAGCAGTTTGTGCAGGCTTGACAATGCTTGGTTTGTACATCTTTAAAAAGAAATAATTTATGACAAATCTTGAGCTTCTGATTCTTGCCATAAGTCTTACATTTGATACATTTGCGGTATCTGTAGGTGGCGGAATCTCGATGCCCAACATAAAATTATCAAGGAAGGCTATGATTATAGCCTTCTTTGGTATTTTTCAGGCCCTGTATCTTTTTGCCGGATGGTTCGTAGGGGGAAAGGCCGCCAGTTTCATTGTTGAATGGGACCATTGGGTTGCTTTTGCAATACTTACTTATCTTGGAGGCAAAATGTTCATAGAGGCTCTAAGAGGTGGTGATGAGGAGCAGGCAAGTAAAAAAGATTTCCTTTGTTGGAGGAGACTTGCCGTACTTGCCACTGCCACCAGTATAGATGCCATTGCTGTGGGTGCATCACTTGCAATGTTGCAGATTAATTTAATGCAGATTGCCAATACCACTTTCTTTACTTTTGTTGCCACTGCGGTGGCAGCATTCATAGGTCTGCAGGGTGGAAGCCGCCTCGGGCATAAGGCCGGAAAAAAAGCCGGGATATGGGGCGGAGTGATACTTATAGTAATTGGTATTAAAATTCTCATAGAACATGTAATAACTTTTTAATAAAATTTGTTACATTTGTAAGATAATTGTTCTCAACCCTCTAAAATTTGAGCTATGATTGAGATTTTCTACAAATCAAAAGGCCAGATTATAAGCTCTTCGGACATTGCCCTATTGGATGAATTGGGTTTTGATGATGTCCTTTGGGTTGACCTCTTTGAGCCTACAGGAGAGGAAAAGAGGAGTGTGGAGAATTTCCTTGAGACAACTCTTCAGAGCCGTGCACAGGCAGAGGAGATTGAGAGTTCATCACGTTATTCAGAGACAGATACCACAATTTTTGCAAATACCAACTTCCTTATTCCTGGTCCCGATGATTACAGCATGGAGGCGGTATCGTTCATTATCTCTGAGGGTATCCTTGTAACAATAAGACAGGTTCCACTAAGAACTTTCGCAGATATGCAGCGCAGGATTGGCGTTACCTACAAGCTTTATCCTACCGGTTACCATATTCTTGTTGCAATTCTTGAAAGCAGAATTGACCTGGATGCGGATATGATTGAGCTTATGGCAAAGGAGATTGCCCAGTTTAGCAAAAGTGTAAGTGCAGGTGAGAAGGTGAGTGAGGATTTCCTTTTGGATATCAATCAGTTGCAGGAAAATACCATGTTGGTAAGGGAGAATATCATTGATAAGCAGCGTATGATTTCGGCCATATTGAAGAGTGACAAATTCCCAAGGGATGTTCACACAAGGCTTAATGTGCTTATTAAGGATATAGCTTCACTGCTCAACCATACAAATTTCAATTTTGAGAGACTTGAGTATATGCAGAACACCGTTCTTGGTCTTATCAATCTGGATCAGAACAAGATTATGAAAATGCTTGCTTTTGTTTCGCTATTGTTCATGCCCCCTACACTTATATCGGGAATTTTCGGTATGAACATAGGACTCCCAATTTTCAATTCCCAGTGGGATTTTGTCTTTGTGATTGGGATTATGCTCATTTCGGTTCTGATTGCCTCTTTTGTGTTCAAAAAAAGGAATCTGTTCTAAACTTCCATTTTGTCTGTAAGTTTCTGTACTACTCTAAGTTTGTAGAAAAACTCTCTGGCAAATACCCTTATTACGGTGTATGCAGGGATTGCTATGAGCATTCCAATGATACCTGCCACATTTCCTGCAATTAGGATTACAAGGAAAATTTCAAGCGGATGGGCCTTTACACTGTTTGAGTAGATATATGGCTGGAAAATGAAGACATCTATAAGGTGTGTGACGGTGAAAATTGCCGCAAGGGTGATAATTGTACTGAGGAACACAGGCTCAGCCCCTGCACTGTAAAGGGAGATGAGTCCCATTGTGGTTCCAAAAATTCCGGCTACAAGAGGCCCTATATAAGGGATGACATTTAGTACTCCCGACAAAAATGCCAATACCACTGCCACCTGGAAACTTACCCGGCCAATGAATACAAGTCCTATTGTATTGAGTATTGTAATGAAGATCATCTCCACACTTATTCCTGTAAAATAGCGTACAAGGAGGTTGTTTATGCTCTCAATGGCTCTGCGGGTGGGCTGCTCGTAACGCTCGGGAACAAAAATGAGGACCATTTCTGTAAATGTGTTGTTGTCCTTTAGGAAAAAGAATGTTACAAACACTATTGTAAATGCATCCACAACAGTTTTTACAAGGAATGATGTTACTGAACTGAATGCTCCGGTAAAGAGGTCGAAATTCATCAGGTTCCTTATCTGTCCCATAAGCATTGTCTCAATAGTTATATCCTTGTCCATAGTTGGGAACAGCTCATGCAGTTTTACATTGTACATATAAAGCGGTGAGGCCAGTTTGCGGCTTATTTCATCGAGATTGAGCATGCTCATCTCACTTATTATTCTTCCTACAAGAGGGATGATGAAGAGGATAAGTCCTGTAAGTACCGAGCCCAAAAGTACAAGTGTCACCATTGCCGCAACAGAAGAGGGGATTTTAAATCTCCCAATCTGCAGACTTGTAAGAAATTTTACTGCCGGTTTTCCTATAAGTGCAAGTACGGCAGAGATGAGGATACATGACAGTATGTTGCTGAAATACCATGCGATAAACAATATTACAGCTGTTACAGCAGAAATTATTATGTATTTTGCGAGTTTGTTCATAGCTGTTTTGTTATATATATACAACAATCAAATGTAAGTTTTTTTCTTTATATTTGCAATCTTATGAGACAGGGTTTTGATAACGACAAGTATCTTAGAATACAGTCTGAACATATTAAAAGGCGCATTGCGCAATTTGGTGACAAGCTATACCTTGAGTTTGGCGGTAAGCTTTTTGATGACAACCATGCAAGCAGGGTGCTTCCGGGTTTTATGCCCGACAGTAAGCTCCAGATGCTCATCCAGCTGAGGGATTGTGCCGAGGTTGTGATGGTTATCAGTGCTTTGGATATAGAGAAGAACAAGATTAGGGGTGATTTGGGCATCACTTATGATGAGGATGTGTTGCGCCTCCGTTCAGAGTTTGAGAATGTAGGTCTCCTTGTAAGCGGTGTTGTAATTACCCACTATAACGGACAGTCAAGTGCAGATGCATACAGAAGCCGCCTTGAGCGTTTGGGTATAAGGGTTTATTACCATTATACAATTGAGGGGTATCCTCATAATGTCTCCCTTATTGATTCCGATGAGGGGTTTGGCAAGAATGACTATGTACAGACATCCCGACAGCTTGTGATTGTCACAGCTCCGGGGCCTGGAAGCGGTAAAATGGCTGTATGCCTGAGCCAGCTTTACCACGAGCACAAGAAAGGGGTTAAGGCCGGCTATGCCAAGTTTGAGACATTCCCGGTATGGAATCTCCCTTTGAAACACCCTATTAACCTTGCTTATGAGGCAGCTACCGCAGATCTCAACGATGTGAACATGATTGACTCGTTCCACCTTGAGGCATACGGTGACATTGCTGTGAACTACAACAGGGATATAGAGATTTTCCCTGTTCTCAACGCTCTGTTTGAGGGTATCTATGGAGAGAGCCCGTACAAATCCCCTACAGATATGGGAGTGAATATGATTGGCTTGTGTATGAGTGATGAGGATGTATGTTGTGATGCTGCAAGGGATGAGATTATCAGAAGATATTATTATGCTCTGTGCAACCTTGCGGTAAAAGGTGACAATGAGAATGAGAATGAGGTGAACAAGATTGCCCTTATAATGAAACAGGCAAAAATCACTACAGAGTACCGTAAAACTACGGTTGCCGCCAGAGAGAGGAAAGAGGTGCAGGGTGTGGCCACTGCTGCAATTGAACTTCATGACGGTACAATCATCACTGCCCGCACCAGTGAACTCCTTGGACCAAGTGCAGCCCTTATCCTCAATGCTACAAAACACCTTGCCGGGATCCCTCATGATGTGAAGCTTATCCCACAGGAGATGATTTCTCCTATCCAGAAGACCAAGCTTGAGTATCTGAAAGGAAGGAATCCGCGTCTGCACACAGATGAGGTTCTTGTTGCCATTTCAATGTTGAGCAATCAGGATGAGAATTGCCGCAAGGCCCTTGACCAGCTTCCAAAACTCGACGGTTGTCAGGTCCATTCTACAGTTATGTTGAGCGAGGTTGACCAAAAAATCTTTAAAAAGCTTGGGGTTGGACTTACATGTGACCCTGTCAAAAAAGTGAAATGATAAAATTACCTGATATGAAGAAATTATTTTTTGTTCTTTGCTTTGTGGCATTGGCTGCAGGTTCCCTCAGAGCAGATGAGGGAATGTGGTTGCCGTCGGAGATTATGCTTAAGATAAAGCAGATGCAGGAGAAAGGTTTCAAACTTACTGCAGAGGATATTTATAGCATAAACAACTCTTCCCTAAAAGATGCCGTTGTCCATTTTGGTGGCGGTTGTACCGGTGAGATTATCTCAAATGAGGGACTTCTCATCACTAACCACCATTGCGGTTATGGTCAGATACAGTATCACAGCTCTGTTGAGCATGACTATCTTAAAGATGGATTCTGGGCTATGACAAGAGATCAGGAGCTTCCAAATCCGGGGCTTACAGTCTCATTCCTTGAGTATATGAAGGATGTTACAGACCAGGTTCTCAAAGGTTACAAACCAACCATGACAGAGGAGCAGCGTATTGCACTTGTAGCCAAGAACTCAAAAGAGATAGAGGAGAAGGCCGTTAAAGAGGGTAAGAGCCTTAAGGCTTCTGTAAAACCTCTTTATTACGGGAACCAGTACTATCTGTATGTGTTCAAAGTGTTCTCTGATGTAAGACTTGTAGGCGCACCACCTTCATCTATAGGCAAGTTTGGTGGTGATACAGACAACTGGATGTGGCCAAGACACACAGGAGATTTCAGTATATTCAGAGTTTATGCAGGTCCCGACAATGAGCCTGCACCATACTCCCAGGAGAATGTCCCTTACAAACCAAAGAGATTCTTCAAAATCAATGCAAAAGGTATTGGAGAGGGTGACTTTACAATGGTTTATGGTTTTCCTGGCAGAACCAACGAGTACCTTTTCTCAGATGCAGTAAAATATACCGCTGAGAAATCCAATCCTCATAAGATTGCGTTGCGTACCCTCCGCCTTGATATCCAGAACAGGGAGATGGCAAAAGACCAGGCAGTGAGGATCAAATACGCTTCAAAGAATGCATCGGTTTCCAATGCGTGGAAGAAATGGCAGGGTGAGGCTAAAGGCATCTTTAAGATGCGTGCCATTGAGAACAAACAGGCATTTGAGAAAGATTTTGCAAAATGGGCACAAGGACAGCCTGAATATGAGGGTATAATTGAGAAATTCAAGGAGCTTTATGCAGCCATTGAGGAGCTTTCACTTGTTAAGGATTATCAGAGTGAGGCTTTGAATGCGGTTGAACTTGTAACTTTTGCAGGTAGAGGGCAGAGGAATCCGGAGAGATTCTACAAGGATTATCATATGCCTATAGATAAAGAGTCTTTTGTGGCACTTTACAATGCGTACAACAAGAATATAGATGACAAATACAAGGCACCTTATTTTAAGGAGCAGCTTGCAAAGTTCGGTTCTGTTGAGGCATGGGCTGACGCAATCTTTACCCAGGAGCCTGATATGGAGCTTGCTGCAGAGATTTATACTCAGACAAACAAGCACTTCAATGAGAATTATGCCCCTATATTGGATTCAGTGAACAAGGAGATTACCCTTTTGTACAGAACCTATATGAGAGGCCAGATCCTTTACAATAAGGTGAACAGGGGTACAAAAGTTTTCTATCCCGATGCAAATTCAACCCTAAGGGTTGCTTTTGGTCAGGTTAAAGGATACTCACCTTCGGATGCAGTATATTATACACCGGTGTCGTCATTGGATGGTATTATCCAAAAGGACAATCCTGAGATATATGATTACAATATTCCTCAGAAACTCAGAGACCTGCACGCTGCAAAAGATTATGGCAAGTGGGAGGTTGACGGTTCTGTTCCGGTAGCGTTCATTGCAACCAACCATACAACAGGAGGAAACTCAGGAAGCCCTGTACTTGATGCGGAGGGTAACCTTATTGGTGTTAACTTTGACCGTGTCTGGGAGGGTACAATGAGTGATGTGGTTTATGACCCTGAGGTTTGCAGGAACATTTCATTGGATATAAGGTTTGCCTTGTTTATAATTGACAAGCTTGCCGGTGCCAACCACCTTTTGGATGAGATGGTTATCCTTAAATAAATTTCATTTATACCAGTCAAATGCCCATAGAGTTATCTGTGGGCATTTTTTTTAAGAGGAGATAAAGTTCATGCTATAATTCAATACTTTTACCAGAGTGTTGAGAGTATATGCAAGGATATCTCCAACGAGTGGAATATCTTGCAGGAATATGGCACATGTAAGGTTGTAGAGAATTGCAGTTGCCAGAGGTACTGCAACAATGTTTGATATGAGGAAATATTGTGGTATGCCTCCAAAATAGTACAGCACAAACGGCATGGTTGCTATCTGGCAACAAGTTGAGACTGCCAGTGTATCCCAAATCCCCTTTATCAATCTCCTCATATTCCCTTTAAATACTTTTGTGGCAGGAAATAGTGTTTCAAATGCCTGTCTGCATACCGGAAACATTGCTGCTATCCCTATTACCGCCGCATAAGAGAGCTGGAATCCTACTGTGAATATCTGGAGTGGTGCTACAATCCCTATAAACATGGCGCTGAGTGCAATTGCGTCCCATTTGGATATGTTGCGGAATGTTATTTTGGCAATTCTGTAAATGAGAATCATGAATGCGGCTCTTGTTACAGAGGGGGAGAACCCGGTTGCTCCGCTGTAGAGGAATATGAATGCCACTGCAATGGCATCTTTCAGCCATTTCCCTTTGGGCAGGAGCGACAATACCCCCAAAATACCGTATATTATGGCAAATACAATCCCTATATGTAATCCCGACAAAGCGAGGACATGTATTGCCCCAGCCTTTGCAAATGCTTCTCTCAACTCCCAAGGCATCCCTTTCTTCTGTCCAATGGACAATGCACATAAAGTTGAGTGGACCTGTTCATCCTCAGAGAACCTTTTAAGGTAGTTTGCCCCTTTCATCTGAATCTGCTCCATGCAGGTAAAAAATTCTTGTTCCAGCTTTAAAGGTGGAAGTTCTTTGTTCCCAATAGCAATTGATGTGCTCCCTGCACCGGCGCAGGCCAACGCAATATGAGAGAAGATGATGAACCATCTTGTCGCTTTCTTTGTAGTGAGTATGATTACAATGAGGATTGTAAGGATGGAGAGCGGAACCCATGGCGGAAGTGAAGCAAAAAAAGAGACTGTTGCCCCTGCTATGAAAGCCGTTGAATATGTTATTGCGCCTCTTTCCATCCCCGCTCCAAATTTTTGTTAAAAGTACCAATTTTGGATTATATTTGCAAGTATGAAAAAGGTTGCCTTTATACTTAATCCCATATCGGGAACAAAGCGGAAGAATGCCATAATAAAGTACATTAAAGGTGTTCTGGAGCAAAAGGATGGTTACAGTGCCGAGTTTTATACAACCAGAGCTGTAAGGGATGCTTATAGGGCGGCAAAGGAGTTCGTAGGCAATGGTTTTGATATTGTTGTGGCTATTGGCGGTGATGGAACTATAAATGAGGTTGCAGAGGGGCTTATAGGGAGCGGTACCAAACTCGGGATTATCCCTGTGGGGTCGGGGAACGGACTTGCAAGACATCTTGAGATACCTATGCTTTACCATCTGGCTGTTGCCACTGTCTTTGAAGAGAATACACAGAGCATAGATGCCGGCATGATTAATGGCAAGGTGTTTTTCTGTACTGCAGGTGTTGGGTTTGATGCTGTAGTGGGGGAGAAGTTCAACTCGTCGGGAGCCAGAGGGCTTATGACATATATAGAGTTTTGTGCAAAGGAGTTTCCAAAGTATGTCCCTCAGGAGTATGAGATTCATGTTATGGACAGAGTAATCAGGGAAAAGGCTTTCCTTATTACATTTGCCAATAGCTCCCAATGGGGAAATAATGCCATTATTGCTCCGGATGCCAATATCTCGGACGGAATGGTGGATGTTGTTGTGTGGAGGGATTCTCCAAAGGTTACCATGCCTTTACTTACAGCGGAGCTTTTTACAGGTACTATAAAATACTCGGAATTTATTGATACTTACAGATGTAAGGAGATAAAGATTGTAAGGGAGAAGGAGGGGCTCATACAATTTGACGGTGAGAGTATGCTCATGGGCAGGGAGCTTGATCTTACTGTTCTGCCTGGTGCTGTAAAAGTGATTGTTCCTGCAGGTTGGAATCCCATTCCACAGCTTATAGATATGGTGCCTCACCAGATTATCCCCAAATTGAAAGATATTGTAAAGTAAATTTAGATTTTAGGGTAAAATTTCTTACATTTGTTTCCATTCCGGTTACGATTGTAAAAACAACTAAATAAAATTTACTTATGATAATTCTTGTATTGAATTGCGGCAGCTCTTCATTGAAATATCAGGTTCTTGATATGAAAAATGAGGCTGAGTACTCTCTTCTTGCAAAAGGTCTTGTGGAGAGAATTGGTCTTGATATGGGTGAGATTACCCATAGAGTACCCGAGAAAGATAAATTTGTTATTTCAAAACCTATCCCTGACCATACAGAGGGTATTAAAAGCGTACTTGACCTCCTTATAGATAAAGAGCATGGTGTGCTTTCTTCACTTTCTGAGATTAACGCTGTTGGTCATAGAGTAGCTCATGGTGGAGATGTGTTCAGCTCAAGTGCTGTTATTCATAGTGAGGTAATTGAGGGTATTCAGAGATGTTGCGAGCTCGCTCCTCTTCACAACCCTGCCAACCTTTTGGGTATTATGGCTGTAAGGTCACTTATGCCAGAGATTCCTCAGGTTGCGGTATTTGATACCTCTTTCCACCAGACAATGCCTGAGTACGCATACATGTATGCAATTCCATACGATTATTACGTAAGGGATAAGGTGAGAAGATATGGTTTCCACGGTACAAGCCACAAATTTGTTGCTGAGAAATCTGCAAAACTTGCCGGCCTTGATTTCAACAACTCAAAGATTATCACTTGCCACTTGGGTAACGGAGGTTCTGTTACTGCTATCTGCAACGGTAAATCTGTAGATACATCTATGGGCTTTACCCCTGTGGAGGGTGTTGTAATGGGTACCCGTTGCGGTAACATTGATGCCGGAGTTGTTACTTATATCCAGAAAAAATATGAGTTGGACAACAAAGGTATAAGCGATGTACTTAACAAGAAGAGCGGTTTCTTGGGCGTTTCAGGTGTATCATCAGATGCAAGGGATATTGAGAGTGCTGCTTCAAACGGCAACCACAGGGCACAGCTTGCTTTGGATATGTTCCGTTACAGTGTAAAGAAATACATTGGAGCGTATGCTGCTGCAATGAACGGTGTGGATCTTATCGTATTCACAGGAGGCATAGGTGAGAATGATATGGATGTAAGAGAGAGCGTTCTTACAGGTTGTTCATTCCTTGGCATTGATTTTGACCCAGAGGCAAACAAAGTGAGAGGTGAGGACAGAATAATCACCAAACCTGGTTCTAAAGTTATTGCAACTACAGTTACCACCAACGAGGAGCTTGTTATTGCACAGGAGACAATGAGACTGACTACAAAATAATAACACTATAACATTTACAGATTATGATTACAAATTTTGATCAGATGTTTGAGCAGTTGCGCTCAAAACCAAAAAAAAGACTTGTTGCAGCTTGGGCTGTTGATGACCATACCATCAGCGCTGTTTATAAGGCTGTAGAGGCCGGTATCGTAGAGGGTATCCTTGTAGGTGATGAGGCAATGATCCAGAAAGTATGTGCTGAGAATAATTATGATATGGCAAAACTTACTGTTGTAAACAACAATAATGAGCTTAAATCAATTTCTCAGGCAGTTGATATGGTAAATGCAGGTGAGGCAGACATCCTTATGAAAGGTCTTTGCTCAACCGATAAATATATGAGAGGTATCCTTAACAAAGAGAAAGGTCTTCTTCCTCCAAAAGCTGTATTGAGCCACGTTTGTGTAGTTCAGCATCCTGAGTACCACAAGCTTCTTGTAATTTCTGATATCGCTGTAATCCCTGCACCAGATTTGAAACAGAAACAGGCTATGATCAACTATACAGTAAGCACAGCTAAAGCTCTTGGCGTTGAGAAACCAAAAGTTGCTATGATTACTGCTACTGAGCAGATGTTGCCAGGTATGCCTGCATGTGTTGAGGCTGCCATGCTTGCCAAAATGTCTGAGAGAGGCCAGATTGCAGGTTGTGTAGTTGACGGTCCTTTGGCTTTGGATGTTGCTATCTGCAAAGAGGCTGCCGAGATTAAGAAACTTAAGAGCGAGGTTGCAGGTGATGCAGATTGCCTTGTATTCCCTAATATTGAGTCTGCAAACGTATTCTACAAACTTGCAGGTCACTTCAGCCCAGGTGTGAAAATGGCTGCAATGGTTGCAGGTGCTAAAGCTCCATGCGTGCTTTCGAGCCGTGCAGACAGCACTGAGGTTAAACTTAATTCAATTGCTTTGGCAGCTCTAACTGCAAAATAATTTATTATGGGAAAATTGATTTTGGCAATTAATCCGGGTTCTACATCAACTAAGATCTCGGTATATGAGGATACCAAAGAGGTATTCACTAAAACTTTGCGTCACTCAAATGAGGAGCTTGCCCCTTACAAGAATGTGATTGACCAGTTGCAGTTCCGTAAGGAGACAATCAAGGCTGCTCTTAAAGAGAACAATATTGATGTAAACTCACTTGCTATCATAGTTGGCCGAGGTGGTTTGGTAAAACCTATTCCAAGTGGCGTTTATGAGGTTAACGATGCTATGATAGAGGATATCAGAACCGGCAAGAACGGTGAGCATGCAAGTAACCTTGGAGCTATCATCGCCAATGATATGGCAAAAGAGATTGGTGGTATCAAGGCTCTTATTGCAGATCCTGTTGTTGTTGATGAGCTTGAGCCTGTTGCAAGATTGTCGGGACATTCGGCATTCCCAAGAGTTTCAATTTTCCACGCTTTGAACCAGAAAGCCATTGCCAAACTTTATGCTAAAAATAATGGCAAGAAATATACAGACCTTAACATTATTGTAGCACACTTGGGTGGTGGCGTATCTGTAGGTATCCATTGCAAAGGTAAAGTAATTGACGTTAATGACGCTCTTAGGGGCGAGGGACCTTTCTCTCCAGAGAGATCCGGCGGCCTTCCTGCAGCAGCTGTAGTTGATGCTTGTTTCAGTGGCAAATACACCGAGAAACAGATCAGAAAAATGATTTCAGGCGAGGGTGGCGTTGTCTCATATTTGGGAACCAACTCCTTTATGGATGTTGAGAACAGAGTAAATGCCGGTGATCCTGAGGCTATTTTGGTTTCTGATGCTTTTGCATACCAGCTTGCAAAAGAGATTGGTGCAATGGCAACAGTTGTAAGCGGTAAAGTAGATGCAATTATCATTACCGGCGGTATAGCATACAATAAGGATCTTATGGAGAAAGTAAGATCTAAAGTTCAGTTCATCGCTCCTGTAGAGATTTATCCTGGTGAGGATGAGATGGGTGCTTTGGCAGGTAACGGTCTTGCTGTACTTGAGGGTACTGAAGAGGTAAAAGTTTACTGATTTGGGTAAAGTTTACGATATAGCAATTATAGGAGGGGGAGCTGCGGGGCTATTTGCCGCAGCTACCCTTTCTTCTTTAAATGCCAAAGGGGGCAATTTGAGCTTTGTGGTATTGGAGAAGATGCACAAATGCGGACTTAAAATTGGAATTACAGGTAAAGGACGATGTAATCTTACCAACACAAAACCCTGGAATGAGTTTGCACAGCATGTACATCCAAAAAATGTGTTCCTTAAGAATGCATTCTACGGAATGAGCAATACTGCAACAATGGAGTTCTATGAAAGCATTGGGCTTCCCCTCACCGTTGAGCGTGGAGACAGGGTTTTCCCCCAGAGCATGAGGGCGTTGGATGTTGTCTCTGTGCTTGAGAACCATATAAGGAGAAATGGTGGGGAGATAATAAGGAATGCCCCTGTAGCCTCCATAAAGTCAATTGTACCAGGGGCATGTGACGGTAATTTTCCTTCCGACAGTTTATTTGAGATACTCCATTCCCAGAATTTGTCAATTCATGCAAGAAGGGTAATAATTGCCACAGGAGGAATGTCTTATCCTACAACCGGCTCTACAGGAGACGGGTATGGATTTGCAAAAGCGCTCGGTCACAAGATTTCCCCTTGTTTTCCTTCTCTTACAGCACTTGTTCCTAAGAATTATACAAGTACATACCACGGAATATCTTTAAAGAATGTCTCTGTTCAATTGATGGTCAACGGCTCTTGTGTGCAAGAGGAGTTTGGTGATCTTGATTTTACAAATGGAGGCATTGAGGGTCCTATTGGATTTAAAGTGAGCCGTAAAGGGGTTCACAGCCTTATTAACGGCCAGAAAGTTTCACTTGTTCTGGATATGAAACCTGCAGTTTCAATGGAGCAACTGAAAGTGAGAATCCAAAGGGAGGCTCAAGAGGTTAAAGGGGACAAGCTTAAAGGTATTCTCCCAAAACTTTTGCCTTTAAAACTCATCCCGCTGTTCGTACAGGCAAATCAGGGGCTTACCATTGAAAATTTGCATGAGATGCTTAAAGGATGGCATTTCAATATAACCGGTTATGTTGGTTATGAGAGGTGTGTTGTAACTGCCGGAGGGGTAAAGTTAGATGAGGTTTCCCAAAAGAGTATGGAGTCAAAGCTGGTAAAAGGGCTGTTCTTTGCAGGTGAGGTTCTAGATTTGGACGGTGATACCGGAGGATATAACCTGCAGATAGCATTCTCTACAGCTGCTATGGCAGCACAGAGTGCAGCTAAAGGGTTGTAATTCCACAGTAGGGTATCTTACCAGATAATATTTATGGATTTGTCATTGCAGGTATATACATCGGTACCTGCTTTTATTGTTTCAGAGGGTTCTATCTCCACTGCAATATAATCTCCGGTTCTGAATGAGACATATCTGGAGGCTGTCTCAAATGCAGCGTCTATAAGTGCTTTGTATTTGTCGGGAATAAGGGAGGCTTCCTGTGGATTGTCTGTAAGGAATGTTGTGTTGTCCAATGAATGGGCTATCCACCAGCTCTCAGGTGAGGCAGGGTTTATGAGCTGAGGGATATGGAAGTGCACCCCTTTGCCAATATGAGTGTAGTATCTTTGGGCAAATTTTGCAGAAACGCTTTTTCCCGCTTTTATTGCTCTGGCATATATAAATACAGTTGCAGCAAGTTCAGTTATGGAATCCGGACAGAAATAGTCGTTACTATCCTTGTTTAAGGATGTGTCCGGTTTTACATAAAATCCCTTGCTGCCGTATGGTACTGTAAATATATTCACTTGTTCAACATTTGTTTTGGGTAATTGTTTACCTCATTTTCAATTTCAGCTCTGTAAGAACCTTTTTTGTATCCAGTGTAAAGTCTCCGTTCATCATCCAGGCATAGTAGCTTGGCTCCTTTATGAGAACTTCCTCAACTGTTTTCCCCTTATGTTTTCCAAAATTGATTATAGGCTGGTCCTTGTCATTGAGGACAATGCGGCCTGCGTAATCTACAAGCTTGCTTCTGGTTGAAAACTCCGCTAACATCTTAACATCGTTCTGTAAATCATCAGGGTATCTGTCTAATTGGCTTTTGAGGATCTCGTATGTTGCCAATGTGTCAGCCTCGGCAGAATGGGCATTCTCAAGGTCTTTCTGGCAATAGAATTTGTAAGCTGCAGAGAGGGTTCTCTGCTCCATTTTATGGAATATGTTCTGGACATCCACAAGGTGCCTCTTGCGGAAATCAAAATCTATACCTGCCCTCAGGAATTCCTCGGCCAATAATGGAATGTCAAATTTTATGGAGTTGTACCCTGCAAAATCACACCCCTCCATCCATTTGGCAAGGCTCTTTGCTATCTCCTTAAAGGTTGGACAATCTTTCACATCCTCATTTGAGATGCCATGTACAGCCTGAGCCTCGGCACTGATTGGGATAGTTGGGTTAAGTCTGCGGGTTTTTATCTCCTGGTCTCCATTTGGCATAACTTTAACAGCACAGATCTCAACTATTCTGTCTGTTGCAACATTGAGTCCTGTACTCTCTATGTCAAAGAAGACTATGGGGTTTTTAAGATTTAGTTCCATAACTGTTAGTAGTTGATTCTCATTGGCATAAGTAGTGCACAAATCTCCTCGTCAGGCTCTGTCTGTACAGCCGGCTGAATAAGTGCGGCCCTGTTTGGATCTGCAAGGCGTATGCAGATCTGGTCGTATGTAAGGTTGCCGAGAATCTCAATAAGGAAAGTTGATTTGAATCCAATCTCCATAGGGTCTCCCTCGTAGTCGCAAGTGACGTTCTCCTGTGCGCTCATTGAGAAATCAAGATCCTGGGCCTTGATTGTAAGCTGGTTTGGTGCAAGTTTGAACACTATTTGCCCTGTTGCCTGGTTTGAACATACAGATACGCGTTTTGTTGCATTGAGGAGCTCTGCCCTGTTGATTGTCAATACATTGGTATTGTTCTTAGGAATAACGCTCCTGTATGCTGGATATGTTCCCTCCACAAGTTTGCAGAAGATTAGGAATGAATTGAATTTGAAGTATGCGCAGTTGCTCTGGTCAAATGTGATCTCAACCTCCTCATCCATACTTTTGGCAAGATTTGCCTTAAGGATGTTGGCCGGTTTTTTAGGAAGAATGAACGAAGCGGTACATCCGCTCTTTATGTCATTCCTTTTATAGTAAACCAGCTTGTGGGCATTTGAAGCTACAAGTGTTGCACATTCTGGCTCAATGTCAAAGTATATACCGTTCATTACAGGTCTCAACTCTTCATCTCCGGTAGCGTACAATGTGCTGTTGATACCGTCTGCAAGGGTTGAACCTTTAATTTTTAGAACAGTGGGGTTGTTGAGCTCCTTAAGGGTAGGATACTCGTCTGCAGATACAAAAGGTATCTGAGCGCTTCCGCTTGCCCAGATGATGTTTACAATATTCCTCTCTTTGTCTGCTGCAAATTCAATAGGCTGTGTAGGAAGCTCTTTTAGTGAATCTGAAAGAAGTTTGGCCGGTACAGCAATCTCGCCACCCTCCATCACCTCGTTAATGGTCAATATGGTCTTTAGTGTTGTCTCAGAATCCGAGGCAGTAACTGTTAAAGTGTTGCCGTCCAATGCCAAAAGGAAATTGTCCAAAATTGGAAGTGAACTCTTTGATGCAATAACTTTCTGAACCGATAATAAACCTTGTAATAAATCTGTACTTGATACAATAAACTTCATAATCTCTCTTTGTTTTTAGTGATACAAATATATGAAATTTATTTGGCATACTATTTGATTTTACCTTGTAAAAAGTATATGATTTAATTATGTCGGATAATATGAAAAAGAATTTGTCACTGCTTTTATTGTCGGTACTGTTGAGTGCCGTTACTGCAGCTGTTGTCGTTAAATTCACAGCTCCAGAGAAAAAGGAATATGTTTACAGTTCAAACCAACCGGCGAATATCAGACAGGTGAGTTTTGGAGAGCAGAATTTTCCTGATTTCACTTATGCTGCGGAGAGCTGCGTGGATGGTGTTGTATTTGTTAAAGTAGTAAAGAGGGAACAGAGCAGGGAGGCATCAATCCTTGAGCATTTCTTTGGTTATGGTACCCCTTATTCAATGCCAAGGGAAAGGGCCGGTTCCGGTTCCGGTGTTATCATTACTCCCGACGGATACATAGTCACAAACAACCATGTGGTGGCTGGAGCCCAGCAGATAGAGGTTACCCTCAATGACAACAAGACATTCCAGGCAACACTTGTGGGTACAGACCCTGTTACCGATGTGGCACTTTTAAAGGTTGAGGCAGAGGGGCTTCCTGCAATTCCGTTCGGGGATTCTGATGCTTTGCGTTTGGGTGAATGGGTGCTTGCCATCGGGAGCCCGTTCAATTTGAGAAGTACCATTACTGCCGGTATTGTGAGTGCGAAGGGGAGATCTTTGCCTGATATGTCGGGAGAATTTAAAATAGAGTCCTTTATACAGACTGATGCTGCTGTGAATCCTGGAAACAGTGGTGGAGCTCTTGTGAACGTAAAAGGTGAGCTTGTTGGTATTAATACAGCAATTGCTTCAAATACAGGTTCTTATACCGGTTATTCTTTTGCTGTTCCTGTAGCTATTGTAAAGAAAATTGTGGAGGATATTAAGGAGCATGGAAGTGTTCAGAGGGCAATTCTGGGTATTTCAATGACAGAACTCACTCAGGAACTCGCTTCACTTGCAGGTATGAAAGGCAACTTTAGCGGAGTATATGTTGCAGAACTTACCAGAAGTGGTGCCGCTTATATTGCAGGTGTAAGGGAAGGAGATATTCTTGTTGCAATTGATGGTGTTAAAATGAAGAATCCTTCTGATGTACAGGCTGCCATAAATTCCCACAGACCTGGTGATGTTGTGCAGCTGCTTGTTTATAGGGATGGAAAAGAGATGGATATGAGTGCCACTTTGCAGGGTGAGAATAATGTCTCTTCTGTTGAAGGTGATAAAACAACAGTTCTTGGTGCCGTTTTGGGTGAGCCTGATGCTGCGTTGTTAAAGAGATTACGCATTAAAGGTGGTGTTGAGATTGTAGAGATAGGAAACGGCAAGTTCAAACAGGCCGGAATCTCCCAGGGTTTCATTATCACACATATCAATCAGAGCCCTGTAAAGAGTGTGGATGATGTTGTTGAGATGGTTAAAAATGCCAAAAGAGCCATATTGGTGGAGGGTGTTTACAAAAATGGAGATGTTTATTACTATGGAGTTGGTGTTTAATGGAATAAATTACTTATCTTTGCGTGATAATTTATCCGCATGAGACAGTTAAAGATTACAAAATCAATCACCAATAGAGAGAGTGCATCTCTTGACAAATACCTACAGGAAATTGGTAGGGAGGAACTTATTACAGTTGAGGAAGAGGTAGAATTGGCCCAGAGAATCAAAAAGGGTGACCAGGCTGCTTTGGAAAAACTTACAAGAGCAAACTTGAGGTTTGTTGTTTCTGTTGCAAAACAGTATCAGAACCAGGGTTTGAGTTTGCCTGACCTTATAAACGAGGGTAACCTTGGCCTTATTAAAGCTGCAGAGAAATTTGATGAGACCAGAGGTTTCAAATTCATCTCTTATGCAGTATGGTGGATCAGACAGTCCATCCTTCAGGCTTTGGCAGAGCAGAGCAGAATTGTAAGGCTTCCTTTGAACCAGGTTGGTTCCTTGAACAAAATAAACAAGGCGTTGGGTAAATTTGAGCAGGAGAATGAGCGTATGCCTTCACCAGAGGAGCTGGCAGACCTTCTTGAGATTCCAAGAGAGAAAATTGCAGATACTCTAAGGGTTTCGGGAAGACATGTTTCTGTTGATGCACCGTTTGTGGATGGTGAGGATAACAGTCTTTTGGATGTCCTTGTAAACTCAGATTCTCCAAATGCAGACAGAGGACTTGTGAATGAGTCTTTGAACAAGGAGATTGAGAGAGCTCTTTCCACCCTTACAGAGAGGGAGAGGGATATTGTAAAATATTTCTTTGGAATTGGTGCTCAGGAGATGACCCTTGAGGAAATTGGTGAGTACTTTGGCCTTACCCGTGAGCGTGTAAGACAGATTAAGGAGAAGGCTATCAGAAGATTAAGACATAGTGCAAGAAGCAAGTTGCTCAAGAGTTATCTTGGGTAACTTGCCTTTTTTTTATTTTTCCCCGAATCACATTTAAAAACTATTTATCTATGAAAAAGTATTTGTTATCTCTACTTTCAGCAGGGGTATTGGTTGCTTCATGTACACAACCTCAGGCTGAGAATCCACTATTGGTAGAATGGGATACCCCTTATGGTATTCCTCCTTTTGAGCAGGTTCAACCTGAGCATTACATTCCTGCATTCAAGGTAGCTATGGCAGCAGAGCTTGAAGAGATTGATGCAATTGTGAATAATACCCAGGAGCCTACATTTGAGAATACAATTGAGGCTTACACCAATACAGGTGAGCTTTTGGGTAATATTTCTGCTGTGTTCAGCAGTGCTACAGGTGTAAAATCATCTCCTGAGCTTCAGGCTATTGCCAAAGAACTTTCTCCACTTCAGAGTGCACACCGCAGTGCAATCAGCCTTAACGACAAACTTTTCCAGAGAATTAAGGCCGTTTATGAGAAAAGAAATGAGATGAATCTCAATCCTCAGCAGCTTAGAGCAGTGGAGGAGATCTATAAAGGCTTTGAGAGAGGCGGTGCAAACCTTCCAGCAGATAAAAAAGAGGAGCTCAAGAAGATTAATGCAGAGCTTTCTGCACTTCAGCTACAGTTCTCCAACAATGCTTTGGCAGAGACAGCTGCATATACTCTTGTAATTGATAAAGAGGAGGATCTTAAAGGTCTTTCTGAGGGTCAGATTGCAGAGGCAGCAGCAAGAGCTGAAAAAGCAGGAGAGGAGGGAAAATGGTATTTTGGTTTGGACAATCCAAGCATTATGCCTTTCCTTGCAAATGCAGAGAACAGAGAGCTTAGAAAACAGATGTTGGAGGCTTACCTTAACAGATGTAACAACAATAACGAGAATGACAACAAGGCTGTAATTGCAAAACTTGTTGAGCTAAGACTCAAGAGAGCCCAGATTATGGGTGCTGAGAGTGCAGCTGAGTACATCCTTGAGGACAGAATGGCTAAAACTCCAGAGGCTGTTTATAATCTTTTGGACCAGATTTGGGCACCTGCACTTAAAGCTGCAAAAGCTGAGGCCAATGATATGAAGAATATTATGGCTAAAGAGGGTGCAAATCACGAGTTTGAGGCTTGGGACTGGAGATATTACGCTCAGAAAGCAATGAAAGAGAAATTCAACTTGAGCGAGTCTGAGATGGCACCTTACTTCCAGATTGACAACGTAAGAGAGGGAGTGTTCTATGTTGCAAACAAATTGTTTGGACTTACTTTCAAAAAACTTGAGAATGTTCCACTTCCTCATGCAGAAGCAGAGGCTTTTGAGGTGTTTGACAATGACGGTACTGTAACAGGTATTGTATTCTTTGATATGTTTGCACGTCCTGGCCAGAAGAGAGCTGGTGCATGGTGTGGCGGTTTCAGAGGCCAGTCTTACAAAAACGGTGAGAGAGTCCTTCCTCTTGTAACTATCTGCGGTAACTTTACAAGACCGGTTGGTGACCAGCCTGCATTGCTTACTACTGATGAGGTTGAAACTTATTTCCACGAGTTTGGCCACGGTTTGGCAAGCTTGCTTAAAGATGTGAAATATAAAGGAATGGGTGGTTATCCAAGAGATTTTGTTGAGCTTCCTTCACAGATTAACGAGCACTGGGCATTCAAACCTGAGGTGCTAAAAGTTTATGCAAAACACTATCAGACTGGTGAGGTTATCCCTCAGGAGCTTGTTGACAAGATGGTGAAAGCCGGCAAATACGGACAGGGCTTTGCTACAGTTGAGTATTTGGCAGCATCATACCTTGATATGGATTTCCATGTCCTTAAAGAGATTCCTGCTGATTTGGATGTAAACAAATTTGAGGATAAGGTTCTTGGTGACAGAGGTATTCTAAAACAGATTCCATCGAGATACAGAAGCACATATTTCAGCCATACATTCAGTGGCGGATATACTGCAGGTTACTACAGCTACATTTGGGCTGAGGTTCTTGATGCAGATGCATTTGATGCTTTTGTTGAGACCGGTGACATTTTCAATCAGGAGGTTGCCAACAAATACAGAACAGAGATTCTTCAGAGACCTGGTGAGGAGGATGCAATGCAGCTTTACATCAACTTTAGAGGTAAAGAGCCGGGCATTGACCCACTTCTTAAGAACAGAGGTTTGAAATAATCTTTACTTAATCATAACTAAAGGGTTGCATATGGTGTGCAGCCCTTTTTTATTTTGGTACACCCTATATTTTTTATATCTTTGAAGGCTTATTGAAAATTCTAAATTTTATTAATATATGAGTGATTTTTTTGCGTCATTGGGGCAGGCAATTACCGCTGTCAGTGACTTTGTTTGCGGTTATCCGCTTTTCATCCTCCTTGTTGGCGGCGGATTGTATTTCCTTATTTATTCGGGTTTTGTTCCATTGAGATATTATGGAAAGGCTATTAAAGCTCTAAAATCTGATGACAAACAGGCAGAGGGTCAGATCAGCTCGTTTGAGGCTCTTGCAAGTGCCATTGCAGCTACTGTCGGGATGGGTAATATTGCTGGTGTTGCAATTGCCCTTTCCATTGGTGGACCTGGTGCCATCTTCTGGATGTGGGTGAGCTCAATTCTTGGAATGGCTACTAAATTCTTTGAGGGTACACTTTCAGTGATGTATAAGGGACATGATGATACCGGTGAGGTTCAGGGAGGTCCCATGTATATGATTTTGTCGGGATTAGGGGCAAAATGGAAACCTCTTGCAGTATTTTTCTCAATTGCAGGTTTGATAGGTACCCTTTGCATTATGCAGTCAAACCAGTTCACTGAGGCAATCACTACAATTTTCTTTACCCCTGAGCAAAATACCCTTACACTCAGATTTATCATTGGCGTAATCATTACAGTTATTGTTGCCTGCGTTATTTTGGGTGGTATAAAGAGAATCTCAAAAGTTGCAACCAAAGTTGTTCCTGCAATGGTTGTAATGTATTTCCTTTTGGTTATGTACATTATCCTTACCCATTTGCCTGAGGTTCCTGGTGTATTTGGTGCAATTTTTACAGATGCATTCACAGTTAAAGCAGGTGTTGGTGGTGGTATCGGTTCATTGGTTTCAATTGCATTGATAGGTATCAGACGTGCAGCTCTTGTTAATGAGGCAGGTGTTGGTACAGCATCTATGATGCATGGAGCTTCAAAGAACAACCAGCCTGTTAGAGAAGGTCTTGTTGCAATGATTGGCCCTTCAATTGATTCAGGTCTTGTTTGTACTCTAACAGCAATTGCAATCCTTATCCAGAGGGATGTCCTTGCATTGGGTGACGGTATCAGCGGCTCAATTGCAGGTTTGAGTGTCGCACTTCAGGCTTTTGACGCATCAATTCCAGGTGTGGGAAAATATCTGTTGTTGCTTATGATTGTATTCTTTGCATTTTCAACAATGTTCTCATACTCTTATTATGGACAGAAATGTACCGGATTCCTTTTTGGAGCAAGGTACTCCAAATATTACAATATCTTCTTCCTTGTAATGCTTGTTGTGGCTGCAATGATTCCGCTTAAGGCTGCTGTAGGTCTTATTGACCTTGCTTATGCCCTGATGGCATTCCCAACAATGTTCACACTTATTGCCCTTTCTCCAAAAGTTAAGGCTGCAATGAAGGAGTATTTTTCTAAAAACTAATTTTAATTGAATGAATCCAGAGATTTTTATATCAAATAAGGCAAAAGAGGCCATTAAGGCTTTGTATGGTATTGAGGCTGAGGATAAACTTGTCCAGACCCAAACTACCAGAAAAGAGTTTGAGGGAGATATAACCCTTGTTGTTTTCCCTTTGCTTAAAACAAGCAGGAAGTCTCCAGAGGTTACTGCAAATGAACTTGGAGAGTATATAAAGGCCAATGACCCTTTTGTGGAGAGTTTCAACGTTGTTAAAGGTTTCCTTAATATAAAACTGTCCAACAATTATTGGAAAGAGACTTTTGCCGGTATATGTGCCGCAGAAGATTTTGGTCAGCTTCCTGCTACAGGCAAGAATGTGATGATTGAGTTCTCTTCTCCAAACACCAACAAGCCTTTGCATTTGGGACATATCAGAAACAACCTTTTGGGTTGGTCAGTTTCCCGATTGTTGGAGGCTAACGGACATAATGTGATTAGGGTGAACCTTGTGAATGACAGAGGTATCCATATCTGCAAATCCATGCTGGCATGGTTGAAGATGGGTAATGGAGAGACCCCAGAGTCATCGGGAATAAAGGGTGACCATCTTGTGGGAAAATATTATGTTGCCTTCAGCAATGAGCTTAAAAGACAGACAAAGGAGCTTATTGCACAAGGTGTTGCTGAGGATGAGGCTGAGAAACAGGCTCCTATCCTTAAAGAGGCTCAGGCAATGCTTGTAAAATGGGAGCAGGGTGACCCGGAGGTTGTTGAGCTATGGAAGAAGATGAACGGTTGGGTTTATGAGGGGTTTGACAAAACTTATAACCGTCTTGGTATCTCTTTTCATAAGACATATTATGAGTCACAGACTTACCTTTTGGGTAAAGCCCTTGTTCAGGAGGGATTGGCAAAAGGGTTGTTTGAGACACATGAGGATGGCTCTGTATGGTGTGATCTTACTGCAGACGGCCTTGATAAGAAACTTCTCCTTAGAGGTGACGGCACATCTGTGTATATGACACAGGATTTGGGTACAGCACACCAGAGATTTGCAGAATATACTTTGGATGAGCACATTTATGTTGTGGGTAATGAGCAGAATTACCATTTCCAGGTACTTAAGCTCATCCTTAAGAAACTTGGTTTTGACTGGAGTGACTCAATTTACCACTTGTCTTACGGAATGGTGGAGTTGCCTGAGGGTAAGATGAAATCGAGAGAGGGAACAGTGGTGGATGCAGATGATCTTGTTCAGGATATGTATTCAACAGCAAAAGAGACATCATTGGCATTGGGCAGATTGGATGATATGCCGGATAATGAGAGAGAGGATCTTTTTGAGATGATTGGACAGGGTGCCCTCAAGTACTTTATCCTTAAAGTGGATCCAAGAAAGACCATGTTGTTCGACCCTAAAGAGTCTATAGACTTCAATGGCAATACAGGTCCATTTATCCAATATACCCACGCACGTATCAAGTCTATCCTAAGGAAAGCTGCCCAGAGAGGTTACTGTGAGGAGATTCCTGCAGATGCTGCGCTTCTTCCTAAAGAGATTGAGATTATTAAAATGCTAAATGCTTATCCTCAGAGAGTTAAGGAGGCTGGTGACAACCATTCACCTGCAGTCATAGCCAACTATGCTTATGACCTTGCAAAAGAGTTCAGCCAGTATTACCACGATACCACTATTCTCAATGAGGAGAATCCGGCTCTAAGGTCACAGAGACTTGCACTGATCAATATTATTGCAAAAGTGCTTGTAAAAGCAATGGATATTCTTGGTATAAGATTGCCTGAGAGAATGTAAAATATGGCAGAAGGAAAATTCATACCTACTACCAAAAAGGAGATAGAGGCTCTTGGTTGGGACTATATAGATGTTATCATCTTTACAGGTGATGCCTATATAGACCACCCCTCTTTTGGAACGGCTGTTATAGCAAGAGTCCTTGAGAGTTATGGTTACAGGGTGGCTGTGGTTCCTCAGCCCAACTGGAGGGATGATCTCCGTGATTTTAAAAAGCTTGGTACCCCCAGGCTTTTCTTTGGTGTAAACTCAGGAGCCATGGACTCTATGGTAAATCATTATACTGCAGCAAAAAGGCTACGCAGTAATGATGCATATACCCCAAATGGAGCTCCATCAATGAGACCAGATTATGCCGTAAAGGTTTATTCTAATATCCTTAAGGAGCTATACCCCCATACACCGGTGGTTATAGGTGGTATTGAGGCCTCTTTGCGCAGATTTACCCATTATGATTATTGGCAGGACAAACTTCTGCCATCTGTCCTTGTAGATTCAAAGGCAGATTACCTCATTTACGGAATGGGGGAGAGGGCAATTGTAGATATAGCCCGTCATATTGAGGATGGAAACTGGCAGGATAAAAACACTTTGAGGCAGGTTGCCTGGATAAGTGATGAGAAACCATCTGAGTCTCCCGACAGAATTTTCCTCAATTCCTACGAGAAATGTCTGAAGGATAAAAAAGCCTTTGTTGAGAATTTCAATGCAATAGAGCTTGAGGCCAACAGAGTTGTAGGAAAACAGCTTGTAGAGCAGATAGGGAAGAGATATGTTTGTGTCAACTCTCCATATCCACTCCCTACCACAGAGGAGCTTGATTCTTTCTATGACCTTCCATATACCAAACTGCCACACCCAAGACATAAAGGGAAACATATCCCTGCATATGAGATGATTAAATTCTCTATAAATACACATAGAGGGTGTTTTGGAGGGTGCAGTTTCTGTACAATAGCCGCACATCAGGGCAAACATATCCAAAGCAGAAGCGAGGAGTCTATCCTGACGGAGGTGGAGAGGCTCAAGAGTCTCCCTGGCTTTGCCGGAAATATTTCAGATGTGGGTGCTCCTACAGCCAATATGTATGGTATGGGGGGAAATGACAAGAGTGTATGTGAAAAGTGCTTCAGACGCAGCTGCCTTTTCCCAAAAATGTGTCCTAACCTTAATAATTCCCACAGGAGACTGCTCAAGCTATACAAGAGCATTTCTCAGGTAAAAGGGATAAGGAATGCATACATAGGGAGTGGTATAAGGTATGATCTTTTTTTGGATGAGAAAGGTTTTCTCGACAGCTCATCAAAGCCTTATTTTGAGGAACTTGTTCTAAAGCATACAAGTGGCAGGCTCAAAGTTGCTCCGGAACATACGGAGGATAGTGTCCTTGCCCTTATGAACAAACCCTCTTTCAAACTGTTTGAGAGACTCAGAAGGGAGTTTGACAAGTTTGTAAGGGAGAAGGGGCTCAGGTATCAGATTGTACCGTACTTCATATCATCCCATCCTGGTTGTACTATGAAGGATATGGAAAATCTTGCAAACCACCCTGCTCTTAAGGGTGTCTTTACAGACCAGGTTCAGGATTTTACCCCTACGCCAATGACAAAATCTTCTGCCGCATACTACGCCCAGATGGACCCAAAAGGGCTAAAACCTATATTTGTTGAGAAAAATATGGAGAAAAAAAAGATGCAGAAATCTTATTTTTTCAAGAAATAGGAAAAATCATTTTTTTATAAGAAAAATTACACTATAATTGTATTCACAAACAGTTTAAAACAGAGTTTAACTAAACGTATATATATTATGTCGTTAAAATCTTCAGCACGTTCACAGAAGAAAAGAGCAGTTGTCAGCTACGCCAATATGTCGCCTGAGTTGGCAGCAGCGTTTAAGGAAAAATATCCAAAAGGGTACGCAGATTATATGGGGGATTTGTTTAAGGTGGACAAACCTGACGGTTCTTTCTTTTATGCAGTTTCTGTAGAGATTCCAGATGCCATTTATCTTGTTAAGATTGAGGTTAAGATAGATGATTATGAGGATGTTGAAAATGGTTTGTTTGGAGGGGCAGATTCTGATGACGACAGTGCAGGTGAGGGTGGAACTTTCCCAGATGAAGGAACCAATGCATTTGGTGGGGATGATGATTCAGACGAGTAAAAAACTTATTTCATAATTTGGGTGGCTGCAGAGTATGCAGTCACTTTTTTTTTATTAAATTCGCAAAGATTTAACCTTAGCGAAACCAATGATTAAAAGTCTTTTATATAGAATAAAATCACATATCTCAACTATGCCTGAGAGCCGTATGATGATACTTCTGGCTCTAATTGTGGGTTTGGGCAGTGGAACAGCTGCAGTTGTCTTAAAACAGATGGTCCATCTTGTTCAATGGATTCTTACCGGTTGGTTCAATACCTCTGCAGACAGTTTCCTTTATCTGTTGTATCCGGGTATCGGTATGCTCCTAGCCCTGCTGTTTGTAAAATATGTGGTAAAGGACAATATTGGGCATGGTGTAACAAAAGTCCTTTTGGCAGTATCGAGAAACGAATCCAAGATAAAATCCCATAATATGTGGTCATCTGTGGCGGCCAGTTCCGTTACAATAGGATTTGGTGGCTCTGTTGGAGCTGAGGCCCCTATTGTATATACTGGTGCTGCAATAGGTTCAAATGTAGCAAGGGCACTCGGGCTCTCTTACAAGAACATGACAATACTTTTGGGTTGCGGTGCCGCAGGTGCGGTTGCGGGCATATTCAAGGCCCCAATGGCAGGTATCCTCTTTACATTTGAGATACTTATGCTCAACATGTCCATGACCTCCCTGCTTCCGTTTGTAATTTCTTCTGTTACAGCTACAACCGTTTCTTATCTGTTCTTGGGAAGTACTGTGGCCTTTGAGAATGACCTTACACCATTCTCTATAGGCAATCTCCCTTACTACATACTATTTGGTGCCATATGCGGTTATGCGTCACTATATTTTACCAGAACAACATTATGGCTGGAGGACAAGATAAAAGGTATTGTAGGGACAACAAAAAGATGGATCATCTCTGCATGTTGTCTTGGTTTGCTTATATTCCTTTTCCCACCCCTTTATGGTGAGGGTTACGGTGTCCTTACAAACCTTCTGATGAACAATTCCGAGGAGGCTGTTGGTACCTCAATGTTCTCCACTTACCTTACAATCGATTGGGTTGTTCCAATTTTCTTTATTGGAGTATTCTTCTTTAAGGTATTCTCCATGTCGTTCACCAATGCTGGTGGAGGAGTGGGAGGAACATTCGGCCCTACTCTGTTTATGGGTGGAATACTTGGTTTCATTATCTCCAGAAGCATTAACCTTATGGGAATTCATCCCCTTCCGGAGGCAAACTTCGTACTGGTAGGAATGGCAGGACTTATGGCCGGTGTAATGCAGGCGCCTCTCACTGCAATTTTCCTTATTGCAGAGATTACAGGTGGATATACCCTACTTATGCCACTTATCATAACATCTGCGGTATCATTTGCCACAATAAGGTTTTATGAGTCATACTCAATATACACAAAGCGTATTGCAAAACAGGGTGACCTTCTTACCCATGATTCAGACCAGGCAGTTCTTACATTGCTTAAAACCGATGAACTTATTGAGAATGATTTTTCAAGTATAGGTTTGAATCAGACCCTTGGAGATTTGGTTAAGGTTATTGCCCACTCACACAGAAACATTTTCCCCGTGCTCAATGCAGAAGGACAGATGCAGGGAATTGTATATTTGGATGATGTGAGAGAGGTGATGTTTGATAAAGACCAGTATGGGATAAAGATATATTCACTGATGAAGAGTGTTCCGGAGTTTGTATATTGTAAGGAGAAGATGGAGAGTGTGATGAACAAATTTGAATTCAGTGGGGCATGGAACCTCCCTGTTGTTGATGAAACGGGGAAATATCTTGGTTTTGTGTCAAAATCCAAAATTTTCTCGGCATATAGGGAGCAGTTGCAGCAGGTTTCACATGATTAGAGGGTTATGAACAAATTATATATCAAATATATATCGGGAGAATTGTCTGTGCAGCCATGGCAGGTTGAGCATTGTATAGATTTGTTGGCTCAGGGTGCCACAGTCCCTTTTATAAGCAGGTACAGAAAAGAGCAGACCGGACAGTTGGATGAGGTTCAGGTTTCGCAGGTAAAGCACTGGTTCCAAAAGTTTGAGGAGCTTGACAAAAGGAAAGAGTCTGTGCTCAAGGTTATTGCAGAGCAGGGAAAACTCTCTCCAGAGCTTGAGAAACAGATTAAGGAGTCAATTCAAATGCAGCAGGTGGAGGATTTGTATCTTCCATACAAACCCAAAAGGAGGACTAAAGCTGCAATTGCAAAAGAGCGTGGGCTGGAACCTCTTGCCCAGAGAATGCTCACTTTTAATATCCCTGATTTTCAACAGTATGTATCTTCATTTTGCAATAATGATCTTCCCGACAGTGAATCAGTTCTTCAGGGGGCAAGGGATATTATTGCAGAAACCATCTCCGAGAGGGCAGATATAAGGGCGGAACTCAGAAATTTCTATTGCAGAAGTTCAAAGGTTGTCTCCAAGGTTGCCAAGGGGAAAGATGCTGATGGTGAGAAGTTCAGCAATTACTTTGATTTTTGTGAGGATATTTCCCGTATTCCCGCACATAGGCTTCTGGCTGTACTCAGAGGTGCGGAGGAGGGCTTTTTGCAGGTGAAACTTGATGCCGATACAACCATTTCCAAAAAGATAATCAACAAATTTCTCTATAACGGTGTAAAGTGCAATACATTCAAACTATTTGAGCAGATTGATATTGCGGTTGATGATTCACTTAAGAGACTTCTTCATCCTTCAATTGAGAATGAGTCACTTAAGGCTGCCAAGGAGAAGGCAGATTTGGATTCCATAAAAGTGTTTGGGGAGAATCTCAGACAGCTTCTTTTGGCGGCACCTGTTGGTGAGAAGAGAACTTTGGCTATTGACCCAGGTTTCAGGACCGGGTGTAAAGTTGTTTGTCTTGGTGCAAATGGGGAATTGTTGCATAATGATACAATTTATCCACATCCACCTGCAAATGAGAAGGTTATGGCCATGAAGAAAATCTCCAATATGGTTCAGTCGTACAAAATAGAGGTGATAGCCATAGGAAACGGTACTGCAGCAAGGGAGACAGAGGCTTTTATCAAAAGGCTTGCACTGCCCCCTCATGTAAAGGTCTTTTCTGTCAGTGAGGATGGTGCATCTATTTACTCGGCATCTGCTGCTGCAAGGGAGGAGTTCCCAGAGTATGATGTTACTGTAAGGGGTGCTGTTTCAATAGGGCGCAGACTTATGGATCCACTTGCAGAGCTTGTAAAGATTGATCCAAAATCATTGGGAATTGGACAATACCAGCATGATGTGGATCAGGTTCTTCTTAAAGAGCAGTTGGACTGTGTTGTGGAGAGTTGCGTAAACAGTGTAGGAGTGAATCTTAATACTGCAAGCAAACATCTTTTGGCTTATGTTTCAGGTATTGGCCCGGCTCTGGCTCAGCATATTGTAGATTACAGGGCTGCAAACGGCCCATTCTCATCAAGGAAGGAGCTGCTTAAAGTAAAGAGATTGGGGGAGAAGGTTTATGAACAGGCTGCAGGCTTTTTGAGAATTCCAGGGGCAGAGAACCCTTTGGACAACTCTGCTGTGCATCCCGAGAGATACTCTTTGGTTGAACAGATTGCCAGGGATTGCAAACTCCCACTCAAAGAACTTATCGGGAATAAAGAGAAAATTGCTCAAATTGATATAAACAGATATTTGTCCCAGACGGTGGGGCTTCCTACCCTTAAAGATATTGTTTCTGAACTTTCCAAACCTGGCAGGGATCCACGCTCTGTAGCAAAAGTGTTGGAGTTTGCCCAGGACATCCACTCTATAGAGGATCTTAAAGAGGGGATGGAATTGCCGGGTATTGTAACAAACATTACAAATTTTGGGGCATTTGTAGATATTGGAATCAAGCAGAATGGTCTTATCCATATCTCAAATATGGCAGATAAATTTGTGTCCAATCCTAATGATGTACTTAAGCTGCACCAGCATGTTAAGGTAAGGGTGCTTGAGGTAGATTTAAAGAGGGGAAGAATTCAGCTTAAGTTATTGTAGTATGGATGACAGAGGTTTTATCTTTTTTCTTTGTGGGGTTGTAATTCTGCTCGGTTGCATTGTTATTTTCCTGTTGGTTAGACTGTATGCACTTTCCAGGCTACTTGAACTGAGCTGCGTAGGTTTGTCAGCGGCAGATCTTAAAATATCCCTTACAAAAAGGTTCAATTTGCTTAAAGGGCTCTACCAGCTTATCTATTTTGTTTGTGACAATTTCCCAAGACATTCAGGTAAGATTGCCCGGTTTGTTGAAAGGGAGTATTCCAATGGTTCATTATCATCCCTATGCTCAGATATAATCCATGCTACAGATATGTGCGAGGGAGGTGCCATTACAAAAATGGCTGTCAAATACAAACTTACCCAATTGGAGACAAGAACCTGCTGTTTCCTCTATTGGGGGTTCAAATGGCAGCATGCCTCCATAATAGAGAACATTACAGAGAATGCATACAATGTAAGGTGTTATAGAATAAGGAAGAAATTGAACATAGCAAAAGGGGAATCCATCTCCTCTTTTGTACTTGATTTCTGCAGTTCTAACTCTTCTGTGCAATAATTACACCTGCAATTACGACAGCTATACCAGCGGCTGCCACAACTGTAATTTCCTCCTGGCCGAGCATTGCCGCACCCACTGCAGATACAGCAGGAATAAGGGCCGAGAAGATATTTGCCTTCATCATACCCAGATTTCTGATTGATGTGACCCAGCATACAAAAGCCAGACATGAACACAATACAGCAAGGCAGATGAGTGGTACCAAAATATCTTTAGAGAAAAATGTGGCATTTAGTCCATCCAACCCAAAAGCAAGGAAGAATGGGAAGAACAATATTGCCCCAATTATGAACTGGTAGGTGGCAATGGTTGTGGGATTGTATTTTCCCGACAGTTTTTTAACTACAGAAGCGTATCCTGTTGCACCTGCAACAGCAAGGAAAAGGAGTGCTATCCCGTAGAGATGATCTACAGATGTGCTTTCATTGTCCTTCATGATTACCATCAGGATTCCGGGGATGGTAATTGCTGTGCCAATAATCTTATGTACAGTATATGGGACTTTGTAAAAGAATTTCTCTGCAAACATACAGAAGATAGGAATTGTTGCTATGATGACTGCCGCGAGGACAGCCGATCCTGTTGCCACCATTCCATATGTTTCACCTATAAAATAGATGAACGGCTCAAAAAAGGCCATCAGGAACATAAGTTTTATATCCTTGAAGGGTACTTTCTGTAGTGTTCCTGTAGCTTTAGAAAATAGGAAAAGGAGTGTGCCGGCAAGGGCTAGTCTTGTGAACAGCAGTGTGAATGGCTGTACTCCGTTTTGCAGTATATCATTTGTCCATACAAATGAAAATCCCCACAATACTATAGCTATTATGGTGAGTATGTATGTTTTAAATAGTGAATTATTTCCCATTGTTATGGCAGCTGTCTTTCAAAAACCAACTCTTTGGCACTCTTATTACCGGTGAGGGCTCCATTCTCCACTACATGCGTTCCATTTACAAAGGTATGGACAATGCTGCTTGAGAACTCTTTCCCCTCAAACGGGCTCCATCCGCATTTGTAGGCAGGGGTGGTGGTTGTCCTGTTGTCGGGAAGATTAAGGTTTACAAGGGTTATATCTGCATAATATCCCTCTTTTAGGAATCCTCTTTCCTTTATTTGGAAACACTCTGCCGGACCGTGTGACATTCTTGCAGCCACATCCTCTACTGTAAATACCCCTTTTTTGCAGAGTTCAAGCATAAGCTGCAGGCTGTGCTGTACCAATGGAATGCCGCTTGGCGCCTGTGCGTAGTTGTTCTGTTTCTCCTCTTTAAGGTGTGGAGCGTGGTCTGTTGCAACTACAGATATGGCACCCTCTTTTACCGCTCTCCTTATTGCAAGCATATCATCCTCTGTCTTTATTGCAGGGTTGCATTTGATTTTGCTTCCGTACTCTTTGTAATCATTGCAGTTGAACCACATGTAATGTACACAAACCTCTCCAAGAATTTGTGGATTCTTCTCTCTGGCCTCTTTTATCAACTGAATCTCCTCTGCTGTGCTTATATGGAGAATATGCAGTCTGGTGCCATGTTTTACGGCAAGTTCAAGAGCCCTTTTTGTACACTCTATGCAGGCCTCTCTGCTGCGTATTCTGTAGTGCATTTCAAAAGGGATTTCAGAGCCGTATTTCTCTGTATATTCAGCCATGTTGGCTTTGATGGTCTCTTCCTGCTCGCAATGTGTTGCCACAAGTACCGGTGATTCACTGAAGATCCTGTTCAGTGTCTCATTGCTGTTTACAAGCATATTTCCTGTAGATGAGCCCATAAACACCTTAACTCCACAAATTCTGCTTTTGTCTATGCTTGTTATCTCATCTATGTTGTCATTTGTGGCCCCAAGGTAAAATGAGTAGTTTGCGTAACTGTCATTTGCGGCAATTGAGAATTTCTGCTCCAGAGCTGCCAATGAGGCAGCAGGGGGATTGTTGTTTGGCATGTCCATAAAACTGGTAACTCCTCCAAGAACTGCTGCTGCACTCTCAGACGCTATTGTAGCTTTATGTGTGTTGCCCGGCTCCCTAAAGTGTACCTGGTCATCTATTACCCCTGGGAGAATATGCAACCCTTTGGCATCTATCTGTTTGTCATATTGCAGCAGGTTTACTGCAGTTTCATACTCCTGCTCAGTTGCAAAAGAATTTGCCGCTATTATTTTCCCAATCTTTTCACCTTCAATCAAAAGGCTACCTGTATAAGATAGCCCTTGGTTTACTATAGTACCGTTCTTTAGAAGAGTTCTCATAATTTATCTCTTTTTAGGGGTAATTTTACGGAATTTCATTTTAAGTACACCCCAAAATGCCTCTCCAAATATACCGGAGCTCATTTTGGATGTTCCCTCTGTCCTGTCTATAAAAATGATAGGGACCTCCTGAATCTTATAGCCAAGTTTGTAGGCATTGTATTTCATCTCAATCTGGAATCCGTAGCCACGCATCTGTATCTTGTTCAAATCTATTGAACCAAGAACCTCTTTGGTGTAACATTTGAAACCTGCTGTACAGTCATATATCTTCATTCCAAGAACAAGCCTTACATAAGTGGAGGCATAATATGACATTATTACCCTCCCGATAGGCCAGTTTACAACACTGATTCCCTTGCAGTACCTTGAGCCAATTGCCAGACCGGCTCCATCCTGTGCACAGGCATTGTAAAGTTTTGGCAAATCGTCGGGATTATGGGAGAAATCTGCATCCATCTCAAAGATATAGTCATAGTTGTGCTCCAAAGCCCAATTGAATCCGGTAATATATGCGGTACCCAATCCAAGTTTTCCTTCTCTCTCTATAAGGTGAAGGGACTCTGTATATTCCTTTTGCAGATTTTTTACAATACTTGCTGTTCCGTCAGGTGAGCCGTCGTCAATTACCAGTACATGGAACCCTTGTGGAAGGGTGAAAATTTTCCTTAGAATTTTCTCTATGTTCTCTTTTTCGTTGTAAGTTGGGATGATTATAATTTTCTTATCCATCTTTTCTCTCTCAATTAGCCAAAAATCTTTCAAAGATAACTCTTTTTTCTATATATAACACTATATATAATATATAGAGTTAAAATATTTTTCAATTCAAGTTTGGATATAAATAAAAAGTCTCTATCTTTGCAGCCCCAAGCGGGAAGGACGGATAAGAGGGGTTTATGAGAGGAGTGAGAGCGGTTAAATTTTTTCTAAAAAGATTAAGAAAAAATTTGGCAGATAAAAAAAAGTTCTTACCTTTGCGGTCCCAAACGGAAAGGCGGTCAAAACCGGATCTTGAAGAGAGGGGGAATAATAGAAAAAAGTTCATTGAAAATAATAGAAAGACAAGCAGCATAGTTAATAAACTATGACCTTTGTAGATATACAAAGAGAGCGTAATTCCTTTGAAGGAACTATACGAGTTACAGGAGCAAGCGAAATAAAGAATATATATACAATGAAGAGTTTGATCCTGGCTCAGGATGAACGCTAGCGGCAGGCTTA
>JAZNUT010000002.1:0-16775 GCA_045592425.1 Candidatus Egerieisoma sp.
TCTCCCTTCTGCTCTATTTGTAGTTGACGTTCAGAAAGAGATGAACGCAGTTAAAGAGGCTAACCGCCTTAACATACCGGTTATCGCTATGGTTGATACTTGTTGCGATCCTACCCCTATTGATTATGTAATTCCTGCAAATGACGATGCTGCCAAATCAATTGGCCTAGTTATGGATGCACTTTGTGCAGCTATTTCTGAGGGTCTTGCTGAGAGAAAGATTGAGAAGGAGAAAGAGAAAGAGGCATCTGCAGAGAAAGAGGGCGATGCTCCGGTAGCTAAAAAACTACGTTCACGCAAACAGACTGCTGCTGCAGAAGAGAAAGCTGAGTAATTATTTTTAAAGAATTTTAACATTATGGAAATTAAAGCTTCAGATGTTGCAAAACTACGCCAGATGACCGGTGCAGGTATGATGGATTGCAAAAAGGCTCTTGTAGAGGCTGAGGGAGATTTCACCAGAGCACAGGAGATCATCAGAGAGAAAGGCAAATTGGTTGCAGCAAAACGTTCAGACAGAGAGACTACAGAGGGTAAAGTTGTTGCTCTTGTTAATGCAGACAACACTAAAGCTATCATTACTGCACTTGGTTGCGAGACAGACTTCGTTGCTAAGAATGCAGAGTTCCAGGAGCTTGCAAACAACATTGCAAACGCTGCTCTTGAGAACTTCCCAGCAGACCTTGCTGGTCTGATGGCTTGCTCATTCAACGGACAGACTGTAGAGGACGCTATCACTCAGCAGACTGGTAAGAGCGGTGAGAAACACGCTGTTCCATTCTACGCTAGCATTGAGGCACCTTACATCTCTTCATACATGCACGTAATCAACGGCAAGCTTGCTGCTATCGTTGGTTTCAACAAAGAGGTTTCAGCAGAGGTAGGTAAAGGAATCGCTATGCAGGTTGCTTCTATGAACCCTGTTGCTCTTGACGCAGAGTCTGTACCACAAGAGGTAATCAACAACGAGCTTACAGTTGCTGTTGAGAAAACTAAAGAGGAGCTTGTACTTAAAGCAGTTGAGGCTGCTCTTAAGAAAGCTGGCATCAACCCTTCACACGTTGACAGTGAGGACCACATTGAGTCTAACATGGCTAAAGGTTGGATCACTGAGGAGGAGGCTGCTAAAGCACGTGAGATTAAAGCTACCGTTTCTGCAGAGAAGACTGCCGGTCTTGCTGCTGAGGAGGCTAAGATCCAGAACATTGCTAAAGGCAGACTTGGTAAGTTCTTCAAAGAGAACACTCTTCTTGAGCAGGCTTACCAGATGGGTGACGGCAAACAATCTGTTAAAGATTTCTTGGCTTCAGTTGACAAAGATGTTAAAGTTGTTGCATTCAAGAGATTCTCTCTTAACGACTAATTTTAACACCAACATAAAAAAAAGATGCCTTTGCAAAAAGGCATCTTTTTTTTGTTATATCAGGTAGAGGAAGTGAAGTGTCCTTTATTTTACTCTCTCCCTTACTCCATCAAGGAACTGCTTCATTGCACCACTGTCCTTGGCTGCAACTATCCCCTTGAGTTGCTCCAGTTTGTCTATAATCCCCTGAAGCTGCCCGTTTGTGTTTGGGTTGAAAAGAATCTCCGTAAGGAGATAATCATCCTCGCTCAAAAGGCCATGGGCAATTGCCAGGTGTTTCTTGAAAGTGGTTCCGGGAACCTCCTGATGCTTCATTATGGAGCCAAATACAAGGGTAGAGGCAAAAGGAATTGAGAGGGAATATGCCACCACCTCATCATGCCCGTCAAATGTGTATTCCCGCACATTCAGTTTAAGGGAGGCAAAAAGATCCCTGTAGAAAATCATTCCCATATAATCTGTTCCCCTTACAGCTACAGAACCGTCGGGAGACTTCTGCTGCGGCTCGTTTATAATAATGGCATTCTCCCTCTGCAAGTTGCCCAAATTGGCAAAAGTGGGTCCAAACATGGGGTGTACGGAGACATATCGGAACCCGCATCCCTCGTAGAACTCTTTCAGACCGGTTTTAACCGAGGCAATATCGGAGAGGATACATGAAGAGGGCAGATATGGCATAACCTCCTTAAAAGCCTCTATGGTGTAACTTAAGGTAACGCAGTTTATCACCAGCTCAGGGGCAAACTCCTTAACCTCCCCAACAGTAGAAAACCTGAGGGCGTTATAGATGAAACGCATCCTTTTAAGATCTTTCTCAAAAACGGCAATCTCATGATTGAAACTCAAAAGGTCCGAAAAGAAAGACCCCATTTTTCCATTTCCTAAAATAAGTATCCTCATAATCCTATTCGCGATAAATTATTCAAATCCTACAAAGCCAGCTGAATCCTTACAGACTCCTCATGAATGCTCTTCATTATGGCATTTACAAACTCCCTGTCGAGGTTCATGGCCTCACCCATCTGGGCACGTTTCTCCAGAATCTCATTGTAGCGGCCGGTCTGCAATACAGGCATATTGTTCTCCTTTTTATACATTCCAATCTCGCGGGAGATTCTGTTCCTTTTTGCAAGGATGGTGAGCAGCTGCTCATCTATCTCATCAATCTGCTTACGCAAAACAGAGATGTTCTCTGTTGTCTGTACATTCTCTCTCAAAACAAGCATTTTTAGTGTGAAATCAAGGATTTGCGGAGTTATCTGCTGTTTGGCATCACTGAGTGCCTCATCCGGGTTGCAATGTGACTCAATCATCAGGCCGTCAAATTTAAGGTCCATTGCCTGCTGGGAGATTGGGGCAATAAGCTCCCTCTTTCCACCAATATGGCTTGGGTCACAAAACATGGTAATGTTGGGATAGCGTCTGCGCAACTCAATTGGAATATGCCACAAAGGGAGATTACGGTACATTTTCTGGTCGTATGTGCTGAATCCCCTCAAAATTACACCCACATTGGTTATTCCGGCATTGACAAGTCTCTCAAGGGCTCCAATCCAAAGCTCAAGATCCGGATTTACAGGATTTTTGACCAGTACGGGAATATCTGTCCCTTTAAGGGAATCGGCAAGCTCCTGCATTGCAAAAGGGTTTGCTGCAGTGCGGGCACCAATCCATAGGATGTCTATACCTGCCTTAATTGCCTCAAATACGTGGGCAGCAGTTGCAACCTCAGTGGCAACCAGCATTCCTGTCTTTTGTTTTACCTCTTTGAGCCAAGGGAGACCCACTGTCCCTACACCCTCAAATCCGCCCGGTTTGGTGCGTGGTTTCCAGATACCTGCCCTAAAAATCCTTACACCGTTTTTAGCCAATTCCATAGCTGTGTTGAGCACCTGCTCCCTGCTCTCTGCACTGCATGGTCCTGCAATTATTATAGGACGCTCTGCAGATTCCATTCCCGGTAAAACCAATTTTTCAATTTCCATATCTCATTTGTTTTTATTCCCGACAAATACTAAAGTTCTCTGTTTATCCTCTCCAATGCCTGTGCCAGAGTCTGCTCATTGGCACAGAGGGAAATTCTTATATAGTTCTCTCCGTTTGATCCAAAAATGAATCCTGGAGTAATGAATACTTTTGCCTTGTAAAGAAGATCATCACAAATATCCACCCCTTTTCCTGCAACCTTTCCCCAAAGGAACATTCCAACCTGACCCGGAGCCACCACTGCTCCAACACGCTCCAATATCTGCTGTGCCAAATCCCTGCGTGCCGAATAGACTCTGTTCATCTGCTCATACCACTCTTTTGGGGCATCAAGGGCCTTGACCGCTGCAAGCTGCATGGCTCTGAACATTCCGGAGTCCATGTTGCTCTTTACCCTTAGTATCCACTCAACAAATTGTTTGTTTGAGGCCAGCATTCCAATTCTCCATCCCGGCATATTGTGGCTTTTGCTCATAGAGTTGAGCTCAATGCAAATCTCCTTTGCCCCTTCAACCTCAAGGATACTGAGCGGATTGTCATTGAGGATAAAGCTGTACGGGTTGTCGTGGCAGATTATAATGTTGTACTTTTTGCCAAATGCCACAAGCTTCTCAAAAAGCTCCAATGAGCCGTTTGCTCCTGTTGGCATGTTAGGGTAGTTGCACCACATGATTTTTACAGCCTCCAAATCTATCTCCCCACTCCTGTGCTGCTGTTCCAGCTGCTCCAAATCCGGCTGCCACTGTTGCTCCTCCTTAAGGTTGTATGGGATTATTTTTGCCCCAACCAATCGGGAAACTGAACTGTAGGTTGGATAACCCGGATTTGGAACCAATACTCCATCCCCCTCATTTATGAAGGCCATTGAGATATGCATGATTCCCTCCTTGCTCCCTATAAGGGGCAATATCTCATTTGCCGGATTGAGCTCCACACCGTACCACCTTTTGTACCATTTGGCAAAGGCTTCCCTCAGTTGGGGAGTCCCTACATATGGCTGGTAACCATGCCCTTTAGGGTTTGCGGCCTCAGTGGCAAGAGTGTCTGTAACCTCTTTTGAAGGGGGGAGATCAGGGCTCCCTATCCCAAGGTTTATTACATCTGCCCCCCGGGCATTCATTTGTGCAATTTCCTTGAGTTTGACTGAGAAATAGTACTCCTGTACATTTCCTATCCTGTTTGCCGGTTGTATAGCTTTCATATCTTCAATTATTGGACAGATTGTTCACCCTCCATATATTCTCCAAGTATCTCAAAATCTTTTGTAAGGGGCAATATCGCATCTATTGCCTGTCTGTAGCGTTTGTAATCTGTAAAGAGGAGATTTACATAAAACTGGTATCTCCACTCCTCACCCACAATAGGCATAGACTGTATCATTGAGAGGTTCATGTCATAGAACGAGAGCACTGCCAATACCTTAGAAAGGCTTCCGCTGGTGTGGGGAAGGGTGAATACCATTGAGCTTTTGTTAATGTTTTCCTGCTCTATGCACAACTCATGCAGCACCTGTTCTGCCACATCCTTGTTTGCAATGACAAGGAATCTTGTAAAATTCCTTTTATTGGTCTCAATTCCGTCTGCAAGGACATTCATCCCATACAGATCAGCTGCACCTGCAGGACATATTGCGGCATGGTCCATCAGATTGTTCTCCTTTATCCACTTGGCACTCCCTGCGGTATCCTCTTTCTCCACAAGTTTTACATTTGGGAGTTTGCTCAAGAACTCCTCACACTGCATGAATGCCATAGGGTGGGTATTTATCTCCTTTATATCCCTTATCCCAACTCCCGGCATTGCCACAAGGGCGTGGGTAATGCGGAGTTTGTACTCACCTACTATAACCAGATTATTCTCCTTAAGGATTTTGTAGTTCTGCAACAGGCTGCCTGCAATTGTATTCTCAATTGCCATAATGCCCAATTTGGAAGGGTCCTTCACCACATGCTCCGCAAGCTCTTTAAAAGTGTCACAATCTATAGTCTCTATGTTGTCATTTTTAAAGAATGCCTTGGCTGCTATATAGTGGTTGCATCCCCCAATACCCTGTATTGCCACTTTCCTTTTCATATCCTGTAAAAAAAACTCCCGCCAATGAGGCAGGAGTTAAATAAATTGTTATATATCATATACATACAAGCTCCCGCCTTTATCGTTTTGTCTGATAAAAGTAATAAAAGAAGCAGTATGTAAATCGGTGTTGTCTCATATGTGACAACAAATTTATATATTTTGCATCAAGTTCCAAAGGATTTAAGATTTTTTTAATACAAATAATAATTTATAAATTTGTTCACAGAACAAACAAAATGTAAATGACAAGCAAAATATATATAAACAAGAGTATCAATGATTTGCAAAAAATGCTGTTAGCAAAGAAGAGCGTTTTTGTAATAATTGATAACAATTTGCAACATCTTGCGGAATTTTTTAAAGATTTTCCAGTCATTTGCTTAGAATTTTCTGAGCAGAAAAAGACTTTGGCTACAGTGGAGGAGATATCGGAGAGACTTCTTGAGATGGGGGCAGACAGGGATGCCTTCATTTTGGGAGTTGGAGGGGGTATCACAACAGATGTTGCAGGGTTTGTGGCATCCATATACAAGAGGGGTGTGAGTTTTGCTTTTGTACCTACAACTCTCCTGAGTCAGGTTGACGCCTCAATTGGGGGGAAGAACGGGGTGAACTTCAATTCGTATAAGAATATTCTGGGTACCATCAACCAGCCGCAGTGGGTTTATATATGCCCGCAACTTCTTGCCACACTGCCACAGGATGAGTTCAAGGCCGGTATTGCGGAGGTGCTTAAAACCTTTATCCTCTTTGACAAGGAGTATTACCACAAGGCTGTGGAGTATTTTGCTGCTGTTGCTGCTGAGGCTGCCGCAGGAGGAACTGCGGCCAAGGGGAGCATTTGCAGCGATTCTGTCAGAGAAGCTGTCGGGGAAGCTGCTGAAGGCACCACATATGGGGCGGTTGCAGTTGCCAGGGATATGGAACTCCTTACAGATATCATAGGGAAATGTGCCCAATATAAAAGTGGCGTTGTGGAGAGGGATGAGTTTGAGAAGGGAGAGAGAAGGCTACTCAATTTGGGGCACACTTTTGCCCATTCAATCGAGAAACTTACTGAGGGTAAGATTTCGCACGGTTACGCTGTGAGTATGGGCATGGTCATTGCTGCCAGGGTTGCCTGCAGGATGGGAGCGGCTTCAGAGGATTTTGTACAGATGCTTGCAGCGGATTTTGCAAGGGTGGGACTTCCAGCCCATCTGGCAGATACCCCTATCACTTCACATCTGAAGGTTGCGGACCTTGCCGCTGCAGTTAAAAAGGACAAGAAAGTTACCGGTGAGAGCATCCATTTTATCCTGCCTGAAGGGTTGGAGAATGTGAAGGATGTTACAATACCGTTGAATGTTATAAATGAGATTGCCAATGATTTGTGTTAGTGTTCAGGAGAGGGATTTCAACAAATGCAAGGAGATTTTAGCCGGCTGCAATATGGCCGAGCTAAGAGGCGATTTGTGCAATTTCACCACCCCACAGATAGAGGAGCTGGTGCAGATGCACTCCAATCTGCTTTATACACACAGAATCTGCAACAGTTCGCTTCCGGTAGCAATGGAGCAGGTTACAGCAGCTATCAAAAAAGGGGTCAAATATGTTGATATAGAGATAGAGGCCCCTGTGGATTATCTGGAGTATATAAAATCTTATGCAAGGGTAAACGGCTGTACGCTTATTGTCTCGTACCACAATTTTGAGGGGACACAATCTTTGGATGAACTCAAGACAATTTATGATATCTGCCGCAGGAAAGGGGCAGACATTGTCAAGATTGTAACTACCGCCCACACACTCTCCGATGCGGCAAGAGTTATGAAACTGTACAAATACTCCAAAACAGACAAGGAGCTTGTAGAGTGCAACTATATGGAGAGGGGTGAGGAGAGCGGTTCTCTCAGCAACAGTTTTGGAGAGGCACAGGCCCGCCTTGTGGCATTCTGTATGGGAGAGGCCGGCAAATTTACAAGACATCTTTGCCTCTCGCTCGGCTCTCCATACACATATGCGGCGTTGGATGGGGAGAGTGTCACTGCTCCGGGACAATATACAAAAAATGAGATGCAGGAGCTTCTGGGCAGGGAAAACTATCCGTACAGGACTCTTGAGCTGCAGGAGAGCATATTTGGTGGTGCTGAAACTCCTGCCCTGCAGATCCCTTGCTCCAAAAGCATAGCCCAAAGGGCAATCCTTGCGGCCGCTTTTGCCAAAGGGACCACAATTCTGGAGAATTTTGAGCCTTGTAACGATATTCTTGGTGCAATAGAGGTGATAAAATCCCTTGGAGCCTCTGTAAATATAAACGGCAGCACACTTACTGTTGAAAGTGGCGGGATTGACTCCCTCAAAGGGGTATCATCGCTCTTTACAGGGGAGAGTGGTCTCCTTACCCGTCTGCTTATCCCTTTTTCAGCGTATTTGTCTGTAGTATCTGGGGGAAGAGAGATTGGGATTACAGGTCATGGCAGTATTCTAAAACGCAATTTAAGTGAATCTGTAGCTGCACTTACAGCTGCTGGAGCATCTTGCAAGAGCAATGACGGCCACCTGCCATTTGTTGTTGGCTGCAGGGATACACTGGCTGCAGACATAGAATTTTCCGGAAAAGAGAGCTCCCAGATTGTATCGGGGTTCCTTATGATGCTCCCTCTTCTGGAGCACGATACAACCCTTACCATAACCCAGCCGGCAAGTCTCCCTTATATAGAGCTTACACTGCAGGTATTGGCCGGTTTTGGTATAAAAATAACACAACAGAGGAATCTGCCACATAAAATTGTTTATACTATAAAAGGGGGGCAGAGATACACTCCTGCCAGAATATATCTCAGTTCGGACTGGAGCTCTGCCGCAAACTTTGCAGTTGCAGGTGCTCTCCTTGGAGGGGTAACCCTGCAAAAGATGCCATTGGACTCATCCCAGGCAGATGAGGCCATCCTTGATTTGCTCCAAATGTACGGCTATCCTGTTACAAAGGAGGCTGTAGGGGAAAACCAGTTTGACATAACAATTGGCAGCAGGGGTGAGGGTAAAATGGAGGACAAGGAGGCTTCCCTTAAGGATTGCCCTGATTTATTCCCGATAGCAGCACTTCTGGCATGTTTCCAGCCATGCAGAACCACTTTTTCCGGGGTTGGGAGACTGGCCCAGAAAGAGAGCAACAGAGCGGTTACGGTATATTGTGAACTGTCAAAACTCGGGTTTGATATAAATATTGACGGGGATAAGATGTATATTTGTGGAAACAGCAGCAAATGCAGCTCCAATGCAGTTTTATGTTGCGGACATAATGACCACAGAATAGCAATGGCAGTATATATTGCTTCACTGCTCACTCCGCAGGAGATACTGTTGGACAATATTAAATGTATAGACAAATCTTTCCCATCTTTTTTGGAGAGATTGAAAAAATAGAGAGATGAACAACTACGGCAGCAAATTCAGAGTATCCATTTTTGGAGAGTCTCACGGAGACCTTATAGGTGTTGTTATGGATGGCGTTCCTGCGGGAATTCCCCTTTCGCAAGGTGATTTCATTGCAGATTTGGACAGGCGCAGAAGTGGTGCAAGAGGGACAACTCCCCGCAAGGAGAGTGATTTGCCCCATATTGTAAGTGGCGTTTGTAACAATGTTACAACAGGAGCCCCCATTACTGTAGTATTTGAGAACGGGAACACCATATCCAAGGATTATTCGCAGTTCAGGGAGATTCCCCGTCCGGGACATGCGGATTTTACCGCTGCTGTGAAACATAACGGATTCAATGACATAAGAGGGGGAGGACATTTTTCGGGAAGACTCACTTTAACCCTTGTGGCAGCAGGAGTTGTTGCCAAAAAGATGATAGGAGAGATAGGGATAACCTCTCAGATAACTGCCATAGGGGGCTCACAGGATAAGGAGCAGTGGCAGGGGATTATAGATGATGCCATGGCCCAGGGAGATTCTGTGGGTGGTGTTGTGGAGTGTGTATGCAACAATGTTCCGGCAGGCTTGGGAGAGCCGTTTTTCAACTCTCTGGAGAGTGAGATTGCCCACCTTGCCTTCTCTATACCTGGTGTAAGGGGAATTGAATTTGGAGACGGTTTTGCAGCTGCTGCAATGAAGGGGAGCGAGCATAATGACCCATTCATAAATACTAAAGGAGAAACGGCAACAAACGGGGCTGGTGGTATAAACGGTGGAATAAGCAATGGTAACCCTATTGTGTTCAGGATTGCTGTAAAACCAACCTCAAGCATATCAAAGACTCAAAGGAGTATCAATTTCATCACAGGGGAGCAGGTTGATTTCTCCGTTAAGGGGCGGCACGATGCCTGTATAGCCTTACGCTGCCCGGTAATTGTGGAGGCTATTGCCGCAATAGCCCTTGCCCAGCATATTTAAACACGGGAAGGGCCTGCAATGAGGCCCCTTCCCGTGTTTAAAAGTTTCCTTACAGATTTATGCCCGCATGGAACATTAGAACTGGTGCCATTCCATTTGAATACTCATTATTGGTAGCAATGATTTCTGCATTACTCATCTCAGTTTGTGGCCAACCTTGTATCACCTTTCCAAACGGTGTATATCGGATTATCAAACCACTCCCGGATGAATCATTATCATAAGATGTTTCTACACTAGCATTCAGGAATCTAACAGTAAAGAAGCACTAATTATACAAAGCTCAGTTATAACATTAAATCTATTACCGCTATGTTCTCCTAGGTTAAAGTCACAAAAAACTTTTTGGATTATTTCTTATAATGAGAGTTTCACTCCAAATGCAAAATTGCGTCCCTGACCCCAGTAGCCGGTAAAGGTATCTATGGTGTGTGATGCTCCATCTTTTCCACGCTCAATATACCACTCATCAAACAGGTTGTTCACATTAAAGAAGAATGTTGTTCCAAGGGCTTTGTTCCCTAACATAAAGTGCTTCATGTAGCTGATGCCGGCATTTACCAGGTGGTAATCAGGTATTCTGTAAGGCTCTGTGCGGTCATTTGCATCAGTTCTGGTATTTGGCTCAAAATCCGCCCAATATCTTGCATTGTAACTCCAGCCTACATTTATTATAAGTTCACCCGATTTTGCATAGCTTATTGCCCCCATAGGATCAACCATTGAGTAACTGCTCATGGCAGCCAACGGGGTGAATGTGAGGTTTGCCCCTATTTGTGTCTGAGGTGCATCTCCTACAGGAAGGCCGTCGCTATATACATTTATCTTTTGGGCTACCTGACCTGTATAATTGTCATAAATTATTGCACTCACGTCGTTTTTCCACTCCCATTTTCCAATTGAGGCATAGGCATCCGCTTTTACCCATTTTGCAAAATTATAGTAGGCATCTATCTCCACTCCGTAATGGAATGCATCAAGGCCTGTAATCATAAATTTGTACGCCTCCTCTTCCAAAGGTTTGTATGGGGAGCTCATGATGGATTTGTTTTTCCAGTAGCTCGCATAGAAGGTTGCCTCAAGTCCGCCTTGTCCAAAAATGGTGCGGATACCACCCTCTCCAAGGTAGTTCTGTTCATTTTTCACCCCCTCGGATATCTGGTTGTTTCCACTGGCAAAAAATACCCCTGAATATGGTACTCTGCTATAATAGGCACCGTTCACATAAAGGCTGCTGGCTGTTTTTGCTTCTCTCTTGCCAGATCCCAATCTGTATAGCACACCACCTTTAACCGCTCCACCTATACCTGTTGCCCAGTCGCTGTAAATATCCTTCACATAGTTGTATTTGTCCCATCTCTGGGTTGTTGAGCCGTTGAGGGATGCTCCAAATTCCGCATTCCATGCCTCACCCTTATACTGCATTGAGGCATATAAAGTTCCAAAGTGGATATTTTTTCCGTTGCGTGTCCTTATATAGTCACCCACTTTCTTTATTGAATTCCTTCCGGCCTGTCCTGCCAAAGAATTTTTTGCATAATCCTCATACCAGTACTCTCCACCCAACAAATCTGTAATCTGCTCCTTCTCCCAGGTGAAGTAACCCTGATAATGCAAACCCGCTCCAAAAGTGAGTTTATCTGAAAGATCAAGGTCAAATGCACTTTTTGCTCCAACCTGGGTATGGCCTGCTATATAATCACTCAATGCATTCTGTGCAGATTTCTCCATCTCTGTTGTACCGTTGAGGTAAGCTGCCTTATTCTCCGCAACTACTCCGTCCCAATCCACATGGCCATCCTTCTGATGTGATGCAATATTACGTCCCTTGGTCTCTGTCCAATATCCACCACCATGTGCTATTGCAGCATAGATGGCATTGTTCAAGGAGAATTTGCGTCCATTCTCACCAGTTGTGGTGTAGTAATGGTTAAGGGTAAAATATGGTTTGTGGTAGTTGTTGCGGCTTATGCTGCGGGCCTCTCTGGTTCCGTCGGGAAGAGTTATGTATCCCCAGTTCTTGCTGTACTCCCTTCCATATTTCTGCACCTCATCATAGGTCAGACGTGCAGATCTCTGGCTATGCTGCTCCGGAGAGCCCATAACTGTAAAAAGAAGTGAATGTTTTTTGCCCAGTTTCTTGGTTACAGATGCCAGATATGACCATGCATTTACATCTGTACACTCCACCCAGCTGCTGCCCCATACTTTGGATACCAACAATGAGACACCCCATCCTTTTGCCAACTGACCGCTGTTGTAGTTTACAAATGCCTTTGAGGTACCCCCTCCCGCATAGTTATATCCTACGCCATACGAAGGCCTTACCCCCGGGCTCTTGGTTATGATATTGATACTTCCTCCAACAGAGTTATCACTAAGCATGCTTCCTCCAACTCCTTTCTGCACCTGAATTGTTGCTGTTGCATCTGTAAGTCCCAACCAGTTGTTCCAGTACATGCTGCCGCTGGTAAGGCCGGAAATTGGAATACCGTTCAACAAAACGGAGATATTCTCCTGTTTGAAACCCCTTATATTAATTTTGGCATCTCCGTAGCTACCTGTTTCTGCAGTTGCATAAATACCCGGTATATCCCTCAAAAGCTCGGGATAGGTCTTCCCCGCAGCCTGCACTGCAATGGTCTTCTCATCAATATCCACAAGCCTCAAAGGGGAGGTATTCTTCTTTTTTACTCCCGACGAAACAATTATCTCCTTAATAAGGATAGAACTGTCGGGAAGCTGCACAACAGGTTTGTCCTCTGGAGGGAGAGGGGTTGCCTTTTTATTTTCTACTGTTGTTCTGGCTGAAGATTTTGCAGTCTCTTCTGGATTTTTTGCGTGTGCTGCTGATGTGGCAACACAAAATAAAAGCGCCGCAGCGCAAAGCTGAGTGTAAAAATTTTTGAACATGACTTTTTAAAATTTTCTTCCATCCAGACTCTAACTGTTGGTACCGTAGTTTCAACGGTTCCACCTTTGGCTTTTGCCTCAGGGTTGCGGACTTTACCGCCAGTGGGGACTTCCACCCCGCCCCGGAAATTTTAACGTAGTGCGAATATACGGAATTTTCTGACAAGATGTACCACAAAGGGGATAAATTACCCTTGAAAACTAAATCCCTCCCCCGCTTTGCGTGGGCCCCTCCCGTTCACAAAGCCACGGGCGGCTATGGTTTTCAAGAGATTTTATCCCCCTTTATATATTATCAGTCAAAAATTCCTTATCTGTCTTATTTGACGATTGAACCTGCAACTGTATTGGCAACAAGGGCCCTTAGTCTTACTACACCACCTTTATCCTCTGGGTGTACCCTATGAGCCAAAAGGATTACTGCTGTTTTTGAAACAGGGTCAATGATGATTGAAGTGCCGGTGTAACCTGTATGTCCGAATGTTCTTGTAGGGTGGAACAAGTTACCGTTGTTTGAAGCATACGGTGAGTAGTTGTCCCAACCAAGTGAGCGGCCAAGTTCTTTAGTCTCCTCTGGCACTCTGGTCATAGTCTCAACTGTAAGTTTGCCAAGAACCTGTTTGCCGTTGAAATTACCGTCATTCATAAGGGCAGCTGCAAGGATAGCCAAATCCTCGGCATTTGAGAATACACCCGCATTACCTGAGTTTCCGTGGTTCATCACCCTTGCAAGAGGGTCATGTACATCACCGATAAGGCAGTTGCCGTCCGGCTGTTTCTCTGTAGGAGCCACCAATGGAAGAATCTCTGGTTTCTTGCTTGCCATATAAGTGGTATGTTTCATACCCAAAACGTCAAAGATGTTCTCCTGTGCATAATCTGCAAGCTTTTTGCCGGTAATGTTCTGAAGCACATTCTGCAAAGTGATGAAGTTAAGGCAGCTGTACTCAAACTGGGTGGTAGGCCTGTAGATTCTCTTCATGGTACAGATGTAACTCATAAGGCTGTCGGGATCTGCAGCACCTTTTGCTTTAATTACAACATCTGGAGAAACATAAGAAGGAAGACCGCTTGAGTGGGTAAGAAGATCTACAATTCTGATATTCACTTTCTCACCAGTTTTAGGATCAACGTATGGCTGGAAGCCTGGGATATACATATCAACCCTGTCTGTAAGTCTGAACCCGCCATTCTCCAACAGATGGGCCATACTCATTGCTGTACCAACAACCTTGCTGCAAGAAGCCAAGTCAAATACAGTATTCTCTGTCATAGGCTCAAAATTAGGGTAAACACTCTTGTTGCCGTATGCCTTCATATAAGCCAATTTGCCGTCTCTGACAACTGCGAGAACCGCACCCGGAATCTCTTTTTTCTCAATTGAAGCATTGATAATGTCATCAACCTTTACAAGACGGGCCTCATCCATACCTGCCTGAGCAGGAGTAACCCTCTCAATCCCCTCTGCCTGAACCTTGGCATTTGAACCTGAAGGTGTACAAGAAAGGGTAAATACCGCTGCTACAACCGCAGCTACTCTAAATAGTTTGTTCATATGATTATAGTTTTATAAATATTTCAGATTCGGGTGTTAAAGTTACATAAAATCCAATACAAAAACCAATACTCCCTACAGATTCCAACAACAGCTACAGCGAGGCAAAAAATGTAACCAGAAACGGCACAGAAAAATCTACCAGCACACCATGGAAAATTGATACAAAAGCCATCTCCTTGCCACAAACCGATGTTATTACCGGAAGGGTTGAATCCATGGAGGTTGCTCCTCCCGACGAAATAGGGGCAAGTTTCCCGAACACCCTGTACAGCAGAGGGGAAAAGAGGAGCACAATCACCTCCCTCATAATATTTGACATAAGTGCAATTGTCCCCAATTGGGCCGCCTGAAGAGCTCCGACCGACGCCCCTTTAATCTCTGTAATAAGGACAGAGGAGAGAGAATAATATCCAAAGCCCGCCCCCACAGCCAGAGCATCCTTGAGAGAGAGCCCTTTCAACAAAGGGGTTACAAGTATTACGGCCAGAAGGGTTCCAACAATTGTCCCTATGGGGAGCAACAAATAATTGGGTCTGATGCCTGTGAGTATCTCCTTTAATTTCTTGTCGCTCCCTATGCTCATACCAACCTGAATCATCAGCAGATATAGGACATAAATGGAAACATCACCGTTTGTCAGAAACTCAGGAATATAACCGGATAATCCTGCCACCGCCCCGGCGACAAAAAAAGCAACCACCACAAAGCCCCCCAAAAATTGCTGCAACTTTGAGCTCCCTTCTTCCTGGGATTCAGAAGAACTGCCGGTATGAAAATCCTTCATTGAATTGGAGAGCAATTTTGCAACACACATGGCCGCAATGCAACTGCCCAGGACTCCCGCCACTGATATTATAAGGGCCTTGAGACCCAAAGAATCCAGATTGACCACCACCTGCTCATTGGCTCCAACCTGCAATCCAAAAAAGAAAAGCAATAGCCAGATGGTATAAGTTATCCCCTTTGCAAGATACCTCACCCACCCCGCTTTGCGAAACAGATACCCCAACGCAACGCCGCTGAATGTTATAAACAGAACTGTAAACATACCTGAATTCCTTTCGCTCAAAAATACAACAAATCCACAAACGCACAAATTATTTTCACTGACAGTCACCCAGCGCCACCCATTTGGCGGAAAAAATTTCTCTTTCAACCACAAAATGGCACCTGCATCTGCAAAAAAAAGGGAACCGTTTCCGATTCCCTTTCATATAGTGTAATTTATAAAATTACTCCTGAGTTTTTTTAGCACGAGGTTTGCCACCTTTACGGTTGTCTCTTCTACCTCTGTTGCCACCTCTGTTGCCCTGGTTACCCTGAGCACCAGCATTTGCGTTTACACCTGCGTTAGGAGTAAGATCTCTCTTACCATAAACCTCACCGTTGCAAACCCATACTTTTACACCTAGTACACCAACTTTAGTGTTAGCCTCAGCAAGTGCATAGTCAATATCAGCACGGAAAGTGTGAAGAGGAGTTCTACCCTCTTTGTAAAGCTCTGAACGAGCCATCTCAGCACCACCCAAACGACCGCTGATAAGTACTTTGATACCCTCAGCACCCATTCTCATAGTTGAAGCGATAGCCATTTTAATAGCTCTACGGTATGATACTCTACCCTCAACCTGTCTTGCAATGTTGTTTGCAATGATGTTTGCATCAATCTCAGGACGTTTTACCTCAAAGATGTTAATCTGAACCTCTTTGTTTGAGATCTTCTTCAACTCCTCTTTTAGTTTGTCAACCTCCTGACCACCTTTACCGATGATAACACCTGGTCTTGCAGTGTGAATAGTTACTGTAATTAGTTTTAGAGTTCTCTCTATAACAATTTTTGAAAGACTTGCTTTAGCCAAACGAGCGTTTAGATACTCACGGATTTTTGTATCCTCAAGGATCTTAGCAGCGTAGTCTTTTCCACCGTACCAGTTAGAGTCCCAGCCACGGATAACACCAAGTCTGTTGCTTATTGGATTAGTTTTCTGTCCCATGATTATTTCTCCTCTGATTTAACGGCTTTTTTATCCAAGATGATAGTAACGTGGTTTGAACGTTTTCTGATTCTTGCAGCTCTACCCTGAGGTGCAGTTCTGATTCTCTTAAGAGAACGACCCTGACCAACCATGATAGTTTTTACTACAACGTTACCATTCTCCAACTCTTTTTTATCTGCCTCATTCTTAGCCTCCCAGTTTGCAATTGCAGAACGTAGAAGGGTCTCCAAGCGAACTGAAGCCTCTTTCTTTGAATATTTAAGAATATCCAAAGCACGATTAACCTCAACACCTCTGATAATATCCGCTACAAGGCGCATTTTGCGGGGAGAGGTAGGAACATCATTCAGCTTAGCAATAGCTGTATGTCTTTTTATCTCTTTCTGCCTTTCGGCCATTAATTTTTTACGAGCTCCCATTTTACTGTAATCTGTGTTTCATTATACTATTTACGATTACCAGAGTGACCTTTGAAGGTTCTTGTCGGAGCAAACTCTCCGA
>JAZNUT010000003.1:0-23477 GCA_045592425.1 Candidatus Egerieisoma sp.
AAAACATGGCACACCAGACGAAAAGCTTAAGGCATATTATTATCAGGGGAGAGTATGTATAAATGCCAAAGACTATGAGGCTGCAATGGATAACTATCTTCTTGGAGAGAAGTATGCAGATAATTGTAAGGACTATGTGGCTGTAGGTAGGTTATATAATGGTAAGATGGTGGTTTATAGTGAGATCTTTAATTTGAATGAGGCAATAGTTCCCGCTAAACTTGCCATAAGTTATTATTTGAAGGGTAAAGATACAGTCAGATATGTAACGGCCTTGAACAATCTTGCCGCGATGTATCTTACATTAAATGACTATGAAGACATTGAAGCCTGCTTTTTAAAAATTCAGGATCTCAAAGATTACATGACATATAGACAAAAGAGTAATTACTACACTAATTTGCTCAATTACAAACGTTCAATAAAAGACTCTACCCTATTGTCTGCAGTTGAGGAATATATAAGAAATTTGGAAGGGAAAGAAACTCTTATTAAATGGCATCTGGTAGCTGATGCCTATTTGAAATCGGGAAAACTGGAGATGGCCCTTTGGGCATTGGATAAATTTGACGACTACAATAAAAGCAAAGAGAATAAGGGTACTTACCATTTCATAGCATCAGATGTGTTTAAAGAGAATGGTGATTTTAAAAAAGCGTACGAGCATTTAAGTGCATATTACACAGCAACAAGTCAAAAAGACTTAAACATATTTAATAGTGATGCAAAATTTCTGGAAGAAAGATATAAAGCCCAGGAACTCTCATTAAGGCACAGATTGTATATAGTTATGTTGATTATGGGAATAATCATATTGGTGATGGTCATCTATTTTGCAATTAAACATTACAGGCAATTGACTATAGCAAAGGAGAAGAGGTTGCAGGAAATTGAAGAACAGAAATTACAATTGGGCAACCAATATGAAAAGGCGTTGGTGGAAGAGAAGAGACTGCGATCACTAATTACAAAACAGCCGTTAAATGATGATCTAAGGCGCGTAGTAGAGCAAAGGCTGGATGTGCTGAACAAATTTATAGTTGCGCATATTTCTGGTGTTGATATGGATAAATCCATGATGGAATTAAAAAACTACATTAAGAATAATGATGAGTTTTTGAGGTCTACTAAAATGTCATTGGAATTGACCCATCCAAGATTTATCTCATATCTGTCTAAACAGGGACTCTCAGAATGGGAGATAGGGTGTTGCTGCCTTTATTGCATAGGCTTGAATGGAAGTGAAATATCAAATTATCTGGATATAAAATATTTCTACAAAAACAGCTCTGCAATTAGAAAAAAATTAGGAGTAGAATCAATTAACATTGATACATTCTTGCAAAAGAAGGCACAAGAGCTCTACTAAGAGTGATATTTATATATACGATGTGCTAAAGAAACATATTACAATATCAAGTGATACAGCAATAGTGATTTTTATGCGAGAAGTGTATATACAATATATGTCTATGAAACAAAAGATATTCCTTATAATTTTTATTATAGTATTGGCTAGTTGTAAGACAACTACAACTATGTATGAATATAATGATATACAAAAATCTCCTTTATTGGTAATGGATGGTGTAAAAGGCGAGTTTGAGTTTATAGCGCTTGATGACACTACAAACGAATCTGTTTTGCAGGATGTGTGGAATGTTAAAATTTCTGAAAATTACATTTTTGTTCTTTCTGCAATAGATGGAGTGTTTCAGTTTGACAGGAAAGGACACTTTGTAAAAAAGATATCAAGTAAGGGCAATGGCCCTGGGGAGTGGAATGTTGTAATAGATATTGCAGTAGATGAGAGTAATGATAAAATATACATATATGATTATATAGGGAAGTTGATGTGCTTTTCTATAGCAACCGGAGAGTATTCCGGACAGTTTATGGTGCCGGGCAAAATGTTCTCTAAGGCTGATATTAAAGATGATAAATTTTTAATTGCCCCATATAATTCTATGGGGGATAAAGAATCAATGGTGTATTGTCTGGATTTGAGTAATTCAAATATTATAGAAACAGGTGAATTGGCCCAATTTGTACTTACTGATTATAGTAAGATGTTATATTCGTTCACAAAAGGAATTGTTCCAAATGACGGGGCTGTGTTATTGCATCCTAATTTATCTGATACTGTTTATGAATATATTCCTGGGCACAACTATGTTACTCAAAAATTTGCTGTTTCATTCAATAATCCATTAACACCTCAGTTAAGAAGTATGGGGTATGATGGCTTACAAAAAGCACAGACTATAAAGGATATAGCCCAGAATGAGCATTATTATTTTGTTGAAATTTGCGATAGTGGAGTTAAAGGGGAGTGGTATGCTTTTAATAAAGAAAACGATGAAACTTATAAATTGGCTTTAAAGTACGCACCAGACAATAATCTGAAGTTTTCACCACGTTATCAATCAGGAAATTTAATGGCAGATATAATTCATACAAGTTCTTTGGAGGAAAATTCTCCTGAGCTTACATACATCAGCAAAAGGGTTGGGCGTGAAGTAACAGTGGAGAGCAATCCTGTTATAGTAATATGGAATGAATAATTGACAAAATAATAATCATTATGAAACATCTTTTTTTTATTTTTAGCCTGATAACATTGATAAGTTGCAGTGGTACAGATAATGAGGTGTACCATAACTCAGATTATTATTTTGGAAATGCAGAGAAAATACAAGGTGTACAGTTGAAAGAGAATTACCCTGTTATGTTCTCTTTCAACTGTTTTCATATATCTGATGGATTTTTAGGGGCTATGGATATTCCAGGTAAAGGTTTGATTCATTTAGCGGATTTACAAACGGGAGAAATAATTTCATCTGTATGCCATAAAGGCAGGGGCCCCAAAGAACTACTTTCAAGTACTCCTCAGATAGGTTTATACAACAATACCCTATATGTAACCGATATGGTTACAGATAAGATTAAAGGTATCTTTATTCAGAATGACAGCCTGACAATAAATGATATAACCCAGATAAAATATACAGAACCTACTATTACAGCCAATTCAAAAGTTATAAATGATTCATTGTTTGTGATTTTTGGAGACCAAAAAGATGCTCACCAGTTACTATTGTGCAATAACGATGGTGTTATATTGAACAGTATTGATTACCATATCCTTGATGATGAAAATATAGATTTATCCAAGGTCCCTACCTTTTATGTATCTATGGATATTTCTCCGTGTAGAGAATATTTGTATGTATGCAACAAGACATTCAATCATGTTAAGAAATATCATATTCACAACAACACCATAAATCATTTGTCTACGTTCTATCTGACAGAACCAAAATACACTGTAAAAAAAGGCAAGCCAATAACAGAGGAAGATAATGTGAAATTCAGCGCTAATATTTTTGTAAATGAGCAATATATATACATTGTGGCAAACCCGGAATCCAGAGGGGCATTTCTTCAGAGGTTAGATGAGGCGCAAAAGCAGGGAGAGAGAGTAACGGCATTGCCTGATTCCAATTCGTATATATTGGTATTTAACCATAAAATGGAATTGCTTAACAGTTATCTGTGTGATACCCAGTTTGAGACAATAACACTCACACCGGATCCTTCAATTGTATATGCAGCAGACTACAGAAGCCACGGATTAACTGAATACAAACTTACAGGCTTGAACTAATACGGCATACAATGAAACACTTATATGGAATCTTTCTGTTTTGCACACTGCTCATAAGTTGTACATCCGATACAGATATTGCAATTATAGACCTCCATAAGGAGTACCCGGCAATAGACCTCCAACTGTCAGATATGGCTGATGTGTCATATATTCCCCTAAAAGGTAAAGATAGTGCTGTTTTTAAAACCGGTAGGTTGGGGTATGATAATGCCATATACATAGACAGCAACTATATTTTTATAGCAGACAGCAACCCTGTAGAATATGACAGCGGTAGCAAGACCACTTATGTTCTCTCAGATGCGGCGCATCTGTATATGTTTGATTCAGATGGAAATTTTATAAGAACAGTGGTAAACCCTGGAAAAGAAGAAAATCAGTTCTTTGGATTTGGAATGAACTACACTGTTCATCCTGCAGCAGAAATCGTAATAGTGCATGGAGCTACCCAAAACACAATGAAAGTATTTGATTTTAACGGCAACTACAAGGGTACCTATAACCTTGGTAAAAGGTATTATGCCAATACGACCTTTAATGACACTGTCCTGTTTGTAGACTACACCTCTCAATTCATCAGAAATGACGGCTCCGTAAAAGATAATGGCAAAACATTAATGTACTACAACATAAACACAAAAAGCCATTTTAATGGACAGGATATATTTATGTCTCCTTTATCAGCAAGGCCCGGATATACAACCAAGAACAAAATAGTACGAACCAACTCTGGGGCATTTCTGGTAACACCAAGAACAGACACAATATACCATATAAGCAACAATCTTAATGTAACTCCAAAATTTGTAACCATTTGGCAAGATGCTGAATCTGACCATTGCATAATACCAATAGCTGAAACCGGAGAGTACATCCTCTTCAGCACAGATATCGATTACTCTTCAGAACAAAAAGGCACATTGTCATATAAAACATACCTCCTAAACAAAAAGGATAACCAGTTTTACAGAATAAACACTCCAGGCGGCAATTCAGATGCATTTGAAAAAAGCATATTTAGCAATGAACTGCTGTTGGGCAGTTGTAACACTACCCAAACGCCCAATACCCTAGCCTATATGCTCCCAATAAAATACCTCAAAGAAAATCACAATTCCCTTCCCGACAAATTAAAGCAAATAACTGTCTCTGCAAAGGAAGATGACAACCCTGTGCTGATGATTGTAAAATTCAGAGAACAGATCTCATTTTAAATAGATTCATCTTTTGTAAAATATCCTTTACTCAACTAAAACCACCCATATAACTGAATAATCCCATTTTAACACCCTTGTAGTTTGTTTTTTGCAGGGTGTTTTGTAATTTTACGGATATTTGAGAGTCCTAAAATCAGGTGTTTATGAGAAGAAGATTTTTGGCCCTGTTTATGTTGGCTTTTGCTGTTGTTGGTGCTTTTACGGCAGCAGGGAACGTATATGCCCAGGATGGCAACAGACAGTTGCAGTTTAATTTTACAATGAGCCTCAATGATGTTATTGAGACGGCTCACAGCCAGTCTCCGGCAGCCATTTTGGCCAAACATAATTTTGTTGTCAATTATTGGCAGTACCGTACTTATAAGGCACAGTTCCTTCCGTCCCTTAATATGCAGGGTACGTTGGGCAATTATAACCGCTCACTGGTTTCTTTGCAGGATGCACAAACTGGAGAGATTGGGTATATACAGAACAATAACCTCAGCAATTCATTGGGGCTTTCCATAGACCAGAATATCCCTTTTACCGGGGGCTCTGTTTCAGTGGTCACCTCTTTGGACAGGTTGGACCAGTTTTCACCTACAGACAAAATTACATACAACTCCCAGCCGGTAAAGGTTACAATAAGCCAGCCCATTAATGCATACAACTCATTCAAATGGGAGAAGAAGATAGAGCCTAAGAAATATGAGCTGGCAAAACGCAATTATCTTAATGATATGGAGAGTATAACGGTTACGGCTGTTACATACTTTTTTGATCTTCTTTTGGCCCAGAGACAGGTGGAGATTGCCAGTGAGAGTTGCCGCAATACTGAGCAACTGTATAAGATAGCTCAGGAGAGGTTTGCCATAGGCTCCATTACCAAGGATGAGCTGTTACAGCTGGAGTTGAAACTTCTTAATGATAATCTGGCAATTGGAGACCATCAGTTTGCAGAAAAGACTGCCATGCAGCGCCTGAGGAATTTCCTTGGTTACAATGAGAGGGTGAACATAACCCTGCAGTTGCCCCCTCAGAACCATGCACTTACTTTGGACTTTGTTCAGGTGATGGATCTTGTAAACCATAATTCTCCAAGTGATCTGGAAAACGAGATAAGCTCACTCTCTGCCCAGGAGGAGATTGCCCGGGCAAAGGCCAATGCGGGGCTCAAGGCATCTTTTTACGCACAGTTTGGCCTAAACCAGGTGGGAGATGATTTTGGGTTGGCGTACAAATCTCCTTTGGATCAGGAGATAATAGGTCTTACCCTTTCTTTGCCAATTATGGACTGGGGTCTTGGAAAGGGAAAGGTAAAGGTTGCAAAATCTCAGGCGCAGGTTATTGAGTCACAGATAGAACAGGCAGAGAACAAGCTTAGGGAGGATGTTACCTTGCAAGTGTTGAGGTTCAATCTGCAGGGCGGGCAGTGTGATGTGTCGCAAAAGGCAGACCAGGTGGGCCAGAGCAGATATGCCACTACCAAGGAGAGGTTTCTTAACGGAACTGTTGGAGTAATGGAACTGAACAACGCCCAGGCGGAGATGGATAGCGCGCAGCTGCGATATCTGCAGGATTTGAGCAATTACTGGATATATTACTACAATATACAGAAGGCAACCCTTTTCAATTTTATGGAGAATAAAAAAGTGGATGCCAATTTTGATGAACTTACTAACGGGAAATAGGATATGAAGAGATTTTTGGCAGCAATTGCATTGGTGGCATTATGCTTTTCTTGTAAAGAGAAATCTGCAGAGGAGAATACCCAACTTGCAAAGGAGCAATACAGCATAGAGAAGAACAGCGTTGATACTATACATCTGAGAAAGCAGCAGTTCAGCAGGGAGACCATAAGCAATGGTGTCCTTAAGGGGGTGAAGCGGGCCCAGCTCCGCTTTAGTGCTCCTGGTGAGGTTGCTGCTGTTGCGGTAAAGAACGGCACCAGGGTTAAAAAAGGCGATATTATAGCAAAGCTGGACACACAGTCTCTGGAACTCGATTGTCAGAGGGCACAGCAGAGCCTTGGCAAGGCGCAGCTCGATTTGTATGACGCCCTTATAGGATTTGGTTACGGCAGGGATACCAGCAGTGTTCCTGCAGATATTTTTAATGTGGCCAAGATACGCTCGGGTTATGCAAGTGCCCTCAATTCATACAAGATAGCACGGCTTGCATTGCAGAATGCAACACTTTTGGCCCCTCATAACGGTGTGGTTGCAAATCTTGCTGTAAAGGAGCATGAGTACAGCCAGGAGACCGTATGTACAATCATAGATGACTCGGCCTTTGATGTTGAGTTTAAAGTGTTGGAGGGGGAGCTCCCTTATATTGCTGTGGGTAGGGAGATTACACTGCAGCCGTTTATAGATGTTGCCAGAAGCTACAGCGGAACCATTAAGGAGATTAACCCTTTTGTAGATGAGAAGGGACAGATTGCAATAACTGCAGCTATAAAGAATACGGGCGGTAATCTTATGGAGGGGATGAATGTGAAAGTGTTTATAAAAAGTACTGCACAGAACCTTACTGCCGTACCTAAGAGTGCGGTTGTAATGAGGGACGGTTATGATGTGCTGTTTGTGTTTAACCCTCAGAGCGGCAAGGCAGAGTGGAGATATGTAGATGTGCTGCAATCCAACAGCACCCATCATGTGGTGCGGGGCCACCAGGTGAAAAATTCCAGTTTGAGTGAGGGGGAGGCTATTATTATAAGCGGCAACCTTAACCTTGCAGACGGCTCTGATGTAGAGATACGCAGCAAATAGTGCAACAGTTAACTTAACAGTGCGGCAATATGCTTAAAAGACTTGTGGAACGGCCCATAGCCGTTACAATGACCATAATTGCAATACTCATTGTGGGTGTTGTGGCTGTAGGGAGACTTCCAATCTCCCTTATGCCCAATGTGGATATACCCCAGATATCTGTGCAGGTGGCTGTAAAGGGGGCATCTGCCAGAGAGATAAATGAGCAGGTAATAACACCTCTGAGGATGCAGCTTATTCAGATACCCTCTCTGGAGGATATCCGTTGTGAGGCTGTTAATGGCAGTGGCAGCATATTTATGCAGTTTGGCCACAAATCCAATACCGACCTCAATTTCATAGAGGTTAATGAGAAGATAGACAAAGTGCTCTCATTGCTTCCAAGGGATATTGAAAGGCCCAAGGTAATTAAGGCAAGTGCTACAGACATTCCTGCCTTTTTCATCAATCTTACTGTGAGTGGTGGTACAATAGAGAAATTTTTGGAGCTGAGCCGTTTTGCAAGGGAGATTATTGCCCGCCGCATAGAGCAGGTGCCGCAAGTGGCACTTGTAGATGTGAGCGGTACTCTTGGTACACAGATACTTATTGAGCCCAACGGCGCAAGGTTGCAGGCTCTTGGAATTACAACAAATGATCTGCAGAAGGCCATCTCGGACAACAATATTACACTTGGCAACCTTTCAATTAAGGATGGCCACTACCAGTGGAACATTTCATTTGATTCCCAGTTGAAGAGCCTTGAGGATATAGAAGGCATAACCCTTAACATTAATGGCCGCATTTATACTTTTGCAGAACTTGCAACGGTAACTGAGATTCCACAGCAGGAGGATGGAATGGTGCAGCAGGGCGGGGATCGTGCAATTACAATGGCTGTAATAAAGCAGTCAGATGCCCGGATGGCAGATCTTAAAGAGTCTTTGCAGAGTCTCACAACCAATTTGCAGAACGAGTACCCTCATATAGAGTTTACCGTTACCCGCAACCAGACGGAGCTTTTGGATTACTCTATAGATAACCTCAAATCAAATATCCTTGTGGGTGCTATTCTGGCAGTGCTGGTCATCTTCCTGTTTATGAAGGATTACCGCTCCCCGGCTCTTGTTATGATTACAATTCCCCTTTCATTGGTGGTTTCATTGCTGCTGCTGTATCTGTTGGGGATAAGTATAAATATAATTTCACTGTCGGGATTAATATTGGGTTTGGGAATGATGGTGGACAACTCCATTATTGTCATTGATAACATTACCCAGTACTGGCAGAGGGGAAGTACCCTAAAGGAGGCTGTTGTGGAGGCTACAAAGGAGGTGGTTGCCCCAATGCTGAGTTCTGTGCTTACCACCTGTTCTGTGTTTGTTCCGCTTATCTTCCTGAGTGGTATTTCCGGAGCCCTTTTCTATGACCAGGCCATGGCGGTTACAGTGGCTCTGTTTACATCCCTATTTGTGGCGGTACTGATAATTCCGGTGTATTATCTCCTTTTATACAGGAAGTATGCAGTGTATCCCGCAAAAAATGATGACAAGACATTCCTGAGCCGTATAGATGACGGTTATGAGAAGGGACTCAAATGGACTCTACGCCACCAGAGGACGGCGTGGGGAATCTTCATTGCCCTTCTATCCGGGACATTCCTGTTTTATAATTTGCTTGATAAGAGCAAGCTGCCCCCTATAACCCATAAGGACATTATCCTTAATATAGATTGGAATACCCCTCTTACTCTGCAGGAGAGCCAGGCAAGATGCAATGCCCTTATTGGCGGGCTGGAGGATTATATTGCCCATTATGATATTCTTATAGGTAAGCAGGATTTCTTGCTTTCGCATTCTGGAGACATTACCCCTTCACAGGTGAAGTGTTATATAGATGCCCATACTCCAGAGCATTTGGAACGGGTGCAGCAGATTCTGCAGGAGCGGGTACGTGGCAAATATCCTCAGGCAACAACAGGTTTTGAGGAGGCGTCAAACATTTTCAATACTATTTTTGCAGAGAACCAGGCACCGCTTGTGGCCATGATAAGCCGCAAGGATTCCAAATCTCTGGAGCCCGACCAGTTGAACCGTCTCCTTGGAAAGATTAAGGAGCGTTTGCCGCAGGTTTATATGGAGCCGGTTTTGTGGCAGGAGCAGATTATGCTTGTTACAGATCCTGAAAAGATGGCCCTTTATAACCTCAATTATGGCAATATTTATCAGGCCCTCAGTACAGCTACAAAGGAGAATGCCCTTTTTTCAATCAAGCAGGGGGCATTTTCTACCCCTGTGGTTATGGGTGATGAGGGGGAGCAGAAAGACCTCCTTTCTGTAACGGCCCGCAATGGACAGGGTGCCCATATTCCCCTTTCTTACGTGCTTAAGGAGCGGAGGGTAAGGGACCTTAAAAACATTGTGCAGGGTAAGGATGGAGACTATTACCCTTTGAACATCTCTCTTCCCGACAATTATATCCCTGCAGTTGAATCTGCCATAAAGGAGACCATTATGCAGGAGAAAGAGTTTACTGTGGAGTTTGCCGGAGGGTATTATGCCAGCAGGGCGATGATTTTGGAACTTGCCATTATCCTTGTCATATCATTGCTGTTGCTGTACTTTATCCTTGCAGCCCAGTTTGAGTCATTGGTGCAGCCTCTGATTATCCTCTCAGAGATTGTCGCTGACCTTACAGGTGCCCTGTTGCTCCTTTGGATATGCGGGGCCGGTATAAACATAATGTCAATGATAGGAATAGTTGTAATGTGCGGTATAATTATAAATGACTCCATACTCAAAGTGGATACCATCAATCGTCTGCGCAAGCAGTACTCATTGCTGCGGGCCATAATGGTAGCCGGCAACAGGAGGCTGAGCCCTATCCTTATGACTTCGCTTACCACCATTTTGGCCATTGCACCGTTCCTTGTAAGGGGCAATATGGGAGCAGATTTGCAGTTCCCGCTCTCTTTGGCCCTGATAGGTGGGATGGTTGTGGGTACAGTTGTAAGTATCTTCTTTATACCGGTGCTGTATTACAATATATATAAGAAAACCTGTCGGGAATAAAAAGTTGGATACCATGAAGCGCCTCCCTGCATTCTCAGTGATTCTTGTGTTTGCCGTACTTACAATTGTAGGTGCAGGTATGGCTCCACTGTTGAATCTGCAGTATGAGCCTTCCCAAAAAGAGGGTGAGCTGAGTATTAGCTATTTCTGGCCGGGAGCTCCTGCAAGGCTTATTGAGAGTGAGGTGACTTCACGCCTGGAGGGACTTGTCTCATCTGTGAGCGGTGTCAAAGGGATTGAATCTGTAACCGGCAAGGAGAGCGGAACCATAAATGTTACCCTTAAAGACAAGGAGCGGATAGAGCAGGTGAGGTTTGAGATTGCCACCCTTCTGAGACAAACCTACAATAAGCTTCCCGACGGCGTTTCCTATCCCGCCATTTCTGTTGCAACGGGGGGAAGCAATGTGGAGCCTATCATTACCTACACAATAAATTCCCAGCTCCCTACCCAGCAGATTGAACAGTATGCACAGGATTATATTGTTAAGGAGCTTTCACTTTTGCCGGGGGTGAGTTCTGTTGTGCTTACAGGTGCAACCCCATTTCACCAGAAGGTTGAATTTGACCCGCACAGGATGGAGTCCCTTGGTGTGACCTTAAGTGAGCTTGCATCTGCAATTAACGGATTTGTATCTGATTATGACCTTGTAGGGAGTATAAACCAGACAGGAATACTCCTTACAAACAATTTTTCATCAGATGAGCTGGCTTCAATTCCTATAAAGAGCATAAACGGCAGGATTATAAGAGTTGGTGATATATGCTCCATTGTGTATATAGAGAGTTTGCCAAACAGGTATTACAGACTTAACGGCCTAAATACAATCAACATTACGGTTTATCCGCAAAAGGGGAGCAATACCGTTAAGACATGTGCGGCAGTGAGAGGAAAGATGGCAGAGCTTGGGGAGAGTTTTCCCCAGAACTTTTCTGCCCTTGCAGTTAATGATATCTCTATAGCCATAGAACAGGAGCTGGTAAAGATTATCCGCAGGACACTCCTCTCATTGTTTATCCTGCTGGCCTTTGTTTATCTTACAAGCCGAAGCTTCAAATATCTCCTTACCATTGCAGGGGCACTGCTGGCCAATATTTTTATTGCCTTTATCTTTTATGTACTCTTTAAAATAGAGATACATGTATATACTCTTGCCGGTATAACCACCTCTTTTGGTATTGTAATAGATACCTCCATAATTATGTTGTCCCATTATAGCTACTGGCGCAACAGAAAGGTGTTCCTGGCAATTCTTGCTGCTCTTCTTACAAGTATAGGATCGCTTGCCGTAATATTCCTTTTACCGCCGCAGCAGCAGTTGGTGCTGAGGGATTTTGCATCTGTAATAATGGTTAATCTCTCAGTGTCCCTAATCATTGCAATGTTTCTTATACCGGCGCTTGTTGACAAGTTTTCTGTTGCACAGAGGGGTGGCGCAAGGAGCCTTGAATCATTGCGCAGAACGGTACGGTTCAACAAAATTTACAGCAGGTACATTACATTTACCCGCAAATGGCGTTGGGCGTTGCTGGTTCTTCTGTTGGGGGCATTTGCAGGTGGGTTTTACTTCTTTAAAGAGAATTCAAAAGGGAATTTCTACCGCTCATTGAACCGTCCCAACCTGTATATAACAGCGTCATTGCCGCAGGGATGTACCATACACCAGTTGAATGAGATTGTCCTTTATATGGAGAACTGGCTTTCCCAGTTCAACCAGATAGAGATGTTCCGCACATCCATTACCGGAGCAAGTGATGCCTCTATAGTTGTAACATTCCGTAAAGATGTGGAGGATACAGGTTTCCCGCTTCTTTTAAAGGAGCAGGTAATATCCAAGGCCATAGATTTTGGAGGGGCCAACTGGGGTGTGTATGGTATAGATGAAAACGGGTTCAGCAACAATGTGGGTGGATCTTATGGCGGATACAGGGTTATCCTTACCGGATATAATTTTGATCGGCTTTATGAGTATTGCCTCAATTGTGTGGAGTCACTGCAGCAGCACCGCAGGGTTAAGGATATATCTGTCCTTACCAGTACAAGTTGGAGAGCACAAAGGGTAAACGAATATTATATAGATTACAACAAGGAGGCAATGGCACTGCACAATGTCTCTGCTGCAGATGCGTATGGGGCTTTGCAGGAGCATCTGTTTGTGCAGAATGCCGGCAGTTATTACAAAGATGGTATTAAAACAGATATAGCCCTGCAGAGTAAAGGCAAGGAGAGCTTTGATGTTTGGAACCTCAAGAACGAGTATGTGACAGTGGGCAAGGAAAAGATAAAGTTCTCCCAGCTTGGTTCCATAAGCCGCAGGGATGCAGGTATGGAGATTTACAAGAAGGACCAAGAGTACCAGATGGCGGTGGATTTTGGATACCTTGGACAAACCAAACCGGCAAATGCATTGGTGGATGCAGAGATTGAAAGGTTGAACAGCTCTGTCCTTCCTGTAGGATTCAAGGCCAAGAAATCCAAATGGAACTATGGTACATTTGATGACCCTGCCAATATATATATACTTTTACTGGTAATTGCCATAATCTTCTTTATGTGTGCAGTCCTGTTTGAATCATTGCTATTGCCGCTGGTAATAATCCTGCTTATCCCTGTCTCCTTCATTGGAGTGTTCCTCGTTTTTGGCATAACGGAGTGGAGTTTTGACCAGGGTGGCTATGCCTCGCTCATCATGCTCAGCGGACTTGTGGTGAATGCCGGTATTTATATTCTGCATCAATATAGGGGAACGCTGTCAGCAGTTGGGGGTGTTACTGAAAAAACTGTCGGGAAGAGGAGCCCGCTCCAACTATATCTGCGGGCCTTCAATAACAAGATAATCCCCATCTCCCTCACTGTAGTCTCTACAGTGCTGGGACTCATCCCGTTTCTTATGGACGGCCCCAATGAAGTCTTCTGGTTTGCCTTTGCCGTAGGCACAATCAGCGGCCTGCTCTTCTCCTTGCTGGTACTGGTATTTGTATTGCCGATGTGGGTGAGACTGACTTGATTTGCTATTTTGCATAATAAACAGTGCAAAATATTCAGATTATTGCACTAATATTAGTGCAAATTGTTATATTTATAACTGAATATTTCTCAAGGGTGGAGGCTCAAGCCCTCTTCATTGGAGGATATCTTGGCTGGTAAGGTGGACTTTCCATACGGTAGTCATAGGCCTTTAAAATATTATAAGGAGTATCTGCAATATGGCTGTTATCCATTTTTTACTGAAGAGGATTTTCCAATAAAGTTAAGACAGGCAATAAATGCAACAGTTGAAGATGATATTCCAAGATATGCAGAAATGACAGTGGCTGCTGCTGTGAAACTTAAGAAACTTATGTATATGATAGCGCAGTCTGTACCATACAAACCCAACTATTCTACATTGGCAAGAGATTTGGATATCAGCAGGAATATTCTTCCCGATTATATTGATTATCTGGAGAAGTCTGGCCTTTTCAATGTCCTGAGGGAAGATGTTGCGGGTGACGGCCTTTTGCAGAAAGTAGAGAAACTGTTTCTTGATAATTCCAATATAATACATTCCCTTGGGTTGGATAAGACAGATGAGGGAACAATTCGTGAGACAATGTTCCTTACATGGATGAAGTGTAAGTATTCTGTGTATTCCTCAAAAATTTCAGACTTTGAAATAGGTGACATGACCTTTGAGGTAGGAGGGCGATATTGTAAAAGACAATATAGAGTATGCGGCAGGAAAGAATATCCCTATATGGATGTTTGGGTTTATTTATTGACACAATGTCGGTAAGAAATAAACAATAATTTTTTAAAACAATTCATATGAAAGATTTAATGAAGTTTGCCATTGTTGGAGTGTTTGTTTTCGCTCTAACATCATGTAATGAAGCTGCTAATACAGGAGGTATAGGGAATTTGGACAATTATATACATGATGCAGCAGTAATTTCTGGGGAGCAATTGCCGGCAGAGTATGTTGCTAAAAATGATTTTAGATGTTATTATACATCTGAAGGCTTTTTGGGCACTATGCAATTGCCAAATGAGAAACTGGTACATCTTGTAGATTTGCAAAGTGGGGATTTGAAAGGTTCGGCCTGTGCCTTGGGTAGGGGACCAGGAGAGATTCTTGTATCTTCTCCGGATATGGATTTGCTGGACGATAATCTGTATCTGTTGGATTCCAGGAAAGATGAAATAAAAAGAGTTAAAATCCAGCAGGATACACTCATTACATTTGATGTTATGAAATTGGACCTTGAAACCCCTATGATATACTTGAATTTACAAGCTGTTTCTGATTCGTTGTTTATGATTTTTGGTTCTGGTATTGATAATATACGCAGGCTTATTTTTATGGATATCAATAATAATGTGGTGGATTCTTTGGCCTATTACCCATTGGAAGATGAGAAGATAGATCAAAGTTCATGTAATTTTAATGTTGATATGGAGCTGTCTCCATGCCATAATTTTTTATTTGTAAGCTGTAATCAATATGATTGCATCAGTAAATATGAAATTAAAGACAATAAGATACAAGGCGTAAAAAAAAATCTTTTTGTCTGAGCCCAAATACTCGGTTAAACAAGGTAAACCTGTTTACTCAATGGATTATATCAGTTGCAATTCCAGTATTTATGTGGGAGAAAAATATGTTTATATAACTGTAGATCCGGAGTCAGTTAAGGATTATCGTGCAAGGGAAGAAAGAGAAAAAGCGGAGGGTGTCCGCGGTTCAGCAAAACCAGGTAATGACAGCTATATTTTAGTTTTGGATTATAACTTGAATATGGTAAAAAGCTATTTGAGTGATAGTGATATCTCTAATCTTGCTCTCACATCCGACCCATCTGTAGTGTATGCAACAAATTCCAGAGAAAATAGACTGGTAAAATATACTTTGCCAGGATTAAAGTAATCTGAATGATAATATGAAAGTCATATTCTATACAATTGTATTGGCAATATTTCTATGCGCGTGCAAAAATAGTGATAGTGTAGATTCCAATAATGAAATAATCTCCGTTGATTTAAATAAAGAGTATCCCACATTGGACATTAAGTTGTCAGATTTGGCAGATGTGTCATTTATAGCTTTAGGGGGTAGTGATACTGTTAATATCATGACAAGTTTATTTGGACTGAACAACCATATCTGTATAGATGAAGATTTAATGATTGTTGGGGATTGTATGCCTGAATATCGTGATGTAGAATCAAAATGCAAAAATGAAATCTATTTATTTGATACTTGCGGACACTTTATAAGGAGTTTTGGAGAAGGGATCAAAAAGGCCAATGGAATGGATTCATATAAAAACTTGCGCGTATTTCCAAAAGAGAATATAATAGGAATCCATAAGGTAATTACTGAGGAGCAAATAATCCTTTTTTATGATTATTTTGGCAATGTTGTCAAGACTGACACTTTGGACAAATCATATTTATTTTCTGCAGTGATTGATAATAAATTGGTCTTGTATGATCATCATTCAAGCTTTATAAGTATGTTCAGCAATAAACATATAGATAGAGGACGTACTATAAATGTATACAATTTGGAAACGGGAGAATACGAGAGTGTACAGGATATCAAACATAAGTTTGTTAAGAATGATCATAAAGTGTCGGCAACTCCAGCTTTATACCCGGCAGGTAATAAGATTTACATATCTTCTCCCAGAACGGATACTGTGTATGTTATAGATGGCAATCTTAAAATAACTGCGCAATTTAACAGTATTAACAGCTGTATGGACAATCCTGATGAGCGCAATATAATTTATCCAATAATTGAAACTTCAGAATATATCATTTTTTGTAATGGAATGGACTATAATTCCCAAAAGACAAAAAGATTTAAATTTGGGAATTGGATTTATGTAAAACAAGACAAGCAGATATATAAAATTACAGATATGGGCTATCTTGGAAATAAGGAATCCTATGATAATACAACATATGTATCCCATTTGCTGAATGATGAAGTTTTTCTGTCTTCAAATTTTAATACCCAGAATAGTGATATATTGATTTGCTCCATCTCTCCACAATATCTCATTGAACATTTTATAGAACTGCCAATGGACTTGCAAAAGATTGCAGCCAATTTAGGAAAAGATGACAATCCTGTATTGATGGTGATGAAATTTGGAAAGGAGCTGAATTTGCATTAATGCATTATCTTTGCCCCTATGAAAAGATTTCTTGTGTTTTTATATATGGTGCTGATGTTTGCTGCACCGGCAGTTGCTCAGCAGGTGGAGGGGGCGGCGGCTCCTACAAAGGAGTTTCTTTTGGGAAAGACCCATTTTGAGGAGGATACAAACTTTGTGCAGATAGCCCCCAAGTATACGGTGCTGCGCAATCCCAACAATTTTATCCAGAAACAGACCCTTGAGGCGTTTATTAAGATGCGGCAGGCAGCCCTGGCAGATGGAGTGAGGCTTACCGCTACATCAGCCTCCCGCAATTTTTGGGTACAGAGGTATATATGGGAGCAGAAATGGAAAAAGAGTACGGTGGCAGCGGGGCCGGGAAGGGCAAGAAGTATCCTTAAATATAACTCCATGTGCGGCACTTCCCGCCACCATTGGGGTACGGAGCTTGATTTCAACTCTCCAAAACTTGAGTACTGGAATACTGCTGAGGGTAAAAAGACCTACAAGTGGTTATGTGAGAATGCCCATAAGTACGGGTTTTACCAGCCTTACACTGCAAAAGGTGAACCCGGCAGCGGCTTGAGGCAAACAGGGTACAATGAGGAAAAATGGCATTGGAGCTATTTTCCGTTGGCCAACATTTATATGCAGAAATACAGGGAGCTTATAACAGAAAAAGATCTGGTAGGATTCCTTGGAGCGGAATATGTCCCAGACCTTAATGTAATTGAAGAGTACGTTTTTGGAGTTGCTACTTCTCCAACAATTTGAATCTCATTCTCCAGCGCCCCGGCTGTCCCTCTTCTGCGGCGGGGGTAAAATCTGCACTTATGATTTTGAATGGTGCAATCTCAGAGGTATTCTCCACGTGATCGCCTGCACAGGCACACGCATCATAGTCCCCAACCCTTACAATTCTTAGGGTATCCGTTGCATCTGCAGGAAGCTTGCTCAAATCCACCATGTGGGCAGCCTCTGCCTGTGTCATATATTCTACTGTAACAGAAAGGTTCTTCCCGATGACTTCATTCACTGCAGCCTCTATAGCGGCAACCTGCTCTGGAGTGGGCTCCTGGGCAAGGATGTAGTCACATTTGCTCTTCTTTCTCTCTATATGTGCATTCCTGGAGCGGGGGCACCCGAACATTTTTACCATTGTGGCATTAAGAATGTGCTCTGCTGTGTGCATAGGAGGGTGCTCTTTTTTGTTGTGGTCGTTGATTAAAGGTTGTTCCATATATTTGATTATATTTGTATTTCATTTGATTTACGAAATTACTTAAAAAATTTAGAATATGGAAAATACAGAGATTAAGACAACCGGTTTGCCGGAGAATGCGGCAAGGGAGCTTAAACCGGGAGAGAAATATGAGCCTATTCTCTCTCCAAACAAGGTTTACCCCGAGGTTAACGCATGGAGCGTTTCCCTTGGATTGGTTATGACCATCATCTTTTCTGCTGCGGCAGCTTATCTTGGACTTAAGGTGGGCCAGGTGTTTGAGGCTGCAATTCCCATTGCAATTATTGCGGTAGGTTTGTCGGGAGCATTAAAAAGAAAGAATGCTTTGGGTGAGAATGTTATCATCCAGTCTATTGGTGCATGTTCTGGTGCAATTGTGGCGGGTGCCATCTTTACCCTTCCTGCACTTTATATCCTTCAGGCAAAATATCCTGAGCTTACAGTAGATTTCTTTAAAGTGTTCATGAGCTCATTGCTTGGTGGTGTGCTTGGTATCCTGTTCCTTATTCCGTTCAGAAAATATTTTGTGAGCGACATGCATGGCAAATATCCGTTCCCAGAGGCTACTGCTACAACTCAGGTGCTTGTTAGTGGTGAGACCGGCGGTAACGGTGCAAAAATGCTTTTGGTGAGCGGTCTTATTGGTGGTATATATGATTTTATAGTTTCAACTTTCGGATGGTGGGCAGAGACTTTTACCTCAAGGGTTCTTCCTTTTGGAGAGGCTATTGCAGACAAGGCCAAGGTTGTCCTTAAACTCAACGTAGGTGCAGCCGTTTTGGGTCTTGGTTATATCATCGGCCTCAAATATGCATTCATCATCTGCTGCGGTTCGTTCCTTGTATGGTTCTTCATTGTTCCTGTACTTAACCTTTGCTTTGGTGCAGAGGGCGTTACCATTTTGGGTACTGAGTTTGCAAATATGGGTGCCATGAGTGCGGAGACCATCTTCTCAAATTATGCACGCCATATTGGTATTGGTGGTATTGCTGCTGCGGGTGTGATTGGTATCATAAAGTCGTCGGGAATCATAAAGAGTGCTTTTGGACTTGCTGTACAGGAGTTTGGAGGCAAGAAAGGGGATGCTGCAAAGACTGTGAGAACCCAGAAGGATATCTCTATGAAGATTGTGGTGTTTGGTATTCTCATTACCCTTGCTGTTACATTCCTTTTCTTCCAGCTTGGTGTTGTCAGCAATCTTAAACATGCAATCATTGCCCTTCTTACTGTTGGTATTATTGCGTTCCTGTTCACTACAGTTGCTGCAAATGCCATTGCAATTGTTGGTACAAACCCAGTGAGCGGTATGACCCTTATGACCCTTATCCTTGGTTCTGTGATTTTGGTTGCGAGCGGTCTTACAGGTACTGCAGGTATGACAGCTGCCCTTATTATTGGAGGTGTTGTATGTACTGCACTTTCTGTTTCCGGAGCTTTCATTACAGATCTTAAGATTGGTTACTGGATTGGTACTACCCCTGCAAAACAGGAGAGCTGGAAATTCTTGGGTACCCTTGTGGCAGCTGCTACTGTTGGTGGCGTTATGATGGTCCTTAACGATACTTACGGCTTTACCGGCCCTGATGCTCTTGTTGCACCTCAGGCAAATGCTATGGCTGCTGTTATTGAGCCTTTGATGAGTGGCGGAAATGCCCCTTGGTTCCTATATGGAGTGGGTGCAATCCTTGCAATTGTCCTTACTATATTCAAAGTTCCTGCATTGGCGTTTGCTCTTGGTATGTTCATTCCGCTTGAACTTAACCTTCCATTGCTTGTTGGTGGTGGTATAGCATGGTATGTTGGCAGCAGAAGCAAGGATGAGAGCGTAAATAAGGCACGTACAGATAGAGGTACCCTTCTTGCAAGTGGTTTTATTGCAGGTGGTGCCCTTATGGGTGTTGTGAGTGCAATTATGAGATTCTGCGGTGTAAATCTTTTGGCAGGTGAGTGGATGGAGTCTGCCGGTGCACAGTATGTGGCAATTTTGGCGTATGTTGCCATCATTGCTTATTTGATTTATGCTTCAATGAAGGAGGATAAGAAATAAAGATTCCCTATATGTTGGAAGGTAATTTCATTATAGCGTTGTTGCTTACCCTTTTTGCCGGTATGGCTACCGGCATAGGGGGTGCAATAATCATGTTTGTAAAGAAATTCAGCCCCAAATTTTTGTGTGCTACCCTTGGTTTTTCTGCCGGAGTGATGATACTTATCTCTTTGGTGGAGCTGTTTCAGGAGGCAAGGGTTTCGCTGGTGGGGGAGTTTGGTGAAAAGGCAGGGCTTTTCTATACCCTTCTTGCATTTTTTGGTGGAATGGCAATCATTGCCCTTATTGATAATTTTGTCCCTAAGGAGAGTAACCCGCATGAGGTGAATTCTATGACAATAGAGGTTCATGACGAGGCTGTTGGGGGCAAAAAGGCTCTCCTGTCTTTTGATGGTGAGTTTGAGGAGATCCGTACAGAGGAGCACAGATCTGCCCCAAGTGCGGGGAAGGGGAAACTCCTTAGAGTGGGGGTCCTCTCTGCAATTGTCATAGGGGTGCATAACTTCCCGGAGGGACTTGCTACCTTTATAAGTGCCATGGAGAATGTGGAACTGGGTATAAGTATTGCCTTTGCCATTGCATTGCATAATCTTCCCGAGGGGATTGCGGTTGCCATACCAATTTATTATGCTACCCAGAAGAGGGGCAGGGCGGTTGGTTACGCAACTTTGTCGGGAATAGCCGAGCCTCTTGGGGGGCTGTTGGGATACCTTATATTAAGGTCTGTCCTCTCTCCATCTTTATTGGCCTGTGTATTGGCTGTTGTGGCGGGTATTATGGTTTATATCTCTTTGGATGAGCTTCTCCCTACGGCAGAGAGTTATGGGCAGCATCATGTGGCCATTATTGGTGTGATATCCGGAATGGTGTTCATGAGTTTTGGCTTACTTTTATTCTAATGATTAAAGTTAAATTTTAGATATTATGGAAAAGATTCTTGACAGGTTTTTAAGATATGTGGCTGTAGAGACCACTTCCAATGATGCAAGTGATACTCAGCCAAGCAGCAGCTGTCAGCTTAATCTGCTTAAGATGTTGGCAGATGAGCTTAATGCGATGGGTGTTAAGGCAACTTTGGATGAGTGGGGTTATGTTATGGCTTCTATCCCATCAAATATAGATAAGGAGGTGCCTGCAGTGGGATTTATTGCACACGTTGATACAGCGCCGGATGCGAGCGGAAAGGATATCAAACCGCAGATTATTGAGAATTATAATGGTGAGGATGTGGTTTTGAATGCTTCTCTTGGCATTAAGATTCCGGTTGCAGATTTTCCTGAGATTCTACAGTACAAGGGGCAGACTCTTGTTACTACAGATGGTACTACCCTTTTGGGTGCCGACGATAAAGCGGGTGTGGCTGAGATTATGGCTGCAGTTGAGTATATTGTTGGGCATCCGGAGTTCAAACACGGAGAGATTAAGATTGGGTTTACCCCAGATGAGGAGATTGGACGTGGTGTTGATAAGTTTGATGTGGAGAAATTTGGTGCCAAATATGCCTATACCATAGATGGAGGTCAGGTTGGTGAGCTTGAGTATGAGAACTTCAATGCTGCCGGTGCCAAGATTCATATTCAGGGAAGGAATGTGCATCCAGGATATGCAAAGGACAAGATGGTAAACGCTATCATTATTGCCATGGAGTTGAACGGGATGTTGCCTGTACAGCAGAGACCTGAGTTTACAGATGGGTATGAGGGCTTCTTCCATGTAGTGGGTATTAATGGTGCGGTTGAGCAGGCTACCATATCTTATATAATAAGGGATCACTCAATGGCAAAATTTGAGCAGAAAAAAGCCCTTATGAAAGAGGTGGTGGCATTTATCAATGCAAAATATGGTGCCGGAACAGCCACTTTGGATATGAAAGACCAGTATTATAATATGAGAGAGCAGGTTGAGCCTCATTATCATATTGTGGAGAAGGCTGTGAAAGCTATGGAGATGGCAGGTGTAAAACCTATGGTACAACCTATCCGCGGAGGTACAGATGGTGCCCGTTTGTCTTTCATGGGGCTCCCTTGTCCCAATATTTTTGCGGGTGGACACAATTTCCACGGCAAATTGGAGTATATTCCGCTGCAGAGTATGGAGAAAGCCTACGATGTTATACTCAATATCATCAAGTTGTACGCACAAGAGTAAAAGAAAAGGCCCCGACGTGGGCCTTTTCTTATTTGATAAGTTTGAGACATTCTTCGGGTTTGTCTGTGGTGATATAATCCACACCCAGATCAATCATTTTTTGCATAAGTTCCTCCTGATTCACTGTCCACACATTTACAATCATGCCAAGATCATGGGCCTGTTTTACCCATTCCGGGTGTTGTGTAAAGTTTGAATGGTGGTAATCAAGACCCATAATTCCCATCTGCTTAAGCTCTTTTGGGGGAATTTTTCCATTGAGATACTGCACCATCACCCCTGGCATAAGCTGGGCAAGCTGTTTGCAAGCCTCCAGACTGAATGAGATGAATTCAACTTTATCCTGCAGATTCATTTTCTTTACCATCTCTACAGATTTCCTTACAGCCTCGTTCTCAATATCCCCTGCAGGATGCACTTTAAGCTCAAAAATCAGCTTGATATTCCCTTTTTTTCCCTCTTTAAGATATTTCTTTAGGGTGGGGACCTTCTCTCCATTTTTGAGCCTTACCTTTTTTACCTCTTTATAAGTAGCCTTCTGGACATCGGGAATACTCTCCAGTTTTGGACCGTGACTTACAACCATAACCCCATCTGCTGTCATATTTACATCAAACTCGCTTCCATAAACAGGAATCCCTTGGGCAGTTTTAAGGGCAGTAATGGAGTTTTGTGCATTGTTTGGGGTATCCCAGTACCCCCTGTGTGCTACAACCTGTGTCTTTTGAGCTGCTGCCTGCAAAGAAAAAAGCAGCATTGCTACAATAAATACTCTTTTCATATAAATAATTTTATACCCAAATATAAGACTTCTTCCCGACAGAAACCTCCTTAAACCACATTTTTCAGTGGAAAAAGGGGCGTTTTTGAAGAAAAATGCATTTTTTTTGAAAATTTTTGCAGAAAAATTTGGAAGTTCAAAAAAAGTCCTTACCTTTGCAACCCGTTTGAGAAACAACGGACAGTTCATTGAAGTATTGAGAGAGAAAAGATAGAGGTAAAAAACAAATCAGAAAAGATAGTCTGTATATCAGAGATGAAATAGGGACTACTTTTTCATAGAGCAAAACAACGTATCTGCGAACGCAAGTTAGTAGATATGATTCACAACAAGAGAAGTTACAAAGGGCGAACGGAGGATGCCTTGGCTTCTGGCGGCGACGAAGGACGCGGTAAGCTGCGAAAATGTGCGGGGATCTGCAAACA
>JAZNUT010000004.1:0-15876 GCA_045592425.1 Candidatus Egerieisoma sp.
AACTTTCCTTGCCAAGTATGACCGGCCCCACGTTCTGAATGTTCAGGGTGATTATCTGTTTGTGAAGGGAGAAGGGAAGGAGATGGGCATTAATGTGCTGTTCACTTTCCAGAGCGGGAATATGGAGAGTGTGAAGTCTGCCACCTATATAGGACATCTGCCCGGCTGGGCCAAGGATATCATACTTGATTATTACAGCGGAATAAACAATCTTAGGCTTAAGGACTATATAAGGCTTGATTTGGGATGGTACGGCAAGTTCAGGAGGGATAAGGTTACGCATAATGTTAAGGCGGGCATGTACAATGTTATGGACAGACATAACCATTTCAGCCTGTATTATGACAATGAGGACAAACAGTGGAAGCAGGTGTATATATTCCCTTTGATGCCAAGTTTGAGTTATAGTGTGGAGTTTTAATTTTTTTGCAACTTTTTTAAAGAAAAATTTGGAAGTTTAAAATTTATTCGTACCTTTGCAATCCCAAACAACAAGACGCGGGATTCGTCTAACGGTTAGGACGGAAGATTCTCATTCTTCAAATAGGAGTTCGATTCTCCTATCCCGTACAAAGGCTTTCAAGAAATTGAGAGCCTTTTTTCATTTTCTCAATCCACTCCGCAACTCCCCTTATCCTGTTGTTCCACAATGATATAAAATTTCACCCAGCGTGGGCATATTTTGTCAAGTGCGCATTATTTTATAACTTTGCACGGCTAGAAATGGCGCTTTACAGAATTTAAGGGAAAGTAATGGGAAAAGAGACTGGGAAACCGGGGATTGTCTATAAAATTTTCAAGACATACCTGCGTTTTGTACACGACAAGATATATTACAAAAAGACATACAGCATAAATCCAGAGAACATTCCGGCAGACGGTGTTCCTACCCTGGTGGTTTCAAACCACCAGAACTGCCTGAATGATCCTCTTGGTGTGTTGTTCTCATTCAGGGACCGCAAGCCCAACTTCATTACCAGGGCAGATGTGTTTGCACTGCACCCTATTGCAAACAAGTTCCTGAGGGCAATTGGCCTGCTCCCGGCATTCCGTCTTGATTATGAGGGGGAGGGTGCTCTTGGGAAGAATGACGAGACATTCAAGATTACGGAGAGGGAACTTGTAAACGGCCGCACCATTGTAATGTACCCGGAGGCCGGCCATCAGGACAAGAGATGGCTTGGCACATTCTCTATGGGATACCTGAAACTGGCTTTTGAGGCTGCAGAGATGGACAATTTCAATACGGAGATTTTTGTCCTGCCATCCTGCAACCACTACCGCAACTATTTTGAGATACAGGGGCAGTTTATGGTTAAGTTCGGCACCCCAATCTCATTGAAGCCGTTCTACGAACTGTACAAGACCAAACCACGTACGGCAAAAAGGCAGGTGAATGCACTTGTAAGGGAGCAGATAAGCAGCCTTATGCTTAATGTGGAGGATCTGGAGAACTACAACAGCATAGATTATATCCGCACAACATACGGCAAAGCATATGCCGCACAGAATGGGGTTGATACAGATTCTCTTCCCGATATGCTTGTGAGCGACAAACAGCTCTGCGCCAAACTGGAGGGGATGAAGGAGAAGGATCCTGCAGCTGCACAGGAGATTTACACTCTGGCTGAGAAGGTGCAGGAGGGTGTAAAAAAATTCGGGACCAGAAGCGGGGCATTGGAGAAAAAGCCGTCGGGAATAGGGACGGCTTTGAAACTTGTGCTGGCCTTTATGCTGGTTGAACTCTACATTTTCTCTTTGTGGCCTGCATTGTTCCTGTATGCAATTCCCAAATTCGTGCACAGCAAGTTGAGCAAGGATATGATGTTCCAGGGCACATTCATTTACGCGTTCAATGTGCTGTTCCTTATCCCTATTTTCTCTTTGGCTGTGTTCCTTATAACATATTTTGGAACAGGTTTGTGGTGGATGGGACTTGCACACGTGGCCATTATTCCTCTGCTTTGTATATTTGCATGGAACTATACAAAATGTGTGGGCAATACATTCAGGGATTTGAGGTGGCTGCGCGTTATGGGCACTGCAAAGGGAAAGGAGCTGCAGCAGATGCATAATGAGTTGTGGAGCAAATTGAAGAATATAAAGTAAAAATATAGATTTATAATATGGAAAGAAGAGTTGTAATTACCGGAATGGGTATCTATTCGTGCCTTGGGAAGACTTTGGACGAGGTGAGGGATTCCCTTTATTACGGAAAGAGTGGAATCATTTTCGACCCTGTCCGCAAGGAGATGGGTTTCAGGTCTGCCCTTACAGCGCATCTTGAGATTCCCGATCTGAAGAAGGAGCTTAGCAGAAGCCAGAGGGTTTATATGCCTGAGCAGGCAAAATATGCATACTGCGCCACTGTTGATGCCCTCAGACATGCCGGCATAGACCAGGATTATCTTAACAGCCACGAGGTTGGTATCCTTTACGGAAACGACAGCAGTGCAGATCCTGTAGTTAAGAGTGTGGATACAATGAGGGAGAAGAAAGACACTACCCTTGTTGGTTCCGGAGCAATTTTCCAGAGCATGAACTCTACAGTTACCATGAATCTTGCCTGCATCTTTAAACTGAAAGGTATGAACCTTACAGTTTCCGGTGCCTGTGCCAGCGGCTCGCACGCCATAGGTTTGGGTGCAATGCTTATAAAGAACGGCCTGCAGGAGATGGTTATCTGCGGAGGAGCCCAGGAGGTGAACCCATTCTCAATTGGAAGTTTTGACGGTATAAGCGCATTCTCTATAAGGGAGAGTGACCCTACAAAGGCTTCCCGTCCGTTTGACAGGGACCGCGACGGCCTTGTACCTGGCGGTGGTGCTGCAACCGTAATAATTGAGAGCTATGAAAGTGCGGTAAGAAGGGGTGCACCTATTATTGCAGAGGTTTTGAGTTATGGTTTCTCTTCAAACGGAGACCACATTTCAGTTCCTAACGTAGACGGTCCTGCACGTTCTTTGGAGATGGCCCTCAGACTTGCCGGAATAGACAAGAAGGAGATTGGCTACATTAATGCCCACGCAACATCAACCCCTAAGGGTGATGCAAACGAGGCCAAGGCAATCTACCAGGTATTTGGCGACAATATGCCGGAGGTTACCTCTACAAAATCACAGACCGGACACGAGATGTGGATGGCCGGCGCATCTGAGATCATTTACTCTACACTTATGATGAAAAATGATTTCATTGGTGCAAACATCAACTTTGAGAACCCGGATGAGGATTCTGCAAAATTGAACATCCCGGGCAAGAGGATTGAGAAGAAGTTTGACACTTTCCTTTCAAACTCGTTCGGTTTTGGAGGTACAAACTCAACATTGATAGTTAGAAATTTATAATAACCTATTAAACTATACAGAGATGACTAAAGACGAAATGATTGCAAAGACCATTGAGGTTCTTGCAGAAGAATTTGAGGTAGAGACTGAAGTGATTACCCCAGAGGCAGACATTAAGAAGACCTTGGATTTGGACAGCCTTAGCCTTGTAGATATGGTTGCCCTTATTGAAGAGACTTTTGGTGTTAAGATTAAGGGTACAGAGGTAGCTTCTATCAAAACTTTTGGCCAACTTTACGATTTTGTATATGAGAGAATGGACAATTAATGATCTTATTCCTCAACGCAATCCTATTGTAATGATAGACAAATTATGTAGTGCATCCCCAGCGGGTGCCACTACATCTTTGTTTATAAGCCCTTCAAATATGTTCTGCCATCAGGGGCATATTGCGGAGGCCGGAATAATTGAGCATATGGCACAAAGTGCATCTGCAATGGCAGGCTACAACTGCAAGGTTGCAGGCAAACCGACTCCTGTAGGGTTTATTGGAGAGGTTAAGAAATTTACCCTCAATTTCCTTCCAAAAATTGAGGAAACAATGGAAACAACCATTAATGTTGTATCTGAGGCCATGGGAATTACCCTTATAAATGCCTCAACATCTGTAGGGGGAGAGATTGCCGCTACCTGCCAGATGAAAATTTTCATAAGAGAAGAGTAATGAAACTGCAAGAGAGTTATTTTAACATAAGAAAAATATCTTACCCAAATTCAGACACACGCCACGGCAAGTTTAAGATAGACCTTATCCCCACCCACCCTGTTTACCAGGGGCATTTTCCAGGGGAACCTGTATGCCCGGGCGTATGTTCTTTACAGATGGTGAAAGAGTGTGCACAGGTTATGGCTCACGAACAGCTTCTTGTAAGCTACATAAAGCAGTACAGACTCCTCTCTGTAATTACTCCACAGGAGCATCCTGCCCTTATGGTGGAGATACATCTCAACCAGGAAGAGAAAGAAGGGTCGGGAATGATTTATAAAATGAAAGCTACAGGAACCAAACTTGGTGTTCCCGATATGAAATTCTTTGAGATATCCGCAGAGCTTTCTCCAATTAAATAACGGATATCCCACAAATTGTACAATATGACAAATCTTGTAATAAAACTGTACAGAGCGCTGGGTAAGAACCGCGCTCTATTTTATACATTGCTCGTTGCCAGCTCTTTGCTGTTCCTGTTTTTGGGAAGCAAAGTTGTATATGAAGAGGACATTTCCAAACTCCTCCCCTCTACAGACGAGAGCAAATCTGCCGGTTTTGCATTCAATAACCTTAAGGTAAAGGATAAAATATTTGTTGAATTTCTCCTCAAAGATACAACCGCTTACAATGAGGAGAGTTTCTATACATTGGCCGAAGCTGCAGATGCCTTTGCAGATTCTTTGCTTATGCAGGATACCGCCACAAACTACATTGCAGACCTAACCTGGAGACTGGACGATTACCTGCTCCAGGATGCAATGGGATACCTGTTTGAGAATGTGCCTCATTTTCTGGATGAGCGCTTCTACCCTGCATTTGATTCACTCCTTACACCTGCATACGCAGAGAAAGTTATGGCAGAAAATGTGGAGTTGCTCTCCTCTGCCCAGGGAATGTTCTGGTATGATATTGTAAGGAATGACCCGCTTGCCATCCGCAATATCTTTATGGCCCAGAACGGAGACATTGCAGCAATGATGGGTGGTACATACAAAGTAATGGAAGGACATTTCTTTACTCCCGACAGTACAGTAGCCCTTGCATTCCTTTCACCTAATTTCAAATCATTTGACTCAAAACAGGGAACTCTGCTTGTAGAGATGCTGGAGGGTGAGATTGCCAAATTTGAGGCTGCCAACCCCGAAATTGAAATTTTGTTCCACGGAGCGCCAGTACAGAGTGTGTTCAACTCCCGCCAGATAAAGAAAGACCTTGCAACCACCCTGAGTTTCTCTCTGGTGCTTATCTGTCTTATCATCTGGTACTGTTTCAGGAACAAAAGCACTCTCCTTATGCTGCTTTTGCCGGTAGTATATGGAGCTTTCTTTGCTTTGTCGGGAATATATCTCATTAAAGGGGGTATGTCCCTTATGGCACTTGGAATTGGGGCAATTGTTCTTGGAGTGGCACTGAGCTACTGTCTGCACGTACTTACCCATTACAAATATGTGAGCGACCCTGAAACAGTTTTGCGTGAGCAAGCCAAACCTGTAATTATGGGAAGCCTTACAACCATTGGTGCATTTGCGGGGCTATTGTTCACAAAATCTGAACTGCTTTCAGATTTTGGTCTGTTTGCATCACTTGGAATGGTGGGAACAACCCTGTTCTGCCTTGTATTCCTGCCTCACTTCTTCAGACCGGAGAACAACAGGATAAACAGAAAGGCCTTTGACTTTATAGAGAGACTTAACACATATCCGTTTGAGAAGAAAAAATGGCTTGTAGCCCTTGTGGTTATAATATTTGTCATTTGTCTGTTTACCGGCAGAAATGTTGGATTTGATTCAGATCTTAAGAACATTGGGCATTATGAGCCTGATGTTATGCGCTCAAGCAAAATTCTGGCAGAAAAGACAATGCCCGGGATGGAGAGCAAATATTACGCTGTACTTTCAAAAGATTTGGACAGTGCCCTCACCTACAACATAGCGCTTGAGAAAAAATGCAGGGAACTGGCAGATAGCGGTCTCATTAAGAAATATACCAATTCTGCAATGCTGTTGTTGCCAGGCAATGTGATTGAAGAGAGAATTGCCCTTTGGGATGGGTACTGGAGTGATGAAAAAGTGGAGCAGACAAGCAAACTTTTAAGCCGCAGCGGAAAAGCCCAGGGCTTTAAAGACGGAATGTTTGAGCCGTTTATGGATTTGGTTACAAACAGCTATCAAGTAAGTTCACTGGTTGATGCCGGAATTATCCCCGAAGGGCTGCTTGCAAACCTTGTGGAGTGTACAGACAGCACATACCTTATCTTTACGTCGGCTCAGGCTCTTCCAGAAGATATGCTTACAGTAAGCAATGCCCTTGTAAAAGAGAGTGAGGGGATCCCTTCAAACTCAATAATTGTGGTTGATCCTTTCTTTTACACCCAAAATATGGTGCAGCTGCTAAACGATGATTTTAATGTTGTACTTGGTATTTCATCATTGTTTGTGCTGATAGTGCTGCTCCTTTCTTTCCGCAATATAGCTGTTGCCATCATAGCGTTCCTACCTATGAGCATGAGCTGGTACATTGTATTGGGTATAATGGGAATGTTTGGACTTGAATTCAATCTTATAAACATTGTAATCTCAACTTTCATCTTTGGAATTGGAGTTGACTACAGCATATTTGTAATGGACGGCCTGTTGGGCAAGGATAATCCAAAACTGCTTACCTACCATAAGACAGCCATCTTCTTCTCTGCAGTGGTGCTTATCCTAAGCATTGCATCTCTGATGTTTGCTGTACACCCTGCAATAAGCTCAATTGGCTTGTCAACCCTTATTGGTATGGCATCCACCATTGCAATAACATATACACTTGAGCCGTTCCTGTTCAACATTTACAAGAAGTGGAGAGCTAAAAAATGATTTATGACGTTGTCATAATTGGCGGAGGTCTTGGGGGGCTGCAATGCGGCTACATTCTGGCAAAAAACGGCCTTAATGTATGTATTTTGGAGAAAAACCCCGTTTTGGGAGGGTGTCTGCAGAGCTACCGCCGCCGTGGAGCAGAGGGAATTCTGGAATTTGACTCCGGAATGCACTATGTGGGTGGATTGGACCAGGGGCAGCCACTGAATGTACTGTTTGATTATTTTGGGCTGTTGGACCTCCCTTGGGCCAAAATGGACACAGAAGGGTTTGATGAGGTAAACATAAATGGCCGCAGCTATATGTTTGCCAACGGGCACGACAATTTTGTAGAGAAAATGTGCGGATATTTTCCTGCCCAGAGGGAAAATTTGAGGAATTATGTAAAATTCCTCAAACAGGTTGGTGACGCTTTGCCAATGAGCCTCTCCCCTAAAGCCGCAGAAGACGTTTTTACAGGCTCCCTGTTTGCCCGCAGCGCACAGGAATTCCTGCAGGAAACAATTTCTGACCCGCTGTTGCGTGAGGTACTGAGCGGCACATCCCTCAAAATGGAATTGGGGAGCAATTTACCTTTATACACCTTTGCCCAGATAAACAACTCATTCATTGAGAGCGCCTACAGGCTTTGCGGAGGGGGAAACCTTATTGCAGAATCACTTGCCGCCAGCATACAGGAGATGGGGGGAACAATCCTTACAGGAAAGGAGGTTACAAAAATTCTTCCAGACAGTGTATTTGCTGCAGAGGAGTTTTTCCCTGCCAAATACATAATATCCGACATGCACCCCGCCACTACAATAAACCTTGTGGGGGAAGAGGCAGGATTGCGCAAAGTTTACCGCAACAGGATAAACAGGCTTGAGAATACCTTTGGAATGTTTACAGCAAACATTGCCCTCAAACCGGGAATGGTTCCCCATCTTAACCGCAACCAGTACATCTACTCGCTTGGCGAGGGGAAGAGTATGTGGGCCCCATTTAAAGGGACAGGTGGAGATGTTTCAAGGGTAATGGTAAGCTACTATAACAAGGATGCCGCTTTGGCCTTAGATTTGCTTACCCCTATGAATTGGGAAGAGGTGGAAGCATTCAAGGATTCAAAAGTGGGACACAGGGATGCCGGATACAATGCACTTAAAGAAGAGAAGCTGCGTGGCTGTATTAAACTGGCATCCACTGTAATTGAGGGGCTGGAAGATGCTATTGAGAGGGTATATACCAGTACCCCGTTAACATACAGCAATTACACTGCCACAGCTTGTGGAAGTGCCTATGGCATAAGGAAAGATTACAGCAACCCTATGCTTACCCTCCTTACCCCAAAAACACCGTTGGAGAAATTGTTCCTCACCGGGCAATCATTAAATTTGCATGGAGTTCTTGGAGTAAGTATGACATCTTTCTTTACCTGCGCCCAGATAATTGGGATGGACGCAGCAACAAAAGGACTTGATTTCCAAAACCGGGGAATCAGATTCCCCATAAAATGATAAAACTATGAAATATGCACTTGTAACAGGCGGAAGCCGAGGAATTGGAAGAGCAGTAAGTGTAAAACTGGCTTCTATGGGATATCATATAATTGTAAACTACGTTTCAAACCAGGCTCAGGCTGAGGCTACTCTAAAACTTATAGAGGAGGCAGGCAGCACAGGAGAACTACTAAAATTTGATGTTTCAAACCTCGATGAGACAGTTGCTGCAATTACCGGATGGCAGGCTGCACATAAAGGTGAGTATATTGAGGTAGTTGTAAACAATGCCGGCATAAGGAAAGACAACATTTTGCCTCTGATGCCTTCTGAAGACTGGTACAAGGTAATTGGAATTGGCCTTAACAGTTTCTACAATGTTACCCAGCCGCTTATCCAGCCTATGCTCAGAAAGAAATTTGGCAGGGTGGTAAATGTTGCATCTTTGTCGGGATTAAAGGGATTACCCGGACAGACAAACTACTCAGCTGCCAAAGGTGGTGTTATTGCCGCTACAAAAGCTCTTGCACAGGAGGTTGGAAAGAGAGGTGTTACTGTTAATGCCATTGCTCCAGGCTTCATTAAAACAGATATGGTTGAGGGGTTGAATGAGGAAGAACTTGTAGCACAGATTCCTGCAGGACGTTTTGGTACCCCTGAGGAGGTTGCATCGCTTGTTGGTTTCCTTTGCTCTAAAGAGGCTTCATACATTACCGGTGAGGTAATTTCAATTAACGGAGGTTTGTATTCATAAAAATTTATATCAATGAGAAAATTCATAACTTGTATAGCAATACTTTTTGCAGCTGTATTCTCTGCAAATGCACAGAATTCCCCTGAGTGCGATGCTGCCATTGCCAAGATTGCCCAGGCAAATGAAAAATACAGCACCGTTACCTGCAAATTCACCAAAACCACAAATATGGTAATGATGGAGAAGGAGCTCAAATCTGAGGGGAACCTTACATATACCCGTCCCGACAAATTGAAGATGGAGTACACCACCCCTGCAGGCGATTTGCTTGAGATAAACGGTGATGCCCTTAAAATGATAAGCGGCAAACAGAAACGCAACCAGAATGTAAAGGGTGACGGCCGAATGGCTACCCTTAAGAATACATTATTGCTAAGTATTGGGGGTGATGTTGCCGGAGTTGCTGCTGAAACAAATGCCACTGTAAAGTTTGAGGAGACTCCGCAATACTACATCTTTACCTTAAGCAAGGGTAAAGGGGCAAAGAGCCAGTATGTGGAACTTGTTCTAAGTTACAGCAAAAAGGATTTTTCACTTTGCGTAATGAAAATGGTTGAGCCTAACGGCAACTATACAGTTTATGACACACCTGTAAAGAACTTCAACTAAGTGAACTTTCCGTCCCTGTGGATTGTTGGGTAGAAAAACTTATACTATGGCAAGAGTACAAAGACTTACACTTTCTGAGCCTTCACTTGTAAACAGAACAAAACTGAGGGTTCGTTTCAGCGAGACAGATGCTATGCGTGTTGTATGGCACGGAGAGTATGTACGCTATATAGAAGATGGCAGGGAGGCCTTTGGGCGCGAGTTTGGAGGACTGAGTTACACAACAATCACAGATGAGGGGTACTACATTCCAATTGTAAAAATGGAACTTGATTACATAATTCCGCTCCAACACGGTGATACCGCAATAGTGGAAACCCGTTTTGTGAACTCAAAAGGGGCAAAAATACAGATGGAGTATGTAATCTACCGTGAATCCGATATGGCTGTAGCCGCAATGGGCCGCACCCTTCAGGTATTCACTTTTGTAGAAAACAACCAGATAGAGATAAACACCCCAGAGTTCTTCATCAAATGGAAAGAGAAATGGGGAATCAAATAAATAGCCGCAAACCGTTACCGGTATGCGGCTACCAATATTGGTATTAATGACATGTTACTCAGGTGAGATCCCTGGTGCCAGAAAGATATTAGTAAGCTCATAATCATCATCCTCTGACAATTTGCCAGCACAGTACTCATTGAGCCAGTTCTGTCCATTAGCATAAACTAATACCTCCAAAATCCAAAGGCGTTCCTTTGTCAATATGTCGTATTGTTTATCCCATTCATTGGGGTAAATTCGATAACCAGATGCATAAGTGTGTGTTGTCCGCTTAATGATTATCTGGTGGAAAAAAAAAGAAATTTCAAATTTTATTTTCACCCGTTTACCCGGCCTGAGCAGGAATTCCTTATTTTATGATTATTTCCTTATATTTGTTGCACTTGAGGAAATAAAGAACCTGTAAATGCAGGAGAATGAAGAATCTTTTTAAAGAGGTAAAATATATAGCATTTGATGCAGATGATACCCTTTGGGTAAATGAGCCATATTTCCGCTCAGCGGAAAAGGAATATTGCACTCTGTTGGAGCGTTTTGCCCCAAGAGAGGAGATTATTTCCACCCTGTATGAAGTGGAGATAAAAAATCTTGCCCCTTACGGGTATGGGGCAAAAGCATTTACCCTTTCCCTTATGGAAACTGCAATCCTATTCAGCAATAAGGGGAGCAGCAAGGAAGCAGTTGCCCCACTCTCCCCTTCAGAGATGCAACGGATAATTGAAATTGGCACCTCCCTAATAAATGTCCCTATGGAGATTCTACCGGGGGTGAAGGAGGTGCTCAAGGAGTTGTCGGGAAGAGGGAAATATACCCTAATTGTAGCTACAAAAGGGGATTTGCTGGATCAGGAGAGGAAGTTGCGCTGCTCCGGGTTGTGGGATTATTTTCATAGAGTTGAGGTGATGAGTGATAAGAATGAGGAGGCATACGGCAGGTTGATGGAGCGTCTGGGGTGCAGCTGTAATGAGTTCCTTATGATTGGGAACTCTATGAAATCAGATATTTTGCCGGTGCTGAAAATTGGAGGAAAAGCTATATACATTCCTTTCCATTCTACCTGGGAATATGAGAAGATTGAGGGGGAGATTTTGCACCCTAATCTCTATGAATGCAATTCTTGCACGGAACTGATTTGCCACCTTTATTTGGTATGAAAGCTTTAATGACATTTTTTTTCCTTATAATGGGAACTGTTTCATATGCTCAGCAGAAGGCGTTATCTGCACAAGATGAGCTGTACCTGGAATTTGACAAACTTCTTCCTGCAGATTTGGAGACAAAAAGGCCGGTGCAGGGGCTGGCTATCTGCAAGAATTATGCTTTCTCGCTGAGAGACAAGGGAATGTGCATAATTCTGGACCTTAAGAAGAAAAAGTATGTAAACTCTTTCCAGTTGCAAGGGAACACATCACATTGCAACAATGCCGGGTTTGGCAAGGAAAAGTATTCCAAAGAATCGCAGTTCCCGCTTCTGTATATATCTGAGTGCCGGGGCGAGCGGTGCTGCTATGTAACGGACATTACCCTGCATGGCTCCCAAATTGTGCAGAAAATTTTCTACCACTCAGATGAGTTCAAAATTGCAATGGATTGGGTGGTGGATCCCCAAAACGGGTACATTTATGTGTACGGAGGCAAACACCACGGTACCAAATACCTTAAAAAACTTCCCCTCCCAAAACTCTCCGATTCAGATGAAAACGGGGAGGTACACTTTACTCCAAAAGATGTGCTGCAGGAGATTGTCATAGAGGGGATAGCAATTGCCCAGGGGAGCAAAATCCATAACGGCAAGGCCTTTCTTCCCGACGGAGTTTCCCCAAAAGGGAACAAACTGCACATTGTGGATCTGCACAGCGGCATAAAACTGGCCGAGATACCATACTCAGACCAGGCAAACGAACCCGAAGGATTGGATTTTAAAAGGAACACCCTTTACACCGTATTCCACCCTGTAAAACAACCAGCCCGCCACGCAAAAATTTATGCCACAAAAAAACTGGATTTCTGAACAAATTTTAGCAAGAAACCACAGAGGTACTTAACTTTGCGACATATGGAAAACAAATAAAATCAGATATTATGAAGAAACTGTTCATTATTTTATTGCTTGCCCTGTATGCGGTTGGAGCAAATGCACAAATAAATGAGTTGCCACGCACAACTCCAGAAGAGCAGGGAGTTCCCTCAAAGGCCCTTATTGCCCTTTTTGACTCTTTACATGTGATGCCTGGCACAGATATTCACAGCATGATAGTAATGCGCCATGGTAAAGTTGTTGGAGAGTTCTATCCTGCACCATTTGCACCGGAGTACCAGCATACCCAGTATTCATGTTCCAAGACTTTTGTGAGCCTTGCTGTGGGAATGGCAATTGAAGAGAACAGGCTCCGCCTTACAGACAGGGTTGCCACATTTTTCCCTGAGTTTCTTCCCGACACAATTTCTGCCAATCTTGCAGCTATGACCCTGGAGGATCTGCTTACAATGCAATCGGGAATAAAGCCGGACTGGAACATGCGTGCCAAAGTTACCAATTGGGTGGAGACATTCCTCAACAAACCTGTTGTAAACAAACCGGGGGAGGTTTTTGCCTACGACTCTATGGTTACCTATATGATTTCTGCAATTGTTCAGAGAGTTACAGGCAAGACTGTATTGGAGTACCTTAAAGAGAAGTTGTTTGCTCCAATGGGCATCTCAAAGGTGAATTGGGAGATAAGCCCTGAGGGGATAAATACAGGCGGTTGGGGCTTGCATATTCAGAGTGAGTCTTTGGCTAAAGTAGGCCAGATGTGGCTGGATGGCGGTGTATGGAACGGAGAGCAGCTTGTATCAAAAGAGTGGATAGAGCAGATGGGCACCAAACACGCAAATGGCGGAGATTACGGTTACGGATACCAGGTATGGATGTGCAAATATCCAAGTGCAGTGAGGGCAGACGGTGCTCTTGGCCAGTATGTGATTGTAGTGCCTGAAAAGGATGTGGTAATTGTCCTTACAGAGGCCTCATTTACCAACGGAAAACCTCAAAGAGGTCTTATTTGGGACAAATTCCTCCCTGCATTGTCTGATGAGCCCCTTCCTGCAAGCAAAGACTATGAGTTGCTGAAGAAAAAACAGGCTGCCTATACTCTTGAGATTCCTGCTGGAAAATCAGCTGCCTCAATTGAGAAAAAGATTATCGGGAAGAGGATAATTATTCCTAAGAAAAATATTCCTGTAGGCAATTACAGCTGGAAAGAGGTCTCTTTTGAGAAGGCCGGCAAACAGCTGCTCATGCACATTGTAATGGAGGACGGCTCTTCATATACCCAGCAGCTTGGATACAAGAACTGGGGTACATCTGAGATTGCAGGCTTCCCTCCTTACTCCCTTAACCCTATAGGATGGAAAAAGGGACTTGAAGGGCCTTTCTATGCTGCAGGCTGCTACGGTTGGGAGAAGAATACCCTCAATACCTCGCTTCATTATGTAAACTGGGTTACCTCTGTACATATCAGTTGGGAATTTGCTGCCGACGGCAAATCGGTTAAACTTTCAATCACAAACAATCTGGCCAAGAACAAGGTTGTAACTGTAGAGTGCAATATTGAGTAAAAGGGCACAATTTTAATTTGGGGCATCACTTTGACACAACCCTCACAACTGCATTGCAGAAAAACGGTGTGACAGATGTCCCCAAAGATTCTACCTGATTATTCCCTTGAGGCATCATTATTATGCAGACAGGTATCTCATTATAAACGGCACCCCCATTGGCTTTGGCCTTTGTCTGATCCCACCCTTTGTCAACCTTTACCAATCCACTGGGGGAGAGGGATACCATGGAATCTGTATAACGCTTCCCTTCCTCTGTAAGGAGGGGATTTTGCAGATTTGCCATATACAGATGCTCAACCTCCTCCCTGTTCAAAACAGGAAACCTTTCATTTGCCACACCCTTGGCCCACTCATATACAGTAAACTCCTCCGGTGCGAATGCCCTGAACTGTAATTGCAGGGAATCTCCCGGAAAGAGCTGTATATATGGAGAAGATTCGCTGGGAAACCCTAAAATCTCCACCTTGTTCCTCTTTTCATAAAATGGAAGGGAAAAGATCTGTTTCTGCCCGCTGCTGGCCCCATCCTGCATAATTTCAAGTTCTATACGGTTACTGCGGAGTTTCCCCAAAGAGTCCCAATAAATCTCCTGTACCTTTCCTCCAATCTCTACTGTACCCTTATCGTTGGAACGGTTTGCATAGTTATAGAATTTAAAGGATAAGGTATCTGTCAGAGGTTTTCCAATACTGTGGAGAAAACTTTCACCAATAAAGCTCAGATAGTGGTTTACAGGTTTGGCATATATCCCACCCAAAACAATTATTGAATCATTTGCATTGTTGAATGAGTAGATGTCCCTGTAAAAATTCATCTCCCCAATGAGCGGGACAGGATATGCCTCCTTTGGCCCGTACCCAATAATTGAGAGTTCTCTCAGCCCCTCCTCCTGCAGGGAGGCAGTATCCTTTAAAGGTTTGTTTGCTGTGGAAGTGTATCTGATACCGTTCAGCTCAAAAATAATGCTTTCTACAGGTATGAACTTCTCCTCCCCCTCCACAATACCCTCCTGTTGGTTGGGATCCACTTTGGAACATGAGATTGCAAAGAGACCACCTGCCAATAAAATTGTAAGCCAGTACCGCCCTGCCAAACACAGTTTTTCCATATCTTTTTTCCCGCAAGATACCAATCCATACAAGAAACAAGCGTAAACTGCGTAAATTTTTACCTTACAACCACCTTACATCTCTTTAACAGCAATATTTCTTGCAAAGAAGTAGTCTGCAGCAAAGGCACCAGGACCGGTCAAATACATTATTACAAAGATGCACAAATAAAGTACCGCCATCTCTTTTACAGAAAACGGGTCATTGGCATGTGCAACAAAAACCGCCATAATCATGGTAAATATCATAGGTAGCATTGAAAGACGGTACAGAAAACCTGTAATGAATGCCAGTGTGCAGAATACCTCCGCAAAAATGGCAAGCGAAAGGGAGATGGTACTGCCCATCCCCATTATGCTTGGAAACGAGTCTGATAAGGTTTTAAAGTTGAGAAGTTTCTGCAGTCCATGGGTAAGAAACATTCCACCAAACAAGATTCTTGCAAAAAGCAGCAAAAGAGAATACCAATAATTGCTGTAAACCGGAAAAAGAAATTTTTGAATCATAACAATCATTTTCTTTCCTAAACAAACCGAATTCCCTATGGTTCAAAAAAAAAGCACCTGCATTGCTGCAAGTGCCTTTTTGCTCATTTAAGTGGTCCCAGCTGGGCTTGAACCAGCGACCCCCTGATTATGAGTCAGGTGCTACTAACCAACTGAGCTATAGGACCCGAATGAGAGGGCAAAAATAACTAAAATTTTTACACCTACAAAATTTTATGATATACCTGCCGGCCCCCGGGATGCAAGTCCCAGGGCCCTGCAAGCTATATTATCAAACTTTGATCTCAACCTCAACACCACTTGGAAGCTCCAATTTCATTAGAGCATCTACAGTTTTAGGAGTAGAGCTGTAGATATCCAATAGGCGACGGAAAGAATTTAGCTCAAACTGCTCGCG
>JAZNUT010000005.1:0-240528 GCA_045592425.1 Candidatus Egerieisoma sp.
TGAAGAGCAGCAATATGGCGGAGAAAATACCTCTTTTCGGACCCAAAGTATCTCTTGAATGGTGATTTGGCGGGAAAAGCACACCAAATTGGGCCCAAAGTGCACACTAACGAAGAACTTGGCGGGAAAAGCACCCCAAATCGGGCCCAAAGATGGGAGTAGCAATAAAAAGCGGGCAGGGAAAGCATGTTTTCCTGCCCGTTTTGCTATTTGGATGTGGTATCAGTCAGTTTGCCGCTATTTCTTCTTTTTGGCAGCAGCCGCTTTTACCTGGTCAAAGCCCTCTCCATAGACACCCATTACTGTTGATACTGTGAGGAAGGCGTGAGGGTCAACCTCTTTTACGGCACCCATCACCTCGTGCATGTTCTGTTTGCGGGTTACTACCATTATTATCATGCTCTCGGATTTTTTGTACCAGCCAATTGAGTTGATGGCTGTTACTCCCTTATCCAATTGGTAGCAAAGCTTGTCTGCCATCTCCTGGTATTTGTTGGTTATGATGAGCATCTGTACAGACTGTTTGCTTCCGGTGAGGAACTGATCTACAGTGTATGAGAATGCAACTGTCACTACATATCCATATACGATGTCCTGCAAGGATTTGTCGGGAAGAAAAAGGATTGAGGAGATAATGAGGAAGTCTGCTGTCATAAAGACTTTTCCTGGGGATACCTCCCTGTATTTGTTCAATACAATGGCAATGATGTCTATTCCTCCTGTGCTGCCTCCCTGGGTAAATACAATGGAGATACCTATTCCACTCAAGGCACCACCAATTATGGCATTGATGATATTGTCCTGAATGTCAGACACCCATGGAATGTATGGGAAGATCTGGAAGTAAAGAGAGCTCACCAATACGCAGAAAATGGTCTTGAATCCAAATCCTTTACCCAAAATGAGCGTTCCTGCAATAAGGAGCACCGCATTGATTGCAAGGTAGGTGATTGAGATTGGAATACCGAATGCGTAGTTGATTATTGATGACATACCTGTTACTCCACCACCTGTTATCTGGTTTGGAATAAGGAAGGCTGTCCATGCAAAAACATACAGTGCAAGGGCAAATGCCATTACACTGTACTCTTTAATTGTCTTGAATATCTTGCCTTTCTGCATAATTATCTATTGAAAGTATCAACTGCGTTGTTCAAGAATTTTACAAATGCGTCTTTATCCAGGTCATAACCTCTTGGCTCAACAATCTGGTTGCCCTGGGCATCTACAATTATGTAGTAAGGCATTGCGTTGGCCTTGAATTTGTCCATTATGAAGGCGGTGTTTATTTTGCCAAGGCTTTTAAGCACTTTGCCGTTTGGAAGGGTTACCCAATCCTCCGGCGCCACCTCTGTCTTTACATCTCCGTATAGGGATACAAATACAAATTTGGTGTTCAGCAGCTCTTTTACAGTTGGGTCACTGAATACTCTGCTCTCCATCTCCCTGCAGTTTACACATGCTGCACCTGTGAAATCAATAAATACAGGTTTGTTTACAGTTTTTGAGTACTCCAATGCCTCCTGCAAGTCAAAGAAGCCAGGGATACCGTCTATGTGTTTAAGTCCCATGTCTGTAAATTTCTTTGCAGGGTATGGGTTGTTGTGGTGTGATGCTCCATCAGAAGTGCTCTGAACTACAATATTCTGCTGTTTTGCAAGGTTGAAGTCTATGCTCTCAATTGGAGGAAGGTATCCGCTCAATGCTTTTAGCGGTGCTCCCCACATACCAGGAATCATATATACTACAAATGAGAATACAATGATTGAAAGGAACAGTCTCTTTACAGAGATATGGTCTTCCGGTGTGTCGTGTGCAAAACGGAGTTTGCCCAACAGGTACAACCCCAACAATGAGAACACTACAATCCAGATTGCAAGATATACCTCTCTGTCCAACAGATTCCACTGATATACCTGGTCTGCAACGCTAAGGAATTTAAGTCCCAATGCAACCTCAATGAAACCAAGGACAACTTTTACAGAGTTCAGCCATCCGCCGCTCTTAGGAAGGTCTTTAAGTAGTGACGGTGCAAATGCAAATACTGTAAAAGGTAGTGCAAACGCCGCAGAGAATGCAAACATTGTAATGATTGGCTCCCATATGTCACCCTGGGTACTCTTAATGAGTACAGAGCTCATAATTGGACCTGTACATGAGAACGATACAAGTACCAATGTAAGTGCCATGAAGAATACACCAATAAGGCCTCCCTTATCACTCTTTGCATCGGTCTTGTTTACCATCCAGCTTGGCATTGTAATCTCAAATGCTCCAAAGAAGCTGGCAGCAAATACCATAAAGATTATGAAGAACAGGATGTTTGGAATCCAGTGTGTAGCCAGCCAGTTGAAAATGTCTGCAGTTACAGCGTCACCTCCCAAGATATAGGTAAGGAGGATAATTACTGCAATTGGAACGGTGTATAGCGCCACAATGAAGAAACCGTACATAGAGGCATAGAATTTTCCTTTGCCGTCTTTGCTCTTGAGGAAGAATGATACTGTCATAGGTACCATCGGGAATACACAAGGGGTAAGAAGTGCTACAAAGCCCCATGCAATTGCCTCAAGGATTACAGCCCATATAGATTTGCCACCCTCTTTTTTTACAGGGGCAACTTTTGCCTGGTCTGCAGCGGCTGCTCCTGTGCCGGCAGGAAGTTTTACTACAAATTCCTCTTCTGTTGGAGGGAGACAACTGCCGGTGCTGCAAGTCTGCCACTCCACCACTACAATTGCCTTTGTTGCATCTGCAGAAAGGACCTCAACCTGCTGTGCTATCTCCACACCTGTATCACAGGTTCCAATTTCCATCCCGAACGCCTCATCGTATGCCTTGTGGGACTCGGTTTTAAGGTAGGTCTCTCCCAAAACTTTTACCCCCTCACCGGAAATTGTAAGGGTAGTTGCAATAGGACCGTCTGTGTATGGGCCCAAATCGTAAATATGCCACTCTCCCTCAATATTTCCTGTAAGGACAATCTCATATACATTGTCCTTTACATTTACAGCTTTGGCACTCCAGCTGACAGGATTCTCTATCTGGGCGTACATTGCAACGCCCATAACCAACGCTGCTACTGTAAGGAATAATCTTTTTACCATATTACTTTTTTATCAATTTATAATGTTTGTACTTGTTCTTAACCTTAAGGACCTTGTTTATGGCTGCTGTTATTGTCTGCTCCATCTCTTCATACACATGCGGATACGGATGGCAACGGTCTGGTGCAAGCCCCTCTTTAAGGGCACCGTTCTCATCTGCCATAGGGGTATAGTAATCCACATATTCCAGAGAGTTGGCATCTGCATACTCTTTAATGAGCTTGTTCATCTGCACTACCAGTGGTGCAGGTTTTATGTCGGGACGCCATGAGAAACGGTCAGTCGGAAGAATTGAGCACAGGATTGGAATAATTCCATTTGCCCTGGCAATGTCACACATGGAGATAAGATTGCCCATAATGTCCTCCAAGGAAATTATTCCCTGATTGCGAGCAATATCATTTATTCCCGACAGTATTACAACCACCTTAGGGTTCAACGCCACAACATCATTGTGGAAACGGGCAAGCATCTGGTAAGTGGTCTGGCCGCTTATACCTCTTGCCGCATAATTGTTGTTCCTGAAATAATCCGGATGATACTTCAGCCAGTTCTCGGTAATTGAATTTCCCATGAAGACTGCTGTAGGGGCAACAGTAATGGTATCATTTGCACCACTGTAACGTCCGTATAGCGCCCAGTCCTTGTCATTTCCCTTAGTCTGCGCATGAGCAACAGCAGGGAGGAGAACAAGCGCCAAAACAAGATTTAGTAAAAGTCTCATAATATTGTTGATATTTGGCTGCAAATATACGAAAAAAGCCTCAGATTCCTCTGAGGCTTTTAGAGCGGAAAACGAGGCTCGAACTCGCGACCCCAACCTTGGCAAGGTTGTGCTCTACCAACTGAGCTATTTCCGCATTAATTAAAGAACTACCTTCTTGGGAAGCGTTGTTCCCGTTTGGGATTGCAAAGGTAGTTACTTTTTTTAAACTTCCAAAAATTTTTGCAACTTTTTTTTAAAAATTTTTCAAAATCTTTTAAAAAGCTGTCTCAAACTCCCTAAGGAAGCGTACATCATTCTCAAAATAATGGCGCAAATCCTTCACCTGCCATTTGAGCATTGCAATTCTCTCCACTCCCATACCAAATGCAAAGCCCGAGTACACTTTTGAGTCTATACCGGATGCCTCAAGGACATTAGGATCTACCATACCGCAACCCATAATCTCCAACCAGCCGGTTCCTTTACAGATGTTACAACCTTTACCTTTACAGATATTGCAGCTTACATCAACCTCTGCACTTGGCTCTGTGAACGGGAAGTAAGAAGGACGTAACCTTATTTGGGTCTCCTCTCCAAACATCTCTTTTGCAAAAAGCAACACAGCCTGTTTAAGGTCTGCAAAAGAGACATTCTTGTCTATATACAAGCCCTCAACCTGATGGAAGATACAGTGTGCACGGGCAGAGATTGCCTCATTTCTGAACACTCGGCCAGGGCATACAATTCTTATAGGAAGAGGCATCTTCTCCATACTTCTTACCTGAACAGAACTGGTGTGTGTTCTCAAAAGGATAGGATTCTCTCCACCGGCAGAGATAAAGAATGTATCCTGCATATCTCTTGCAGGGTGCTCAGGCGGGAAATTAAGGGCACCAAACACATGCCAGTCATCCTCAATCTCGGGCCCCTCAGCAACCGCATATCCGAACTTGCTGAATATTGATATAATCTCCTCTCTTGTTATTGATATAGGGTGACGGGTACCCAAATCAAATCTGTCACCCGGTTTTGTACAGTCAAATGACGGTGCATCCGAGCCACCCATCTCCTCTACTGTCTGTCTCAGCTCCTCAATTTTCTCGGCAGCTTTTGTCTTTAGGACATTAAGCAACTGTCCGAACTCCCTTTTCTGCTCTGGCGGAACACTCCTGAACTCGTCAAAAAGGGCTGTAATCTCACCTTTCTTTCCCAATAGTTTTACCCTTATCTCCTCCACTTCCTGCAACTTGCCTGCTGTAAGGGATTCTATTTTATTTAGCAAATCTTCTATTTTCTGCTTCATATCAAACATTTTAAGGTTGCAAAGCTACAAAAAAATCCTATATGTAAAAGAGTTATTGATATTTGTTGAACTCATTTACAGTGAGGTCTGTAATGACATTTTTAAACTCAACGCCATCTTTTGGGCAAATGAGCAACACATCGTCCGTATTTATAACCATATAGTCCTTGAGCCCCTTCACAACTACAAGCTTCTCCTCCTCATTTGAGACTATTATTGAGCCTTCAACTCCATCTATCATACTGTCTCCCACACTCATAAGATTCTCGCAACTGTCTTTTTCGCCCAAATGATAAAGGGAATCCCAAGTACCTACATCACTCCAGCCAAATGAGGTTTCAAACACCCAGCTGCGGTTAGTTTTCTCCATCACGCCGTAATCTATAGAGATTCCATTGCACTCCTCATAGATGCCCTTTATGTACTCGGCCTCCTTAGGGGTGTAGTAATATGGGATTATATCCTTAAACTGGTTGGCTATGTCGGGAAGATAAGCCTCAAGCTCCTGTGAGATGGCTTTTACATTCCATACAAAGATGCCGGAGTTCCAAAGGAATTCTCCGCTCTTCATAAATACTTGGGCAAGAGCGGCATCAGGCTTCTCTGTAAAGGTCTTTACACTATAGACATTTGCTCCTCCAATCTCTTTTGCCCTCTCCTTGTTTACCTGAATGTATCCGTATCCTGTCTCCGGACGGGTGGGTTTTATTCCAAGGGTAAACAGTTCATCATGCTCCTGGGCATATTCCAATGCACTGCTGATTGTTCCAAGGAAAACATCCTCGTTTAGGATAAGGTGATCAGAAGGGGCTACCACCACTGTTGCTGCAGGGTTCTTTTTCTGCAATTTGTAGGTTGCATAGGCAATGCATGGGGCTGTATTCCTTCTGTGCGGCTCCAAAAGGATATTCTCAGGCAACATCTGCGGAAGCTGCTCCTGAACCAGCTCCTTATATTGCTCACTGGTAACTACAAGTATGTTTTCTGGGGGTACAATCTTTACAAACCTGTTGTATGTCTGCTGCAAAAATGAGATACCTGTTCCAAAAAAATCCAGAAACTGTTTTGGTTTGCTGTTTCTGCTTACCGGCCAGAAACGGCTTCCCACGCCACCGGCCATAATAATGCAATAGTTATTCTCTCTTCCCATGATCTTTTACCGCTGTTATATTTACCATTGAGGTCCAAACGCCTCCTTTATATACTTTATATTTGCCAATTCTCCGTTGAAAACTATTGAGACGACATCAAAGACAACCTCTCTCCCCTGCGGAATCCCCTTCACACCCTTTACTCTGCCACTGTTTGCCGCCGCCAGAAAGCTCTTTGCCGCAGCCATTACCAGCCTCCTTTTGGGTTGGGTTATTGTTTCGTATGGCTCAACCTGCTGCGGATAATTTTTAGCCCTTACCTCCACAAATCTTATACGCTCCCCATCATCCATTATAAGGTCAAGCTCCTTGTGCCCGCTCCTCCAGTTGCGTCCCAACAACACCATTCCACGTTGCAAAAGGTATTCCAATGCCGCCTCTTCTCCCTTTTTACCCAAATCTTGTCTGTTTTTGCACCACAAATCCTCCATAAAGCTCCCTTTACAAATCAAATGGCTCAGTACCCCCGCTCCATATCGCGACGCATATCTTTCTCTTTTATGGTGTTCCGTTTGTCGTACTCCCTTTTTCCTTTAGCAAGGGAGATATTGAGTTTGGCGTATCCGTTCTCTGCTATGAAGAGGCGGGTTGCCACAATGGTAAGCCCCTTCTCTTTGGTTGCACGCTCAAGTTTGCGGAGTTCTTTGCGGTTAAGGAGCAGCTTGCGGTCCCTACGTGGGTCATGGGCATTGTATGTTCCCCACCAGTACTCTGCGACATGCATGTTTTTTACATAGAGTTCGCCCCTTACAAAATAGCAATAACTATCCACAAGCGAGGCTTTGCCTGCCCTTATGGACTTTATCTCCGTTCCGGTAAGCACTATACCTGCTGTATAGTTGTCTATAAACTCATACTCAAAACCGGCCCTGCGGTTTTTAATCTCTATTTTACTTTTTGCTTTAGGCATAACAGCACAAATGTAGTAAAAAAAACTAACTTTGTGTGATTGTAAACATATGGAGAAGATTATAGGTTCAATAAGAGAAGGGGGGTGGGATGCGGCGTGTATCCTTGGTCCTACAGCAAGCGGAAAAACCCGGTTTGCTGTAGAGCTGGCACGTGCCTTGTCCGGCGGGTGGAAGAGTGCGGAGATATTGTCTGCAGACAGCAGACAGGTATATAGGGGGATGGATATAGGTACCGGCAAAGACCTTGATGAGTACGGACAAATACCTGTACATCTGATAGATATAGTGGATGCAGGCACAAAGTACAACATCTTTGAGTACCAGAGGGATTTCTCAAAAGCCTACATGCAGATTCTCCAGAGAGGACATTTCCCAATCATCTGCGGAGGATCCGGCCTCTACATAGAGGCAGCCACAAGGGGGTATGAACTTTATGAGGTTCTTCCCGACGAAGAGCTCCGCTCCCGCCTTGAGCCAAAGCCCATGGATGAGCTGGTGCAGATGCTCAGGGAGCTTAAGGCAGCCAAAGGGGAAAAGCCCCACAACAGCACAGACTGGGATACAAAGAAAAGGGTAATCCGGGCCATTGAGATAGAGATGGCCCAGGGGGAGCAGAGGGCCCCCCTCCCACTGCCAAAAAATGTCCTTTTTATTGGAGTAGATGTGGACAGGGATACCCGCAATGCCAGAATTGACGCCCGTCTGGAGGCCCGTTTGCAGGAGGGGATGGTACAGGAGGTGGAGAGACTGCTCTCCAACGGCATTCCTCCGGAGAACCTGATCTATTATGGGCTGGAGTACAAATTCCTTACACAATATATTATAGGTGAACTCTCATACGATGAAATGGTAAGCGGGCTCCGCACTGCCATCCATCAGTTTGCCAAAAGGCAAATGACCTGGTTCAGAGGGATGGAGCGGAAAGGGGTGCAGATACACTGGGTAAAGAGATAAGCTGTCGGGGAAGAAAAATTTAAAAATTGCATAATTATGAAACGTTTTTTTGGATTTGTTTTAGCTGCAGCACTGCTGCTCTCTGCCAATGCGTTTGCCCAAAAGGCAAGTGAACTCAAGTATTATGATGTAAGGGAGCTTGGTCTGCCTGTTATAGGAAAGCCTTTTGAGGATTGTGTCAGGGTAAATGACACCATTAGCGACGGTTATTTTACCCGCCTTCCGGCAGATTTGCAGAATGTTGCAAGGAAAGGGCTGTGGGATTTGGGACAGAATTCTGCAGGTCTGGCAATAAGATTCCGCACCAATTCCAAATGTATTGGAGCCGAGTGGCAACCCCTCAACAATTTTGGGATGGCACACATGACCCCTACCGGCGTTAAAGGGCTGGACCTTTATACCCTTGATGATGGCGAGTGGCTTTTTGTGGGTGCAGGACAACCATACGGCAAACACCCAAAAAATGTCTTTATACGGAGGATGAACGGCCAGATGCGTGAGTATCTGATGTATCTTCCTCTTTATGACGGTATTATAAATCTTTCCATTGGTATTGATTCCAATGCTGTCATTGAAAAGCCTCATGTTGCAGACCTTGTACCTTCCAAAAGCAGGTTGCCGATTGTATTTTACGGCACCAGCGTTACCCAAGGAGGTTGCGCAACCCGCCCTGGAATGGCATTCCCTGCAATTATTGAGAGAAAACTGCACAGGGAGACAATCAACCTTGGCTTTAGCGGCAACGGCCGTATGGACAAGTGCCTGGGTGACAAAATTGCACAGATACCTGCCTCCATGTATGTGATTGACTGCCTCTCAAACTGTACTATAGATATGGTAAGGGACAGTACGGAACATTTTATCAGAGCTATTGCCCAGGCTAATCCGGATGTTCCAATCATTCTGCTCTCCAACTACTGTTATCCGTACCAGTATCTCGACGAGCAGTTCCATAAAGACACCCAGGAGGAGAATGCCCTATGGGAAGAGTGGGCAAAAAAATTCCGCAAAGAGGGGTATAATGTACGCTATCTTGACGCATATGCCAACGGCAACATGAAGAAATCCCCTATTGGCCCGGATCATGAGGGGACAGTGGATGGAGGACACATGACAGACCTTGGGTTCTTGCGCTATGCAGATTTCCTTATAAAGAAACTTAAATTTTAAATAAACATATCCCCCACAAGGGGTTATAAAGAATTTATGGAAGAACAGATACAACAGGAGCAATTGGCTCGCCGACAAAAGGTGCTTGACACCCTTAATGAATGGGGTATCCCATACACAATGTATGAGCACCCGCCACTCCCAACCATTGAGATGGCATTGGAGTATTGGAAAGATATTGATGCCACCCACTGCAAGAACCTTTTCTTCAGGAATCACAAAGGGAACAAACACTACCTTGTAGTATTTGAGTGCCATCAGCAGATGGCCATACACGATATAGAGAAAATGCTCAAACAGGGCAAACTGAGCTTTGCATCCGAACAGAGAATGGATAAATACCTTGGTTTGCGCCCCGGCTCTGTATCCCCTTTTGGCCTTATAAATGACACCAACAAGGAGGTAAAACTTTTCATAGACAAAAATTTGCAGGGTGCGCCACTGCTGAGTTTCCACCCTAACGACAACACTGCAAGCCTTGTTGTAAAAAATGAAGACTTCATGCGTTACCTCCAGCTATGGGGAGGGGAATATGAGTTTTTAGAGCTCTATTAAAGTTACGTTGTCTTTTTTTATAAAAAACTCATTATCAATAAAATAAAAAAGTTGGAAACTTGAAAGTTTCCAACTTTTATTTTTTAACTCATTGTACAACAATGAGTTATAAAAAAAGACAACGTAACTTACTTACTGGCAGTTGCAAACAAGATTTCTGTCACCAAAACCGTTATCTACACGGGCAACAGCAGGCCAGAATTTGTTCTCTCTCAACCACTCAAGAGGATAAGCGGCTACGGTTCTGCTGTATGGGTGGTTCCACTCGTCTGCACAAACCTCATCCGCAGTGTGTGGAGACATTACAACAGGGTTGTCCTTAGGATCATACTCACCTGCTTTAATCTTCTCACACTCAATCTTAATCTGTTTCATTGCCTCAATGAAGCGGTCCATCTCCTCTTTAGGCTCAGACTCTGTAGGCTCAACCATCAAGGTCTCGTGTACAGGGAATGAAAGTGTAGGGGCATGGAAACCGTAGTCCATAAGACGTTTTGCAATATCAGTTGCATCTACACCGTACTCAGATTTGAAGTGCTGGCAGTCAATGATGCACTCATGAGCCACACGGCCTGTTGCTCCTGAGTAAAGGGTCTTGAACTCAGGCTCAAACTGTGCTGCCATGTAGTTTGCATTAAGGATAGCAACCTGGGTAACTTTCTTAAGACCTGCTGCACCCAAAAGTTTGATATAAGCGTGGGTGATAGGCAACAATAGAGGGTTACCATATGCTGCTGCAGAAACTGCACCCTGACCTTTACCGCCACACTCCGGATCAAGCGGATGACCTGGCAAGTATGGAGCCAATGCTTTGGTACAGCAGATAGGGCCAACACCAGGACCACCACCACCATGAGGCATTGCAAATGACTTGTGAAGGTTCAAGTGACAAACATCCGCACCAATATGGCCAGGATTTGTAAGGCCAACCTGTGCATTCATGTTTGCTCCGTCCATATATACCAAACCACCGTTCTGATGGATTATGTTGCATATCTCCTTAATCTTAACCTCAAACACACCGTGGGTAGAAGGGTAAGTGATCATAAGACCTGCAAGGTTCTCTGCATTTGCCACAGCTTTCTCCCTTAGCTCATCAACATTGATGTTACCGTTCTCATCGCAACCTACAAGTACAATACTGAAACCTGCCATAGCTGCAGATGCAGGGTTGGTACCGTGTGCAGAGGTAGGGATAATGATTATGTTTCTGTGTGCACCACCGTTGGCCTGGTGATAAGCTTTAATGGTCTTAAGACCTGCATACTCACCGGCAGCACCTGAGTTTGGCTGAAGTGAACAAGCGTCAAAACCTGTAACTACCGCCAAATCGTTCTCAAGCTCCTTGATAAGCTCCATATAACCCTCAACCTGGTTCTTTGGCTGCAATGGGTGAACATTGCAAAGCTCGCCCCAGCTTAGAGGAAGCATCTCTACTGCTGCGTTGAGTTTCATTGTACATGAGCCAAGAGGAATCATTGAGTGGGTAAGGGAGATATCTTTTCTCTCAAGTTTCTTGATGAATCTCATCATTGCAGTCTCCGAGTGGTATGTATTGAACACCTCATGCTCAAGGAAACTGCTCTCCCTCTTCATGAACGGATCCTCTGCAGGAGCACCCGGACAGCCGGAAGGCTGTGCATCAAAGATATTTGCAACTTTCATGGCCTCCATGCAGTTTGTAAGCTCATCAAAACTGATTCTTACACTGTCGGGAGCAGGATAGAAGAAGTTGATGCCATCCAATTCTGCTCTCTCTTTAATATCTGCTGCATTTACACCTTTAACCTCAATTGTATCAAAGAAGTGCTCTGTTGCAAGGGTATATCCTTTCTCTTTCAAAAGACCGGCAACTGCATGTGCATAGTGGGATACTTTCTCTGCTATTGATTTTACACCTGCCTGTCCGTGATATACTGCATACATACCGCTCATGGTTGCCATAAGGGCTGTTGCTGTACATACGTTTGAGGTTGCTTTCTCTCTCTTGATATGCTGCTCACGGGTCTGAAGGGCAAGTCTTACCGCCTTGTTGCCCAAACGATCTACAGATATACCTATGATACGGCCAGGAATCTGTCTCTTGTAAGCATCTTTGGTGGCCATGAAACCTGCTGTAGGACCACCAAAGCCCATAGGCAAACCGAATCTCTGTGCTGAACCAACTGCACAGTCAGCACCCCAGGCTGCAGGCTCCTTAAGAGTGGCAAGAGCCAACAAGTCACAATATGCTGTTACAAGACCGCCGGCCGCGTGTACTTTCTCACAGAAAGCGGCATAGTCTCTAACCTCACCGTTTGCTGCAGGGTACTGTACCATTGCTCCGTAGCATTTCTCGCTAAGTTCTGCTGTTTTGTAGTCTCCAAGCTGAATCTCAATACCAAGACCTGCTGCACGTGTCTCAAGTACAGAAAGTACCTGAGGGAATATATTCTCATCTACAAACACAACATTTTTACCTGCTTTTACAGCATCACGGCTTCTTACCTCAAACATCATTCTCATTGCCTCACCTGCTGCCTGTGCATCATCCAACATAGAGCAGTTTGAAAGTGGGAAACCTGTAAGGCTGCTGATCATTGTCTGGAAAATAAGAAGTGCCTCCAAACGGCCCTGGCTGATCTCTGCCTGGTATGGAGTGTATGAGGTGTACCAGCATGGATTCTCAAAAATGTTTCTGGTAATTACTGGCAACACGCCTGTACCGTAGCTACCCATACCAATAAGGCTTCTGAACGGCTGGTTTTTTGAAACCATCTTCTTAAGATTAGCCAAATACTGGTTCTCACTTACTGCTGGTGTAAGATTAAGTTCTTTATCCAAAAGGATATCTGAAGGAACTGTCTGTTTTGTAAGTTCGTCCAAAGATTGGACATTAAGGACTTTAAGCATCTCATCAATTTGAGCGTCTCTTGGTCCAATGTGTCTGTCAGTGAATGATAGTGACATAATTATATATTTTAAGTGTAATTATTAATCTAAAACATAGCTTACAAATATAATGTATTTTTAGAAAAATTTGATATAAAAAATTTTCCATTATTTTTGCGGAAACTAAACCTACGAAAATATGAGTTTATTAAACAAAAAAATTTCTGAACTACAGGAGAGAACTGCCAAGGCAGTAATGGGTGGCGGAGATAAGGCTATAGCAAAACAGATAGCCATGGGTAAGCTCCCTGCCAGAGAAAGAATAGGCAAACTCCTGGATGAAGGCTCGTTCTATGAGTATGATCTTTTCATAGAACATGACGCAAGAGAATTTGGAATGGAGAACAAGAGTCTTGCAGGTGATGGTGTAGTCATTGGCACAGGTACCATAAACGGCAAACCGGTTGCCATATATGCACAAGACTTTACAGTTGCCGGAGGCTCGCTTGGCTCTATGCACGCAAGAAAAATCACCAAAATAATGGATTACGCCCTAAGGATGAGGATTCCTCTTATTGGAATAAATGATTCCGGCGGAGCCCGCATTCAGGAGGGAGTGAACTCATTGGCAGGATATGGGGAGATTTTCTTCCGCAACACCCTTGCCAGTGGCGTGATTCCACAGATTTCTGTAATCCTTGGCCCATGTGCCGGTGGTGCCGTATATTCACCTGCCCTCACAGATTATGTATTTGTGGTTGACAAAATCTCAAAAATGTTCATCACAGGTCCTGAGGTTATAAAATCCGTACTTGGAGAGGAGATAGATATGGAGTCACTTGGTGGAGCAAGGGTACACTGTGAGACCACCGGTAACGCCCACTTCTTTGCCCAAAGCGAGGAGGAGTGTTTTGAGCAGATAAAGAAACTTCTAAGTTACCTCCCTGCCCACAATACAGAGAAACCGGCTCCAATCAAAGCTTCACAACCTCTCAGAAAATACAAGATAGACAAGATTGTCCCTGTAGATCCCACCACCCCATACGATGTAAGGGATGTTATCCGTTCACTCACAGACGATTCTGAGTTCATTGAGATTCAGCAGATGTGGGCACAGAACATTGTGATAGGCTACGGCCGTATGGAGGGACGCACAGTTGGATTTGTTGCCAACCAGCCGCTATACCTTGCAGGAGTGCTTGACTGCGACTCCTCAGACAAGGCAGCCCGCTTTATAAGATACTGCGACGCCTTTGAGATTCCAATTGTAACCCTTGAGGATATGCCAGGCTACCTTCCAGGAGTGGATCAGGAGCATGCGGGAGTAATCCGCCATGGAGCCAAACTGCTGTATGCCTACTCCGAGGCATCTGTTCCAAAAATCACCATCATCCTGCGCAAGGCATACGGAGGAGGCTACATAGCCATGAACTCCCGCCACCTTAGGGCAGACTTTGTATTTGCATGGCCAACCGCAGAGATTGCAGTAATGGGACCTGAGGGAGCAGCAAATATCATCTTCCGCAAAGAAATTATGGAGGCCGAGAATCCCGACGAGATGCGTAAGATTAAGGTTCAGGAGTACAAGGACAAATTTGCCAACCCATATGTTGCCGCAGCAAAAGGCTACATAGACTCTGTAATCACCCCACAGGACACCAGGAAGTTCATTGTACACGCATTGGAAATCTCTGGCAACAAAACCCTCAAGAGACCAGCCAAGAAACATGGCATTCCACCATTTTAACAGAGGAGGATATAGATATGTATATGGAAGAGACACACATACAACAAATAAGTGCAGATCTTGGGGATGCGGTACTTATGTCCAATGACCCCAACCTGTTTACAGACAAGATTCAGGTCCATGAGTGCGGCCGCAAATACAAGACCCTCTACACAAAAAAGTTTGTGGAGAGGAAAACCTGGCAGGCCCCAAACCCCAACGAGGTAAAATCCATCATCCCCGGTTCCGTTACAGAGATATTTGTAAAAGCCGGACAGAGGGTAAAGAAGGGGGAAAAACTCATGATATATGAGGCCATGAAGATGAAGAACATAATCTCCGCCCCATTTGACGCAACAATAGATAGTGTAGAGGCAAATGTGGGTGACAAACTGCCAAAAGGAGTTGTACTGGTAAAAGTAAGCCCTTACAGCAGATAATAACACACAAAAAAGAGGTTGCAAATGGTTGCAACCTCTTTTTATGTTGTATGTAGTAACAATATTACTCTCTGATAGCTTTGATACCAGGAAGCTCAATACCCTCCAAGTACTCCAACATTGCACCACCACCGGTAGAAACGTAGCTTACTTTGTTTGCGTAGCCCATCTGGGTAACAGCAGCAACTGAATCACCGCCACCTACAAGGGTAAATGCACCTTTCTCCTCAGTTACTTTTGCAAGAATCTCTGCAATGTAGTTGGTACCTTTTGCAAAAGCAGGCATCTCAAATACACCTACAGGACCATTCCAAAGGATTGTCTTTGAGTTCATAAGAACCTCCTCCCAAACTGCAAGGGTTGCAGGAGCAGCATCCATACCCTCCCAGCCGTCTGGAATCTCAAAGTTGTTTACTATCTGAGTGTTTGCATCGTTTGAGAAATCATCTGCAATAACAACCTCTTTAGAGAAGTAAAGTTTTACACCTTTCTCCTCAGCTTTTTTCATAATGTTAAGTGCAAGCTCCATCTGGTCATCCTCGCAAAGTGAACGTCCAATCTTACCGCCCTGAGCTTTAACAAAGGTATAAACCATACCGCCGCCAATAATCATATTGTCGCATACATCAAAAAGATGCTCAATGATACCTATTTTAGAAGAAACTTTTGCACCACCAACAATAGCAGTTACAGGGTGCTCGCCATTGTGAAGAACTTTGTCAATAGCTTTAATCTCTCCCTCCATGATGTAACCGAACATCTTGTCATTAGGGAAGTATTTTGCAATAAGTGCAGTAGAAGCGTGTGCACGGTGAGCTGTACCAAATGCGTCATTGATATAGCAGTCTGCGTACGAAGCCAAAGTCTTGACAAACTCTTTCTGGCTCTCTTTAACCTGAGCTTTAGCCTCTTTCTTCTGCTCCTCTGTAGCATCCTCAGCAAGACCGCGTGGTTTACCCTCCTCCTCTGCATAGAAACGCAAGTTCTCAAGAAGAAGAACCTCACCAGGTTTAAGAGCTGCAGCAGCCTCCTGTGCTTTCATACAGTCATCGCAGAACTGTACTTTGGTGCCGATAAGCTCCTCAATTCTGTAAATGATATGTTTTAGAGAGAATTTCTCAGTAACCCCTTTTGGTCTGCCAAGATGGGACATAAGGATAAGTGCACCGCCACCTGCAAGTACTTTCTTGATGGTAGGAACAGCAGCACGGATTCTGGTGTCATCTGTAATTTTGAACTCAGCGTTTAGTGGAACGTTGAAATCAACTCTGGCAATAGCCTTTTTGCCTGAGAAATTGTAAGTTTCAATACTCTGTTGCATTTCTTGTATTATTTAATGTTATTGTCATCTGTCTTTTGCGGGGCAAAAATAAGAAAAAATTCAAATATTAGCTGTATCTTTGGGCTTTCTAACCTATAGAAAAGCAATAAGTTGTACTATGATTTTAGAATCACCCCAAAATTGGAAAGATTACGAGCTTATAGACTCCGGAAATTTTGAGAAACTGGAGCGTTTCGGTTCCTTTATTCTGGCCCGTCCTGAGCCCAAGGCATTGTGGACCCCATCACTCCCTGCAAAAGAGTGGGAGAAGCTTGCCCATACAAGATTTGTAGCGGGTGCAGGCTTTGGCAAAAGCGGCAAGGAGGATACCGGTACATGGAAAATGTTGAAGAAAATGCCTGAGCAGTGGTACATAAGGTATAATCTTCCCGACAGTTTCTTCAAGCTCCGCCTCGGACTCACCTCTTTCAAGCATGTGGGTGTTTTCCCGGAGCAGAGCCCAAACTGGGAGTTCATATATGCACAATCAAAGAGACTTGTGGAGAAATTCCAGGCCAAAGGGATTGACCCTGCAACCGGGATGGTACGCAAACCAAAAGTTCTCAACCTGTTTGCCTATACTGGAGCAGCGTCACTTGCAGCAAAATGTGCCGGAGCCGATACAACCCACCTTGATTCTGTAAGGCAGGTTGTCACCTGGGCAAAGGGAAATATGGAGAGCAGCAACCTTGACAATATCCGCTGGGTGGTTGAGGATGCCCTAAAGTTTGTAAAAAGGGAAGCAAAGAGGGGAAACAAATACAACGGCCTTATAATGGACCCTCCGGCATACGGTCATGGCCCGGACGGAGAGAAATGGAAACTGGATGAGCTTCTGTATGAGTTCTTGCAGGAGGTTTCCAAGATTCTTGCTCCCGAGGATGCCTTTATGGTTCTCAACCTCTACTCAAACGGCTACTCTGCAATGCTTGGCGATACTGCTGTAAGGAGTGCCTTTGGAATGCTTTCAGATAAGGGGAAAGGAGAACTTTCCTGCGGAGAGCTTCTGCTTAAGGATAATTTTGGGAAATCCATACCATTGAGTGTCTTCTCAAGATTGGTAAGATAAGGGATTTAATTGTCGGGAATAAAAATGATGCTATTTGTAAATTGGGATGTTAATCCAATCCTCCTTGAGATTGGAGGGTTTCAGTTGAGATATTACGGACTGCTCTTTATTGTGGGGTTCTATTTGGGCTTTTATATGTTCAAATATTTCTTCCGCAGGGAGAACAAGCCTGTGGAGTTGTTGGACACCCTTTTGTGGACCCTGATGTTATGCACAATTGTTGGTGCCCGTCTTGGACACTGCCTTTTCTACCAGCCGGAGTACTATCTTGCCCGCCCTGTAGAGATTCTTAAGGTGTGGGAAGGGGGACTTGCCAGCCACGGAGGAACCATTGCAATTATGATAGGGATGTGGTGGTTTGTAAAGAAATATGGCCGCAAATACGATTTTGGCTATATCTGGCTTTTGGACCGTCTGGCAATTGCAACTGCCTTTGCGGCAATGTTTATCCGCTTGGGAAACCTCATGAACTCAGAGATTTATGGCCACGAAACCTCTCTCCCTTGGGGATTCATTTTTGCCCTTAACGGCGAGACTGTGCCAAAGCACCCTACCCAGCTGTATGAGGCGTTATGCTATCTTACTACCGGAATTGTACTGTTCTCAATATACAAATTCGCCCTTCCAAAGATTAGGGAGGGGCTTCTGTTGGGGATCTTCTTTATAGGTATTTTCCTCTCAAGATTCTTTATTGAGTTTGTAAAGGAGAACCAGGTTGGATTTGAAGAGGGAATGGCCCTCAATATGGGACAGCTGCTGAGTATCCCGTTTGTACTGCTTGGCATTTACCTTATAATAAGGAGTTTCAAGAAAGGGACTCCTATGGCGCTGAGAAATAAGAAATAATTATAAGTATGAAAAGTTTGAAATTCCTGCTATTGCTGGTTTTTGTATTGGCCGCACAATTGGCACCTGCACAGAAAATCATCAAGGTAAAAGGGCACTTCAGTTACCAGATACCTGAAGATATCTCCATTGAAAAAGCCAAACAGAATGCAATCCAACATGCCAAAGAGGATGCACTGCGAAAAGCTTTTAATACAAAAATAAGCCAAAGCACCTCCACTGTAATGGAAGATGTAAACGGCAAATCCAATTCAAGAATGTCATTCGCCTCAAGCCAGATATCGGAAGGTGAATGGATTGAGACAATTGGCCAAGAGATAACGAAGGAGCTCATAAATGATGACTTCTTTATTCATGTCACCATTGAAGGACGTGCAAGAGAGATAAAGAGACACCTGATTGACCTGCAGTATAAAATAATGAAACATCCCGACGCCACAAACGCACCGGAATGCACCGAATTTAATAGTGGGGACCATATATACTTGAGCTTTAGAACCCCTGTTTCTGGATATTTATCTGTATTTTTGGAAAATAGGGCAAAAGGAACCGTATATTGCCTGCTCCCTTACAAAAGATCTCTCCAAAGTATTCATAAAGTGGAGGCCGACACCGATTATGTGTTTTTTAATAAAAAGGACGCACGTGACAGAACTGTTGTTCCGTTTACAATTACTGTTAAAAACAATCATACTGATTATTACGATATGATTATCGTTTTCTCTCCTAACGAATTCTATAAGCCCAATACTGTTGCAAACGGGAGGGAAGGGGCAATGGAACTTTCCGAGGAAGATTTTACTAAATGGTATAACAAACACCGTGTAGAAGACGATAAAATGACTCTTGAAAGAAAGGTTATATCGATAAAGGGAAACAGAGATCCAAGTATGGAATATTAAACAACAAAAAAGAGTGTGAAATCACACTCTTTTTTTGCACCTTATTGTACCGGGCTAACAAGTTTCATATTTTTCCACTCGCTCCATACCGGATTGTAATCGTACATTGGCTCCTGCTCCTTGTTCTCTTTTGCAATCTCCTTTTTTACAGCATCAGCAGTCCTATCAAACCATTCTCCCATAGTAATGTCTCCTTTGGCCTCCTGAAGGGTCTTTAAAAGGAAGTATGTGAAATACCCCTGCTGTTTGGCATGATAGACATTGGAAGTCTGCGTACCCCTACTGCTGGCAAAGCTTATTGTATGATTATCCGGCATCCCTAAATCTGCATCCAGCTTAACTCCTTTTTGGGCCAAAAGAGGCTCCTCACTCTTGTGTCCTCCACTGAAACAAGCATCCAGGAATACAAAGATTTTGGCATCAGATTTTGCAAATTCATCATAAAGTTTAGAAAGAGATATTCCGTATTTTCCTGCACTCTCTCCCTTTACATCTACTGGTAAAAGGAATGACTCGTTTCCTTGCTTGTCCGGACATCCGTGACCGGAATAATAGAAGAATATCTCAGCCTGAGGGTTTGATTGTGCGATCTTCAACAGTCTGTCAATCTCCTGACCCATTATTGCGTGTGTCGCATTATCAACAATAGATATCTGATATTCTGGAATTCCGAACGATTTTAAACAATACTCTTGAAATACAACGGCATCCTTTATGGCATAAGGGACATTAATTTCAGACTCGGTACGCACATGGCTCTTATAGTCCTCATTTCCTATAATAAGTGCATATCTGTTTGGATTGGAAGCTCCTACAGGGATATCTTCAAGCAGCTCGCTCTGCAACCTAAGTGTTGCCTCCTGGATGTTTGTCACCTTCTTCTGGGCAATGGTTCCGCTCAAATCCAATGATGTTGCACTCACAAGGTATTCTCCCATTTTCACCTTAAAGGCATCATGTATATTGGAACTGTTGGTTGACTCATTTACAGAAAGCATCACAGCTAAAGAGTCTCCAAAGAATTCATTAGTTACACTAAAAGTATAATCAATTATTCTGTGCTCACCCGGAGCCAATGAATCTATAGATATGTCAGGCCTTGTTATGTTATAAACACTCTCAGGCTTCTCAAATTTCACCTTTAGGTTCCTTGCTGTCTTAGTACCAAAATTCTGAAGGGCCACAGTAAGTGTTCCATTTTTGTTTACAGTAATTGATGTTCCGTCCGCCGCAGTAAATCTATAATCTGTAATCTTTAACTTAGGCATTGCATACTCAAGAGCATCCGCAACTATTTCGTATGCTTGCGCGTGGTACTTGTTAGCCTCAAATGCATTTATATTGATTATCGCTTTTGAGGTAGGCATATCTTTCTCTATAATATATGAGAACTCAAACTCCTTGCTTGAATTTGGCTCCAGATTGCCTCCATCAATCTCCTTTGTACCATCAAAATACTGGTCATAACCATTCTGTTCAGAGATACGCAACCTGATATTGTAAGCATCTCCCAAACCGCTGTTGTTTAAGGTAAACTTGATTTTTATAGATTCACCCGCATTAATGATCTTGTCATTGTTGGCAGTTATAAGATCAACATTGGAGAATGTCAGCATAGGAGGATTTATAGGGATTGGTATATCCTGTGCCCCATTATTGGACTGGGAGGCTCTCATCATTGCCTCATTGTACGCTACAAGCCTTCCGTCAAACGCCGCATAATTTTCTCCCGCCTGAATCATACTGAAAAGCACCTCAGACTCAGCTGTCATACCAAGAAATTTATATGTATTTGCAAGGCCTATCATACATCGCTCATCTGTAGGTTTTTGAACAAGGAACTGTTGCAACTGGAATTGGGCCTCAGAAAAATAAGGAGTTGCCTTTTGTCTTATAAGGGCTATCTCCTGCTGGTCAATAACATTATTCTCCTGTTCAGCGACAGCATGTCCACAACTGTAATTTGTTATAGCAAGACTTCTTAAGATCTTAAGTTCATTGGGATACAATGTGTGAAGCCTCTTTAAAATTGGAAGGGCCTCCTCAAATTTATCCTGCTTTCTCAAAAGATCCGCCTTTCTGATAAGTATTTGGTCATCATTAGGGTTAACTGCCAGAATCTGATCGTATGTATTCAGCAGTTTTTCATCATTTTTTGTAGCAACATAAACATTCACCAAATTCTTAAGGATATTGACATCTTTTGGATATTTTGCACTGGCTTTCAAAAGAATCTCTTCCTGTGAACTGAAGTTTCTCATCGCATTGTACAACGCACTCAATGAGAGGTGGGCAGACTTGTCCTTTCCAGCCTCTTTTTCACTCTCGGGAAGATTGAGATACATTTTAAAATACTTCTCAGCCAACTGGTACTGCTTGAGATATTGGGCCCTTGAGGCCGCAAGAAATACTATTGTAGGATACTGTGCATCCTGCGGAAGCAACTCACTGCGGAAGGCCTGCATTTGAGGAACATCTATATATGCACTGGCAAAATTAAGAGTCTTTGCAGGATTCATTTGTGAATTGAAATACTGTGTGGCATTAAACAGAACGGGATACATGTTCCTCAATCTGTTTTTTGCACGCTCAGCATACTCCCCGTTGTCCGGAAGTTCAAGCACTTTTACAAAGTGCTTGTAACTTTCATACAAGTAGTGATATATCGCATCCGGACTGCCGCTGTTGTCACGCTCACTCTCATATCTTACATATGCATCCTGTCCCTTCCTTAGTTCTATCTCAGCAGTACTCTGAGCCCAAAGTCCTGTAGAGAACAGGGAGAATAACAACAGACATATTACTGTAAATCTCTTCATCTTTCTATCTTTGTGGGAATGCATCTACAATTACAAACTCTACATTAATTCTGCGGAACTCACTACCCTTCTCTTTTGCCACCTCAACACGGTACTCATACGAGTTCTTGGTGTCCTTAAGGGTAGAGATATTGTTCACTATGTAATGGTGTACACCGGCAGCACGCATCAACGCCAACTGCTCATTTGTACTGATACCACTCTCTTTGGTTATGGTAATGTTGTCCAAGTTGCCATCTTTGTAGTAAGGCTCATCAACAAATCTGCCGTAACGCTCATCATATGATTTTGTATTAAGGATACGGCTTGCATCTGCAGAACCGGTAATAGCTATCCTAACCTCTTTGCCACTGCTGAGATATTTTGCAAAATCACCCTCAAATGCCTGCTCAATGATTTTCATCAATGACATTGCTGCATTTGATTTTTCAGTGATGAATTGTCCGGCAGGGAAGTCATCTTTTGCAGAATACTCTTTGTTAATCACCTCATACTGATAGCCGATCTTGTAGTTGAGAATCTTCTGGCCGTCTGCATTAACATCCGGAACTACAGTGGTTTTTACATTTATCTTTGTATGGTCAGAGATAAGGGACTCCTCCTTGTTCTCCTCCACTACCTGCTCCTTAATGGCTTCCAGCTTAACCTCCTCCAAAGAGGCCTGTTGCATAATCTCAAGCGGTACATAGTCAAAATCATCCTCGAGTTTCTGGAGGTTCAATCTTCCTATATTGTCATAGATATATACTTTGTCAGTAATCTCATTTCTAACCTCAACATACGCCAACTCAAACTCATCGCTGTCGTTAAGGATATAGACCGCATTCTCAAATTTAAGTCCCGAAGATGTCTTCAACTGCTGAGCCTCCTCCTCGCTCAATGCGAGCTGGATACCCTGCATATTGTCAAATCCGATGTTCAGCATACCCGCTTCTGCATCAAACTCACCAATAAACGGATTGGATACAGATATTCTGTCACCTGCCATCTCGGTTGCAATCTCCTGTGCAAAAAGTTGCTGCTGATATAGTCTTGTCTCCTCATTCACACGCTCTGCATACTCAGCATCGCTCTCACCATCAAGCTGTTTAATCCAGTCTGTCATCATTGCATCAACCCTGCTGTTGAGATTCTTTGAGTAGAACGGCACCAACTCATTTGCATTCCAGAAGATAATCTTGTTTGCAGTGTTGGAAAGGACAAACAGGTCATTATTACTGTTGTTCCTAAAGAAAACAGCACTTTTAATTGAGTTGTCTGCAACTTCTCCAAATTTAAGGGCAACCTTCTCTGTGATATGGTTTACTACAACAATTCTGCTATTGTTGTCAACAAATGAGAAGTATTTTCCGTCGGGATGGAAAGATATGGATGAGATATTCTCGCCCAAACCCTCAAATGATTTGCTCTCCTTCCATGTTTTTGTGTCAAAAATGGTAATTTTCCCATTTGCTGTGAGAACTGCAAGCATTGATGCATCTGGAGAGAAAACTACCTCATTCACCTCCACACCCATAGGGAGTTCTGCCCTCTGTTTCTGTGTCTGGAAATTCCATACCACCACTTTATCCTCAACCGCACTGGCAATAAAATAGTTGTTTGAACTCATTGCTATTGACTTTGCAGGAGCCTCTCCCTGAATATATGCCTTTGGCATGTAATCTTTTGTGTCATATACAACAAGTTCACCCAATGTATTGGCAACTATCATGTTTCTTGCATCTGCGCCATAGCACACAGCTGTAGGATACGGTTTGGCAGGCAAGTGTTTACGCTTGTCCTTTATTGGATATAGAAGGGTATTGCTTGTATGGAAAGAGTAGATGTTTACAGTTGGTCTTTTCTCAAATATCACAGCAATTGAAGCACCTGTTGGATTGAAGAAAAAGTTCTGGACACCACCATCCTCAAACACCGGAGTGGATTTAAGGGTGTACATTTTCTCGTTGTCGCCAATAAAAGCTATTCTAAAAGCACTATTAGCCAAATGTTTGACCTCTCTTTTTGTCTCTAAAGTCTTCCTTTCAACAATTTGTGCATTCGCTGTACTATACGACAAAAGGAATGCAGCCAATGTAATTGGCACAAAAAATAAGTTTCTCATAGAATTTGTGTATAAACCCCTTTTAGGGGAGATTTTTGCTTGATTTATAATGGGTACAAATTTAGTCAAATTATTCTTATCTCAAAATGAGATACTTAATAAACCTGTTACCCAATATGGTTCCTACGGTTTGATGTATCCCTGCGGACAGTGGTTACAATCTCCGTTACCATATCTTTAAGCTCCTGCAGGAACTGGGCAGCAGGATACTCCTTACGCTCTATCTGTCTGAGTTTTTTCTCCCAAATACCGGTAAGTTGGGCCGATTTGAGCAACTCCTCTTTTATCAGACCAATCAGTTCAATACCCGTAGTTGTAGGGTAAAGGTTCTTTTTCTCCTTACGGATGTATTCCCTTTTAAAAAGGGTTGCTATTATGGCCGCCCTTGTGGATGGGCGTCCTATTCCGTTCTCCTTAAGGGCATCCCTCAGCTCCTCTTCCTCTACAAATTTACCCGCTGTCTCCATAGCCCTCAGAAGGGTTGCCTCCGTATAAGGTTTTGGCGGTTGCGTCCATTTTTCTGTCAAAGACGGTGTATGGGGGCCCCTCTCCCCCTTCTCAAATGCAGGGAGGGTCTTCTCCATATTCTCCTGCCCTTCCTGCCCCTCCAATCCTTCCTGGCTCTCCTTCCCCTGATGAGCTGCTCCCCCCTGGGCAAACACTGCCCTCCATCCCTGTTCCAGAATCTGCTTCCCCTGCGCCTTGAACTCCACATTCTCCACTTTTCCAAGGACTGTGGTTGTGGAGATTTTGCTGTCGGGATAAAAACAGGCAATAAATCTGCGGGCAACCAGATCAAATACCTTTCTCTCCATGTCTGAAAGGTTCTGCGGCTGCACTCCGGTAGGGATTATGGCATGGTGGTCTGTCACTTTTGAGGAATCAAACACTTTCTTGCTCTTTGGGAGTTTCTTGCCCCTGAGCGGCTGCAGAAGGTGCTGGTACTCTGTGAGTCCATTGAGTATTCCCGCACATTTTGGGAAAATGTCATCACTGAGGTATGTGGTATCCACCCTCGGGTATGTGGTAATTTTTTTCTCGTACAAAGATTGTATGGTCTGCAGGGTATCCTCCGCCGAGAACCCGAACTTCTTGTTGCACTCCACCTGCAGCGAGGTAAGATCAAAGAGCCTTGGTGCGTACTCCGTACCCTTTTTATGCGTTACATCAGTTACCTCAAACTCTTTCCCTATAATGGTCTGCAGAAACTGCTCTCCCTCCTGTTTGTCGGTAAATTTCCCTTTTGTTACAGAAAATGCAGTATCCCGATAAATTGTCTTGAGTTCCCAGTATTGTTGGGGAACAAAATTATCAATCTCATGCTGACGTCCTACAATAAGGGCCAATGTGGGGGTCTGCACCCTCCCTATTGAGAGAACCTGCCTGTTCATTCCATATTTAAGGGTATAAAGACGGGTGGCATTCATTCCCAGAAGCCAGTCCCCTATTGCCCTTGCCAGTCCAGCCTCATAAAGTGGCTGGTACTCTGCCTCCTCTTTAAGGTTATTGAACCCCTCCTTTATGGCCTCTTCTGTAAGGGAGGAGATCCAAAGCCTCTTTACAGGGCATTTTGCTCCGGCTTTCTGCATTACCCAACGCTGGATAAGCTCTCCCTCCTGGCCGGCATCACCACAGTTCACTATCATCTGAGCCCTCTGCACCAGAGATTCTATACATTTGAACTGCTTAATGTAGGTTGGATTCTCTATGAGCTTTATTCCAAAGCGGGGTGGTATCATAGGGAGTTTGTATATATCCCACCCCTTCCATTGCGGTGTGTAGTCGTGCGGCTCCTTAAGGGTGCACAAATGACCGAATGTCCAGGTTACACAGTACCCGTTCCCCTCAATATACCCATCCCTTTTGGTGGTTGCCCCCAATACCTGTGCAATATCCCTGGCTACAGAGGGTTTCTCTGCTATACAAACTATCATATCTTATGAATTACCCTTTGTTTGCAGGTACAAATCCGTGACTGGCAATCTCCTGATCATACCAGTACTCCTCATCCCATTTTGGAGAGACAAGTGCCCCCGGGTTGTTCAGACGGAATGCCATATAGGTTATAGGAAGCCCCTTCTTTATGTAGTGGGCCTCGTAGAAAGTTCGGATAGAGAGAATCTCATCCGCCCTACCGCTGCCGTAAATATCTGTGTTCGCCTCCAGAACATCAAGATTATTCTGACGGGCACATGCAAGGGTGTATTCGTGTAAAAAGCGGCTGTCTGTCTTGAGGTTTATTATGCCGTCCCCCTTCATGAAATTCCTGTATCTGTGCAGGAACATGGGGCCGGTAAGTCTTCTGCGTTCCCTTCTGAGCTGAGGGTCTGCAAATGTTATCCAAATCTGCTCAATCTCATCCTTTGCAAAGAGAGACTCAATGAACTCAATTCTGGTACGGATGAAAGCCACATTGGGCATATTCTCCTCTGTAGCCTGCTTTGCCCCTTTCCACAGACGGGCCCCCTTGATGTCTATCCCTATGAAATTCCTCTGAGGGAACATCTTTGCAAGGGCAATTGTATATTCCCCTTTACCACATCCCAACTCAAGGGTGATTGGATTGTTGTTCCCGAACACCTGGCTGTGCCATTTCCCCTTCAACATATAATCCTTTCCCAAAACCTCTTCTGTCTGGGGCTGGTAAAGACATTTGAATGTCTCGTTCTCCCTGAATTTCCTTAACTTATCCTTTGAGCTCATATATTGTTCTGTTTACAATGGACACCCAGGCCTACTATATTGGTGTAATCTGTAGTGGTATCCCCTTGGGTTATTATCATATTCCACCTACCCGGTATCCTGTTATATATATTCTTTCTGTATGGCCACTCTATCTCCCTTATTCCATGAGAGGTGCGGCTCACCTCACCTCCCCTTGCCACATGCAGAGGCAGAATTACCGTATCTGTATAAACCGTTCCGTTTGGAGCCTCCAACATTATGTTTATGGGGTACCCCCTCATCTTGTCCAATGTCCGTTTTGTTGCAATCTCCCCTGTGATATAGAGCTCACACGCATTTGTGGTATCTGTCATATCAAATTGGAGCTCTATTGCGGTATTGCCGCTCCACCCCTTTATTCTGTTGAGGTTTACATAGGAGTAGTCCAACACAGGAGGGTTTGAGCACCCAACTGCAATTGTGAGTAGAAATATTGCAAGAAAAATCCCTTTAATTCTCATTTTTGCCGTTGTCACCCCTCTTCTCCCTTGGACCTTTGTGTTTTCTGTTGCGGTCACCCCCCTTGCGGGAAGGTTTGTTCTTTTTCTTTTTGTCGTTATCAAAACGGGAAATGCTCTCCTCTCCTGCCGCACTCATGAACTCCGGAGATTTGTCGGCATAACTGTCATGCATCCTGGAGTGGGCTTTAATCCCCTTCCTGTTGAGCATTATCACCTCTTTAACCTCACTGGCACTCATAGCAACCATATTGGCCATACTTTTTGGATCATAAGAGAACCACATCATCCCCTTAAGGATATCTGTCTTCATCAGATATGCCTCTCCATCCTCAAATTGCAGCGGCTCTGTTACCTTAGGTATTTTGGACTGTGCATCCACATATACGGCTGCCTCATAGTTTATACAGCATTTGAGTTTTCCGCATTGTCCCGCAAGTTTCTGAGGATTGAGGGACAAATCCTGGCATCTTGCCGCTTGTGTGGTAATTGACTGGAAATTGTTCATGTACCTTGAACAGCATAGTGCCTGTCCACAAACCCCGAGTCCGCCAATCAGACCGGCCTCCTGCCTTGCGCCAATCTGCTTCATCTCAATTCTTATACGGAACTCCTCCGCAAAATCCTTAATCAACTGGCGGAAGTCAACCCTCTCGTCAGCTATGTAATAAAAGATTGCTTTTGTTCCATCCCCCTGGAACTCCACATCCCCAATCTTCATGTTGAGCTGGAGGTCGGCAGCCATTTGTCGGGACCTTATCATTGTCTTGTGCTCCCTTGCTATTGCCTCCTGCCATTTCTGTATATCTGCAGGGCGTGCCTTGCGGTATATTTTTCTGAACTCATAGGTTTGCGGGTCTATCCTGTCCCTCTTCAGCTGGTTGGCCATTATAGGGCCTGCAAGGGTTATTATTCCCACATCATACCCGTTCTGTGCCTCAACCACCACAATGTCCCCTATCTTGAGGTTCTGCTCAGACGCGTTCCTGTATATCATCTTTCTGGTGTTCTTGAACCTCACCTCAAAATAATCCTTGAGGTCTTCCTGGGAAATGCCTTCAAGCCAGTTGAAAACGCCAAGTTTGCAGCAGCTCCTTTTATATGTACAGTTGAATTCACCGTTCTGGTCAATCTCTTTTTCACACCCTCTCTGACAATCGTACTCTTTTATTGTTCCCATAGCTATATATTGTAATATATGCGATTGCATAAATCGCAGAAAATAAATTTGGGGTTGACATTTCTCTCTATGCACTCCATTGCATTGTTCAAATAACCGTACCCCTTGCGGTAAAAATCATCTTTTATCTTTTTTTGCAGGTTGCCCAGCAGCTGCATCTCCTTTTTGGATGCATACGAAATACTCTCCATCCCCATGCTTGCCATATAGAGTTTGCGGAGTATCTCTCCCCCCTCAATACAGATCTGTTTCTGGGTCTCCTTTCCGTATGATGCCAACTGCTCCCAGATTTCAATCATCCCGGGAAGATCTTTATTTATCCCCTTTTCCAGGATTGAGACAAAAATACTGAAATTGGCACTCTGCTCTTTCTCCCTTGCCATCAGTTCCAGCGCCCTTGACAAACTTCCGGCCGAGCATTTTGCCCAAAATTGGGCATCTTCCAAAGACAACCCCTCCACCTGTCCCAGATGCTTCTCAAGTGCTCCGGCCTCAATTGGGGGCAATTGCACTATCCTGCACCTTGAGAGGATAGTTGCCATTATCTTCTCCGGATTGTGGGAGATGAGGAAATAATATGTCCCACTTGCCGGCTCCTCCAAACTTTTGAGGAGCTTGTTGGCAGCCTCTGTATTCATACGCTCGGGGAACATTATCAACATCACTTTTGCTCCCCCCTCGTATGCACTCAGACTCAGCTTTTTCATTATTGAAGAGGCTTCAGCAACACTTATTGTCCCCAATTTGTTCTCTATCCCGAACGCTTTGTAGAGCTGCTGCTCCCCAAAGTAAGGGTTCTCCCCCACAAGGTCTCTCCATGCAGGATAGAAACTCTCCACCTCACCCCTTTTGTCTCCCCCTATTGTGGTGGAAATGTTTATCGGGAATGTGAAATGGATATCGGGATGGACCAGTTTGCTTATTTTTTTGCAGTTTGCGCATACTCCACAGGAATCACCTCCCTCCCTGTTGCAGCAGTACATATACTGCAATGTGGCCAACGCCACTGCAAGGGCTCCATAACCGGCTTTCTCAGTAAACAGGAGGGCATGGGGCATCCTCTGTGAATCCACCATACTGCGGAGATTATCCATTATCTCCCTTTGTCCTATTACCTGAGAAAATTGCATAGTGTAAATTTACATCTTTTTATCCAATTACCAACATCTCACAATTTGCACAGTCAAATTTGAGCTGCAGCCTGTTTTTCCCGTTCAACAGGTAGAAAGGCTCCTTGTATTGCACTTTATCCAGATTGTTTCTGTAACTCTTGTCTGCTGCCCATCTGGTTTTGTAATTAGGGCATAGTCCCAATTCATATTTTATGCAATATTTTGTGCGCATGAGCTCTGCCTGCGGGACAGCCTCAAGCTCATAAGCGGGTGCTATGCTGCACGCCCCCATAGAGGTGTATAATTCCCGGGACAATGAATTTGAACAGTTGGCAAGGTATGTGAGCTGCTTTTCCACCTTTTGTGGCACAGTCTCTTTTTTCCTTTTTAAAAATGCCTCTGCCGCATCTCTCCTGGCTTTCTGTGTAACCCTTTTTATCTCCTCCACCAAAAGGGAAGCCAACTCTCTCCTTATTCCATTAAGGACCGATACCGGGAAAAACGGAGCCATCCTGACATCTATACCGGTTACAGCAAATGAGAAATACTCTGTGGTTTTTCCCAGCTGTCTGCGGATCCCCTCCAATGCCGTCTCCCTATTGCGGGCAGGTTCCGGTCTTTGTCCGAGTTTCAAGCTTGCTTCAACACCCTCGGCAGTTGTTGCATTAAAAACAAACTCTCCATCCCTCTCTGTAACCTCTACTGCAACAGAGATCATCCTTTGGGGAGTAAGCCTCTCCATCTCCTTCTCAAATGCAATATTGTAGTTGCGGTAAATCTTGTCTCCCCCCTTAACCTGCAGTTTCTCTGTAGTGGCCACCATATTGCCGTTGCAGGTATTTGCCCTTGCCCCCAGTATTTCCCCTGCTGCCGTTACAAAACACAAACCGTCTCCATTGGTTACGGCCTGTTTGCCGGGGATAAGGTCATAAGTGAAATAGAGTTGCCCATATTTGTTGCTTCCCACACTCTTTACCGTTCCAATATACTCACCCAAATATTTTGCACCGTTGCGGCTTTGCCATCTTCCCCTCTTTCCATCTATGAACAAGGTTGTATAGTCTCTGTTGAATGTGACATTCGCATTAGGGGTGAACCCCCCAACACATGTACCGTATGACGCCCTCTTATAATTGTTGTCCCTCTCCAGGAATTCATCTATTTTGCGGCGGTACAGCAGAACAATATTCTTTATATAAGACTCATTTTTAAGGCGTCCCTCTATTTTGAATGAGGTGATTCCAGCCTTTACTATCTGTGGGATATGGTTGCTCAGATTAAGATCCTTAAGCGAGAGGATAGGAAAATCCTTCATTATCTCAACCCCGGCAGAGTCTGTAAGGGTATATAGAGATCTGCAGGCCTGTGCACAACACCCTCTGTTGGCACTTCTGCCCGCAATCCTCTGACTGAGATAACACTGGCCGCTGTAACTTACACATAGCGCCCCATGGACAAAAGACTCCAACGGAACAGTGGTAACCTCTTTTATTGCAGCTATCTGCTCCACACTCAACTCCCTTGCCAGAATAAGCCTGCTGAATCCCAACGATTCCAGCCACAGGGCCTGCTGCGGTGTGCGGATATTTGTTTGTGTTGAGGCAAAGAGCTCAATAGGGGGAAGATCCATCCCGAGAAGTGCCAGATCCTGCACAATTATGGCGTCACATCCTATTTCGTATGCCTGCCAAATGCTCTCCCTCGCCTGCTCAAGCTCATCCTCATACAATATGGTATTTACAACCATATAGACTTTGGCTCCAAACTTATGGGCATGCTCCACCAGCTCTGCAATATCAGAGATACTGTTGCCGGCAGCCTCACGTGCTCCAAATTTTGGGCCTGCAATATATACAGCATCGGCACCACAGTTTATTGCTGCAATGCCGATACTTTTATTTTTTGCCGGAGCAAGCAGCTCAAGCTCTATTTGCATAGTGTTCCAACTTTGCTTGTTGCGTAAGCGCCAAAGTTTTTGTCTGAAGTGATGGCTTTGTAGTTCTCACAAGCTTTTGCATTGTTGCCTTTAGCCTCATATGCTCTTGCAAGGTAATATCTTGCGTTAACAGAAGTGTCACCCTCCAATAGAGAGATAACCTGATCATATTTCTTAAGGTTGAAAGCAGCCATACCACCGTAAACGTTCAATTTTGTAAAGCCGTACTCGTTAGCCTTAAGTACATTCTCCAAAGTACCTGCATAGTTTTTAGCTTTGTAAGCAGCCTGTGCAGCTTTACCGTAGATGTTACCAAGCTGTTTGTCTGCAGCTGCTTTCTGGCCATACTCAGAAGCTTTGCCGTATGCCTCAATAGCACCCTCAGTATCACCTGAGTTAGCTTTTGCCATACCAAGTCTCAACCATGCAACACCGTTCTCACCGTTAAGGTCGATAGATTTCTGATACATAGCTGCTGCCTCTGCAAATTTTTTCTCGTTCAAAAGAGAGTTACCCTCTGCAAGGTAAAGCTGTGGTGCAAGCTCTTTTGCATCAGTTGCAACCTCTGCCAAGCCATACTCTGTAGCCAATTTCTCTGCCTGACCGATAAGCTCAATAGCTTTGTCCATATCTTTTGCGTTGGCAGCCTCTTTACCCATCTGAAGAAGCAATTTAGGGATAATGCCTTTACAATCTGCAGCAAGTGTAGCACCCTCCTCACCAAGAGCCGAAGCCATCTCCAATGCTTTCTGGAAGTTCTCCAAAGCACCTGCATCATTACCCTCATTTAGAGCTGTAGCAGCTGCATTGTACAATTCTGTTGCCTGATTAAGGTCCTGTGCGTTTGCAGCTACGCCTACTGTAAGAGCAATAACTGCCATTGCGAAAATTTTAGCAATCTTTCTCATTGTTCAAATATTTTTAATTGTTTTTAATTATCACTTTTGGTTATAGGATGGCAAATTTAAAAAAAATAGATATACAATCAAAAAACAGAGTTAAAGTTTGTATTTTTGTATTTTACAATTGCTTTTAAAGATGCTTCCCATGATGCAAAAATTATACCTAACACTCACCTTGTCACTTTCAATCCTCCTGTGCAGCAATATCAAAGCTCAGGAGAATAACCCGCTTCCTCTTCCCGACGATCCAAGAATAAAGACCGGGCAGCTTGCCAACGGCCTTACATACTATATAATGAAAAACCCTGCAGTGAAAGGGCACGCAGACTTTGCCGTAGGACAAAAAATTGGAACAGTCCTTGAGAACGGCAACCAGAAAGGGATGTCCCGCATGCTGGAGCTTCTCGCCACCCGTGGAACCAGGAACTTTACAGACTCCACCATAATGGTATATCTCAACACCCTTGGGTTGGGTTCAAAAGACATCTCTTTTGAAACAGGGGAGGACGAGATTGTATATACAATTGAAAATGTGCCAATTGCAAGACAAAATACAATAGACTCAACACTTCTTGTACTGTACAACTGGATGTCATCCATAAATATAGACGAGGAGGATATAGCCAAGGCCATGCCTATGCTCAAGAATACACTTATTGAGAAATGGGATGCAAAAGAGAGGATAAACGGGATGCACATAAAGAAGCTTTATCCAAGGAGTCCGTATGCCAAAGCCATTACTCCGGAGCAGATAAACGGCCTGGACCCGTACTCTTCCAAGGAGTTGAGGAACTTCTATTACAAATGGTTCAGGCCCGACCTGCAATCTGTATTTGTTGTTGGAGACATTGACCCTGCAAAAATTGAGACTCAGATAAAATCCATCTTTGCCACCATTCCAAAACCCCTTAAGGCCGAAAAGAGGAACTATTATACCCCAAAACTGATTAAGGGTACCGAGGTTGTAATAAGCAAAGACCCTGAATACGACAAAACCACCGTATCCATCAATTTCCAGCGTAAGCCCCTTACAAAAGAATACAAACTTACCAGTATTCCATATATCCAGGCATACTTTGACTATGCAGTCTCCACATTGCTTTACGGAAGGATACAGAGCGGTATAGTAAGCCAGAATCTCCCTATTACAAATGTAAGGATAGAGAACGGGAAATTTTTGGGAATGTCAAACATGGAGACATTCACAATCTCTTTTGAGACACTTCATGGTTCCCTATATCCGGCAATTGCATTTATGAGCGGTGAGATTAACATCCTTGCCACAAACGGGTTTGGCAACCAGGAGTTCATAAGTTCCAAAGACAACTATTTTGCGGAGCTTGACATCCTTTATGAAAACCGTTTCAGCCAGCCTAATTCCTTGTTTATGAAAAGGCTGAAGGATAATTATTTCAAGGGTTCATCCCTTGCCAGCATAGAGATGCACTTCACCTTAATGAAAGATATCCTTTATGGTACCAACGAAGCCAATGGAATAAGGCTTAAAGATTTGAACGCCTACGCTTCCGCTCTGTTGGGGCAAAAGGAGGGTGTCGCCATACTTTGCAGTATGCCGCAGGTGGGTGGCATTGACAACCCTTCTGTGGAGAGGATTCAGGCAGCTTTTGTGAATACCCTTTCCAAATCGGACTACACCAATCTCAAAAAGGAGAAAATCGAATGGCCGAGGTTCCCGATGGGTGAGCACAATGCATCCATTATTGCAGAGAATTATGACCCGCTGTCGGGAGTGACAATGTTCAATTTGTCCAACGGTATGAATGTTGCCTTCAAGCAAACCAGCGGCTCATTGGACACTTTGTCCTTCAGGGCTGTAAGTAAGGGTGGCCTCTCTGTTGCCAATACAGACCTGGAAAGGGACATTTCACTTTATATCAGTGATATTGCCAATTTGAGCGCAGTGGGAGGATTCTCCAAGACAACATGGGATAAACTTTTCCTTTACAACAATATGGCTTTGCATGTTGGGATAAATGACCATATGGAGGAACTTTACGGTTTCTCAAAAATTGAGAATATGGAGAAGTTCTTCCATCTGATAAACATGAACTTTACCCAAAGGGAGAATGATTACAACTCGTTTGACATATACAAGAGGGGTAAAAGCTATGAGGCCCTTTACCGCAAACTCTCCCCTCTGAAGGTATTTGAGGACTCTGTACAATACTACGGACACAGCAACAAACGCTTTATCCCTACACACTCCAAAGAGTATGTGGATGGCATGGATTATTACAAGATTCAGCAGATTATCAACGGAAGGTTGGCCAACCCGGCAGACTTCCTGTTTATTTTTGCCGGCAATGCGGATATAGAAAAGATTAGGGAATACATTGTAAAATATTTGTCTGTCCTCCCTACCGAGCACGACTCTGAAGAGTGGTTTACCGTACCTGATTATGCCACAAAAGGGAGAGTTTCAAGACGGTTCCTGCACCAGATGGTCATCCCTCAGACATACCTCAACCTGACACTCTCATGCGGAATGCCGGTAACACAGCAGAATGCCATCCTTGCAGGGCTGTTGAACGGATTCCTTAAAAAAGAGTGCTCTATGGGGGCTCTGAAGGAGCTCTCTCCAAAAAGCAATATCTCTACAGATCTGAAGTATTATCCAGAGGAGATAATGACATGCCAGATGAATTTTGTAACTGACAGTGCCGGTGCCCAGCAGATAATTGACATTGTAAACTCCAAATTGGAGAAGATTGCATATGAGGGAATGGCTGTTGATGAGTTCAACGCTTTGGTAAGCACATTCAAGCAGGGTGAGAAAACCGCTCAGGCAAAAAACAGTTACTGGATAAATGCCCTTGCAGGAAGATACCTTCTTGGAAAGGACATCATTACAGGATACTCTACCGCCATCTCAAGTGTTACACCTGAGATGTTCAAGGAGTTTGTGGATAAGGTATATAGGAGAGGTAACGCCATTTCCGTAATCATGGAGGGTACAACACAAGATGTCAATACCCAGAACCTCTTTAGGGAGAACCAGTTTATCAGAGATTTTTTTGATTTATAAAGATGATAACAAGAGACAGATCATTTATATTTGAGATAGGGGGATGCCTTGTCTCTTCTGAGATACTTACCGAGCATTTTGCATGCGACTTTGAGAAATGCCATGGGTGCTGCTGCATTATTGGAGACAGCGGAGCGCCACTTGAGGCCGATGAGGTTGAATCTTTCAGGAAGGAGTATGACAATTACAGCAAATACATGACACCAGAGGGGAAATGCGCCTTGCACAAACAGGGTTTTGGTGTAATAGACAATGATGGGGATCTTGTCACACCTCTGGTGAACAATGAGGAGTGTGTCTATACCAGTTTTGATGAGAACCACAACTGTTTCTGTGCTACCGAACTTGCATACTGCAAAGGGGAGTGCAAATTCCAGAAACCAATTTCGTGTGCTTTGTATCCAATTAGGGTAAGCACCCTTTCCAATGGTGTACAGGCACTCAACCTGCACAGATGGAATATATGCAAATGTGCTTTTGAGAAGGGTAAAAAAGAAAAAGTCCCCGTATATAAATTTCTACGCGGACCTATCATAAGAAAATGGGGAGAGGAGTTCTATTCTGCTTTGGAGGCTGCTGCTATCAGCATGCAGGCCTCTGAGTAGTCCTCATCAGAAACAACCAGCTCTATACCCAACAGATCTGAGTTGCATACACCGGCCCATATTGGGGTGTTCTCATTGAGGATGACGGCAGTTATCCCGGCATTCTCCAACATCCCTTTTGCCACGCTTGCACTGAACAGGTCTGTGTATTTTTTTACTGTTTTCATTTTCTCCCCCTATATTGTTCTACTCCTCGTTCTCTCTGCAGATATATTCAATTCCCCTGCCAAACCTCAAAACATCTTTTCTAAGGCCTTCAATTGTCACAGGATTCTCAGAGAAATCTATGACAACATGGTCTTCACATAAACGCAAAACACGCAAGAAAGGATTACGCAATTTGAAAGTAATTGAGGTTGCACTCTCATTATCAATCACATAGTTTGCATTCTCAAAAAGCTCCACTATCTCCTTGCGGTGCTCTGTGAAATTAGATATATAAAGAGGTTTCTTCTGAAAGCCAAGAGCAGGATAAACTGCTGCCACAGCTACAAAGAATGCAAGCATCTTATAAATTGAGCCATCCACCATTAGCATGTCCATAAGGGTAAGACTCTCGGGTTTTACAGAAAAATGGAATGTAAGTACAAGTATGATTCCACACATTACAGCAAAATACACAAAGTATTTTACAGATCTGATAAAATATTTCATATTCATTTGTTATTAATGGTTTCTTAAAAAACTTTCCTTCTTGCCACTACAGCGTTCTTCCTCTCTATCTCCTTTATTGCCAACGCCGCAGCTCCCAGGATAGGGGCATTCTCATATTCAAGTGATGATAGGGTAACTTTTACTTTTCCCCTCCACAATGGAAGGATGTTTTTCTCCATTGCCTTTTTTGTAGGATTGAGGATAAGATCCCCGGCATTGGCTACCCCTCCACACAGAAAGATTGCCTCTGGAGAAGATATTGCAACAAGATTTGCAAGTGCCTCACCCAAGAACTCACCTGTTATCTCAAAGCTCCTCTTTGCTATTGGGTCTCCTTGTTTTGCTGCAAAAGCAATCTCCCTTGAGGTGAGCTCCTCTGGAGATATCCCCCTCAATTTGCTTGGCTCATCCGAACTTGCAAGCAGTTCCATTGCTGTCCTCTTCACCCCCTTGGATGACGCATAAGTCTCCAGACACCCTTTCCTGCCGCAACCGCACTCCCTGCCGTTGTTCCTCTCCACAATAATGTGCCCCGCCTCACCGGCATATCCGTCACTTCCGTAAAGGACATTGCCGTCAACCACAATACCGCTCCCGAGCCCTGTTCCAAGAGTTATTACAATAAAGTGCTTCATCCCTTTGGCACCTCCGTAATACATCTCCCCAATTGCAGCCGCATTGGCATCATTGGTGACAACCACCGGAATATTGTCAAAAAGCTTGCTCAACTGCTGCCCAATTGGAAGTTTCCCCTTCCAGATAAGGTTGGCCGCATTCTCAATTTCCCCTCTGTAATAGTTGCCGTTTGGAGCACCTATCCCCACCGCCACAATCTTGTGCGGAACACTCAAGGTGTCAGACAGCGTATCAATCTCCTCCTTTATCCTTGCCACATAATGCCTGAACTCTTTATGATCAGCTGTCGGGAAACTCCCTTTGGCATAAATCTTGCCAAACTCATCAACTAAAGCGTATGTTGTCCTTAACCGGTCAACATCTACACCTGCAACCAAATTTTTCATAGGAAACTGTGTATAAACGGACACTAATTAATATAAGCCGCGCAAATTTAATAAAATTTGTTATTTTTGCGCTATCCTAAAAAGATACTATTATGGAGAATAATTACAAGAAAATCATTATCGCACTCTCTGCTGTTGCATTTGTTTTGCTTGGAGTGCTAATTTATGTATTTGTTGACAGAAACAGCATTATAAATGACCTTACCATAGAGAAAGATGACCTTACCGCCCAGATGGTTCAGTTGCAGAATGACTATGCAAACCTCTCTACTGCAAATGACACTCTTAATGCGGAGCTCATGCTTGAGAGGGAGAAAGTTGCCCAGCTTATAGAGAGGGTACAGAAGACAGAGGCCAGCAACAAGGCCAAACTTCTCAAATATGAGAGGGAGCTTGGAACCCTTAGAAGCATAATGCGCGGATACATCAAACAGATTGACTCTCTAAACACTCTCAATACAGAGCTGAGAGCAGCTGCAGCCACTGCCAAGAAAGAGGCCAAAGAGAGTAAGAGCAGATATGAGAACCTGAAATCTACAACAGAGGAGCTTGGCAAACAGGTTGAGCTTGGTTCTATTGTAAAAGGTAGAGGAATGGCAGTTGCAGGTATCAATGCAGCCGGCAAAGAGACAGACCGCAGCAGCCGCGTGGCAAAACTCAAGAGCTGCATCTATCTTGTAGAGAATTCAATTGCCAAGAAGGGACCTAGAATTGTTTATATCAGGGTTAAAGGTCCGGACGGAATCCTTATGACCCAGAACCCTATGCAGATGTTTACAGTTCAGGGTGAGGAGATGATCTACTCAGCTTCCCGAGAGGTTGACTATCAGGGGGACGAGGTGGAAATCTGCATTTACTTTGAATACGGGGAGCAGTTCACCAAAGGTGTATATACCGTTGAGGCATACACAACAGAGGGCAAACTTGGCTCTGCAGATGTACTCCTAAGATAACAGGAGTGTGGCAGGCGTTTATATACATATCCCTTTTTGCGGGCAATTCTGCACATACTGCAATTTCTACTCTGTAAAGGGTAAGGAATATAGGGAGAAGTATATTGCCGCTTTGCACAATGAAATAGAATACAGGAAACACTTTTTTGAAGATACAGGGGTTCGGCCACAAACAATTTATTTTGGTGGCGGAACCCCTTCCGTTTATCCTCCTCATGTATTGGGGGAGGTTCTGGAAAAGACAATCCGGACATTCAACATATCACCCGTTGAGGTGACCGTTGAGGTAAACCCCAACGACATCTCCCCTCAATATGCCAAAGAGCTCCACAGCGTGGGGTTCAACAGGGTAAGTATGGGGATACAGTCATTTGTTGATGACCATCTTGTATGGATGAACCGCAGACATAAGGCCCAGGAGGGGGAGGAGGCTTTCCACAACCTCCGCAACGCAGGGTTCAACAACATCAGTCTCGACCTTATTTTTGGCTATACCCCCCTTACAGACCAGCTGTGGGAATACAACCTTGCCAAAATAACAGAGCTGTCGCCTGAACATATCTCCGCCTACCAGATGAGCATTGAACCGGGGAGCGCCCTTGGCAAATTATATGAGAAAGGGGAATATGACCTTACTCCCGACAGTACCTGCCACAACCAGTACTCCATGCTTCAGGAATTCCTGTGCAGCAAAGGGTATCTGCAATATGAGATTTCCAACTTTGCAAAAAGGGACCCTGTGAGCGGGAAACCGCTGAAATCAAAACACAACAGCTCATACTGGACAAAAGAGCCATATTTGGGGCTCGGCCCTGCAGCCCATTCATTCAAGGGGAGGAGAAGGTTATGGAACAGCAGCAGTATAAGTGGCTACTGCAGACATTTCCTTGGGGCCAAAGATTGCTGTACCACTTTTGGAGGATGGGAGGAGCTGTCGGGAAGAGACATCTTCAATGAATCCATAATGCTTGGTTTGAGGACTGTGGAAGGTGTTGACCTCAGCAACCTGGATGCCGGTCTCATTATGGAAATAAAAGGGGATATTGCCCGCCACTGCAAATTGGGAAACCTTGTACAGGATGGGGATAAAATAAGAATCCCGTCCGGCAGACTGTTTGTCTCGGACGGGATTATAAGGGATTTATTTGTTTAGTTGCAATTAGCAGCAGCAAATACCGTTTGCTACAAGGTAACCTTTAACTGCAACTGCAATGAATACAAGTACAATAATTGATGAAACAATGATTCCAATAACTTTCCAACGTTTCATCCAGATGTTGTTGTTAAGTCCCATAGTGTGGAATGCACTCCAGAAACCGTGGTTCATATGCAACCAAAGAGCTACAAACCAAACGATGTAACATACAACAACCCATAGAGGTTTGAATGTCTGATGTAGAAGAGCTGCACCATCATGGGTATATTCCTGACCCAAGAACATTGGTAGCTGCATTTTAGCCCAGAAGTGAGTAAGGTGGAAACCAAGAACTCCAAGAACTATAATTCCAAGAACCAACATGTTTTTAGAAGCCCAATCATCAGTTTGTGCTTTGTTTGCTACAGCATATCTCTGAGTTCCTCTTGCTTTGTAGTTCATATAGTTAAGAACAAAAGCATAAATGATGTGAATTACAAAACCTGCTGCAAGAACCGGTACCATAACCGAGATTACAGGCAAAGCCATAAACTCGCAACCTGCATTGAATGCCTCATTACTGATAAGTGAAAGACCATTCACAAAAGCGTGAACGCACATGAAAACGATAAGGAACAAGCCGCTTATACTCATAATGAGCTTCTTCCCGATTGAAGATGTAAAGATATTAGCCATATCAAATGTTTGTATTAAAAATAATTCTTTAGTTAAGCTGCAATGCACAATAACACGCATCTGGAATACAAAGATAAACTCTTAGTTGCAATTTTCATAATCTTTGGCTACTTTTGTTTTGCATTTATTTTAAAAAATATGAAGTATAACAGAATATTACTCAAGTTGAGCGGAGAGAGTCTCGGAGGCGAGAGAGGTGTGGGTTTGGATGTGAATATGATGAGCCAGTACGCCAAAGAGATTGCCCAGGTTGCAAAAAGCGGAGTACAGATAGCTATTGTTATTGGTGGAGGAAATATTTTTAGAGGTGTTTCCGGAGTTGGTAAAGGATTCAGCCGCGTAAAAGGTGACCAGATGGGTATGCTGGCTACTGTTATAAACAGCATTGGACTCTCCATGAGCATCAAATCAGAGGGTATTGAGGCAGAGGTATTCACCTCAACACCTATGGAGCCTATGGCAAGATATTACGCAAAAGAGAAAGCCATTGAGGTTATGGAGCGAGGCGGTGTGGCAATAATTGCCGGCGGTACAGGAAACCCGTTCTTCACTACCGACTCTGCATCCGCACTTAGAGCTTGCGAGATTGAGGCTGATGCACTTCTTAAAGGTACAAGGGTGGATGGTGTATATACTGCAGACCCTGAGAAAGATCCTACTGCTGTAAAATATGAGACCCTTACCTTTGACAAGGCTTTGGCAGACAACTTGAGGATTATGGACCAGACTGCATTTGCCCTTTGCAAAGAGAACAACATGCCAATCATTGTATTTGACATGAACAAAATCAACAACCTGTATGACCTTATGCAGGGGGGCAAAGTTGGAACTTTGGTCTCAAACAATCAGTAATTTTAAAACTAACAGATATGGAAATAAGCGTTTCTAAAGAGTGTATTGCGCACGCAAAAGAGAAAATGAACAAAGCTATTGCGCACTTGGAAGATGAATTGAGAAACTTCAGGGCAGGTAAAGCAAACCCTGCAGTATTCAACTCTGTAATGGTTGACTACTATGGTTCAGCCACTCCGCTTCCACAGGTATCCAGCGTTACTACTCCAGATGCCAAAACTATCATTATCCAGCCTTGGGAGAAAAAACTTATCCCAACCATTGAGAAGGCAATTATGGATGCCAATCTTGGATTTACCCCTGCAAACAACGGTGAGCAGATTAGGATCAATATCCCTGCCCTTACTGAGGAGCGTAGAAAAGAGCTTGTAAAACAGGCTAAGACTGAGGGTGAGACTGCCAAAGTAAGTATCAGAAATGCAAGAAGGGAGGTTGTTGACGCTCACAAGAAATATCAGAAAGAGGGTCTTCCAGAGGATGTTTGCAAAGATGCAGAGGCTGTTATCCAAAAAGAGACAGATGCTTTCAACAAGAAAGTTGACGAGATAATTGCAGCTAAAGAGAAAGAGATCATGACTGTATAATGTATCTTCTGCAAAAAAGTACAAAGCCCTGGGAATCCCCAGGGCTTTTCTTGTTATAGTGTCTTTGGAGCGTACATCTGCTCCCACCACATAGGATCATCCTGTAGCCATTTTGCAAACCATGCAAATATGGTGTTCTGCCATTGGATACGTTTTCCGTAATCCAATATATGGTGGTCCTGATCCTTTACAAGCACCATTGCAGTCTCTTTTCCCAAAAGTTTGAGGGCTGTGTACATCTGTATGCTCTCTCCTACCGGAACATTGTTATCCTTGTCACCATGCAGGAAGAGAATAGGGGTATTCACCTTCTGTGCATTGTATAGAGGGCTCTGTTTTACATAAAGGTCTGCATGACTCCATGGATAGCTGTTTGCCATAGAGACCTCGCTGTAAGAGTATCCCCAATATCCCTCTCCCCAATAACTTGTATGGTCACTGATTCCGGCATGGGAGATGGCTGCGGCAAAAATATCTGTAATGGTCTGCAGATACTGGGTTGTAAAACCTCCGTATGAGGCACCTATACATCCTATCTTTTTGGAATTTACAAATGAGTGTTCCTTACAGAACTGTTTTGTACCCTCCACTATATCATCTGCAGGGCCATTGCCGGCAGTATTTACGTGTCTTGCAGAGAACTCCTGTCCAAAACCGGTTGCTCCGCTCGGATTCACAACATAAACCACATAACCCATTGCAGCATACAGGTGATGAGGATACCTGCTCTCAAAGTTCCTGCTTGTAGGGCTGCAGCCGCCGTAATAGTTTACAATAAGAGGATATTTCTCTGCCGGATTGAAATGAGGAGGCAGATAGTACCTTCCGTTTATTGTATCCCCTTTTGAATTGACAAAATTCCAGGCTACACACTCTCCAAGTTTCACACCATCCAGAATATTCTTGCTCAAATCCTCAAGAAGAGAGGTTTTCCCCTTCTTCAAATCTGCAATGTATGATTTGTCCGAATTTGATGCACCCTGGCCATACCATACCATTACAGGAGCACTTTGCGCCAAAGTAAAGTTGTTTACAAGATCCTCCTGGGTAGGGAGCTGCTCAATCTTCCCTTTTGCAGGGTTGAGTCTGTAGAGACTCTTGAGGTCCTTGTTTTCTGCGGTAAAATATATGTTCCCGTCATATTTGCTCCACTGGTAAGATCCCACATTAGGATTGAACTCCCTGGTTACAGGGGTTATCTTCTTGTCGGCCAATTCCATTATGTACAGCTGGTAATCGTACATGCTTGGAGTCTGTCCCTCCTTCACATTCTTTCCTATTCCACCCAAAGCCTCAGGGGAGCCGCTTATCACTATCCGGGTTCCGCAAGGGGAGAATTTTGCCGAGTTTATAAAACCGTCCTCCTCTACAAGGGTCTGCATCTGCAGTGTATTCATATCCAAAAGGGCAAGAGTACTCAATGAGGTAGGGCGTTTTGTAAGACGGCTGCTCCCAATCATTACAAGAGCCTTGGAACCGTCTGTACAAATGTCAGTTACCCAGATATTCTTGTATCCGAAAGTCAGTCTCTTCATAAGAGAGGTTGAGAGGTCATATTTTGCAAGGTATGAGCGGTTTCTCCAGCCCGGTTGTCTGTCATCAGGCTCAATAACCTCATAAATCTCCTCCTTCTCTGCAGGTCCTTTCTGCTCTATTGAATAAAGAAGGTAATCCTCTGCTGGGGAAATCTGGAAATATCCGTCGGGAATATTGTTGGCCCATACACTCTCCTGCCCTGTTGCAGGATCTACTGTTATGATATCCCTTCCCTGTGCATCTGTTGATACATAGTAGTATTTCCCACTTTTTGGCATCCAGCGGATTCCTTCACCCTTTGCTCCCATTGTTTTGCCTGTGGCAAGCTCTGTGATGGTGGTTTTGCGGCTGCTTTTGCCACCCTGCATGGTTGTATTATAGTTGGTTATAAGGTATTTGCCGTCTGGAGAGAGTGACACTCCGGCAAAACGGGTTCCGTGCAGAACATCTGCAAGGGTATAGTTCCTCAAACCATCCTCCCTTATTGTAATCAGCTCCTGCTGTCCGCTCTCAATTGTAATCTCAGGTGTAAGCTCCTGTGCCGGTGCAGCAAGCAGTTTTACAACAATTGAATGGGTTGCAGGCTCAAGAGCAAAACTCCCGCCATGCTGTTTTTTCCCATCTATATAAATGGTGCAGTTCTCCGCCCCTTTCACTTTTATCTCCCCTTTGGCATATCTGCTGTTCTCCAATGAGAATCCCAACAGATGGAGAGTGTGGTTGGAAGCATCTGCCTGCAGCGAGGCAACCTCCACAATTGGAGAATCCTTTAATACAGAGAATGAAAGATAGCTCTCCAAGAGGCTCTTTGGATCAAACGGTTTTGCACTCACATCGGTCTGATCCACCATATACGGTGTCTGAACAGGATATGGTCCTGCATACTTCATTTTTTTGACATTCATGGTCTGGGCATTTGCAAATAGGCAACACACAAGTGCGCAAATAGTTATAATCAGTTTTTTCATATATTGTTGAGTGTTTTATACAAATTTAACCAATGGTTTTGAGCCATGCTGCAAAGGCTGCATAATTTTTTCTGCTGTCCCAATTCTCCTCCCACTGCCGGCGGGCTGCAAGGGCCAGCTCAAACTCAGGCAACTGAAGACTCTCCAGAATCCACTCTTTAAGTTCCCGAGCCAAATCTTGTGCAGAAATGTCTTTATCGAGCAGTTTCCCACATCCGCATCCCTGTGGAAGCAGTTGGGAAACACCCCCAACATCTGTTGCCATAACGGGAGTTCCATAAGAGAGGGCCTCCATTATTGAGACAGGAATCCCCTCCGAGCGGCTCACCTGTACAAACAGATCTGTATAATGGGTCTGATAATACTCCATAACTTTGTTGTGGGGCATTGCACCCGTAAAATTGAATGCCACTGGGGTAACATCCTCCTCTTCCCCCTCAGGCGCTCCATTGGCAATTACAAGCTCCTTTATCTGCTCAAGAAGCGGACCGTCACCTATATGGGTCCAGCATATATGGCTTATCCCCTTCTCCTTCAAAGCCTTTGCCAGTGTGGTGTCACGCTCCAGATAAAGCATTGCAACAGCCAGAAGATGCACCCTTTTAAGCTCAATCACATTGGAGCAACTTAAAATATTATACGCACCCTGGACATCGGCCGCCCCCTCCACCATTGGAACAGGAGCCCCCAAATTAGGGCAGGCGTCACTATGGTAGAAACTGCCCAATCTGCTCACTTTAATCTCCCCGGGCTGGTTCTTGTAATTGTGCTTTATATACTCCTTCCCATTGTCCGAAATTGGAAGAGCATAATCAATTGCCCCATACAGCATCTCCCTGAACGGAAGATACCCCTTTGCATGCTCATAAATGTCCGACCCATGGAACCTCACAGCAAACTTTGGAGCCTTCTCTCCCATTTTCCCTTTTAAAAACGGCACCATTAGGGCAGACTTGTCCCCCCAATAGAAATAGGCTGTACCGCAGTTTTCCAATACCGCTGCCACCTCCTTCATCCTCTCCCTGTTGGAAAGGATTGAACGGATAATGCAAAGATAGTTTGCCCATATCCATACCCTCCTTTTACTGGAATAAACCCTCTTCCCGACAAATTCCTTAAAGGCAAAAGCCACAGGGGCACAGGAGAACACACCACCCTTTAGCAGCCCCCACTTGTCCTTATGGTCGAACGGCAAAAGAGGCTTATGCACCACCGCATTCTGGGGTACAGCTCTCACAAGTGCAAGGGAATCCCCCTTGGGGATATACAAAGGGAAGATATGAACCTTGTCAAACTCTCCAAAGACTATCGGGGCCTCCTGTTCCAAAAATGTCTCTCCCGCTCCGTATGGGTATGTATTTGTAAAAATTGCCAGTTCTTTGCTCATGCTGCTGTATTCTTGCCGTATAACATCTTTGCAAATTTGTACATAATTTAGTTATAAAACAACAGAGCCCACCTTACGGCGGGCCCTTTATATTATTGCAGGAATCTGTTAAAGATTTGCAAACTCTATATCACTCTCAGCTCTCTTGGCAAGTTTCTCATCTTTTCCGGCAACCTCCAAGAACTCTTTAGCCTGAGCATTGTTTCCCTTGCGTGCAGCGATAATTGCCTTAAGGTAAGACTTGCATGGACATTTTGCATTGGCAACTATAGCCTCTGCCTTGTCTGTATTGCCATTAAGGATATTGATCAAAGCTTCGTTGAATCCTGCAGTACCTGCAAGTGCTGTAGCAGCACTGCTGTAGTCACCGTTAAGGATAAGCAATGCACCCATATTCTCTTTTGCCTGTGGCATATCACTTGCTTTAGCCAAATAACCTGCCGCAGCATCAAAGTTACCCTCCTGCATAGCCGCTACAGCCATATTGTTGTAGTAGCTTGCACTCTTGTCACTCATTTTTGCCAAATAAGCTTTTGCATCCTCTGTCTTGTTCTTGGCAAGGCTCATTGCTGCAAGGTTGTTGTAAGCTCTGCTGCTGTTGTATTTCTTTGCTGCAGCCTTATAAATCTCAGCTTTAGCCTCATCTTTGTCAAACAATGTGGCACCGTATAGAAGAGCCTCCTCATCCAACTGCTCCATATTGTCATTTATAATCTGTGTAAGCTCCTCATCAGTCCAGTTCTTGTACTCTACATTTGCAACAAATCTTGCTCTACGCAATGCAGGAAGAACTTTGTCTGCCAATGTTTTGAACACAGCGCTCATATTCTTTATCTCACGCTCTCTCACAACAGGATCGGAGTACATAGAAAGGACACGCAAGATAAGGTCCTTATCCTCTATATCAGAAGCCTGTACCAACTCCTGGAAGCCCTCCCAGTCCTCAGAAATCTGAGAAACATTCAACGGAATGTCTTTAACTTTGGCTTTCTTTGAAATAACTTTTACAAATGCAGTCTCTGCAGATTTTGCTCTATTCTCAGAAAGTTTGCTGTTAAGCTTCTCGCTTCCGTCTGGAGATGCATAAGCAATGATGTCATTTGAAACGATAGTTTTACGCTCATCCTCTTTAGCCTCTTTTAGGAACTGCTCAAACTCCTTCATCTGAGCACTCTTAAGCTGGTTGTTCCTTACATTTGACTGATTGATACCATAAAGGATCTGAGACTCTTTCTGCTCAAGAATCACCTTCTGGTAGTCATCCATCTCATATGAAGGTTTACCCTCTGTCTTAACCAACATATAAGTGCAGTTTGTACCGTCAGCAACCTTGTAAGCCTGCTCAAACTTGTACTGTTTGCTTCTGTTGGCATTGTAGGCCACTCCTCTCAACTCAAGAACCGCCTTCTCCATACCAGGCTGGTAATCAAATGTAACTGTTCTGGTAATCTCTCCACCATCCTTGTATGAGATTACATTGTAGTTATCCATTATTTTGTCTCCCTGAAGTGTCAGAACCGGTCCAACAACCTCACCACCATCATATACAAGTACAGGAGTGATGTTAAGGATTGCCTCGCTCAAAAAATATTTTGCAGGGAACTTTACAGTATATGTAGCTGTAATTTTGCCGGCCACAGCCTCAAGAACCTGAGAATCTGCACCGCTTCCAGTTTTACATACCGCATCTGTCTCTATGGCACTCTGCAATGATGCCATCTTTGAAGGGTTGCTGCATGCAGCCATCAATAGGCATGCAAATGCAAATAGAATGCTTTTTTTCATAATATAGTCTATTTATTTGTTGCAAATATAATCAATCCCAATCATTTTTAGAATTAATAAAGTTCAAATCCTCTACCGTATCAACCGCATGAGTCTGATACCGGGTTTGTGCCACCCTTATTTTCAGCCCCCCCTCTATCCATCTGAGCTGCTCAAGCTTCTCCGTCTTCTCCAGAAAGCTCTGCGGCATGGCACATATTTTTGCCAGTGTGGCTGCCCTATAGCCATAAAGCCCTATATGGCGGAAGAACCTGTTCTGCTGCACATATTCGTCGGTGACCTCCACATCCCTTGCAAATGGGATAGGGGCTCTACTGAAATATATGGCATCATTATTTTCATCAACCACAACTTTAGGGGAGTTTGCATTAAAAAGTTCCTCCTTGTTCTCCACCCTTTTAACCAGAGTTGCAAGTTCTACAGAAGGGTCATTGAAACACTCTCCAAGCTGCATCAGCTGCTGGGGTTTTATATAGGGTTCATCACCCTGGACATTTATCACCACATCAAAAGTCTCCCCACTCTCCTTCATATAGTTGACAAGGGCCTCATAACATCTGTCAGTACCGCTGTTATGAGACTGGGAGGTCATTACCACCTGGCCTCCAAAAGCCTTCACCGCATCATAAATCCTTACATCATCTGTAGCTACACAAGCATTTGGAAAAGCTTTTATTGTCTGCTCATAAACCCTCTGGATCATAGGTTTGCCATGTACCAGAGCCAAAGGTTTCCCCGGAAATCTGGAAGATGCATACCTTGCCGGAATCAATGCTAAAATTTTCATACCTCTATTCTTTTGCCCCCTTATGGGGTATTTTGAACAAAAGTAGTTAAAATTGGCTTTTATGCAGTAGAAAATTTTTAACTTTGCCGATTATGGAATTACAAAATTTAAAGCAGAGATTTGACATTATAGGCAATGACCCTGCCCTTATGAGGGCTCTGGAGGTTGCCGTACAGGTTGCCAATACAGATTTGTCTGTACTGATAACCGGAGAGAGCGGTGTGGGAAAAGAGGTAATTCCACAGATCATACACCAGAACAGCTCCCGCAAACACGGCACATATATAGCGGTGAACTGTGGTGCAATACCTGAGGGGACAATAGATTCAGAGCTGTTCGGGCATGAGAAAGGGGCCTTTACAGGTGCTTATGAGACCAGAAAAGGCTACTTTGAGACAGCCAACGGCGGTACAATTTTTCTCGACGAGGTTGCAGAGCTGCCTCTCACCACACAAGTAAGATTGCTGAGAGTGCTGCAGACCGGTGAGTTCATAAAGGTTGGCTCCTCAAAAGTTCAGAAAACAAACGTAAGGGTGGTTGCAGCTACAAACATCAACCTGCCCCATGCCATAAAGCACGGCAAATTCAGGGAAGACCTCTATTACAGATTGAACACTGTTCCAATTGTAATCCCTGCCCTAAGGGAGAGGGTTGCGGATATAAATCTCCTATTCACAAAATTTGCAGTTGATTTTGCACAGAAATACAAAATGCCTGCAATAAAGCTCACCCCAGCCGCATCCGCATTGCTTGCACAATACAGATGGCCTGGAAACGTGAGACAGCTCAAAAGTGTTGCAGAGCAGATGTCGGTTCTGGAGGAGGAGAGATTGATTGCTCCAGAAATATTGGTCAAATATCTCCCTGCAGACGGTCCTGAGCATCTTCCAGTCATTGGAGCTGAGGCCCACGGAGGGGATTTTGTAAACGAGAGGGAGAAATTCTATATGGCCATGCTGCAACAGCTGCAGCATGAGGTGCAGGCACTCAAGAAAGATATAGAGAGATTGGGAGGAGGTACATATACCGCCCCTGCCGAGATGCCTACCCTCCCTATGATAGCTCCCGCCACTGTCCCCGTTGTACAGAGCATACAGCCTGTACCTGCTGTTTCAGCCTTGCAGGTAGTATCCGCTTCTGTTGTTGAGGATGGCTCACATACCGGTATGACAGAGGAGGCGGATTATGAGGAGGACCTCTCAATACCAAACGCCACAGATGCCCTTATCCGCAAGGCAATAAAGAGATATGACAACAAGAAAGATGCTGCAGAGGCCCTTGGAATTTCTGAAAGGACACTTTACAGAAAAATAAAGGAGCTGCACTTAGAAGAAGAATAGCAAATGAAGACAAGACATATTTACCTTCTGTTGCTGCTGTTGCCCCTATTGGCAGCCTGCGGCATATACAAATTCAATGACACTTCCATTGCTCCCGACGTTCATACAATCTCTGTCTATAACATAGAGAACCAGGCAATGAAAGTAAACCCTACCCTGAGCAACACCCTTACTGTTGCCTTGCAGGACCAATACAGGAAACTCACCAAACTGGAGATGCTTGAGGATGGCGGGGACCTTGAGGTGAGTGGAGCAATCACATCTTATGATGTGACCCCTACAGCGGTAACCTCACAGGAGGTAGCTGCACAGAACAGGCTTACAATTACTGTAAAGATAACTTTCAAGAACAACAAATACCCTAAAGAGGATTTTGAGAAATCATTTGTGGCATTCCAGGACTATGATTCAAACTTGTCATTGGATTCTGTCGAGGCCCAACTTGTAGATGATATTGTTGAGATTCTTGTTGATGACATTTTTAACGCCACAGTAGCAAACTGGTAAAATTGGAAGGACAATTCAACATAAATGAGATGGAGGTTTCAAGGCTTCAGGCCCTGGTAACAGCATATCCGTGGTTCTCATACGCCAGGGAGGTTCTGCTGCGCAAACTTGTGGAGATAGAGCCTGAATGTCTGGAGAGCAGATACAAGGAGAATCTTGTTTTCTTTCCCAAAAGGGATTCTGTACTGCTTGGATGCAGGGAGATTATTGCCCGTGCAAAAGCGGCACCGGTGCCGGTGGAGGAGCTGATGGATGTTTTGTCGGGAGAAGAAGAGGGGGAATTTGAGATTGATTTTGACCTTATCCAGAATGAAGCTGAAACATTTTCCCAGGTTACGGAGCTGCAGGATGGAGATATGATAATTGAGGAGGGGGAAGCTGCAGATGAGGAGGAGTTCATGCCACAGCCCGCAAAACCACAGATATTTGTTGTTGGAGGTGACTACTTCTCAAAAGAGGACTTTGCCCAGCTGCGTGATGATGAGAAGGCTGCGGATATAAAATTCGGGGCCCCTGCAAATGACAGTTTTGAGGAAATTCACCAGTCAAGTGCCCCTGCGGCGGAAGATGACGGGATGGATTTTGTAACGGAAACACTGGCTGCAATTTATGCGGATCAGGGGTATTATGAGAAAGCCATTGAGGTTTATGCAAAACTAATTTTGCTATATCCAGAAAAAAGTACTTACTTTGCAACCCTTGTAAACGAAATAAAATCAAAAAATTAATATAAACTATGTACACAGTTATTGCTATCCTTATTGTTATTGCAAGTGTTATCCTTACCCTTGTGGTATTGGTACAGAACTCAAAAGGTGGCGGATTGGCAGCTAACTTTGCTGCTGGAAACCAGACTTTTGGTGTTAGACAAACTGCTGACTTCCTTGAGAAAGCAACTTGGACTCTTGCAATCGCTATCATTGTGCTTTGTATTGCTGCTACAGCTTTTGTTTCTACAAGAGTAGAGGAGAATAATTCAACTCTAATCCAGAAAATTGAGAATACTGCACCAGTTGCACAGCCTCAGTTCCCTACAGATGCTGCTGCTCCTGCTACAGAGGTTCCTGCTACAGAGGCTCCAGCTACTGAGCCAGCAAACTAATATAACTCAACTGTTATATTTACAATCTAAAAAAGAGCAACCGTTTGGCTGCTCTTTTTTTGTGTCCCGAACTTGTCTGTATCTCTATTTGATAACACCAAGCTCCTTGCCAATTTTTGTGAATGCCGCAATGGCTTTGTCCAAGTGCTCCTTCTCGTGTCCGGCAGAGATCTGCACACGGATACGTGCCTGGTCTTTAGGAACTACAGGATAGTAGAAACCTACTACATAAATACCCTCGTCCAACAGTTTTTCCGCCATCTGCTGTGAAAGTTTTGCATCATAAAGCATTACAGCGCATATTGCACTCTGGGTAGGTTTGATATCAAAACCGGCAGCCTTCATCTGTGCAACAAAATACTCGGTGTTGGTGTGAAGTTTGTCCTGAAGCTCATTTGTGCGGGCCATCATGTCAAACATGGCACAACCTGCAGCCGCTACCATAGGAGGGATGGAGTTGGAGAAAAGATAAGGGCGTGAACGCTGGCGCAACATTGCAATAATCTCCTTCTTACCTGTTGTGAAACCACCTATAGCACCACCAAATGCTTTGCCAAGTGTACCTGTAATGATCTCAATCTTGCCTCTTAGGTTGTGAAGCTCTGTAGTACCGCGGCCTGTTTTGCCTACAACACCGGCAGAGTGTGACTCATCCACCATAACCATTGCGTTGTATTTCTCTGCAAGGGCATGAATCTCATCCAAAGGACAAACATTACCGTCCATTGAGAACACTCCGTCTGTAACAATAACCCTGTATCTTTGAGCCTGAGCCTGTTTCAAACACTCCTCGAGTTCCTGCATGTTTGCGTTTGAATATCTGTAGCGTTTTGCTTTACAAAGTCTTACACCGTCAATTATGGATGCATGGTTGAGTGCATCGGAGATAATTGCATCCTCTTCTGTGAAAAGAGGCTCAAAAACACCACCGTTGGCATCAAAACAAGCAGCATAAAGGATAGTATCCTCTGTACCAAAGAACTCTGCAATTTTCTGCTCCAATTCTTTGTGCAAATCCTGTGTTCCGCAGATGAAACGGACACTTGACATTCCAAATCCCCTCTCATCCAACGCTTTCTTTGCCGCATCAATAAGCTCCTGATTATCTGAAAGTCCAAGATAGTTGTTGGCACAGAAGTTAAGAACATCCTTGCCTGTATTCACTTTAATGGCAGCTCTCTGAGGAGATACAATCACTCTCTCATTTTTGTAAAGGCCGGCCTCCTCAATCTCCTTGAGTGTGGTCTGCAAATAAGATTGGAAATCTTTATACATAATGATCTGATATTATATGTTGTTAATTTTCTGATGAAATTCCGAACAACTACAAATGTAACCATTAAAGATAGAGTTTTATCCTGTATCGCACAAAATAATTATATATTTGTTCATCTTATTAAAAAGCAGGCCAGATAAAATGGAAAGTATCAAAGAGATTTTCAAGATAGGGAAAGGCCCTTCCAGCAGCCATACAATGGCACCAAGGAAAGCGGCCCAAATGTTTAAGGAGAGAAATCCGCAGGCAACATTTTTTGAGGTAACCCTTTATGGCAGCCTTGCCTCTACAGGAAAAGGTCACCTTACAGATGTGGCAATAGAGGAGGTTTTTGGCAAGGAGAACTGCAAAATCCACTGGAGAGGAAACATTTTCCTCCCCCAACACCCCAATGGAATGACCTTTGAGGCCTTTACTCCCGACAAAACAAAGATTGACCACTGGACCACATTCAGTATTGGCGGGGGCGACCTCAGTGACAATGGCCAACGCCCCAAAAAAGAGAGCATATACCCGCTAAGCAAGATGACACAGATCCTGAACTGGTGCAAAGATAACGGCACCACATTTTGGGAGTATGTCCAGCAGCACGAGGAGAGTGACATATATGACTATCTGTTTGAGGTTTGGAAGGTGATGAAGGCTGCAGTGGAGAAAGGGCTTGATGAGGAGGGGGTTCTCCCTGGAGGGCTCTGCCTTGACAGAAAGGCATCTTCTTTCTACATAAAGGCACAGGGGCACCAGGGCTCAATGCAACGCAGGGCAATGACCTTTGCTTTTGCTCTTGCTGTGGCTGAGGAGAATGCCAGCGGAGGGACCATTGTTACAGCACCCACCTGCGGCTCGTGCGGTGTTGTTCCGGCTGTATTTTACCTTAACCAGAAATTTTACGGGTTCTCCGACAAAAGGGTCTTGAGGGCACTTGCAACAGCAGGACTTATCGGGACAATAATAAAAACAAATGCCTCAATTTCCGGTGCGGAGGTGGGTTGTCAGGGGGAGATTGGTTCTGCCTGCTGTATGGCTGCAGGAGCCTCAACCCAGCTGTTTGGAGGTACCCCCATGCAGGTTGAGTATGCTGCATCCATGGGTATGGAGCACTTTTTGGGGCTGACATGTGACCCCGTATGTGGTCTGGTTCAGATTCCATGCATTGAAAGGAACGCTTTTGCCGCTACCAGAGCGGTGGATGCCAATGTATATGCACTTATGACAGATGGTAACCACCGTGTTTGTTTTGACAATGTGATTGAGGTGATGAAACGTACAGGAAAAGACCTCCCAAGCCTATACAAGGAGACTGCAGAGGGGGGACTGGCTCTGCAACTGGCAAAAAAATAGTCTCTCGTATGGGAGTTAGGAATTTTTATATTAAATTAGCTTGATTTTTGATATTAAAAATAATTTAAATATTACAATTATGGCATTAGAGATTAATGATTCAAACTTCAAAGAGGTAGTTCTTGAGAGTGACAAACCAGTATTGGTTGATTTTTGGGCAACATGGTGTGGCCCTTGTAAGGCTATTGGTCCTGTAGTTGATGAGGTGGCAGCTGAGTTTGAGGGTAAGGCTGTTGTTTGCAAATGCAATGTTGATGATGCGGCAGATGCTCCTGCAGAGTACGGTATCAGAAACATCCCTACCTTGTTGTTCTTCAAAGGCGGTGAGGTTAAGGACAAACTTGTTGGCTCAACCAGTAAGGCTGCTATAGTTGAGAAACTTAACGCTTTGTTATAATATTTTTTAATTTAAAAAAGGAGGAGCTATGAAAAAGATACTTTTGCTGGTAACAGCTTGTATGCTCCTGTCATTGCAAGGATTTGCACAATTTGGAGTAAAGGCAGGATTGAACTTCAATTCATTTGGAGACATTAAATTGGGAGAGAACAGCTCTGTAAATTCTGTTTTGGAGAAAAAAACCGGATTCCATGCAGGTGTGCTGTATAAATTCAAAATACCTGTAATCGGACTTGCTCTGCAACCTGAGCTTATTTACTCTAAGGTGAACGGGAATATCAGTCTTCAACAAATTGAGACACCTTCGTTCGTCTCTTCTTTTGTTGGCACAAAAGAGATACAGAGTGATGTTTCTGTAAGTTATTTGCAGTTGCCTGTAGCAGTACAGATGGGACTCGATCTTGTCCTCCTGAGACCTTTTATCCAGGTGGTACCTTACATAGGATATGCCATTTCAACTGATGTGAAAATTAAAGACATCAAACTGGACACCGAGAAACTTAACTACGGTATTGGTGTAGGTGCCGGTATTGATATCTGGAAGCTCCAGATCAGCGGAAGATACAACTGGGACTTGGGTAAGGTTGCAGACTACAAATGGGAAGGCATTGATACCTTCAAAGGTGGAAAGGGTAAAGGATTCCAACTGTCATTAGCATTTTTGTTCTAAATTTTTATGAGACTTGACGCAGTAAAACAAGAACTTGGAAATGATTGGGTAGGGTTTGTAAATGCAATGGAGAGTGCCCTCAGGCACGACAATCCCCTCCTTACCCGCATAAACAAATACCTTGTAGGGAACTCCGGCAAACAACTCAGGCCGGTGCTCTCCCTGCTTGCAGCGCAAGCATGCGGAAAAGTTTCACAAATGAGTTATGAGTGTGCAGCTGTATGTGAAATAATACATACAGCCACACTTTTACACGATGATGTTGCAGACAACGGAGATGTAAGGCGTGGCGTTCCTACAGTAAAGGCCCTCTTCAGTCCGGCAGCGTCTGTCCTTACCGGGGATTACTGGCTTGCCAGGGGAATGTCCCTCCTTATAGAGAAATGCAATACGGAGATTCTGGGGCTGTTTACAAAGGCTCTGCATGATTTGTCTGTAGGTGAGATAATTCAGATGGAGAAGTCTGAATCCCTCAACACCTCCTTGGAGGACTACTACAGAATCATTGAGTGCAAAACCGCAAGCCTTTTCATTGCAGCTGTAAAGAGCGGCGCAATCTCAGCCGGTGCTTCACAAGAGTTTACAGACGCCATTGGTGAATATGCTTTCCATCTTGGACTTGCATTCCAGATGAGGGATGACATTTTTGACTACTCCCCTAAAATGGAGACAGGCAAAACTGCAGGTCTGGACCTTAAAGAGAGGAAAATCACCCTCCCTCTTCTATGTGCTTTTGAGGATGATCCGGAGCATTCCGGGCAGATAAGGGAACTTATCGGGAAGATTGATTCTTCTGTGGTGAATGAAGAATCTATTTCTCAGGGGGAGAGGGAAATTATAGAGTATATCACCTCTTATATCTACTCAAATGACGGCTTGGAAAAAGCACAAGCTGTGCTTGAGGGGCATATTGCCAAAGCCATTGAGGCAATCACCATTTTACCGGCATCAGTTGCCAAAGAGCGGCTGGTACAGTTGGCCGGGTATGTTGGCAAACGCAAAAATTAAGTCCCTCTATGAATATCCTTATAGATATTATTGCCATACTTATGGCGTTGGCCGGCTTGATAGGGTGTATTGTCCCTGCACTGCCGGGGCCACCTCTCTCATATTGCTCCGTACTGCTGCTGTTTCTGCTGAACAACCCTCAAAATGAAATAACTTCCAGATTCCTTATAATATGGATTGCCATTGTTGCTGCTGTAACAATTCTGGATTATGTTGTCCAGCCTTATTTTACAAAAATTACCGGAGGGTCAAAGCTTGCCATAAGGTACTCCATTGCGGGAATGGTTGCCGGGATGGTATTCTTCCCACCTTTCGGCATTATAACAGGTTCCTTTGTTGGGGCATTCATTGCTGAATTCATTGTAAACAAGAAACCCCTCAAAAACTCCCTCCTTGCGGCATTTGGAGCGTTCTTGGGGTTCATGTTTGGCACAGGGCTCAAACTGGCTACCTGCGGTACTTTACTGTATTACACTGTCAGGTTCATTTTCTAACTGCTCAGTGGCAGGAGAAGTCTTTTCCAATTTCTCTATTTTTACTGTTTTTGAGAGTTTTGGCAACTCCACATGAACTGTATCTGTATTTGTGGTAATTGTAACTTTCTCTGTTTGTGTATATGTGCTTACATAATAGTCTGATGCAGATTTTATGCACAGAAATACAAATATTAGCAGACATACTATCCATACTGCAAAATTGACCAGCCCTGGCCTCCATTTTGGTGACTTGAAATTGAAGCACAGCTGCAATCCGGCATACAGCATCCCCACACAAGGTAGAAGGAAGGTGAGTATTCCAAAGACTTTCAGCCATAAGGTATCATTGGTACAACCTGTAAGGAACTCAGGAATTTCCACTGTTGACATGGCTGCAAACATATCAATACCAATCAAAGTCACTCCAAGGGTTAGGATTCCCATAAAGCCGGCACATGCAAGGAGAACTCCAACTGTAAAACATATCACTCTCCATAAAACGGAGAAGAACCCACCTGTCGCTTTAGAACCCATCTGCCACATCTCATGCCCCACTTCCCTTGCCCCCTGGGCAAACTTCTTATGTATATGGTCCACATTCTGCGGTTCACCCCTCATCTCACACCTTTGCTGCACAGTAGTGGCCTGCGGAATGATAATCCACAGGATTATATAAAGCAACAGAAGGAATCCCGACCACTCCATGTGTATTCCAAAGAATCCCCTTATAAACAGGGATGGAGTGGTGAATGCTACCGCAACAAGGATAAAGATAATCCTCATCCACACCGCATCTATATTGAAATATGCTCCCAAGCCGCTGCAAACTCCCGCAACAACCCCATTCTGGGTATCCCTGTATATCTTCTTCTTAATCTTCTCCCCGCCTGGTTCCCCAGAGCAGTCATCTATCTGGGAAGGTCTGCCCAATACTGCTATTATCTGGTCTATATGGCAATACTGTACAACCCGCCCTTTACACCCCTTCTCTATGAGAAGTTCCGCAATGCGTTCCTCTATATCATTTACAACCTCTGCCTCGCTCTGGCCATAGTGCGCTCTGAGTTCTGTAAGGTACCCTTCCAAAAGGGCATATGCATCCTTCTCTATGGTAAATGAAATACCTTGCAAACTAATATCAAATACCTCTTTCATCATTATTTGTTTTTAATGAATTCTACTGAAGCTACAACCTCTCTCCAGGCTGCATCCATCTCTGCAAGGGAATCCCTGCCACTCTCCGTAAGAGAATAGTACTTTCTTGGAGGGCCTTGTGTGCTCTCCTCCCATCTGTAACTGAGCAACCCCTGGTTCTTTAGCCTTGTAAGGAGCGGATACAGGGTCCCCTCCACTACAATCATTTTTGCCTCCTTAAGCTCACCAATCAGAGCAGAAGCGTATGCGTCATTGCGTCTGAGAGTACTTAAAATGCAGTACTCCAGAACCCCCTTACGCATTTGTGATTTTATATTATCTACATTTGAATCCATGTGAAAATTATTTTTTAGATGAGAACTTTATGAGATTTTCTGCAGTTGCAGGTATTCCATACATCTCGCATTTCTGAGCCGGAGTCTCTGCCAATGGAGCTGCTATCCATAGAATCACATAAATCCAGAAACCGGCAGAACCCATAAACAACGCCACAATAAAGATGATTCTCACAAGCAGAATATCAATATTGAAATATGCCGCTACTCCCGAGCACACCCCCGCTATTGACTTGTTTAGAGGATTCCTGTAAAATTTCCTCTCAGGCCTTTTCCCGTTGAGGATATCAGAAACAGGGTCGTTGAGTGTCTCAAAATAGGGTTCCCCGTCCGGCATACCCAACTGGGCAATAACTTTGTCAACAAGTGCGCTATTCACAACATTGCGGTACTGGGTAACCCCCTCTGCAAACAGCTCGGCAATTCTCCCCTCAAGATCATCCATAACCTCCTGACTCTGCTCCCCCGCCTTGCCCCCATTTTTAAAGGCCTTCAAATATTTTTCGAGTTTTGCATAAGCATCCTCATCCATAGCAAAACTGCTTCCTCCAATTCCTACATTAATCACTTTTTTCATAGCTTTCTGATTTAATACATAAATGTTATGCAAATATATATAAAAAATTCAGTACCTTGCAACACATAGTACTAAAATTTTTATAATCCTTCCCTGTAAAACAAAAAAAGCTGGGAAAAACCCAGCTTTTAGTCCAATTTAAGTACCGCCATGAACGCACTCTGAGGAACCTCAACATTTCCTACCTGACGCATACGGCGTTTACCTTTCTTCTGTTTCTCGAGCAATTTCCTTTTTCTGGAAATATCACCTCCATAACATTTTGCAGTCACATCCTTTCTTACCGCCTTAACTGTCTCCCTGGCAATAATTTTTGCCCCTATGGCTGCCTGTATTGCAATGTCAAACTGCTGTCGTGGAATAAGCTCCTTGAGTTTCTCACACATCTTGCGGCCAAAATCGTATGCATGGTCCCTGTGAATAAGGCTGCTGAGGGCATCCACCCCCTCTCCGTTGAGGAGAATATCCAGTTTCACAAGATCGGCATCCCTGTATCCTGTTATATGGTAATCAAATGAAGCGTACCCTTTGGAAATTGATTTAAGTTTGTCATAGAAGTCAAATACAATCTCAGAAAGAGGCATGTCATAATTGAGCTCAACACGGTCGCTTGTAAGGAAATGCTGACTTACAAGAGTACCCCTTTTGTCCAGACAAAGCTTCATGATAGGTCCAAAGAAATCACTCTTTGAGATAATCTGAGCCCTTATATATGGCTCCTCAATCTTGTCTATGAGTGTAAGTGCAGGGAGTCCCGACGGATTATGTACATCCAGCACCTCACCCTGGGTTGTATGTACCTTGTAAGAGACGTTAGGGACAGTTGTTATACAGTCCATATCAAACTCCCTGAACAGCCTCTCCTGTACAATCTCCAGATGGAGCAGTCCCAAGAAACCGCAACGGAATCCAAAACCGAGGGCAAGTGAGCTCTCCGGATCAAATACCAGAGAGGCATCATTAAGCTGCAATTTCTCCAAAGAGGCTCTCAAATCCTCATATTCATCTGTCTCTACGGGATAGATGCCGGCAAAAACCATAGGCTTCACCTCCTCAAATCCTGCAATGGCCTCCTCACAAGGGTTTGCAACTGTTGTGATGGTGTCACCCACCTTAACCTCAACTGCACTCTTTATACCACTTATGATATATCCCACATCTCCTGTCTTGATCTCATCCTTAGGGCACAGTTTCATCCTGAGCACTCCAACCTCATCCGCAATATACTCCTTGCCGGTGTTGAAGAATTTTACCTTATCCCCTTTCTTTATTGATCCGCTCTGCACTTTAAAATATGCTATGATACCCCTGAACGAGTTGAATACAGAATCAAAGATAAGAGCCTGAAGTGGAGCCTGTGGATCACCTTTAGGGGCAGGTACCCTCTCTACAATGGCATCGAGAATCTCAGGAACACCTTGTCCTGTTCGTCCGCTGGCCAACAGAATCTCACTCTCGTCACACCCCAACAAATCTACAATCTGGTCCTTGACAACATCCACCATTGCCGCATCCATATCAATTTTGTTAATTATAGGAATAATCTCCAGATCATTGTTAAGGGCAAGATAAAGATTGGAAATTGTCTGAGCCTGAATACCCTGGGTTGCATCCACAATAAGGAGCGCCCCCTCGCATGAGGCAATCGCACGCGAAACCTCATAAGAGAAATCCACATGGCCTGGGGTATCCAGAAGGTTGAGTGTATATTTCTCATTCCCCTTTACATACTCCATCTGTATTGCATGGCTTTTTATGGTAATCCCTTTCTCCTTCTCCAAATCCATTGAATCCAGTACCTGATTCTCCATCTCCCTCGCCGACAAAGTATTTGTAGCCTCCAACAATCTGTCCGCCAAAGTACTTTTTCCGTGGTCTATATGCGCTATAATACAGAAATTCCTAATATTCTTCATCTATTCCTATAAAATTGGGGCTTTTAAGCCAAATTAACGGCTGCAAATATACGCAATTTGCATTGTATTTTAACAAATTAAACATTAAATTCGCAAAGTTATAAACCCAATAATACACTCATAAAATTATGTCAAAGATTCAGGAGCTCAACAATATAGCTTCTCAGGTAAGAAGAGATATAATAAGAATGGTTACCGCAGCCCAGAGCGGTCACCCGGGAGGAAGTTTAAGCAGCACAGACATTATGACTGCCCTTTTCTTCTCAGAAATGAAACATTCACCTAAGAACTGGGACCGTTCAGGTAAAGGAAATGACATGTTCTTCCTCTCTGCAGGTCACATGTCCCCTGTATTTTACAGCACACTTGCACGCAGCGGCTATTTTCCTGTGAGCGAGCTTGCAGATTTCAGGGTATTTGGGAAACGTCTTCAGGGACACCCTTGTGTTGAAAGCGGTCTTCCTGGCGTTTATATGGCATCTGGTTCTCTTGGCCAGGGACTTTCTGTAGCTGCAGGAGCTGCTGTCGGGAAGAGACTGGAGAAAGATGAGAACTATGTTTATGTCCTTATGGGTGATGGTGAGAGTGAGGAGGGTCAGGTTTGGGAGGCTGCTATGTTTGCTGCCCACAACAAACTCAGCAACCTCATTGCAATTACTGACTGGAACGGCCAGCAGATTGACGGAACTGTTGATTCTGTTCTTGGCGTTGGAGACCTCCAGGCAAAATGGAATGCTTTTGGCTGGAGCGTGATTGTTGCAGACGGCCACAATATGGAGGCTATCCTTGCTGCTTTCAAACAGGCTAAGGAGATTGGCGCACAGCAGCAGAAACCTGTAATGATCCTTATGAAGACAAGCATGGGTAAAGGTGTGGACTTTATGGAAGGCACTTGCGAGTGGCACGGAAAAGCTCCAAAACCTGAACTTGCCCAGAAAGCACTTGCCCAGCTACAGGAGACTCTCGGAGACTATTAAAAGGCTCTACTTTAGTTCTTTGACTTGTTGAACAACGCATCTTGAATTCTGTTATTATACTGTTTTATTAAAAAATAATACAGTATGAAAGCAAGATTAATGCTAATCATTGTTGTGGGCGCTCTAGTATCCGCTTGTAGTTGGGGACCTGGAGCTCTGGACGAGACACGAGATCAGATTCTCACTGTTGCCCGCAAGGGAGAAACCGCCAATTTCACCAACTACCACAGTTTTGCAATTGCAGATTCCATTGCTGTTTCTGAAGACGGAAAGAAATTCCGTGTCAGCAACGACACAACCGACCGGATCATTGCACAGATTGTAGTCAATATGAACAAGTACGGATACACTCAGGTTGTTCCTGAAAATGATCCCGATTTGTTGATTGATGTTGCTTACATCAAAAAGACAAACACATACATGTATCCGGGGCACTGGAACGATTGGGACTGGTGGTGGGATTCTTTCGACTACCCTTGGAATGGATGGGATACTTTCTATCCGTATCAGATGCCAGCATACATCTCTTCCTACACCACAGGAAGTCTTGTAATTGAAATTGCTGATGTAGTATCTGTTGCTACCGAATCAAGCGTTCCAATTGTATGGCACGGTCTGGTTAGGGAGATCCTTAACGGAACACACACAGGTCAGGAGCTTATCTCCTCAATTGACAATGTGTTTGAAATTTTACCTCCGTTAAACTCTAAATAAATGTGGTATATGAAAAAGATATTATTGATTTTGGCAATATGTGTAGGTTGTGCAGGGATGGCCAAGGCACAATCCTACGGAAATGACATGAAACAGGTTTACTCCATTAACTATCAGGTGAATGTACCTGTAGGGAGCAGCACAAATTTCATTTCCAAGATGAACTTTGAGGGCTTTAACCTCAACTGGGCGTATTTCCTTACCAACAGCGTTGCCGTTGGAGTGGATTTCGGCTACAGCAATTACCATGAGAAATTCTCGCAGAAGGTATATAGGCCTAATGCAAATACAGCAATCAACGCTGCACAGTACAGATATACTCAGGTATTTCCCCTCAAAGCTCAGGTAAAATACTTCTTCACCCCAAATTACCCTGTTAAGGCGTATGCAGGATTGGGAGTAGGTGCCCTAAGTGCAGGACAGCATATAGTCATTCAGGATTTTGATGCGTGGGACAACAATTGGGGATTTTTGCTCTCTCCAGAGATTGGAGTACTGATTCCGTTTGGAATGGACAACAATTGGGGAGCAAATATTACAGCAGGATATAACTGGAGTTCAAACAAATCCACTTTGGGTGATATAAAGATAGACAACAGACAATCTTTCTACATGAATGTGGGTTTGTATATGGCTCTGTTTTAAAAAAGATTTACTCAACCGCTAATACTTAAAACACTATAATGGAAAAACAACAATTTATAAACACCGGTAACAAGGACACCAGAAGTGGCTTTGGTGCCGGTTTGTCTGTTATTGGAGATGAAAATCCAAATGTAGTTGCAATGTGTGCAGACCTTACAGGTTCCCTTAAGATGGATGCTTTTGCAGCAGCCCATCCGGAGAGATTCTATCAGGCCGGCATTGCTGAAGCAAACATGATTGGTGTAGGTGCAGGAATGGCTCTTAACGGCAAGATTCCGTTTGTAGGCTCATTTGCTGCTTTTGCTACAGGCAGGGTTTATGACCAGATCCGCCAGAGTGTGGCCTACTCAAACACCAATGTTAAAATTGCCGCTTCACACGCTGGTATCACTTTGGGAGAGGATGGTGCAACCCATCAGATTCTTGAGGATATCGGACTTATGAGAATGTTGCCAAATATGGTTGTCATCAATCCTTGTGACTACAACCAGACAAAAGCAGCAACCATTGCTGCCGCAAAACATGTAGGTCCTGTTTATTTGAGATTCGGAAGACCGGGTGTCCCTAACTTCACCCCAGAGGACCAGACATTTGAGATTGGCAAGGCCCTTAAACTTATTGAGGGTTCCGATGTGACTGTATTTGCTACCGGCCACCTTGTATGGGAGGCAATACAGGCAGCCCAGACTCTTGAGGCTGAGGGTATAAAAGCTGAGGTGATAAATATCCACACAATTAAACCTTTGGATGTTGAGGCAGTCTTAGAATCAGTTGCCAAAACAAAAGCTGTAGTTGTGGCAGAGGAGCACTTTATTGCCGGAGGTCTTGGAGAGCTTATTGCAGGCACTCTTGCAGCCAACACCCCTGCACCGCTTGAGCATGTAGCAATCAATGACAAGTTTGGTCAGAGCGGTACTCCTGCAGCCCTTATGAAAGCCTACGGTTTGGATGCGGAGAATATAGTTAAAGCTTGTAAAAAAGCAATGTCACGCAAATAGATCACTGTGGAAGACAAGGAGATACTTGAAATATTTAAGCAAGAAGGCAAACAGGAGTTTGCCTTCAATCTTCTTGTAGGCAAATACAGTGAGCGGCTATATTGGCATATTCGCAAACTTACATGCTCCCACGAGGATACAGATGATATTCTCCAGACTGTCTGGTTGAAGATTTGGGAACACCTTCCCAGCTTTAGGGAAGAATCCAAACTGTACACCTGGATATACAGAATTGCAACCAACGAAACCCTTACATTCCTAAAAAGAAAAAGGATTGGGGCATTTCTCTCCCTTGGCAACTATGAGAAGACCCTGGAGAACAAACTGCAGAGCGACCCTTCATTCAATGGAGACAAACTGCAGATGGCACTGCACAAAGCCATTATCCATCTTCCCGACAAACAGAGGGCTGTCTTTAACCTGAGATATTTTCAGGAGCTCAAGTATGAAGAGATAGCTGAAATACTTGACACTTCTGTTGGGGCGCTCAAAGCCTCATACCACCATGCTTATCAAAAGATTAAAGCCCAGCTGCAAGAACAGTTCACAGATTAAACCTTTTAAACGGAGGAGAGTCTAAGAGATTGGAGGAGCAAATATGAAAGAGAAAACAGATGACATACTTCAGAGGAGTTCCCTTAAGGAGAACCCGTTTGGAGCCCCAGCCGGATACTTCAGTTCAATGCAACAGGAGGTTATGGCAAAGGTTTCTGCCATGCCGCATCCACAGACCCAGACTGCAGATCCAGCTCCGGCCGTTACATTTATGACATATTTAAAACCTGCACTGGCACTTGCCTCTGTTTTTGGAATAGTCTTTGGAATGGGATATGTTGCCATAAAACTCACAGATGTCATTGGCAACAAGGATGTATCTGCCGGCATATCTGCCCCTGTAGCGGACAACACCCAGAGTCAGGAGGTGTCTGATGCCTACATGGCATCCATCCTCGACATTACAATAGAAGATCTGTTTGCCACAATTGAGGGTGGAGATTCTGCAATAGATATAATAAGTCCGGAGATCAATAAAGAGACAATTGAACAATATCTCATAGAGACAGGTGTTTCAACCTCATCAATTGCCCTTTTAGAATAAAAATTTTATCACATGAAACTTACACTCGCAACTATCATTCTTTCCCTCTTTTTGGGGATAAACACATACGCTCAGGGAGGCTTCCATCGTCCTAAACATGACGCACCTGGAGCGCCACAAGAAATGTCAGAGAAAAAGTTCCCTTCTAAAGAGGAGATACAGAGCCAGAAAATAGCGTTCTTTACCCAGGAACTCGACCTTACCCCACAGGAAGCCCAGGTCTTCTGGCCGGTTTATAATGAAAACTGGAAAAGATCCGAGGCCGCAAGAAGGGAGATAAACAGAAGCCTCAAAGAGCTTAATGAGGTTCTCAAACAGACTCCAGCTGCTTCTGATTCCGACATAAAAGTCTTGATGAACAAATACTTCAGGGCATGTGAAGAGGAGATTAAAATAAACACCCAGTCATTTGAGGAGCTCTCAAAAGTGCTTCCTGTAAACAAAGCGGCCAAAGTGTTCAGCCTGGAGGAGAAATTCCGCGTAATGCTGATAAGACATTTGAGAAGATAGAGATCTAATAAAGATAGAACTCACCGACGAGTTCCGCATACTGTGCACTCTTTGAGCCACCGCTCATCATAACAAGCTGCTGGGTATGCGGTTTTTCATTTGCCTGTCCCGCCTCTTGCAATACAAACTCCATAAGGAGCCTTTTTGCTTCCTTACGCTCTACAGTATGCACCCTGCAGATTCTCTGCGGAACAAAACACAACTCCCCTGCAGGGGTGTTGTTCATAAGAAACTCTACCTTCCTGCAAAACTCCTCCCCCTCCATAACAGGTAAAACAACAGCAAGCCTTCCTCCCTGTTTCACCAGTTTTGTACAGTGGAAAAGGATCTCCCTCTGGGAAAGGGTATCGGTATGACGGGCCAATATTTTCTGCTCATCGTTGCTCTTGAGTGAATCTACAAAGTATGGTGGATTGGTAAAGACAAGGTCAAACCTGTCGGGAAGAGAATTGGAAAAATCCTGCAAAGACTCCTTGTGCAGGGTAAAGGTTACCCCATCCCATGGGGCAGCTGCAAAATTCCGGCCGGCATCCATGCAGGCTCCGGCATCTATCTCCACTGCCTCTATGTGTGCCTGTATCCCCATCTGTGAGGCTCTCTGTCCTGCCATAAGGGCTATTACCCCTGTCCCTGTACCAATATCAAGCATTCGGGGTGGAGTATTACCCTCCCCGGTAGGGATACCCATCCAGGCACCAAGCAATACAGCATCTGTATTCACCCGCATTGCAGAGAAATTCTGCACTACCTCAAACTGCTTGAAACGGAAAGAATTCATCGGGAAGAAAAAGCATTATTAAAGGATAAGACCGTCTTTCATCTCTATGCAGCGGTCACATTTGCGGGCCAGCTCCGGTTCATGGGTGACAATTACAATTGTTTGCCCATATTTCTCCCTCAATTTGAAGAACAAATTATGCAGCTCCTCCTTGTTGCGGCTGTCAAGATTCCCCGACGGCTCATCGGCCAACAGCACTGCAGGATTGTTCATCAGAGCCCTTGCCACCGCCACCCTCTGCTGCTCTCCTCCACTCATCTGCATAGGTTTGTGGTGCATCCTCTCCGCTACACCCAAATCCTCCAGCAACATCCTTGCCCTCTGCTCCATCTCCTTGCTCCCCCACTTTGCACCCCCTATGAGGGCGGGCATAAGGACATTCTCCAGCGCTGTAAACTCAGGCAACAGATGATGGAACTGAAAAACAAATCCTATCTGCCTGTTCCTGAAGGCAGATAGATCCTTTGCCCCAAGTGCAAAAATATCTGTACCCCCTATCAGCACCCTTCCTCCCGACGGTTGCATGAGAGAACCCATAATATTGAGCAAAGTTGATTTTCCGGCACCACTTGCCCCAACTATACTTACAACCTCACCTTTTGCAACATGCAGGTCCACCCCCTTGAGCACCTCAAGGCTGCCAAACGACTTGTGTATGTTCTCCACTTTTATCATAATTTCCAAAGATACTTAAAAAAGGGATTGGGAAATAAAAACTTGCAATAAAAAAGGGGCCATCATCCCTGACAGCCCCTTAACTCTGTAATAGATCAACTTATTACTCGTCTTTCTCCTCAGCCTCGTATGCTTTAAGAAGTTTGTCCTGAACATCTGAAGGTACCTGCTGGTAATCTGCAAAGTCCATTGTAAAGGTTGCTCTACCGCTGGTTAGAGAGCTTAGAGTTGTTGAGTATTTGTAAAGCTCTGCAAGTGGAACTCTTGCCTTAAGAACCTCAAATCCTTTAACACTGTTCATACCCTCAATCATTGCACGGCGGTTCTGAAGATCACTCATCACATCACCCATGCAGTCGCTTGGTACAAGGATCTCAACATTGTAGATAGGCTCCATAATCTTAGGACCTGCTTTCTTGAACGCCTCTTTGAACGCATTACGTGAAGCAAGTTTGAACGCCATCTCATTTGAATCTACCGGGTGCATCTTACCGTCATATACATAAACTCTGATATCACGTGCGTAAGAACCTGTTAGAGGGCCCTCATTCATTTTCTCCATAATACCTTTAAGGATAGCAGGCATGAAGCGTGCATCAATTGCACCACCTACGATACAGTTGTAGTACTCCAATTTACCGCCCCACTCAAGTGGATACTCCTCTTTGCCCTTAACGTTAAGTACCATCTCCTGCCCGTCAACTTTAAACTTGTTGTTCTCAGGGGCACCCTCGTAGTAAGGCTCAATAAGAATATGTACCTCACCAAACTGACCAGCTCCACCAGACTGTTTCTTATGACGGTAGTCTGCTGTTGCAATTTTGGTAATAGTCTCACGATAAGGGATTCTTGGTGCGAACAAATCAACATCAATCTTATGGGTATTTGTAAGCTGCCATTTAAGGATATTGATATGGTGCTCACCCTGACCGCTGACAATTGTCTGTTTCAACTCTTTTGAGTACTCAACAAGGATTGTAGGATCCTCTGCGTTAGCCTTGTTAAGAATCTCGCCCAATTTCTCCTCATCTTTCTCAACTTTAGCTTTAATGGCTGTACGGAATTTAGGTGCTGGGAAATGTGTAGGCTCAAATACATACTCGCAACCAGGAGCACATAGAGTCTGGCCTGTCTTAACTGATTTAAGTTTTACTGTACAAGCAATATCACCTGCCATAACCTCCGAAACTTTCTCACGTTTCTTACCTGCTACAGCATAAATCTGTGCAATTCTCTCTTTTGCACCTGTCTCTGGATTGATTACATCCATACCCTCAGTAAGCTTACCGCTCATTACCTTGAAGTATGACACATCACCCAAGTGCTGCTCCTGAGCTGTTTTATATACGAAAATAGCAGTTGGACCGTTAGAGTCAACTTTTACAGTTGTACCATCTTTAAGCTCATTCTCAACTTTGTCTGGAGTAAGACCAGCGTTGATAGTGAACTCCATAATACGTTTTACACCAATATCTTTCTTTGCAGACAAACAGAATACAGGAAGGATGTCACCAAGCTGCATACCAACTTTCATACCTGCTCTGATCTCATCCTCAGTTAGAACGCCTTTATCAAAGAATGTCTCCATAAGAGTCTCATCATTCTCTGCAGACATCTCTACGAGCTGCTGATGAAGAGCCTGTGCCTCCTCTTTATATTCGTCTGGAATCTCAAATGACTCTCTGGTACCGTTCTCATCCTTGAACTTGTACATTTTCATCTTAAGAACATCAATGAAAGTGTCAAAGTCAGGACCTGGGTTGATAGGATACTGTACAAGAACCACTTTATTTCCAAAAGTAGCTTTCAATGAATCAATTGTTGCCTGCCAGTCCTGTTTCTCATTATCCAACTGGTTAACAGCAATAACAAGCGGTTTCTGATGTTTCACAGCATGACGTGCAAAAATCTCTGTACCAACCTCAACACCCTGAGTGGCATTTACAAGAAGGATACCGTTCTCAGCAACAGAGAATGCTGAATACACACCACCTACAAAGTCATCCGAACCCGGGGTGTCAATGATATTGAATTTTGTATCAAGGAACTCTGTGTATAGTAGAGTTGAATATATTGATCTCTGGTAAATCTGCTCAATCTCGGTATTGTCACTCATTGTGTTCTTAGCCTCAATTGTACCCCTTCTGTCAATAACCTTACCCTCAAACATCATTGTCTCAGCGAATGTGGTTTTACCTGATTTGGAACTTCCCAACAACACCACATTACGCACATTACTGGTATTATAAGTTTTCATTTTGTAAAAATTGTATTTAAAGTGTTTTGTGTTAATTACTTGTGTACGCTGAAAAAAGCGATTCCAAATTTAAAAAAAATATTTTTAAGATGCAACTATCAGTAAAATATAACACCTTTTGGATGTTATTTTGCCAACTTTAGGGTTTCTATAATACATCCTATGTGGCTATATTTTTGTTGCAATGAAAGACAATAGCTCCATAAAAGAGAAAATCTGCGAAACACGGCGCAAGAAAGGCATTTCCCAAGAAGAAATGGCAAGCAGGCTCGATATCTCCCTCAACTCCTACCGAAAGATAGAAAAAGGGCACACAACCCTTGTGAGCAGACGGATATGGGAGATAGCCAATGCCCTGGAGATAAAACCCGAGGAGCTTATATTGGATGAAGATGCAGAAAGGGGCTCCTCACTGGCAGACATAGAGAGGCAGGAATATGAATCAACCATCAATTCCCTGAAAGAGGAGATCTCCATCCTAAAACAGTGCATTGCAATCCTCAATGAGAAAAACGACTCATACATAAAAAAAGCCAAATAGAATCTTCCCGACGATTCCAAAAATACTTAATTTTGCAGCAATGAAAGAGTCATTGTTGCCTTATATGAATCCCGATGGGATAGAAGCCGGCTGCGACGAGGCCGGAAGGGGATGCCTTGCAGGCCCCGTATATGCTGCTGCTGTAATTCTCCCAAAAGATTTCTACCACCCGCTGCTCAACGACTCCAAACAACTTACCGCCAGGCAGAGGGAACAGCTCAGACCAATAATAGAAAAGGAGGCTCTTGCCTGGGGAGTATGCGCAATACCCCCTGCAGAAATAGACACCATAAACATTCTCAAAGCCTCAATAAAAGGGATGCACGAGGCACTTGACCAACTTAAAATACGCCCGACCCATATACTGGTAGATGGGAACCGTTTCTACAAATACGGTGAGATACCCCACACCTGTGTTGTAAAAGGTGATGGCAAATACGCCAGCATTGCCGCCGCATCTATCCTTGCAAAAACCTACAGGGATGAATATATGCTTAAAATTGCAGCTGAATACCCCCAATACGGCTGGGACCGCAACATGGCATACCCCACCAAAGAACACCGTGCCGCAATAGAAAAATATGGGGTGACCCCGTATCACAGGCAAAGTTTCAAACTGCTGGAAGACCCCACACTATTTTAAAATATCGGGAGGCTCCACATTGATTTAAAGGGAGATCTGTCGGCCTGCAACCGCTTTTTCCGCCAATTGTTGCAGCAGTTGTGCCGCCCTGCTCATGCACACCTCCAATGGATAACCCAATGAGGCAATTGAATAACAGCTCGCACCCTTTTGCAATGCGTGTGCCACAGCATCCAACTCATCGGGAGCAAGTTTGCTTACTCCACAGAAAATCATCACCTCCTTGTCATACTGGGCTGCAAGATTGAGGACCCCACTCACCACTTTACCACTCAGGCTCTGCGAATCCAGACTACCCTCCCCTGTGATAACAAGATCAGCCCACTGCACGCTCTCCTCCAGAGAGGTGATTCGGGCAAAAAACCTCCAACCGGGAATAAGTTCCGCCCTCAGAAAAGCCAACCCCGCATATCCCACACCCCCGGCAGCACCTGCGCCAGGATACTCCTTGCAACCTTGTGGAATATGCAGAAATCTCTCAGCCACTGCAGCATAATTTGCCAACCCTGCCTCCAGAACCCTCAAAGCATCCGCATCTGCACCCTTCTGCGGACCATATACGGCAGTCGCCCCCTGCTGCCCCAAAAGCGGATTGGTAACATCACATATCACCTTAAATTTTATTCCCTGCAACTCCCCTCGCCATACTTGTGAATTCAAATGTGAATCCACTCCTCTTGCAGCAGGTACCTCTGCACTCCCAATTATATTTTCTGGAGCAACAATAGATGCAACTTGGCCCAATAGCCCACCACTGATTGGGGCAGGAATCTCCATCCCTGACGCATCAAAAAACCTATAGCCCAATGCCTGCAACATACCCGCACCACCATCATTAGTAGCACTTCCACCAATAGAGAGGGTAATCTCTGTCGCCCCCCTTTCAATCGCAGCCCTGATAGCCTCTCCCATTCCGTATGTGGAAGTATTGAGCGGATTCCGCTCCTCTTTGGAAAGCATTTCAAGACCTGAGACCTTGGCCATCTCAATAAAAGCAGAAAGCTCCCCCCTCTCCGGGCAGGAAACAGGGGTATTCTCTGCCCTAAATAAGGTATTTGCATCATCCGGGCAGGAATTGGGCACTTTCCCTGCCCCAATCCCGCTCTGAGTCACCAGCTCCGTATTACGGGGCATCCTATACAACAATATTTGTGAAGGGACCAACCTCCCCAGAGGGTCATGCACCAAAATCTCCACCTCTTTTGCCTCGGGCAACCTCTTCTGCAATACCTCCAAACTGCCATCTCCTCCATCCGCAATCTCCACCGTACGGAACTCCACTCTCAAATTACCCACATCACAACCATCATTCCCTGCACCATCCTCATTACAGCACTCCCCAACCGTATTCTGTGCACAAATACCCACTATTTCCTGCACAGATTTTCCAAATGCAGAATTCTGTGCACAAAAAGCACCATTTTCAGACACAGATTGCTCTATTCCAAGATTCTGTGCACAAATACCCCCTATTTCCTGCACAGATTTTCCAAATGCAGAATTCTGTGCACAAAAAGCACCATTTTCAGACACAGATTTATTTGCGGCTGAATGGAGTATCCCTCCTGGGGCTATTCCCTGCAAAGAGCCCTTTGCCATTCCCTGCACAATTCCCTCCCTGATGGCAGTTGCGGCCTGGGAGGAGGTGAGGGAGCCTTTGAATTTGTCGGGAGCAATGAGGATTTTCATTATGTTTTGGTTTTGCGTGGTCATTTCACTATTTTTGTGGGGTTACTGAATATTTTTTAAATATAGATATTTTTATGAAAAAACTGGGATTTTTATTGACCCTTGCCATTCTATTTGGCGCTATGCCTATGAAGGCTGATGAGGGTATGTGGCTCCTTCCTCTTTTGGAGAAACTTAACATTAAGAAAATGCAGGAGATGGGTTGCAAACTTTCTGCAGAGGATATTTACAGCATAAACAATAGTAGTCTTAAGGATGCCATTGTTCATTTTGGAGGTGGTTGTACCGGTGAGATTGTTTCTGATAAAGGTCTTTTGTTCACAAACCACCACTGCGGTTATGGTGCTATCCAGAAATTGAGTTCTGTTGAGCATGATTATCTTAAGGATGGTTATTGGGCAATGAATCTTAACGAGGAGCTTCCTGCTCAGGGCCTTTCAGTTACCTTCATTGACAAGTTTGTTGATGTTACTGCCCGCCTTAACAAGGCTGTTGCAAAAGCCAAGAATGAGGCAGATTACAAGAAACGCTGGGACAAGGAGGTTGAGAAGATTAAAGCTGAGGCTACCAAGGCTGATCCTACCCTTACTGCAAGAGTTACCTCTTTCTACAATGACAACATGTACCTGCTTATCACCAGCAGAACATTCAAGGATATCCGTTTTGTAGGTGCACCTCCTTCATCAATCGGAAAGTTTGGTGCTGATACAGACAACTGGATGTGGCCAAGACACACCGGTGACTTCTCTGTGTTCAGGGTTTACGCAGACAAGAACAACAACCCTGCGGAGTACTCACCGGACAATGTCCCTTATACCCCTAAACAGTCTTTGAAGATCTCCCTAAAAGGTGTTAAGGAGAATGACTATGCAATGATCATTGGTTTCCCTGGCCGCACTACCCGTTTCATGAGCAGCGAGGAGGCTAAAGAGACCCAGAACATAAACAACGCCATAAGTATCTATGTCAGAGGGGAGAAACAGAAGATCTGGATGGCAGATATGGAGGCAGATCCTAAAGTTAGAATCCAGTACTCAAGCAAATACTCTGGTTCTTCTAACGGCTGGAAGAAATGGATGGGTATGAACGAGACTTTTGGCAAACTTAATGTTGTAGAGCGCAGAGCTGCTGAGGAGAAGGCATTCAACGAGTGGGTTGCTGCTGATCCAAAACGCGTGGAGAAATATGGCAACGCTGTTGAGACCATCAACAATACCATCAAGAACAGAGCAGAGTTTGCGTATATCACCAGATACCTTAACGAGTCAATTTCAAACATTGAGCTTATAAGAGCTCCTATGATGGCAAAAAGACCTGGCGGACTTGCTTCTTTCTACAAAGACTATTCTGTAAGCACAGACCGCAAACTTGCAAAGAAAATGATTGCTATCTATAAAGAAAAAGTGGATCCAAAATACTATCCTGCATTCTTTGCAACAATTGACTCACAGTTTGGCGGCAACATTGATGCTTTTGTAGATAATATGTTTGACACCTCTGCTTATACCAGCCAGGAGAAATATGATGCTGCTGTTGCAGCCGGCACAGATTTGAGCAAAGATATCTGCGCAACAATGATGGCAGACATACAGGCTGTTTCAAAAATGGTTATGCCTAAGATTATGGAGAGCAACCAGATCATCAACAAGGCTAAAAAGGCGTATGTTGCAGGTAACCTTGAGATGATGGGTGACAACGCTTCTTACCCAGATGCAAACTCAACAATGCGTCTAACTTACAGCAAAGTGCTTCCATACTCACCAAAAGATGCAGTCATTTATGACTATGTAACCACTTTGGACGGTGTTATGGAGAAAGAGGACCCTAATAACTGGGAGTTTGTAGTTCCTGAGAAACTAAAGACCCTTTGGAAAAACAAGGACTTTGGCCCTTACGCTTTGGAGAACGGCAAAATGCCTGTTGCATTCCTTTGCAACGGTGACATTACCGGCGGTAACTCAGGTTCTCCAGTACTTAACGACAAAGGTGAGCTTCTTGGTCTTGCATTTGACGGCAACTGGGAGGCAATGAGCGGTGACGTTATCTTTGAGCCAAGTTTGCAGCGCTGTATCAACGTAGATATCCGCTACGTATTGTTCATCATAGACAAATACGGTGATGCAGGATACTTATTGGATGAGATGACAATTGTAAAATGATGCTCCCGACAAATTATCGGGAAGAGGATTTAAAAAATTGATATGACTACTTCTGAAATACTGGAATTGCTGGGTGGAGTTATCCACCCGGCTTTTGACAAAAGCATAACAGAGCTTGGCCTTGTAGAGGATATAAAGGTTGAGCCCCTTAAGGATGCAGTAGGGAATGAGATTCCCGACAGCTTTAAGGTAAAATTCAAATTGGTGTTCAAGGCTCCCGATGCCCTTGCAGGTTCCCTTAAGAAAGCTTGTGAGGAGGCAATAACCGCAGCATGGCCAGGGGTTAAAGTGAGCATCATTGAGATGGTGCGTGAGGGTGCTGCCCCTAAAAAGGCAAAGAAACTTGAGCTTGGCCAGGAGGAGCTTGAGAGCGTTGGCAAGATCATTGCCATTGCCTCTGGCAAAGGTGGCGTGGGCAAATCTACAGTTTCTGTAAACCTTGCAATCACCCTTGCAAAAATGGGCTACAAAGTTGGTCTTGCAGATGCAGACGTTTACGGCCCTTCTATCCCTAAAATGACCGCAACTGAGGGTGAGATTCCCGATGTTGAGTTCATTTACGAGGATGGCTATACAGACCACGGAGAGGCTGCAATTGAAGACCAGGATGCTGCAGGCAAACCTATGGGCAAAAACCCTCACGGCAAGGCTGTGAAGGAGCTTATCATCCCTGTAGAGAAATATGGGGTAAAATGGATGTCAATAGGATACTTTGCAAAACCAGAGCAGGCACTTATCTGGAGAGGTGCAATGGCTTGCAACGCCCTTAAACAGATGACCCTTCAGGTAAAATGGGGCGAGCTGGATTTCCTTTTGCTTGACCTCCCTCCAGGAACAGGTGACATTCATATAAGCATGGTGCATGATATTCCGCTTAACGGTGCAATCATTGTAACCACCCCTCAGGCTGTTGCACTTGCAGATGTTGAGAAAGGTATAAACATGTTCCGCAACAAGGACATCAACAAGCCTATCTATGGATTGGTGGAGAACATGGCATGGTTCACCCCTGCTGAGCTGCCTGAAAACAAATACTACATCTTTGGAAAAGATGGCGGCAAACAGATGGCCCAGAAATACAATGTTCCGCTGCTTGGACAGATACCTATCGTTCAGGGAATCCGTGAGTGCGGTGACGAGGGTATCCCTGCTGCAGTAAGTGCAGGCCCGGTATTTGATGCATTTGTGGAGATTGCAAAGGGGTTGTAATTGGGCAGGATTCCAATTAATGACATAAAAAGAGTCTGATTCCTAAATTCAGGAATCAGACTCTTTACATTCTTATAAATCGCTTATCCTCACTCTTACACTTATCCCTATTACGTAATCTACCAATTCTTTAGTCTTCTCCGGAATTTTAAATATTACTCTCCCCTCCTCTTTCAGTGCCTGCTCCAACGCAAACATCTTATCGGGGTTAATAGTGTTAAATACTGTAATATTAGGGAAATGAATCTCCAGTTCCAATAGCTCTCCAGCGCTTGATACAACAGAATAGATGGTAAAGGAAATCTGATCTACGGGGATTGTTTTTTCCCTCTCATCATCGTCATAGTATACTACACCTCCAGATATACCTTGCTTCATTTGCTCTATCTCTTGAATTGTAAAAACACTTCTAAATGCATCATAAAAAACCTTCATATTATCCGGCTCAACACCAGGCTTTACACTTCCTGGATACACATTAGGAGACCCATTTTTATAAGTCCACTTTTTTATATCAAATAATTCATTTTGTGTATTACTTAAAAGAACCCTTCTTTGACCTATATCTTTAACATTATATTCATACAGATCTGATGTAATTACAGATTTCCCTTTGTAATAATTAATCTCTTGGCCATTAAGTAACAATGAACACACGACAAGCATTATAGTTAAAATAATATATTTCATAATTCCGATATTTTTAAATTACTCCTTTCTTATCATATCAATATAGGCATCTATATTATTAGTATATACAATATTTTCGTTTATTACATTTGAGCTACCACTAATAGAAGAGTTCCCACCATCATCACTGCTCCCTCCACCATCATTTCCTTCATTTGGATTTCCCATTCCATCCCCATCAAAATCAAACCAAACATCTGTCCCATCATAATAATAGCCACCTCCCAAATACTCATACTTATCAAGATTCCATGTACTACTTTTGTAAAAGCATTTTCTTTTACTTTTACGCGGATTCCTCCAATAAAATCCAAAGCCTTCCGTGAATTCTCTATAATTTGTTCTTGAGATCTGGCCACCATATATACACTTGATACAATCTTTCCATCTTTATATTTGGCAATACTTACTGGAATTCCCATTTGAGGCAATGCATGAATAGCAAAAGTATAACTAACTTCTGACTAACCTCAATATCAATTGTAGTTTCTTTACCATTCAGTAACTCTGTCCTTTCTACTGCAAACTCATACTGTGGAGAGATTAAATCAATATCATACCCACTCAAAACGCCATTTGAAGAAAACTTTGCATTTTCCCAATCGGGAGTAAACGTACCAGTATAAAAACCTTGCCTAAAATTGCTCTAAGCCTTTATCAATCCAGTTACAGCAATTGACTCATAATACATTTGTGCGTCACTAATAGTAAAATCAAATGATTCCTTATCATAAGGCGTGTTTTGATAGAGTAAATCATCTTTGGAGCAAGATGATAAAGTTGTAATTACAATACAACAAATAAGTACAGAAAGTACTTTTAACGGATAATGTTTTTTACGGTATCGCATACGCTGAATGTTTAAAAAGTTAATAAATATTAAGTGATGTGGTACCATTCAGGCCCTCAGGCTTGATTTTAAAGAACTGTTTGAGTGCGCACTCTAAGCAAATATATATATAATAATTTAATGGAGTAACATAAATTGGAGATTATCTAAACAAGTAAATAATAAAAATAAAAGAACTCATTTTGAGTCCTTCTTATTTTTATTGCTGTACAAGCTGTGTAAGCTCTATGAATTGCTCTACGGAGAGCTGCTCCGGGCGGAGTTCCATAAAGGTGGCAAGTGGTGCAGGGGTGTTCTCTGGGGTAAAGTTTTTGCCCAATTCTGCAAGTACCGGTTTTATGGAGTTGCGGATGGTTTTGCGGCGCTGGTTAAAGCAGGTCTTTACCACTTTCTTGAACAGCACCTCATCACATCCAAGGGTTGTGCGGCTGTTGCGCACAAGGCGGATTACTCCGCTCTTTACTTTTGGAGGTGGTACAAATACATGCTCCGGAACTGTAAAGAGATACTCTATATTGTACCACGCCTGCAACAGTACAGAAAGGATTCCATATGATTTGTTGCCGGGGCCGCTTGCAAGGCGCTCTGCTACCTCTTTCTGCAACATACAAACCACCTGAGGAATTGTCTCTTTATAATCCAATACTTTAAAGAAAATCTGCGATGAGATATTGTACGGGAAGTTACCTATTACGGCAAAATCTCCTGTAAAAATTTTCTCCAGAGGCACCTGCAGGAAGTCTCTCTGCTGCAGCGAGTAAAGCATTTGCGGGTAGGTCTTCTGAAGATACTCAATGGATTCTGTGTCAATTTCACACACCTCAAGTTTTATCTGCGGATTCTGCAGCATATACTTGGTTAGCACTCCGGTTCCCGGGCCTATCTCAAGTACCTGAAGTTGCCCATGTTTCTCTCCCGACAGATTTTCTCCTGAACTGTCGGGAAGAATAAGTCCCTCAACTATTCTGCGTGCTATTGATTCATCTGCCAAAAAGTGTTGTCCCAACCCTTTTTTTGCCTTAACTCCATATTGTGTTGCCATAAGCACAAAGGTATATTTTTTTTTATTACTTTTGTGGGTTAAACTGCACAAACGCAGCTTTAAAGGGGAAAATATCAAAATACTACATATATGTACAGAACACACACATGCGGAGAGCTCCGCATTTCTAACGTTGGCCAGGAGGTTACTTTGGCCGGATGGGTACAGAGAGTACGCAAAATGGGATCTTTGAACTTCATTGATTTGAGGGACCGTTATGGTATTACACAGCTTGTAGCTGACGAGCACAACAAGGAGGTTAATGACCTTGTTGAGAAGATGGGAAGAGAGTGGGTTATTCAGGCAAAAGGTACCGTAATTGAGAGACAGAGCAAAAACAACAAGATTGATACAGGTGAGATTGAGATACAGCTTAAAGATGTAACTGTTCTTAATGCAGCTGTTACCCCTCCTTTTACAATTGAGGAGAATACAGATGGCGGTGAGGAGCTTAGAGCCCAGTACAGATATTTGGATTTGCGCCGTGCACCTCTTAAGAGAGCATTGGAGCTCAGACACAAGATGGCTCATGAGGTTAGAAACTACTTGAGCAACATTGGGTTCATGGAGATTGAGACCCCTTACCTTATCAAATCAACCCCAGAGGGAGCAAGAGACTTTGTTGTTCCAAGCCGTATGAACCCAGGGGAGTTCTATGCATTGCCTCAGAGCCCACAGACATTCAAACAGCTTTTGATGGTTGCAGGTTATGACAAATACTTCCAGATTGTACGCTGTTTCAGAGATGAGGATTTGCGTGCCGACCGTCAGCCTGAGTTTACCCAGATTGACTGCGAGATGTCTTTTGTTGAGAGAGAGGATGTGCTCAACACATTTGAGGGTCTTGCAAAAGCTTTGTTCAAAAATGTATTGGGCAAAGAGCTTGAGGGAGACTTCCCAAGAATCTCTTACGCAGATGCAATGGAGTACTACGGCTCAGACAAACCTGATATCCGTTTTGACATGAAGATGAACACTGTTACCTCTATGCTTCAGGGTAACGGATTCTCAGTATTTGATACTGCAGAGTATATTGGTGCAATTGTGGCTAAAGGTTGTGCAGGCTACACCAGAAAACAGCTTGATGAGCTTACCGAGTGGGTTAAACGCCCTCAGGTTGGTGCAAAAGGTCTTGTATATATCAAACTTGGCGCAGACGGCATCAAATCTTCAATTGACAAGTTCTACACTCCAGAGCAGCTTCAGGCTGTTGCTGACAAGATTGGCGCAGAGCAGGGTGATCTTATCCTTATGCTAAGCGGTGACAAGAAGAAGATGCAGGGCGCACTTGGCACCCTACGTCTTGAGATGGGTAACCGCCTTGGCCTAAGAGACAACACTGTATATGCTCCTCTATGGGTTTGTGACTTCCCTCTATTGGAGTGGGATGACGAGACCCAGAGATTCTACGCTATGCACCACCCATTCACCGCTCCAAAACCTGAGGATATGGATAAATTCTTCAGCAACAAAAAAGAGGATTTGGAGAAAGTGAACGCAAACGCATACGACTTTGTTCTTAACGGAACAGAGGTGGGCGGTGGCTCAATCAGAATCCATGACTCAAAAGTTCAGGAGAGAATGTTTGAGGTGCTTGGATTCAGCAAAGAGGATGCAGACTACCGCTTTGGCTTTATCATCAACGCATTCAAATACGGTGCACCTCCTCACGGTGGTATTGCATTTGGTTTTGACCGCTTCTGCTCATTGTTCGGTGGTCAGGAGACAATCAGAGACTACATTGCATTCCCTAAAAACAACATGGGCCGTGATGTGATGCTTGATGCTCCAAGCTTGATTGACAATGCACAGATGGAGGAGCTGTTCCTTGTAAGCACAGCAAAAAGAGAGGAGAAATAATACTCCCGACAAATTATAAACTTACATGGAGCATTCCTGCCACAGCGGGGATGCTCCATTTTGCAATAAACAATATATAGGAGGAATTTTATTATGAGTATGGAATTGCAGATCCAGCAGGATATAAAGGCAGCAATGCTTGCCAAAGAGAAAGTACGCCTTGAGTCATTGAGAGCCATTAAAGCAGCCGTTCTGCTTGCAAAAACTGCAGACGGCTCTGAGAGCATCTCAGATGAGGCTGTTGTCAAGATTATTCAGAAACTTGTAAAACAGCGCAAGGAGACCGCCGAGATTTACAAACAACAGAACAGGGAGGAGCTTGCTGCACAGGAACTTGCAGAGGCTGCTGCTATGGAGGTGTATCTTCCAAAACAGCTTTCTGAGGCTGAGCTGGAGGCTGAGCTTAAGAAAATCATTGCACAGGTTGGCGCAACCGGCCCTCAGGATATGGGCAAAGTTATGGGAACAGCTACCAAAGCCCTTGCAGGTAAGGCCGAGGGCAGAATGATTTCTGCAATGGTAAAGAAATTGCTATAATGAAGATTGGAGATAGAGTAAGATTCCTCAACAAGACAGGAGGTGGAATAGTAGTAGGCTTTGGAAGGAAAGGTTGGGTAACCATAGAGGATGACCAGGAGGGGTTTGAGATTCCCGTACCTGAAAGGGAGTGTGTGGTAGTGGAAGAGAACGCCGTTGCCGCAGAGGGAAAGAACATACAGACCAAGGACGGCGAAAAACTCAATATTGCCCTTGCATACGGCAAGGCCGGCAACGGATTTGTATGCTCAATTGCCAACGAGTGCAACTACAGCCTCCTTGTAACCTATACCGTTAGCAGTGGCAACCGTCAGGGCTCAGCTCCTGCTGAATACTTTACCCTTTATGCCGGTGAGGTTCTACCGTACGAGCGCAAGGAGATGTTCAAGTTTGGCAAGGAGGAACTCAATGATTTCTCCAAGAAGGTACTTGTGCGTGTCATCCCGTTCAAAAGGGGAACCGGCATTAAGAAAATTGCCTCGGCAACCCTAAAACCCGTAATTGAGAAGGAGTTTGTCCTGGATCCTATGAACCTCCTCAAGGACGGAATGTACAAGGAGAATGAGTACACTCCTGGCAGATCCTACATAATCACCCTTGTAAATGAAAATGTAAAGGAGTTGCCTCTGCTCCAGAATGATGAGGATGAGAAACTACGTCAGGCTCTTAAAGAGAAATTCCAGGGAGAGGCTGCATCTTCCCTTCATGGCAATGGTGGAAAAGCAGGAGGAGTTCAGAGTTTGTCGGGAAGAAAGGAGAGTGCAGGAAAAGCCTTTGTAAACGGCAAATGGATTGAGGTATCCAAAGGAAAAGCAGACGAGGTGGAGGATAAAGCCCTTATAAAAAGCTCCGCAAACGGCATATTGGAGGTTGATTTGCACGCCTCCGCCCTGTTGGAAACCACAGCCGGTATGGACAACACAGCAATCCTCAAATACCAGATGGAAAAGTTCAACGAGGCCATGAAAGCTGTCTTGCGCAAAAAAGGGCAGCGCATAGTCTTCATCCACGGCAAAGGGGACGGTGTGCTCCGCAAAGCCATCCTCACCGAACTCAAAACCAAATACCCAACCTGCCGCTGGCAGGACGCCTCATTCAAAGAGTATGGATATGGGGCGACGATGGTTACGGTGTAGTTCTACCTACAATAATTTAGGGGCTGTTGCCCCTAAATTATTTTCATTAACATTATCCGGATTCTTTGCAATGTATAGTTAGAACGCAAACTCCTTCTCAGTCATTTCTGTATTATCTTCAACTTCAGCAGTTATACCGCCATTAGCTATAGCGTCAGACAGAGAAAATGACAATATGTATCGGGTTTTTGGTTCATATTTGAAATTTGAATTCTGATAAAGCAAGACCTCCTCACCTGATGTACTCTTATATATGATACTGACAGACTCAGGCATAAATTCAATTTTTGAATACATCTCTTCAGATGATAATAAAGCATCATAATCTTCACCCAATTTCTGTGTATAGTCCGAAGCACAAGGCATATGGTCAGGCCCTATAACAACATCTATTAGTCCATTTTTTGAATTATCTGGAGTTGTGGAGTATTGATGACCATGTATTCCTTTCAAGATAACTTTGCCGTTTTCAAAATCAGAAATCTTAATCCTGAATCCTATCATCTGATAATACAACTTGACATCAATAGTTGAAGAAATGTTTGGATCACACATAGCCACACCTTGATACCTGACAATTTGGGACCAATTGTTTGATTGAACCATATAATCTGATATGCCTTTTTTCTGCGTTGCACCAGATCCCAAAGACCAAACAGGTTCGCTACTTGTAGAACAATATACAACTTCATTCAATGCCCCGTTTTTATTCCATACTGCATCAAAAGGCACTCCATAATGTCCATCGCTGTGTTTGTGTACCTGATTTTTGCCATCAGGAACATACGCTACCTCCAGGTAATATTTATACTTTTTGGCAAGCTTTATAACCGCCTTGCTCAAATCATCAAAAGTTCCGTAGGCAATCACAGGCGTTACAGCCAAGCCATTAAGAAGTTCTCCATTAAATTGATACACCCTTATAGCATACAAATCATCATTATTACCTTTAGTCATGCTCTCTGCCTCAAAATCGAGCTTGCATTTCAAGTTAAGCAAAATAGAATCAGGTGATATTGATGGTTTAACCTCAACTTCCGGTTCAGGTATCACTCCTGGTTCAATATTCTTTTCACAAGCTACGAAAAATAGCAAACCCAATAAAAAAGAAAGACGTTTCATGTTACAACATTTTAAAGTGTAAATACTCAAGATTTATCAAATATAGCTATTTTTCATTTTCCCTTGGCACAGAATCACATGATTTTGTACCCGCAGTTGTTTATACCCTAAAATTCTTTAAATCCTCCTCAAGCTCTTTCAAGCTATTTATTTTCTCCTCAATCCTCATTTTTTCTCTATAATCTGCAAAAACCTCATGAGCTTTTCTTTTAGCAAGTTCAGCCGATATCTTTCCAGCACCCGTAAGAATCTCTTTCCTGTTCATTTGTAGGATTAAGTCCAGATTTGTAATCCAGTCCTGCATATACATTGGCCTATGAGCTTGAGCCTGGGCTTCTGCAAACGACAGATATTGTTCAACAATAAGTTTTAAAGAAGAAAGTTCCTCTTCTGAAAGATAATTTTTGCCTATACCTATATCAGTGGCTTTTACAATACCTTCTATTTCTGTTGTTGTCAACCCCATTAAAGGCAATGCGGCATTTGATCTGTAATAAACTAACTCCGCTGCCGTTTTACCACTGACTGCCCATAATAATTTATTCTGAATTTTTTTAAAGAACTCAATTGTAACTTCGTCCTTGGCGTCGTAGTCCTCACTCAATTTATAAATATCCTTAATCTGCTGATAAAAGAATCGCTCCGATACTCTAATGGCTCGTATTCGTTCTATCAGCTCTTTGAAATGACTTAGAGACCTCCCCTTCTTAAATCTATCATCATCCAATGCAAATCCCTTTACAAGATATTGTCTTAAAATTTTAGTTGACCATATGCGGAACTGAGTTGCACGCTTGGAATTTACACGGTAGCCAACTGCAATTATAACATCAAGATTGTAATATTCGATTTCTTTGGAAATTGTACCCATGAACCCATTCTGAACGAGATTTGCAATTTTTGCAACTGTCGTATCACTACTTAATTCACCAGTTTCGTAGATATTAGAAATATGTCTTGATATACCAGAAACATCAATTCCAAAAAGTTGAGCAATTCCTTTCTGATTCATCCAAATAGTTTCATTAACAGCATCAACCTGTACTCCTATATCTCCATTTTCATGGTTAAAAATTACAATCTCACCTAAATCCTTTAATTGGTTCTCCATAGCAACAAAAACTTTTAATTTCTGACTGTAAGTTAGAAATAATTTCTAAAAAACTTTTTCGGAAAAAGAAAAAGTTAAGGATGACAACTAAAATTTTTCTCTTTTTAAAATCTGATAATTTAATAAACAGAAAAATATAAGGTATAACCCTAAAAAATCCTTACTTTTGGCATTATAAAAGAATTGTTGATGGCTCAATTTGTTATTTATATAAATTCTAAATTAGGAGGGGTAAATTCACCGCTCAATACTTCGTATGTAATAATGTAAATATAGTATAACCTATATGGGAAGGCGTTTTTCTGCTTTGCGGCAGGAAAACGCCTTCTCTTTTTGTACGCAAACAACTAAAAACATAAAGATATGACAACCAACAAAAAACTAACTTATGAGACTCCCCAGGTGGAGCTTATAGAGGTACAGGTAGAGCAAGGCTTTGCCAACAGTGGAGAGATAGAGGTGTCAATAGGCCAGTCATTAAGTATATCTTTGACAACCACACCAACTGTAGCGCAGAGGAAAATCCTACTTACAACGGGAAACAATAATATAGCACTAAATAATGATGTAAATGTGTTGATAGCAGTACCGGCTGCAGTTCATAATTTTTCAGTTAGCTTAGTAACAAGCAAAGGAATTTATTACAAAACATCAGCATCAAAGACAATATCTACCAGCCAGATTCTAAAAATGGGCGATTGGTATTTGGATATGAATTCTGATAATAAATCATACGTTGAGAACGGAGTTTGTTTGGGGCAGGGCATTACCCTCCTTGACAAAAATGGCAATAAGATTATCTGGGCACCGGTAAACTGCGGATACGATGAGAATCATAAATATGGTTTGCTATACCAGTGGGGCAGGAAAGATGGACAGGGTTATTATGATGAATCAAAAGAACCTATAATAGCAGATGGAACATTAGACAATCCGGATGCCAATACTTTCTACAAAGGTTGGACTGCAACAGCGTGGAGTGATGGGAACAACCCATGCCCAGAGGGGTGGAGGGTTCCAACAATCAATGAATTAAATTCATTGTATGACAATTCTAAAATTGGGTTAAGTTATCAGTCATATGACATGCCGGGTCTATGGTTCTATGGTAATACATCAGAGACTCAGGGGAATAATATGTTTTTCCCTGCTGCCGGCCAACTCACAAACAACGGTACAAGTTCTGAAAGAGGCGAAAATTGCTATTATTGGTCCTCAGATACAGATGGTGAAAAGTCGGAAGTTCTGGTTTTCTATAAAAATCGTGGTGGCACTGAGTCTGTGGATGCTTATGTTCAGCCACTTGAGCGTGCTTACGGTTGCTCTGTCCGTTGCGTAATGGAGTAATAATTGCATTTTCTTCCGGGGAACAAAAAAAGCATATTTTGTGCCTCGGAAGGGATTTTTTCTTTTGCGGGGAACGCTACAAGGGGAAAATGTTCCTCCGAAGCAGAATTTTCCTTTCCAGGGAACGCCGCTACGCCAAAATGTTCCCCAATAGCAAATTTCCACACTGCGGGGCACAGAATCATACGGTTTTGTGCCCCGTGGTGTATAACAGTATTACTTGCTGTTGATTGCATCCACCGGATTGAGCGATGCGGCTACCCAGGCAGGGATTAATCCGGCAAGCAGACCTATAATAGTGGAGATAAGCAGTCCCCAAAGGATATTGCCTGCGGAGAGGGTAAGGGTGAAGCTTTCTGATTCCGGGATTACCAAAACACCCAGAAGTACCAGAAGGATACCTATAATGCCTCCTGCTATGGCAAGGAGGGCCGCCTCTACAAGGAACTGCACCATTATTACATATTTTTTTGCCCCAAGGGCTTTTTGTATGCCAATTATGTTTGTACGCTCCTTTACCGATACAAACATTATGTTGGCTATTCCAAAACCGCCAATAAGAAGCGAGAATCCGGCAATTACCCATCCTACAAGGTTAATCATGGAGAAGACCTGTCCAACGGCATCCATTATGAAACCCATTGTGTTTATGGAAAAGTTATTTTTCTGTTGGGGTGCAAGACGTCTGTGCCCCCTTAGCAGCAGCCTCAATTCATCTACAAGATCCTGTTGCTGCACCCCAGCCTTGGGCCTTGCGTAAATGGTGTTTTCTGCCCAACGGGGATTAACCATATAGCGTCCAAAATTGAGCGGGACATAGATTGCATGGTCTATATCCCCCACGCTTACCATGCTCTCACCCTGCTTTTCTATCACGCCAATTACAGTGGCTATGGTAGGGCCAATCTTTATCTTTTTGCCTACAGGGTATTCGTTTTCAAAGAGGGATGTAGCCATTTCCGCTCCAATTACTGCCACAGCGGCACCCCGCTGGTCTTCGTCGGGAGTAAAATAGCGTCCCTGGCCTATCTCAAATTTGGTAATCTTGTTGTAATCGTAAGTGATGCACTCTACGCTGGCCCTATTTACAGATTTGCGGCCATAGCTTGCTGTGTAGTTTGTATAGATGGAGAAACTTATATCCTCTCCAAGCTGTGAATTTGCCTTAAGGAATTTATAGTCCTCGTAAGATGTATTGGGCCTGCGCATGTACTCCCACCACTTGAACTCCTGGGTCATGTCTGAGTTTCCCTGCTCGTCCTCCCCCATCATTGGCCATTTGCTTATCTGCACAATGTCACTGCTTATGGTGTCAAATCCCCTGCGGACATTCTCCTGAAGGGCATCAATCGCAGTAAAGATTGCCACAATTGAGAAGATTCCTATACTCACCCCCAAAAGCGACAAAAATGTCCTGAATTTGTCTCCCCGCAATTGCTGAAGTGCAAATGCCACACTCTCCCTTATAGACCTTACAAATACTACACTCATTTTTTCAATCCAAGTTTCTCTTTCAGCCTTCTTATTGCATCAAATGCATCCAATGGAGACATGCTGTTTATATCCATAGCCTTTATGCTGTCTCTGAGATCACACAACAGCGGGTCTTCCAACTGAAAGAAAGACAACTGCAAATTGTCTGCCGCACTGCTCTTTTTCTTCTTGGTTGCCAAATTTTTCCCTTTTGCAGAGGCAGATTCTACTCCCGATATATCCTCTTTTTTCTCCAGCATGTTGAGTGTCCTCTGTGCTGAATCAATTACGGCCTGCGGCATACCTGCCATTCTGGCCACATGGATACCAAAACTGTGGGCAACGCCACCAGGACAAAGTTTCCTTAAGAATATTACCTTGTTCTCCACCTCTTTTACAGAGATATGGTAATTCTTAACCCTTGGATAAATCTCCTCAAGCTCATTGAGTTCATGGTAGTGGGTTGCAAAAAGGGTCTTTGCCCTCTCTCCCCTCTGGTGTATGTACTCTACTATGGCCCATGCAATGGACATTCCATCAAATGTACTTGTACCGCGCCCAATCTCGTCCAAAAGGATAAGGGACCTCTCAGAAAGATTGTGCAGAATGGTGGAGGTCTCTGTCATCTCCACCATAAAGGTGGATTCACCCCTTGATATATTATCCGAGGCTCCCACTCTGGTAAATATCTTATCTACATAACCGATTTTTGCACTGGATGCCGGTACAAAGCTCCCTATCTGTGCCATAAGGACAATAAGGGCTGTCTGTCTGAGCAATGCACTTTTACCTGCCATGTTGGGACCTGTAAGGATTATCACCTGCTGAGTGTCATTATCCAACCAGATATCATTTGCCACATACTCCTCGCCTACATCCATAAGTGTTTCAATAACAGGATGCCTACCCTGCTGGATCTCCAATTTGTAGCCATCGTTCATCTGCGGTCTGCAATAGTTGTGCTCCATTGCAAGTTGTGCAAAACCCACAAGACAATCAATCTGGGCCAAAGTGTTGCAACTGGTCTGAATCTGTGGAATCTCCTTCTGGATAGCCATTACCACCTGCTGGTAAATCTGCTGCTCCAAAGAACTTATCCTCTCCTCAGCTCCAAGAATCTTCTCCTCATAATCCTTAAGCTCCTGGGTAATGTACCTCTCCGCATTGACAAGGGTCTGTTTGCGGATCCAATCCTCGGGAACCTTATCCTTATGAGTGTTCCTTACCTCCAGATAATACCCGAACACATTGTTATAGCTTATCTTAAGTGATGGAATACCTGTCCTTTCACTCTCCCTCTGCTGCACCTGCAGCAAGTACTCCTTGCCATGCCTTGCAATCTGTCTCAGGTTGTCAAGCTCCTCGTTTACCCCATCCGCAATAATATCACCCTTGCCAAAGGCATTTGCAGGCTTAGGCAACATGGTTGCAGCAATATAATCATACAGCTGGTTGAAAAGGATAATGCCGCTTCCCAATGAGGCAGCCTCTCCACCCAACTGTGTACAAATCTCCTTTATAGGCTCCATTTGCTCCAGACCTCTCTTGAGTTGGATTATTTCCCTTGGGGCAATTTTTCCGGCAGCAGCTCGGGATACTATTCTCTCCAAATCTCCAATCTCCGACAGCCTTTGCTGCACCTGCTCCATAGCCCCCTCATGGGCTACAAATGTATCCACCACAGAGTGTCTTGCCTCAATCTGCTCCAGATCCTTAAGTGGCATTGCCAGCCAGTTGCGCAACAGCCTTGCTCCAAGAGGAGAAGATGTCTTGTCAATGACATCCAGTAGAGATGTCCCCTCATTTCCTGCTGATGAACTGAAGATTTCAAGATTGCGGAAAGTAAAGCGGTCCATCCATACAAAACTGCCACGGTCTATACGTGAAATTGAGCAAAGATGGGCTACCCCTGTATTCTGGTTCTGCTCCAGGTAGAACAAGATTGCACCTGCAGCTGTAGTTCCCAAAGTAAGGTTCTCCACACCAAAACCCTTGAGGGAATTGAGCGAGAACTGCTTCTTGAGCTTGTCCTCACACGCCTGTGGAACAAATGCCCACTCGTCCATTGTGGAGATATAGTAGTTGTTGCCAAAACGCTCCCTGAAACCGCACTGATACCCCTTCTGCAACACAACCTCCTTAGGGGCAAAATTTGAAAGGAGAACCTCTATATAATCCAAGGAGCCTTCAGCCACCTTAAAGGTTCCTGTAGAAATATCCAGGAACGCAACTCCCCCTTTGTCACCTTTAAAATATACAGCACCAAGATAGTTGTTCTCCTTCTGGCAAAGAAGCTGGTCGCTGTATGCAATACCCGGAGTCACAAGCTCTGTAACGCCACGCTTTACAATCTTCTTTGTAAGCTTAGGGTCCTCAAGCTGGTCACATACGGCTACCTTATAGCCCGCCCTTACCAGTTTGGGCAAGTAGGTCTCAATTGAGTGGTGCGGAAAACCTGCAAGCTCCACATGCTGCGCGGAACCGTTGGCCCTCTTGGTAAGAACTATACCCAAAACCTTACTTGCTGTAACGGCGTCATCTCCAAATGTCTCATAGAAATCACCCACCCTGAACAGCAACAGAGCATCCGGATGTTTGCTTTTCACCTCAAAATACTGCTTCATCAGCGGGGTCTCAACTATCTTCTTTTTTTCAGTCATCTCTTTTGTTTTGGTAACTAACAAAAATACGAAAAAAACAGGATATTCCCGACAAAAACAACCCGGGGCACAAAATCGTGTGATTCTGTGCCCCAAGAGGGAATTTTCTTCAGTTAAGGCAGTAAAATGCCCGTTTTTGTGCCCGAAAAACCTACACCAGACTCTTCATTATCTCCTCAACGGTCTCAATCTCCTTAACCATTGAGCAGATCTGGCCTATCTCTATCTCGCCCTCGTTGATGTCTCCTTCAAAGATTCCTTTGCGGGCACGCCCTTTGCCAAGATATGCGGCAAGTTCCTCTTTAGTAGCACCGGCATCTTCCATCTGGGCCACTTTAGCGGTGAATTCACTACCTGATGCCAAACGTGCAGGGGCAAGTTTCTTAAGCAACAGTTTGGTTGCCCCCTCCGGCATGCCAAGGCAGTGTTTCTTAAAGTTCTCGTGTGCCGAGCTCTCTGCAGAGAGGGCAAAGCGGGTTCCTATCTGCACGCCATCCGCACCAAGAGCCTCACAGGCCTTTATCTGGCATTTTAGGGCTATACCACCGGCTGCAATAAGGGGAAGTGATGTTGCCTCACGTACCGCAGGGATAAGGCAAAGAGTTGTGGTCTCCTCTCGGCCATTGTGTCCTCCTGCCTCAAATCCCTCAGCCACCACAGCATCTACCCCGGCCTCCTCACATTTTTTTGCAAAGACGCTGCTTGAGACAACGTGCACAACTGTTATTCCATGCTCCTTAAGGTATGGGGTCCATTTCTTTGGACTGCCTGCAGAAGTGAACACAATCTTTACCCCCTCCTCTACAAGGATATTCATCAGTTCATCAATCTGAGGGTACATAAGTGGCACATTCACCCCAAAAGGGAGATCTCTGCCATAGCGGTTACCCGGTGCATCGGCACGCAAGGCCTCCTTACAGCTCCTTATATGATGACGCAAGTTGTCGGGATGCATACTTCCAGCCCCAATAAGGCCCAAACCTCCGTTAAGGCTCACTGCAGAGGCGAGTCTCCATCCGCTGCACCACACCATTCCTCCGGAGATGATTGGGTGCTCAATTCCAAATAGCTTGCAAATTCTGTTCATGTTACTTTCTCCTCCTTATAAATTTTGCACCCAAACCGCCCAAAAGGAGCAACAACAATATTCCCGACGAAATCATGGAGTATCTCTCTCCTTTCTCAAAGCATGGTGGGTTGAATGTGAATTCTATCTTATAATCACCTGCAGGGATAACAGCTCCTCTGAGTATCCAGTTGGCCCTGAATATCTCCAGAGGTTTTGCCTCCCTCCCTGCAGCAGGGGTGATTGTTGCCTCCCAGCCAGGGTTGTAATACACCTCACTAAACAATGTTATCTGCGGTTTGTTGCTTGAGTAATTATATACAAGCCTGTTTGGAGCATAGCTTTCAAGCTCAATAAAGTTATTCAATGACATGTCAGCAACCGCATCCGCCCCGCTCCCAACACCGGCAGCAAGACGTGAGACCTCATCTGCAAGGGCTCCTCTGATGAACTCAGTTGAGACTACAGCCTGCAAGGCAGGGTTTACCACCTTAAGGGTCTCTATCTCCTCATTGGCATTCTCTACCGGAACAATCTCATTCACAAACCAAGCATTACCCAATCTGAAGTTGTTCTCTATTGGAGGTACATTCCCCCCAAGGATAATGTATTTTGTATTGAGCATGCTCAAAACAGGGAGATAACCAAGAGCCTCCTGCGCCTGGTCTATGGTCTGTATGTTGCCCATCTGAGCAGCAAGTGCACCAATCTCTGGGGAAATGTTACGTTCTATAAGGTCCTGATAGCGCTGCAGCTTGGCAGGGCTGTATCCTCCAATTGTCTTGTGGTGGTAGCTTACGTATGCATCATTGAATGTGTTCACACTCAAATCAAGCACTCTGTAATGAGGGTCTGTATCCTGCAGGATAAGCTCATCTACAGGACGTTTTGCAAATGCATTCTTGAACTCCCTCTTTGTTACAAAATGAGAATCGTTAAGGTATCTCTTGTCTGCACTCCACAAATCCACAAGTACAAGGGCCGCCAGTATGATTGATGCTGTTACAGGTTTGAGTCCCTTGCCTTTATAGGCCAGAACTATTACAATGAATGCTGCAACTATAAAGAATACGCTTCTCCATGCATCTGAGCTCAGCATCCCGGCACGGTCTTCCGAAAGGGCCACTGCAATATCGCCAGGAAGCTGTCCGTCCTGCATTGAGATGAAGCTTCCGGCCAAAGAAGGGATTATTGCAAAGAGGGCACATACACCTGCTGTAAGGCCAAGTGCCCAGTAAAGTCCTTTTTTCACCCTCTCCTTTTTGCCTGGCCAATCCTCTCCAAAAAGAATCTCATTTACCGCCACTATGCCAAGTACAGGGATGAGTATCTGGAGAATTACAAGAATCATGGATACTGTCCTGAACTTGTTGTACATAGGGGCCCAGTTGAAGAAGAACTCGGATACCGGCATACAGTGATAGCCCCATCCAAGAAGCAGTGCAATAAGGGAAACACCTCCTATCCACCATTTAATTCCCCCTTTAAGGACAAAGAATCCAAGGACAAAAAGGAATATGCTTATTGCCCCCATGTACATTGGGCCAGCTGTAAATGGCTGAGGTCCCCAGTATAGAGGGAGCTGTTTTATTATCTGTTCCGCCCCCTGGTATCCCCCCTTCTTAAGTGCTTTGTAAGTATGTGAATCCCTGTCCAGCTCCCCTGCAGATGCTCCGCCATTAAAGTTTGGAATCATAAGGTTGAGTGTCTCCTCTATACCGTACGACCACTGGGTTGCATACTCAAGGTCAAGACCTTTGCGGGTCTTCTTTCCAGGGGTTGCCTCTGCAGCGGCATCTTGGGAAGAGTTGTCGGGAAGAAGCTCCGTACCTCCCCTCATCGTGTGCTGTGCATACTCATAGGTAGGCCACAAGTGGTTTATATTGGTGGCTATTCCCAAAAGTCCCGCAACCAGTACTATTACAGAGGTTCTGATGAATTTTGGAAATGCTTTCTCCTTAATTGCCTTGCAAAGCTGCCAGATAGCAAATCCAAAAATGATCATTGCAAGATAGTATGTAATCTGCGGATGGTTTGCCTTTATCTGGAAACTTAGGGCAAAGGCAAACAGAAGCGCTCCCCAGAAGGCATTTTTACGGTAGGCATGAACCACAGCTGCGAGCACCCACGGCATAAAGGCAATGGCCACCATCTTTGAGTTGTGTCCTACCTGAATAATCTGCATGTTGTACGAGCAGAAAGAGATTGCAATGGCTCCAAGGAATGCCAGATACACATTCACCCCAAAAGAGAGCATAAGGAGGAATCCACCCACAAGGCTTATAAGGAGATAGCTTGCAGGACGGGCTCCCGTAAAGAAAAGATCATAAATGTTCTTTGTAAAATCCCCCTCATATATTACTGAGATGGAGGTAGCAGGCATGCCTGAAAACATTGAGTTTGTCCATAGGGTCCTATCTCCCGGATTTGCTTTATTGTATGAGACAATCTCGTTTGCCATACCCTCCCAGCTTGAGATATCGCTCTGGTTAACAATCTTCCCCTGCAACACCTGTGGGGCATAACCGTACGCAATAAATACAAACGCCATGATTGGGACAGCGTACTTAAGAATCTTTTTCCACTCTATATTTTTCATCTTATTCAAATAATTTCACCATTTCACCTGTGAGGTATTTTCTGGAGTACCTCATAACCAGCGGAGAAAGTTCCTTCTCCATGCCAGGGGCACTGCTCTCTTCCCGACAGCCTTTCCCTTTTTCCTCAAGGTATTTTTCATATAGGCGTTCCAGCTCTCTGCGGGTAGCCTCCTTATCATAAAAATCCACTATTGTTCCGCTCCGGGTCTCCTGCAAAGCTTTTGCCAAATCGCCGTCGGTAGGGCCAAAAGCCAGAATCTCCCTCCCGCTTGCAAGGTACTCAAAGAATTTACCTGTAAGTATGGCTGCAGCCTCCGGCTCTTTTCTTAGAGGGAGCAGAAGCACCTGCGCCTGCTGCTGCCATTGCACCACCTCTGTATGGGGGCGGTATCCCATATTGTGCAGGTTGTTGTCCAACCCTGCCGCATGTATCCCCTGCAAGACAGTGTCATCAACCTGCCCCATGAGCTTTATCTGCAAATCCTCCTTAAATTGCGGATTCTGGAGAGCCATCTCCCCAAGCACCTCCCACAACAGATGGGGATTCCCTTTATCTGCAAAAATGCCTGTGTGCACCAATTGGAACTTCCCTTTTCCCTTTTCAAACTCCTGTTGCCCATCCCGGGTAACTTGCGGGTCACAAACCGGGATATTGAAATCCTCGTGGTCAAATCCGTTTGTTATTACCTTTACAGGGGTGGTTGTGCGGGAGACAAATGCCTCCTGCATCTGTCGGGAAACTACCACTACCGTATCTGCACTCTCAAGGACACTCTGTTCCAGACGCCTGTGGCGGCGGTAGGCCCATTTGCTCAGATTAAGATGTTTGAAATAGAATATCTCTGTCCAGGGATCCCTGAAATCTGCAATCCAGCGGATGCCTGTAGCTTTGCTCACCCCCTTTGCAATCAGGTGCATTGAGTGGGGCGGCCCGGTACTTACAATTACATCTACAGGGTGATCCTTAAGGTATTTTACAAGATACTTTATACTTGGGCGTATCCAGAAACAACGTGGGTCAGGGATAAAGAAGTTGCCCCTTACAAACAATGAAAGCTTGTGGGTAAATGATTTGTTTTCAGAACCAATTATATTGGCTTTAATATGCTTCCCTCCGTCTGAAGTGTTCTTCTTTCCCCCAAACAATGCTTTGTAAAAGCTGTACGGCTCCCAGATTTTTGTTTTTATAACCTCCGTATCCGGGGATATATCTTTCAAAAGGGCTGCATCCACAGTATTGGCCTCCGGATTCTCCGGAGTATAGATTACAGGCTCCCACCCGTATTGTGGGAGATATTTTGCTGTTTTAAGCCAGCGTTGTACGCCAGAACCGCCACTTGGAGGCCAGTAATATGTAATTATAAGAGCCCTTTTCATAATAGGAAAAACTCGGGCCAAAGGTTTTGTACCCTATGCCCGAGTCTGTTATTGCTTAAAAATTATTCTGCTACAAAATATTTGTGCATTGCTGCAACACAGTCTGTATGGATAGCCATAAAGTTGTGCTCGTTGTCATATTTTGCATTGCAACCGTTGGTCATTACAATAAAACCGAACTTGCGGTCTTTGTCCCAGAACATTGAGGTATATACACCGTATGCACTGCCGGTATGGCCAATCATGGTGTGACCCTCCAACAACTGGTTTGAAGTGCGGATTGCATAACCGTAAGCATCTCCCTCGTCTGTTTTAGGAGCTACAATGCTCTGCATAGCCTCTGCACTCTCTTTAGAGATAATCTGTGTACCCTCTGCAGTTGTACCAAGGTTCATATGCATCTGCATAACTTTTGCCAAATCCTGTGGAGAGATCTTCAAACCTCCTGTAGGAGAGAAAACAGGGGTGCTTACACCAAATACATAGTTCTCAATCTCCTCTGCCCTTGTTGCGTAAGCTGCAGGTTTGTGGATGAACTTGTTGTTCTCACCGTCCCATGTGTAGATCTTTACAAATTTGGTTGAGTCAAGGCTCAACACCTCATAACCGCCATAAACACCCATAGGGTTAAGAATATGGTTTACTATGTATTTGTCAAATCTCTCCCCGCTTATACGCTCAAGGATAGTTCCAAGGGTGTTGAAACCAAGGTTGCTGTACTCATAACCTGTACCAGGCTCGTATGAGTTCCATGCTGTCTGCCAAGTTGCAGATGAATCTGGGTTGATTGCATTAAGTGTAAAGTAACCGTTTGCATCGTTCATACTTGAAGTGTGTGAAAGAAGCATCTCCACTGTAATCACTTTCTCAGGGAATTTTGGGTTTCTTACCTTAAAGCCTACAAGCTCTGAAACATCCTGCTGCAAGTTAAGCTTACCCTGCTCTACAAGCTGCATGATTGCAGTTGCAGTGAATGATTTTGAGATGGACGCAATACGGAAAATGTCATCTTTTGCCATTGGAGTCTGTGCCTCCAAGTCTTTGTATCCGTATCTCTCATTAAGGACCACCTCACCGTCTTTAACGGCCACAAGAGCAAGGCCCACATTGTTGTTGCGCTCCATAATGGCAGCAACCTCCTGGTTGAACTGCTGCTCTTTAGATGTGCAGGCAAACAAGCTTGCCATTGCAACTGCTAAAATGAATAGTTTTTTCATAATGGTATCTGTTATATTTTAATTTCTACATCAAACCTCTCACAAGAATAATTGCCACAACTACAGGAGCAAGATATTTTATGGAGAAGTATATGAATGCCCTTAACCATTTTGTGAAAGGATAAAGTCCACCGCTTGTAATCTCATCTGTAAAATCAGGCTTTTTCATCTTCCATCCCACAAAGATCACAGCAAAGAAACCGCCCAACGGCAAAAGAATGTTTGCAGAGAATTTGTCAAAGCAATCAAAGATATTGTTCCCAAAAATCTGCACATCTGCAAGGACTCCTTGGGACAACGAGCACAAAACGCCAAATGTTACAACCACTACCATTGAGATAAGGATTGAAACCTTTCTTCCCAATTTGAACTCCTCAATAAGGTACGAAACTATCACCTCAAGTTGCGATATTGATGAAGTGAGTGCCGCAATGAAGAGCATGAAGAAGAACATGATTGCCAAAAAAGATCCAAGCGGTATCTGGGCAAAGATATATGGAAGGGTAATGAATACAAGACCCGGACCCTCTGCAGGAGAAATGCCGAATGCAAATACTGCCGGCATAATGGCAAGACCGGCTATGATTGCAAACATTGTATCTGCAATTGCAGTCTCTGCAGACAATCCTACAATGTTCTCTTTTTTGCTTACATAAGATGCGTATGTCATAACTGTACCGCAACCTATACTAAGAGAGAAGAATGCCTGGCCAAGAGCATCAAGGAATGTGTTTGCTGTCACTTTTGAGAAATCCGGCTTGAATAGGAACTCCAACCCGGCACCTGCTCCAGGGAGGGTTACAGAACGGATTGCAACAATAACCACTATAACAAAGAGGATAGGCATCATCACTTTGGTGTATCTCTCAATTCCATCCTTTATACCGGCCATTACAATAAGGGCTGTAGCCAAAAGGAAAACAAGCATGAATACAAGCGGCTCAGTGCTTGAGGTTACAGTATCTGAAAACATGTTGCCCAACACTGCGGTATCAGGAGTGCTGAACTTGAATGTAAGGGCTTTACAGAAATAATCTATTGTCCACCCTCCTACCACACAATAGAAGGAGATGATACAAAGTGAGGCCAACACATATACAAGACCCACACTGCACCATTTTGTTTTGGGAGCAAGCACCTTATATGCTCCAAAAACATTTGCCTGGCTCCTGCGTCCTATAATGAACTCGGAGTACATGATTGGCAATGCCAGCAACAGTACAAATGCCAGATATATTATAATGAAGGCCGCACCTCCGTTTGTCCCCACCAAATACGGGAATCTCCACAAGTTTCCCAAACCTACTGCAGAGCCGGCCATTGCTACCAAAACGCCAAAACCGCTGCCAAAACTCTCTCTCTTTGCCATAATCTATGTTATTGCTCTAAATAAGACTTCTTACCATAATCACGCCAATAACAACTGGTGCAATATATTTCACTGATATAATGATGATTTTCAAATATACCGGGTTAATCTTATGTTTCCCCCCGCTTGTAATCTCGTCAATAAACTCCTCCCTCTTCATCTTCCATCCTGCAAAAAGGACAATAAGGAGTGCTCCAATAGGGATAAGGAAGTTTGCCGTTGTCTTGTCAAACAGGTCAAATATGTTGTTTCCAAAGATTTTCACATCTGCAAGAACTCCCTGAGATAGAGAACAGAACGTTCCAAGGACAACCACCAACAGGGTTACTGCCACTACCGAGGCTTTACGGCTAAGTTTAAACTCCTCTATTACATATGCTACAGCCACCTCAAGCAATGATATTGCAGATGTTAGGGCCGCCACAAACAGTACAAAGAAGAAGATTGTTGCCATAACAGAACCAAGAGGAAGCTGTGCGAACACATACGGAAGGGTCACAAATACAAGTCCAGGGCCTTGTGCCGGCTCAATGCCAAATGCAAATACAGCAGGCATGATTGCCACTCCTGCAATTATTGCAAACAGTGTGTCTGCACAAGATGTCTGCACAGACATTTTTACAAGATTCTCATCCCTGCTTACATATGATGCATATGTGAAAATAATACCAAAACCAACACTCAATGAGAAGAATGCCTGGCCAAGAGCATCAAGGAATGTGTTTGCTGTCACTTTTGAGAAATCGGGCTTGAACAAAAAGTCCAAACCTGCCCCTGATCCCTCAAGGGTAACCGACCTTACAGCAATTACAATAACCATAAGGAACAACAGCGGCATAAGAACCTTTGAGTATTTCTCAATTCCATCTTTCACACCTGCAAGGAGAACTGCTGCCGAACTCCCGATAAACAGAAGCATGAAAAGGAGAGGTCTGTAATTTGATGATACAGTCTTGGCAAACAGTCCGTCAAAAGCAGTGCTCTGAGCAGAGAAGTCTCCCCCAATTGCCTTTATCAGATAATCCAAAGTCCATCCGCCCACCACCGAGTAGAATGAAACAATCAGGATACAGCACAAAATTGCAAGTACTCCTGTTATACCCCATTTTGTACCTGGAGCAAGTTTTTTGAACGCACCATACACATTTGACTGGGCACGCCTTCCAACTACAAACTCCGAGTACATGATTGGCAATGCCAATACAGCAATAATTGCCAAATAAATGATGATGAATGCGGCACCTCCGTTGGTACCAACCAGATATGGGAATCTCCACAGATTACCCAAACCCACTGCAGACCCTGCCATGGCTACAAGAACGCCAAAACTGCTGGCAAAACTGTCTCGCTTTTCCATAATCCTATCTTATTCTCTTATAAACTACAAACTGAAAATCTATATCATTCTCCTCATCATGCAGAATCTCACCCTCCCTTACAATCTCCCACTCATCCCCCTTCACTGCTGGGAAAAATGTATCCGCATTCTCGGCCTGGGCATAGATTTTTGTAAGGTAAAGGTAATCCGCCCTGTCAAAGGCCGCATTGTAGAGCATACCACCACCCATTATGAAAAACTCCTCCTCTCCCCCTGCAATCTCAAAAATCTCTTCCAAAGAGTGTACTATCTCCATTGATGTTGTCTGAGGATTCTTAATTTGCGGCACTTCCAGTTCTCCTCTGGTGAGGACAATATTCCTTCTGCCGGGAAGCGGCCTTCCTATGGAGTCATAAGTCTTTCTCCCCATAATTACAGGGTGTCCTGTAGTTGTGGCTTTGAAGTATTTCAAATCCTCCGATATGTGCCACAAAAGCTCATTGTTCCTCCCTATGGCACCGTTTTGTGCAACTGCAACTATCAAAGAGAGCATATTATTTGATTTTTAATTTATTACAAAATAATGTGTAAAAATTTTTTACTGCGGTTCTGTAAAATATTTATACAGCTATCGGCGCCTTTATTACAGGATATGGATCATAATCCACCAATTCAAAATCTTCATATTTAAAACTGAAGATATCCTTCTGGTCTCCATGTATAATCATCTTTGGCAAAGCCCTCGGCTCCCTTGAGAGCTGGGTCTGCACCTGCTCAAAATGGTTAAGGTAGATATGGGTATCTCCAAAGGTATGGACAAACTCACCAAGCCCGTAACCGCACACTTTTGCAATCATCATCGTAAAGAGGGCATACGAAGCAATATTGAACGGAACTCCCAAAAATACATCCGCACTTCTCTGGTACAATTGGCAAGAGAGTCTGTTCTCCGCAACATAAAACTGGAAGAGTGAATGACATGGGGGAAGTGCCATATTATCAACCTGCGCCACATTCCATGCAGAGATGATGTGTCTGCGGGAATCGGGATTCTCCTTCAACTGTTTCATAAGGTTTGCCAGCTGGTCAATCTCCCCACCATCTGCAGTTTTCCAACGTCTCCACTGGGCACCATAAACAGGACCAAGCTCCCCGTTCTCATCTGCCCACTCATCCCAAATGGTCACACCATTGTCATTGAGGTATTTTATGTTGGTATCTCCTTTTATGAACCACAAAAGTTCATGAATGATTGACTTAAGATGCACTTTCTTGGTTGTAAGGAGAGGGAACCCCTCATTGAGATTGAATCTCATCTGATAACCAAAGATGCTCTTTGTTCCGGTGCCGGTTCTGTCCCCTTTGACAACACCGTCATCCATTATCTTCTTTAGCAGTGTAAGGTACTGTTTCATTTTAGTAGTATTGAAACTACAAAGTTATTCTTTTTCCCCAAAATTATGCATAAAATCACTCCTGCTCACCATATATCTTGAGAACTATTGGAAGATGGTCACTCACTCCCCCATTATATTTTGGTCCCTGCAAAGTGCGGTTTGGTTTTACCCCCATGTAAGATTCGTCGGGAGCCACAAGCCATTCGTGCATGAATATATCCATTTCCCTGTGGCACCAGATCCATTTTAAAGGATTTTCCTCTGTTGGCGGGAGCATGTTTTCCGAGACAAGGAACTGATCTATCAACTCCCATTCCCCCTTGTATTTGTAGGACCCCTCACAGCCTTTTGCCCAATGGGCCAGGTTGGCAAGTTTATCGAGGTTCTCAACCGCTTCCGAGGTTGGGGTATCATTGAAATCTCCCATAAGGAGGATGTTTGCCTTGCTGTTCTCCACAAGAATGGAGTCTGTAACCTCCTTTACCTTATCGGATACGGCCATTCTCTTGGGAAGCGTCTCCTTCTCTCCACCCCCCTTTGAAGGCCAATGGTTCACAAGCACATGGAGGGTATCCATCCCTTTTACTGTCCCTTTTACATAAAGGAGCTCCCTGGTAGGGAAATCCACCTCCAGGAACTTACTTTTCTCCGGGGTGAAGAGATCCTCCCTGTAGAGGAGAGCCACATCTATTCCACGGCTGTCGGGAGACTCATCATGTATTATCTTGTATCCCACACGGGCCAATGGGGTCTCTCTTATGAGTTTCTGCAGGACATACATATTCTCCACCTCGGCAAGCCCTATAAGGGCGGGAAACTCCCCGTAACGGTCTGCCACGAGCATTATGGCTTTGGCAATGTCATTCTTTTTCTTCTCAAATTTCTTCCAGCTCCAATGGTTGTCCCCTTTGGGGGTAAACTCATCATCTGCTGTATTTGGATCATTCCTTGTGTCAAAAAAATTCTCCACATTCCAGAACATGGCCAACAGTAACATAATCTCTTTCATAAATACCTTAATTTTTGGCAATTATACATCTTTTTCAAAAATTTACCCTATTTTTGCAGCCTAAAATTCAAAAATAAGTAAGATGGCACTAAGATGCGGTATAGTAGGCCTGCCAAATGTGGGCAAATCAACACTTTTTAATTGTATAAGCTCGGGAAAAGCACAGTCTGCAAATTTCCCATTCTGCACAATTGAACCAAATATAGGTTCAACCATTGTTCCCGACGACAGATTGGAAGTTCTTGAAAAAATTGTAAAACCACATAGAGTTGTCCCTGCAACAGTTGAGATTGTAGATATTGCAGGTCTTGTAAAAGGTGCCAGCAAAGGTGAGGGTTTGGGTAACCAGTTCCTTGCAAACATAAGGGAGACTGATGCCATCCTTCATGTATTAAGATGCTTTGATGACCCCAACATTGTTCATGTGGATGGTTCTGTAAACCCTGTCAGAGATAAGGAGATTATTGATACAGAGTTGCAGCTCAAAGACCTTGAGACTGTGGAGAGCCGTATTACCAAGGTTCAGAAACAGGCTCTTACTGGTGGTGACAAGAATGCAAAGAAACTTTACGATATTCTTGTAAAATACAAGGAGGTTCTTGAGCAGGGCAAATCTGCACGTGTTGTGACTTTCGACAACGCAGATGACGAGAAAATGGCCCGCGAGCTTTATCTGCTTACCAACAAACCTGTAATGTATGTTTGTAATGTGGATGAGGCAAGTGCAAAGGATGGTAACCAGTATGTGGAGATGGTTAGAGAGGCTGTCAAGGATGAGAATGCACAGATTCTTGTAATTGCGGCAAAGATTGAGTCTGAGATTGCAGAGCTTGAGAGCTATGAGGAGAGGCAGATGTTCCTTGATGAGATTGGACTTGAGAAATCAGGTGTTGTAAGACTTATCAGAAGTGCATATGCCCTTTTGAACCTTGAGACATACTTTACTGCAGGTGTGCAGGAGGTTAAGGCATGGACATACAACAAAGGGGACAAAGCTCCGGCTGCCGCTGGTGTTATCCACTCAGACTTTGAGAGAGGCTTTATCCGTGCAGAGGTTATCAAATATGAGGACTATGTAAAATACGGATCAGAGGCTGCTTGCCGTGCCGCAGGAAAGCTTGGTGTAGAGGGTAAGGAGTACGTTGTACAGGACGGAGATATAATGCACTTCCTGTTTAACGTATAATTATTACATACGGCGGATACAAAAAAAATGCCCGGGGTTACCGGGCATTTTTTTGCTTTATACACATCTTCCATTAATAGAATTTGTATCTCTCGTCTTTAACCTGACCGTCAGACATAATTGCAGGTATAACATTTGCAATACTGCTGAAGATCTGTGAGTTTCTTGCTTTGGCATCATCCTCTGTATAGAATGCGCCAACCTCTTTACCAGTAATAGTAAAGTAGTAAACACCAATCTCACCAATAACCGGACCAACCAAAGTATTTTCAGCTGCACCAGCAATCGCACCCACAAACTTAGGATCCATCTGCTGTGAAGTAAGTGAAGAGAAAGCCACACCACTCTTGTTGCTTACTGTCGTGTTCAATTTCTCTGCAACCTCCTCAAGTGAAGCGGCTCCTGCTACAAGAGCTTTTGTCTCCTCAGCAACTTTCTGGCCTTTCTTCTCAATAAGAAGATAGTTCTTGATTTCACCTGCAACCTCATTCAAAGAAGCATAACCCTCTGGGTGGATTCCAGTAAGAGCTACAACAAAGAAATATTTATTGTCAACAGTGATGATAGGAGAAACCTCACCAACTTTGCTCTCATTTGCCCATCTCGAGATCTCTCTTGTGTGCTGGTAGTTAGCCAAAGTTTTTGCACTTGGAAGAACTCTGAATGCAGGATATACTGCAACACCCATCTCTTTTGCAGCTGCATTGAATTTCTCTCTGTTACCCTCACTGCTGGTTGCAATGTCATTAGCTTTTGCATAGAAGTCTGAATAAGTTGTTTTGCTTGCCACAGACTCCTTAACAAGGATTGCCACTTGTTTTTTCTCAATAGGTTTTGTAGCATCAGTAACCTTTACAATGTGTGTTCCATAGTTGGTTTTAAGCTTAAGGAAATCACCTTTTGAAGCTTTCATTACATCCTCCATACCAGGAATCATGTACTGCTGGGTCATCCAACCCAAGTCACCTGCCTCAGCCACATTAGGGTTCTGGTCTGCAGACCAGGTCTGAGCCAACTGGGCAAAGTTACCTTTTTTGGCAACAGCCATAATGCTGTCTGCTTTAGCCTCGTTCTCACCCTGAAGAAGGATATGTTTTACAAATACAGAATCAGACATTTTTCTGATATCAACCACTTTTGCTGCAACAAAAGTATTCTCCTGCTGGAATGGAGCCAAAGACTCACCAACTTTTGCATCAGCTGCAAAATCCTCAAGCTCCTGAGCGATAGTCTTCAACTCACCAGCTTTGTAGAAATATGGGTTGTAAGGGACATCAGAGTTTCTTGCCAAGAAGTTCTTCACATTATCTGCAGCAACAAAGTCTGCATAGATTTTCTCAACATCCTCTCTTGTTGCCTCAAGATCCTCCTCAGAAGGAACCACCTCAAACACCACATACTCAAGATCTCTGCTCTCAATCTGTCTGAAAGCCTCTTTATTCTTCTCATAATACTCTTTAATCTCCGCATTTGAAACGCTAAGTGTAGAATCAACTGAGAAGCCGAAAGGTTTGATTACAAAATCCACATTGTATGTTGTGTTGTTGTTGGCAATTGCTCTGTTAAGCTCAACAGGGCTCATAAAGTTACTCTGCTCAAGCAAAGAGATGTATTTTGAAAATTTCTGGTCCTTAACGATATTGTCCTCCAAGAAATTCCAGTACATAGCAAGCTGACCTGAAGCATCCTGAGAAATTGCCTGAACAAACTCAGCAACTCTTGTTTTGCTGAACTGGCCATCCTCTCCAAGGAAAGACGCCTCCTGCAAAAGAATTGGAGAAATGTTTGCACCCTGAGTAAGGTCATATAACTCCTCCTCGCCCAAAGTGATACCTGCTTTCTCAACTGCAGGAACCAATACTCTCTCAGAAATCTCATTCTGCCATGCGGTATTGTTGATAAGCTCCTGAGTCTGCTCGTCAGAAGATGTAGTACCGGATGACATCTGATAAATCTTTGTAAAATAATCAACTTTCTGCTGATACTCCTGATAAGGAATACCCTCGCCATTAATCTCTCCAACATCGTATTTTGAAGAGAATATTGACATAGCGCTCTGAAGAGTGCTTGGGTCAATAACAAACGATAACAACGCAATTGCGATAAGGACAGTAATGAATGCCCCCATCTTTACGCGTATTTTTTCTAATGCTGCCATTTTGTATAATAATTTTTAAGATTTTTTTTGTTGCAAGGTGCGAAGATAGTAATTTTCTGACTAATACAATAAAAAAACTATTATTGTAACACCCTTACACCCACAGTTTCTATCCTGTTGCGTGTTGTTTTGAGTATCGTATATGAAAATCTGCCAAACTGCAATATCTCTTTCTCCTTAGGAATATTCTCATTATAGTGCATAATGAGTCCGGCCAATGTCTCATACTCCTGAGACTCAGGAAGTTCAAGCTCAAACCGCCTGTTGATCTCCTCCACCTCAACCCTGGCAGAGAAGACATATTCATCATCTGAGATTTTTTTGGCAATAAGCTCCTCTTTATCCAGCTCATCGTTTATATCACCAAAAATCTCCTCAATAAGATCCTCCAAAGTGACAATTCCGCTTGTCCCGCCCCACTCATCACGGACAACGGCAATAGAACTCCTGTTCTTGGTAAAATACGCAAGGAGGGACTGTGCGCTCATCTGCTCGGAAACATAGGTTACAGTACGCAACAGTGAGGCTATGGATGTTGCATTCTCCTCCTTGAAAAGATCCTTTGAATGTACATACCCTATAATGTCATCTACATTCTCCCTATAGACAAGTATCCTTGAATACCCCTGCTCAATGAACAAAGCAGCAAGCTCTTCTATACTGTCCTGTATATCAACCGCTGTTATCTCCGTACGGGGAATCATACACTCCCTTACCATTACAGATGAGAAATTGAGGGCATTCTGGAAAATTGCAATATCATTCGCATGCTCATTCTCATCATCAGAATCATTGGAAGAGACCTCCTCAGAGAGATACATGAGATCTGTCTTGTCAAACATTATCTTCCCTGTACCGGAAGTGCTGCTCACCCCAAACAACCCCATTATTTTTCCCGACAACCTCTCAGTTATGAATGTAAGTGGATAAAACAGGTAATGGAAAAATATGAACAGCCAGTACAGAGAGGCAAAAACTCCATTTGGATTCAACCTGCTCATTGCCTTTGGCAAAAACTCCGCAGTAACTATAACAATAAGGGTGGCAACTATTGTGTCAATGGCAAGAATACCACCTACAGAAGAGGTTATATAGCGTTCAATGAGAGGGTCGAGGATTTTTGCAATTGCCATACCATAGATTACAATTGCAACATTATTCCCAACCAGAAGAGAGGAAATTACCTTGTCCGGTGCCCGCAAAAACGATTCCATTACAATGGCATACTTCCTTCCCTGCTTACGGTCCAACTCTATTTTAAGTTTGTTGGATGAAAGGAACGCTATCTCATACCCAGAAAAAAAAGCTGAGAAAACTAAAGAAAAGAGAGTTATCAGAAGATTTGTTCCCATACTATAATCCAGGTTTTACTAATGGTCCAATGAAGTTGACAGTGTCTATATAAACAACAGATGTGGAATCCCTGCCAATAATTCCATAACTGTCAAATGGCCTGCCAATCTGGGCATTTCTGGCCATCTCATCACTCTCCATACCATACCCTTGCATAAAGCCATCTGGAGAGTACATTTTAACCAGGCAATGGGTGTGGATTTTCCCTTGCTCCCTGTCCCAATAAAGGGTATCGGTCTCCATCCTTTCACCCTTTATGAAATTGGTGATAACCACATTGCCAAAAGCCTCCCACACCTCCTGCTTCCCCTTGGCAGCCGTTGTATGTTTGGCCAGATCAGACTCTATCTGAGTCTCAAGAAGACCTTCTTCATTATAGGCATAAACAAAAAAGCCGTTTGGGAAAAGTTCGTAGGACTCTTTATCATTTTCAAATCTTTGCAATAGGGGTGCCTCCATCCTCATTTGCAGAATTCCGTTCTTGGTCTGCAATGCCTTCATGTTCTCCACACTCTGTAAAGGGACTGTAGTAAGATCAAGGGGCTGCTCCTGAACTTCATCCTTACATGATATAACAAAGGTAGTAACCACTAATGTGATTACTACCATTTGTATAAATTTTATGTTGGGACAAACCCTATGCATTACTCACCGCAAGTTACTATTTTGTTGTTCTTACAGTAGTAGTAGCACTCATACCACCACAAGAGATAGAGTATGGTTTGCCGTCAATAAGGTCATACATGAACGCATCCTCAGTCTTAGGGAAATACTGGCGGTAGCTTGCAGACAACTTGCCTACCTCCTCTGCCAAAGACTCATCAGCAGCTTTAGCTTTGTTAAGGTAATCAACAGCAACCCAATATTTTGCTCTGTTGTCCATATCATTTGCAGTACATCTCATACCTGCCCAGATATTTGCCATAAGCAAGTTTGCTTTACCAGCCTGAGCCGCATCTTTCTCAATTGCAGCTTTAGCGGCAGCTACAGCTTTTGCATGCTGTGAATTCTTGAAGTTGTAAACAGCAAGCTCCATCAAGTACTCTGCATCTTTAAGATTGTCAGACTCCTCGCTTGCAATAGCCTCCTCCATGAATTTAACTGCATCATCATAATTCTCTTTGCTTGCGTGCAATTTGTAAAGCAAATAAGAAGAAGTGAATGAAGGCTCAATCTGGTGCATTGATGTTACAGCCTTTAGGAACAAATCAGATTTTACACATACTGAGTCTGCACCCAAAAGTGCTGCGATAGGTTTAACTACCTCAATATTGTTTGGATCAGCCTCATATCTTGGAGTGAACACCATAACCAAGTTGTCGCAAGTTGCAACACCGCTGGTTACAAATGCATTCTCAAATGCAGCTCTTGCAGTCTTGTTGTCCTCAGATGGATTTGCAGCAACCTGTGCCTCCATAATTGGTGACATATCTGTGTATGCTTTCAAAACCTCCTCGCTTGTAAGTTTCTGAGCCTGGTACATTACAGATGCTTTCTCCATATAAGCTACCAAAAGAGCTGGTTTTGTCTTCTCGCCAGAAAGAGCAACAACCTCCTCTACAGCTGCCAACACTTTCTCCGGATGAGTCTCACCATAATAAGAGATCATATCATAAGCAATGTTCTCAGCAACTGCTTTTCTGTATTTAGGGAAGTTCTCCATTCTTGTTTTGTGGATCAACATAAGGGTATCAACCAAACCCTGTCTTACAGATGCGTTTGAAGCATTCTGTCTGATAAGAGCCTGATAAATCTTTCTACCGTCAATGAACATGTTCTGACTTGCTTTAGGAGGGCAATATTTGAACGCACCTCTCCACTGGGTAGCAGCCTCTTTCATATTACCCTGTTTAAGGTAATCTTTGTAGAAATTCAGATAGCTTACACACTCTACGCTATCTTTACCATACTTTCCTTGTGCATTTGCAGAAACTGAAGCTACAAGAAACATAGCAACAACCAAAAATAGGTTTACATGCAATTTTTTCATAATTGTTGTGTTAAGTTTGTATATTATTGATATTTCTTCTTTATAAACCACAAATCATGCATATTGAAGTTAAGGTTAAACTGCACATATCTCTCCCTCACCATATTATTCTTCAACTCTCCCCTCTGTCCCAAATCAACCGACCACGATATTGCATTATACCATCTGAAAACAGGCAATGACATTCCAAATGTAATACCCGCAGCATTTACCTGATTGCCGCCTATATTGATGTATGACTTGTCATAATAGGCACCAAAACGGTAAGTCACCCTTTTCATATAGTATCTTATATCATACATATTTGGAGTAAGCTCAAATCCCAATCTGAAAGAGTTTGCTGCCGATGGTCTGAATCCCTCCAACGCCATATTCTCCACTGCTGTAGGCTCCCAATCCTGCTTCACATAATCAAATCCCAACATCCATTTTCCCCTGTTTCTGATAGAAAAACCAGCAGAGAACTCCTTTGGTATCTCCATCTTAAGGCTGTTGTAAGTAACCATGGAAACAGTATCCATACTGGCAGAAGAACCTGTATAGGCATACTCTGTATATTCACCTTTCAAGTTTGTAGCAAGTCTGTAAGTTGCACCTGCTGCAATCTCAACCTTTTTACCAACAGGGAAAAACAACTGTGCACCAAAGTTTCCCGACAAAGCTTTCACATCATAGTCCCAACCGGTATTGATATTTCTGAATGATTCGTCCGATTTGAACAAAACATTGCTGTATCTGTTGAGCGCTCCAAAATAATAAACCATCTCCGCACCCACTGAGAAGAACTTGGTTATATTGAAAGCTCCTCCCAAGAACAACTGGTTAATGCTTCCTGTTCCATACTTCTCATAAACTATATTTCCATATTTGGAAACAAGGTTCTTGTTGGTCTCCGCAGTCTGGAATTTATATCCTATATTACTGAAAGGTGTCACACCCACAATAATGGCAGACTTGTTATGAATAGGAGCGGTAAACACTACGTTCTGCATACCTGCTGTATTGAAAGCGGAGTTTGCATTACCGTCTGAATTGTAAAAGTTCTTCTGGCTGCCTCCAAAGTCAAACATGAAAGAGAGGGTATCCCTTGCTGTTATGGAAGCTGGATTCAGATAGTTTATAAACCTCTCATCCCTTACTCCTGTTCCAATTCCACCCATTCCCCTATTGAATGAAGTACCCTGCTTGTCTATATCTCCAATACCATAAAGGGAATATGGAGTATATGTGCCCAAGGCATCTGTCTGCTGTGCATCAAGTCTGAGAGCAGAGACCACCAACATGAGGACTGCTATAAAATATTTTCCTGTCAAATCAATTCTGTGCATAATAATCTGCTATTAGGGCTAAACCGGTAAGAACCAAATTCTGTATCACATAAACCGGAGATTCCATTTTTCCCGCTATATAAGTGGAATCACCCCCGGTAAACACAGCAATACGGTCCGGATATTTGTTCATATATCCCTGCACTTCAAAAATCACGCCTAAAACTACTCCGGCCATTATAGCTCCTGCCGTATCTGTCCCCGTTTCTTTAAAATCATCAGCAGGTACAAGCAAAGGCAATCTCTTTGTAAAGGTGTTCAGAGCCCTGAATCTGCTCTGTAAACCCAATGAGATATTTCCACCCGCATATACCCCATCTTTTGTTATATAATCTACGGTAAGGGCTGTTCCAAAATCAAATTTCATACAATCCTTACCTGGAAAAAGCTTTGCTATTGCCAACGCCCCGGCCAACCTGTCCATGCCCAAAGTCTTTGGCTGGAATCCTATACTGAACCCATCCGGCAACTTTGTCTGTTTATCCAGCACTACAAGCCTGTCACATTTTGTCTGCAAAAGACTTTGCATATCCAAATCATCCTCCCTTACCGTTGATAGAACTATAACTCTAAAATGGCGGTCAGCTATAACTGACAGTATGAATCCCGTAATGTCAGAAGATGAACTCCTGAATATCTCCCCCAATTCAATACCCTCTCCAAAGGCCACTTTACAATTGGAATTTCCTATGTCTATAAGTAAGTTTCCCAACTAAATAACAGTTTGTAAGTCTGCAAAGATAGACATTTTCATTTTAAACACAATATTATATCCTTTTTCTATTGTATCAATACCCCTGATTTTCAACAACAATTTTTTATTTTGCTCACTTACCTGCATATTTTTATGCTGTAAATTTATATAATTGAGTATTGCCGCAAACATTGGAGTACTATAATAAGGGGATTGCTGGTTGTTTACAAAATAGAGTAACATGACATTGTTTTTTAGAACAATTCTCTCAAATCCCATCTTTATTGCCTCCCATCTCAACCTTACAACATATGTAAGCTGGACCAGCTGCTCAGGTATCTGGCCAAACCTGTCTGTAAGGTCTTCTGTAAATTTCACAAGAGCCTCTTCCGTTGTTATGGCATCCAATTCTTTATACAGCCTTATCTTCTCCGATGTTAATGAGATATAACTGTCGGGAATAAGAAGTTCCATATCTGTATCTATGGTACAGTCTGTTATGAAAGTTTGCGGCTCCTTGCTTCCCTGGAGGGCCTCTTTGTAAATCTGTTCATTTTTAACCCCTTTTCTGGCCTCTTTCAAATCTACTTTTGCCCCCTCTTCCTGTTTTATCTCCATAAAGGCCTCTGCCAATATCCTCTGGTAGGTTTCAAATCCCATATCCGCTATAAATCCACTCTGCTCTCCTCCCAAAAGATTGCCGGCACCCCTTATATCCAAATCCTGCATTGCAATGTTGAATCCGCTGCCCAAATCCGAAAAGGCCTCTATTGCCCTCAATCTGCGGCGGGCATCATCAGATATTGCCGCCATTGAAGGGACTATAAGATAACAGTAGGCCTTCTGGTTGGAACGCCCAACCCTTCCACGCAACTGGTGAAGGTCACTCAAACCAAAATTCTGTGCCTGATTTATTATTATGGTATTGGCATTTGGTATATCTATTCCATTCTCCACTATGGTTGTAGCTATAAGGATATCATAATCACCGGCCATAAAATCAAGAATCTTTGTCTCAAGCTCTTTAGGATCCATCTGACCATGCCCTACACATGTCTTTATACCGGGACATATCCTTTTTATTATATCCTCTACAGCAAGAATATCCTCTACCTTGTTGTGTACAAAATAAACCTGACCGCCCCTCTCAAGCTCATGGTTTATGACATCTCTTATAATCTCTTCATTGAAATCTATAATTTCTGTCTGTACAGGCAATCTGTTTGGTGGTGGTGTGTTTATAATGGAGAGATCCCTCGCACCCAAAAGAGAGAACTGCAGCGTTCTTGGTATTGGGGTTGCAGAGAGGGTAAGGGTATCAACAGAGAGTTTCATCTGTCTCAATTTCTCTTTTGCCGCCACTCCAAATTTCTGCTCCTCATCTATAATAAGCAAACCAAGATCCTTGAACTTTATCTCCTTGTTCAAAAGACGGTGTGTACCTATAACTATATCGGTTTTTCCACTGCCCAAATTCTCTGCCACCTGCTTTATCTCTTTTGCTGTTTTGAGTCTGCTTATATACTCAATATTGCAAGGAAAATCTTTCAACCTCCTTTTGAATGTCTTGTAATGCTGCAGGGCAAGGATTGTTGTAGGAACCAGAACAGCAACCTGTTTTCCGTCTGTAGCCGCCTTAAAGGCTGCCCTTATTGCGATTTCTGTCTTACCGAATCCCACATCTCCACAAACAAGGCGGTCCATTGGATAATCCCTCTCCATATCCTCCTTTACAGCCTGGGTTGTTTTAAGCTGGTCCGGGGTGTCCTCATATATGAAAGATGCCTCAAGCTCATGCTGGAGATAACTGTCGGGAGAAAAAGCAAAACCTTTTGCCTGTCTCCTCTCGGCATATAATTTTATAAGGTCCTTTGCTATATCCTTAACCTTGTTCTTTGTCTGGGTCTTAAGTTTCTCCCATGCCCCTGTCCCCAATTTGTAAATTTTAGGGGCAGTGCTCTCTTTACTTTTATACCTTGATATTCTGTGAATTCCATGTATGGATACAAATATCACATCATTATCCTTATATATAAGCTTTATTGCCTCCTGCACCTTTCCATTAAGGTTGGTTTTTACAAGACCTCCAAAAATTCCCACACCATGGTCTATATGTACAACATAATCACCTATCTGAAAAGCACTCAATTCATTTAAGGTAAGTCTTTCACTGCGTGGAACCTCCCTTTTTATCTTTACCCTATGGTAACGGTCAAATATCTGATGATCTGTATAAAGGCAAGTTTTGGTTATTGTATCTACAAATCCTGAGTGGATGGAGTGATTGATTTGGGTAAACTTTGGAACCTTGTTTGTATCCTCCCCCTTATTGTGGGCAAATATGGATCTGAGCCTCTCAAACTGCTTCTCATTCTCGCTGCTTATATATATGGTATAATCCTCCTCTATCTTTTTATCTATATCAGAAAGCAGAAGATTGAAATTCTTGTTGAAAGAGGGTTGGGGAGAAATCCTGTATTCTACAACAGCACTTCCATCATCCTCAAAATCATTGAAAGTTACAATTTTATTCTTTTTTATATTTTCCAGCACATCTGAATACTGCTCACCCTGCAGAGCTGTAATGTCATTTATCCATACATTACAGTTCTTCTTCCCGATAAATTCAAATATATCTGTATATTCCTGCTCCTTGAATTCCCCCTCATTATATATATTAGGGAATATCTCAACCTGCTCAAGCTCCCTTAAAGATCTTTGTGTATTTGTATCAAATTCCCTTATACTCTCAACCTCATTTCCAAAAAAATCTATTCTGTAAGGTTTGTCTGAAGAGTAGGAGAACATATCAATAATTCCTCCCCTAAGTGCAAACTGACCGGGTTCACCCACAAAATCCACCTTCTCAAAATTGTATTCCAATAATGTCTCCTTTATAAACTCATGGGAAACCATCTCCCCTTTCCTAATCTTGAGGAGATTTTTTTTCAACACATTATTGTTTGGAATTTTCTCATAAATGGAGGCCGGATATGCTACCAGTACCAGACTTTTATTTTTACTTTCGCCACTGATAAAACTGCTCAAAGCACTTATAGCGGCACTTCTCTGAACCTTTTGTGAAGAATCTTTTATAGAATTTATTTTGGAAGAGGTAATATTGGATGAACATGGAAAAAAATATATACAATCCTCATCCAATAAATTATAAAGGTCATTGGTAAAAAATTGTGCCTGCTCTTTATTATCCATTATCACTACTGTAACACCATTTGTTACAGCAGCAGAAAAAGCAAAAGATTTGGAAGAACCATACAAACCTTTTACCGATATATTATTGATAGAAGTATCCTTCAATGCCTCTACCAGTGAAACAGAAGCATTTTGGGAAGAAAATATTTTAAGCAGACCATTATCTTTCATAGTGCTGCAAAAATAAATCAAGTTTTTAACAATATACCTAAAAACCTGTTGAAAACCCTATTAAAAATATTGATAACCCTTTTAATAACTCTTTAAAAGTTAAAAATGACTATTTCAAAAATTTGTATAAATATCTTTTTTCTCTTCCCGACAATCAACTTTCAAAAAAATTTCACAAATATTTCCAACAAGGTTTTTCAACAATAATAAGATGTTGATAATAAATACAGAGTTTTTAACATATGTTCATAACTATATTTATTTATATATAAATCAAAATTTTATAAAAATATTCAATCTTAATAACTTTGTGTTTTATCAATATTGGTGTTGAAAATTATTTTTATCAACATATTAACACCATATAAATAAACAACATTAAAATTCTTTTTATAAAAAGATTATATTTGTGTTATGAATAATTTTGAAAAGAATTTTGATCCCAGAAAAGCAGGAATGCAATCTGAGGGGGATATAGAAGGTGTAATAAGACCCAAGGAGTTTGAAGATTTCTGTGGGCAGGAAAAAATACTCAAAAACCTGAAAGTATTTGTAAAAGCTGCAAAACAGAGGGGAGAATCCTTGGATCATGTTTTGTTCCATGGTCCTCCCGGTCTTGGAAAAACTACCCTTGCAAATATCATAGCAAATGAATTGGGTGTTTCCATGAAGATAACATCCGGGCCAATACTGGACAAACCGGGTGATCTTGCAGGTCTTCTTACAAGTCTGGATGAGGGGGATGTGTTGTTTATAGATGAGATTCACCGTCTTTCTCCTGTGGTTGAAGAGTATTTGTACTCAGCTATGGAGGATTACAGGATAGATATAATGATAGATAAAGGACCTGGTGCCCGTTCTGTACAAATATCCCTCAATCCTTTCACTTTGGTAGGAGCTACAACAAGAAGCGGTCTGCTCACATCTCCTTTAAGGGCAAGATTTGGAATACAGTGTCATCTTGAGTATTATGATTCAAAAGTACTGTGTAAAATTATAGAAAGAAGTGCCAGAATACTCTCTATAGAGATAGATACACAAGCTGCTTTGGAGATAGCATGCAGAAGCAGGGGTACTCCACGTATAGCAAATTCGTTGCTCAGGAGAGTAAGGGACTTTGCACAGGTGGAGGGTAATGGAAAAATAGATCTTGCCATTACCAGATATGCACTTGATGCACTCAATATAGACAAGAGGGGTCTTGACCTTATGGACAATAAAATACTTACAACCATTATAAGTAAGTTTAAAGGAGGTCCAGTAGGTGTAAACACCATTGCTACTGCAGTAGGAGAAGATCCCGGCACCCTTGAGGAGGTTTATGAACCTTTCCTTATAAAAGAGGGATTCATAAACAGGACACCAAGAGGAAGGGAGGTAACTGAACTTGCATACAAACATCTTGGCATGCAGAATTATTTACCTGATGATACGTTATTTTAAACTTATAAATACTTAAAAAATTATGAAGAAATTTTTAATGGCAACTTTTGCAATTGTGGCTCTTCTCTCTACAGACATAATTGCATGTACATCTGCAATCTTTACAGGAAAATGTACTCCCGATGGAAGACCGCTCATGTGGAAACACAGAGATACAGGTGAGCCAAACAATAGGGTACAATATTTCAAAGGTGAGAAATATACTTTTTATGCACTTATAAACTCTCCAGATTTCTTTAACAATGAGGCTTGGACCGGTACCAATGAGGTAGGATTCTCCATAATGAATACAGCATCATACAACCTTAAAGATGATGATGTACCTTCTAAAATGATGGATAAGGAGGGAGTTGTAATGTTTAAAGCTCTTGCAACATGCCGTACCCTTAAAGATTTTGAGAAAATGTTGGACAAATATCCAAGACCAATGGGTGTTGAGGCTAACTTTGGAGTAATTGATGCAGAGGGTGGAGCAGCATATTATGAGGTAAACAACGATTCATGGACAAAAGTAGATGTGAATGATCCAAAAATAGCTCCTCAAGGTTATATGGTATATACAAACCATTCAAATACAGGAAGATTGAATGAAGGTATGGGATATGTGAGATATACCAATGCAGATAAAATTGTAAAAGAGCAGATTGCAAGAAATGGTGCCATTACAGTACAGTGGATTATGCAGAACCTTTCACGTACATTCTACCACTCTGTTTTGGGTATAGACCTTAATAAAGACAAAGAGTTGGTTGACAAATGTAACGGTTGGTTTATGGACCAGGATTTCATTCCAAGAAAATCATCTACATGCTCAATAGTTGTGGAGGGTGTGAAGAAAGGTGAGACTCCAAAAAATACCATAATGTGGACTATTCTTGGTTATCCTCCTGTAGGTATAGCAGTTCCTCTAATGGTTGCAAACGGAACAGATGTTCCTGTATTCATGACAGCAGAGGGTACAGGTAATGCAAAAATGTGTGACTGGGTTATTGAGAAGAAAAAAGAGATTTTCCCTATAACCAGAGGAAACGGAAACAAATATCTCAACTACTATGCAATTGAGAAATATATGACTCCTGCTATTGAGGTTGAGAATAAAGTATTTGAGCAGGCTTATCCTATTATCAATAAAATAAGGGAAGGAAAAGCATCAGCTGCAGATTTAAAACCTGTATATGAGACTGTAGAGAAAGTTTTCTAAATAATCATAAACAATAAAAAATACCATGTCTTAATTTTAAAGCATGGTATTTTTTTTATGAAAGGAATATCTTATTTTTCAATTTTAAGGTTCTGGAAACAGGTTGCAAGAGCGTCAGACATTCCGGTAACACAAATTTTTACAGCCTTTACTTTCTGCTCAGGTTTTATAATTGCTTTACCATAAACAAAATCATCACCCTTAATAAAATCTGTTCCATTATAAGAGTACTCCACATGTCCGTATGTGACACTATAGAATGTGATATTTGGAATACCTGTCTCAACTGTAATTTTACTGCACTCTACCGGTTCTTTAAAAGTGTATAGAACATAATCTCCGGCTGCAGATCTTCTGTCAACTCTCCAATGTTTGGTAAAATCATAACTTGTTGCATTAGAAACAGGGAATCGTTTATGAGTCTCTTTGTAAGAGCTTGAAATTTCCACCTCAGGGGTAATATAGCTGTAAGGCTCAACATTTGAAGCTGTAACTGTAATACTCTTGTTATAATCTTTATAGAAAGTTGCAAATCTGAATTTCTCAGGCTCAAAAGTTACAATATCACCTGTATAAATTTTTGATGAAGCTGTAGGTTCACTTCCATCTGTAGTATATCTCACAACTGCCCAATCATAAGGAAGAGTAACTTTAAGGGTATTGTTCTTATAAACCACCTCAGGGAAAGGAAGTCTGAACGCTATACCCATAGAGTGCATCCTGTTGTAATGAGTTTTTGTAAGCCTTTTATAGAAATCATCATAATCCTTAAGTTCCTTATTTGTCCAGCCAACCTCGGCCAAAGCGCATAATCTTGGAAAATACTGGTATTCCATAAATCTTACAGGTCTGTTCAACAATTCTGTCCAAAGGGCTCCCTGAGCTCCAAGAATAAGTTTCTCCTCTTCCGGTGTGACATTGAGTGTTCCTGTAGGGTCCAAGGAGTAGGTTTTCTCTAAAGTGACAATACCTGCCCAGTTATGTCCCCTCTCTGCAGGAGACTGTTTCATGTCAAAGTAACAGTACTCTCCCACCATAAAAACTGTAGGCTGCCCTCTTTTCACAGACTCAATTCCTCTTTTTAAGGATTTCCATGCATAAACGGTAGTATTGGACTTAAGGTCACCGCCATCAATAATCTCATCCCAACCTGCCATTACTTTACCGTATTTGTTTATAATTCCTTCCAATCTTCTTACAAAATAGTTGAGAAGCTGTATCTCTTTTTCCATCCCCTCCTTCTTCATAAGCTCTTGACAATGAGGACAGTTTTTCCAGTTGTCCATATTAACCTCATCACCTCCTATATGAATGGTTTTTGAAGGAAAAAGGGCAGCTATCTCCTTTATGATATTATCAAGCATCTTATAGTTTTCCTGATTGCCCACACACCATACATTCTGTACTTCTCCGTTCACACTTAGGAAAGTCTCGTCATTGGCACATCCTGTTTTTGGGTATGTGCTTATCACAGCTTTACTGTGTCCTGGCATGTCAATTTCTGGAATAATCTCAATATTGCGTTCAGCCGCATATTTGATCACTTTTTTAACCTCTTCCTGGGTATAATATCCGCCATAACGTTTGTTGCCGGAGCCATAAGCAGGTGGCAGAACCTCATCCGGTCCCCTCCATGCACCTTTTTTGGTAAGTTCAGGATATTTTTTGATTTCAAGTCTCCAGCCGTTGTCATCTGTAATATGCCAGTGGAATTTGTTCAATTTGTGGTAAGACATCCAGTCAAGCAGATTATATACTGTTTCAAGCGGGAAGAAAGTTCTGGAAACGTCGAGATGGGTTCCCCTGTAGCTGAATCTCGGATAATCTTCAATCTCTACGCAAGGTATTTCCCATGTGTCAAAGCCTTCCCCTTTCCCATATATTGCAGGGGGCATCAGCTGCATGAGGGTTTGTACTCCATAGAAGACTCCACCTTTGTCAGATGCTGTGATGGATATTTTGTCGGGAGTAATATAAAGTTTGTACCCTTCATTCTTTATATCCGAATCCTGGGTTATTTTAATTTCAATTGTTTTTGAAGCTGAAGTGTTGGATGCAACCTTTATCCCTGAGGCTTTCTCTATTTTATCCTTGAGGTATGCAATCTCAAATGTTGCATTTCCTGTTATTGAAGTGTTCCCATCTATGGTGAATACCCCATTTTTGGCCTCCACTTTTTGTGGTAGAGGGACAAGATTGAATTCTTTTTGTTGGGCATTTGCAACAAATGGAGCAATTGCCAACAAAGCTGCAATGAATTTTGCTTTAAATTTCATGTTGTTATATTTTAATGGTTTTTTCCGTTTTCTGTTACCAAAGATAATGAAAATGTGAATTATGGAGAGTATTGGCAATAATTATTTGAGAATAATTGCTTATTTGACAAAAAGTGATTAAAATTGTAGAAAATTTTTTTGGATAACTATACACTTAAAAAACATAAAATGGCCGAAAAATTAATATCACAGATTCCTGAAGGGCCTTTGGCTGAAAAATGGACAAAGCATAAGGCTCAAATTCGCGTAGTCAGTCCGGCTAACAAACGCAAACTGGAAATTATTGTAATTGGTACAGGCTTGGGTGGTGCAGCTGCAGCTGCTTCATTGGGAGAGCTTGGTTACAATGTAAAAGTGTTCTGTATCAGTGATTCACCAAGACGTGCACACTCTATTGCCGCACAGGGTGGTATCAATGCTGCAAAGAACTACACCAATGACAATGACTCTATTTACCGTCTGTTCTATGACACAATCAAAGGTGGTGACTACAGAGCTAGAGAGGCTAACGTTTACCGTCTTGCAGAGGTAAGTAACAATATTATTGACCAGTGTGTTGCTCAGGGTGTTCCATTTGCAAGGGATTATGGCGGACTTTTGGACAACCGTTCATTTGGTGGTGCTCAGGTAAGTAGAACTTTCTATGCAAGGGGCCAAACCGGTCAGCAGCTTCTTTTGGGTGCTTACGCTGCACTTAACAGGGCAGTTGCAAAAGGTTCTGTAAAATCATACCCAAGATATGAGATGCTTGATTTGGTTGTGATTGACGGCCAGGCAAAAGGTATTATTGCAAGAAACTTGCAGAACGGCCAGATTGAGAGATTTGGTGCTCATGCAGTAGTTATTGCAACCGGTGGTTATGGTAACGTATTCTTCCTTTCTACCAATGCAATGAACAGTAACGGTTCAGCTGCTTGGCAGTGTTACAAGAAAGGTGCTTACTTTGGAAACCCATGTTTCGCTCAGATTCACCCTACTTGTATCCCTGTTCACGGTACACAGCAGAGTAAGCTTACCCTTATGAGTGAGTCATTGAGAAATGACGGTAGAATCTGGGTACCTAAGAAGATGGAGGATGTGGAGAAATTGAGAAAGAAACAGATCAAACCTTCACAGATTCCAGAAGAGGACAGAGATTACTATTTGGAGAGAAGATATCCTGCGTTCGGTAACCTTGTACCTCGTGACGTGGCATCAAGAGCTGCTAAAGAGCGTTGCGATGCAGGTTACGGTGTAAACGAGACAGGTCTTGCCGTATTCTTGGATTTCAAGACTGCAATTGAGAGACTTGGTAAGGATGTGATCACCCAGCGTTATGGTAACTTGTTCCAGATGTATGAGAAGATTACAGATACAGATCCTTATAAAGAGCCAATGATGATCTACCCTGCTATCCACTACACAATGGGTGGTATTTGGGTTGACTACAACTTGCAGACAACTATTCCTGGTTTGTATGCAATCGGTGAGGCTAACTTCAGTGACCATGGTGGAAACCGTCTTGGTGCTTCTGCTTTGATGCAGGGTCTTGCAGATGGTTACTTCATCCTTCCATACACAATTGGTGACTACTTGTCTCATAAGATCCAGGAGCCTAAGACAGATATCAACCACCCTGCATTTGAGGAGGCTGAGAAAGCTGTTAAGGAGAAAATCAACAAGCTTCTTTCAATTAAAGGTAAGAAAACTGTTGATGAGCTTCACAAAGAGCTTGGTCTTGTTATGTGGGACAAAGTTGGTATGGCAAGAAATGAGGCTGGTCTAAAAGAGGCTTTGGTTAAAATCAAAGAGCTTAGGAAAGAGTTCTGGAGCAACGTATATGTTGCAGGTGAGAACGGCGAGTTCAACCAGGAGCTTGAGAAAGCTTTGCGTTTGGCAGACTTCCTTGAGATTGGTGAACTAATGGCTATGGATGCTCTTAACAGATATGAGTCTTGCGGTGGTCACTTCCGTGAGGAGATGCAGACCGAGGACGGTGAGACAAAACGTGATGACGAGAACTTCATGTATGTGGCTGCATGGGAGTACAAAGGAGACGATGTTGCCCCTGAATTGCATAAAGAGGCTCTAAACTATGAGTTTGTAAAACCATCAACCAGAAACTATAAAGACTAAGAAAAATACAAGATATGGCTTCAACACAAAATTTGAATCTGACACTGAAAGTATGGCGTCAGAAAAACGCTAAGGAGAAGGGGCATTTTGAGACCTATCAGGTTAAAAATATCTCTCCTGACAGTTCATTCCTGGAGATGATGGACATCCTTAACGAGCAGTTGATTAAGGAGAACATTGATCCCGTAGCAGTGAACAAAGGCTGTAAAGCCAGTGGCCCTGTAAGCTTTGACCACGATTGTCGTGAGGGTATTTGTGGAGCTTGCTCCCTATACATTAACGGTAGGGCACATGGTCCGGACAATGAGATTACCACTTGCCAGTTGCATATGCGTAAATTCAAAGATGGAGATACCATTACAATTGAGCCTTGGAGAAGTGCAGGTTTCCCAGTTATCAAAGACTTGGTAGTTGACAGAACTGCATTTGACAAGATTCTTCAGGCTGGTGGCTTTGTTTCAGTAAACACAGGTGGTGTTCCAGACGGTAACGCTATTCCAATTCCTAAGAAAGATGCTGACGAGAGTATGGATGCAGCTTCTTGCGTAGGTTGCGGTGCTTGTGTTGCAACTTGTAAGAACGGTTCTGCAATGTTGTTCGTTTCTGCAAGAGTAAGTTCTTTGGCATTGCTTCCTCAGGGTAAGATTGAGGGTGCAAGAAGAGCTAAAGCAATGGTTGCAAAAATGGATGAGTTGGGATTTGGTGCATGTACCAACACTCGCGCTTGTGAGATGGAGTGCCCTAAGAAAGTTTCTGTAGCTCACATTGCAAGATTGAACAGAGAGTTCTTGTGTGCAAAACTAAAAGACTAAGCAAAGAGTCATACCATAAAAAAAGAGAGGTGAAAGCCTCTCTTTTTTTGTCCATTATACCAGGAATTTATTTGCATACCATTATATCCAATATCATGCGGTCTGTTATCTGCATTCCCTCTGCACCAATTTTACCAAGGTTACAGATGGTTTTTTCTATACAGTCTTCAATAATACCGTCATTTGATGAAATGCAGATATTGTCCATTGCCAGTACTGCTGCCTGAATTGAAGATGAGACACCAGATGCAACTTTAAGGGCACATCCAACTTTTGCCCCGTCACACACCATTCCTGTAATGTTGCCAATCATATTCTTGATTGCGGCACACACTTGCTCATATTTTCCTCCCTTAAGGTAAACAATACCGCATGACGAGCCTGTAGAGGCTATTACGCAGCCGCAAAGAGCAGAAAGCTTACCAAGGTATCCTTTTATATGTATTGCTATCAAATGGCTTAAAACGAGGGCTCTTGCAAGCATCTCCTCTCCTACCTCCATTTTCTCAGCAACAGCAATGACAGGCATTGTAACGGTGATGCCCTGGTTTCCGCTTCCCGAGTTGCTCATTGCAGGAAGGGTACAACCGGCCATACGGGCATCTGAAGCGGCAGCAGTGGCGGCCATTGCATAAGTCATTACAGAGGTGCCAAAAACACCCTCATGCTCTTTTGCAAGAATTGTTTTGCCCACCTTAAGGCCGTAATCATCTTTAAGCCCCTCAACTGCCAGAGCCTTATTGAGTTTTACAGAATCCAGTATGAACTTGATATTCTCAAACTCAGCCTCATTTGCAAATTGTAAAATCTCCTTCACCGACAACTTGTAATCCAATGTTGTCTTCTGGGCAGGAGTACTCTCCCCTACCCCTTGAGTTGTACAGGCAGAACCGGCACAATCCAAAGAGTCTATGTGTGCACCGGTAAGGAGTGAAACACCATCCCTTACAACCGAGATAATTGAATCGTGATTGTTTGCAATCTCGGTAACGGCACAATGGGCAGGTTTTACAGGGCAATTCCCTTCTTCTTGAGAACCGGAAAAGGCAAATGCCTTAATGTAAAGTTTCAGCGGTGTATCGGCCAGGGTAATCTTAACCTTGCCTGCATCAACCATAGCTTTGGCATCCTCAATAGCCTGTGGGGTGAGGTCCTTCAAAACCTCAAGACCATAACAGCTTTTACCGCAAGTTGCAGCAAGGGCAGAAGCAATGTGCAGACCAATCATACCTGTACCTGGGATTCCTACACCCATACCGTTCTTAAGTATATTCGCACTCACTTCCACTAAAATGCTCTCTGCCTGTGCCCCTATCTCCCTAAGGGCTTCGCATGAACGGGCAACAGCAAGAGAAACCGCAATGGGCTCAGTACAGCCCAATGCAGGTTTCACCTCTTTCTGTATAAGTTCTATAATTTCAAGTTCCCTCTCTCTTGTCATAATTCGGGACAATTATTTCTCCTCAAAGAATTTCACAACCTCACCCATAAGTGCATCAATCTGACACTGTGACTTAAGGGTCTCAATAGGGAATCCCAAAGAGACAGTCTTATATGCACCTTTATAAGCTACACCGGCTGAGATATTGTTGTCATCATATCTGAAAATTGTATATGCATTCTTGTCTGCAGGAACAAGTCCGTCTGGAGACTCAACTGCATAAATTTTGTCATTAAGCTCTGTATTGAAGCAGAAATTGCCGCCAAAGCCATAAGGGTTAGGAGCACCCTTCACCGCACCCTCTTTAGTTGCATAGTTGGTTCTCCATGTATATTTTAGGACATTCTTGGCAAACTCCATACCCTCTTTTGTAACATCGTAGCTGTCAAACAAGTCTGTTCCAATATTTGCTCCCGATATCAACAAGTTTCCACCAGCTGCACAGAACTCGGCAATCTCCTGCTGAAGGGCTACAGGGAACACCTCATATTTGACAGGGGCAACACCTCTGCCAATCTTTGTTTTGGCCTGTTTACCCATAATCATATCTACAACCTTGTAGTTGTTCATATCAACCTTACCGGCCTGAACAGCACCAGCAGAAGCTGAAACAAAGCTGTAACCGTTTTTCATAAGGGCAGTACCGTGAACATAAGGATAGTTGAATCTGTTACCGGCAATTACTTTGTCCTCAAAATTACCATATGAAGCACCAAAACCAGGAGCATCATCATCCATCCATGGAATCTCTCTGCGGAATTCATGCTGCTGTCCAATGAAAGACCAGTCATTCATATAAGGGACACCGTTATCTACCAAGTTGTTGAATCCTGCAAAAGTAGAATCTGCCTTGTCAAATACTGCAGGACCAGCAACTCTGTTAAAGCCGTTCACAACCAAAGCAATTTTACCGTTAGCTGCAGAAGAAACGCCAACAGAAAGCTCCTCAGAAGGGAATGAAGCGCCACCATCGTTCAAAGCTGCAACTTTAAAGCTGTAGATGCAGTCCGGGGCAATATTCAAAACGGCAGAAGTATCCTTTACAACAACACCGTTGTCGTAACCGCTGTCATTCACTTTTGTGTAAACAATATAGCTTGTAGGAACTGCTGTAGGCTCAAGCGGATCATTAACCGGGCTCCATGAAAGTTTCACAGACTCCTCCCCTGCCAGCTCAGCTGCAAAATTCTTAACAGGAAGCGGCTGCACAGTATAAGCAACATTATTTACAAAGCTCAGATATTTTAGAATACCCTTGTAAATGGCACGGCTAACAGTAAAACGGAACGAAGGATCCAAACCGTACTTCATGTCTGCAAAGTTCTGGTGAGAAAGAAGCTCCAACAACATTGATGGAACATCAGGGGTACGTGACTCTGCATAAGAACGGTCCCAAAGGCCTCTTCTGCTCCATTTAGGCTCATAATTGGCTCTGATATCCCTTGTAATCTCTGTCTGTACAATATCGGTCAACTCCCTTGCAGTCATTCTGCTCCTTCCATCAGGATATTTGTCAGATCCGTTTGAATACCTTGTATAGATTGCAAGAACACCAACAATAGAATCATCAGGGAAAGTACCAGCATCTGTATGGAATGCAAAGGACATGTCAATAGGGACATTGTAACCTGGGGCATCAGGATTTACCTTACTTCCTCCCGACAATGCATTAACCCATCTTCCCCTGCTCATATAATCATCTGTGTAGTCATTTTTAAACTCTGTGTATGAATAGACAGAATCTACGAAACCGGCCCACTGCAACCAGTATCTTGCACCCTCTGTAAAGCGAGGATAACCGCTGGTGACAGCCTCAACATTATAACCTGGCATCTGGGTAGGTTTTCTGGCAACATTACCCATACCGCCACCGAATTTCACAGCGTCTGCGGTAACTGCAACACCTGCTTTTGTTCCAACATTGGTAAGATATACACCCTGCTCTGCAGATTTCTCCGAGAATGGGAATGTACCAAGATAAATCCAGGTGCCGCCACCCATCTTCTGGTTCACTTTGAATGAGGTCTCGCCACCGTTATATTTCACAGTATAAAGGGCTGCATCAGTACTGTTAGGAAGGGTCTTGTATGAAACATACACAGCGTACTCAGCACTTTGTGGAACTTTAGGGATCCATTTTGCAATGCTCTCAACACCCTGTTTTTTACCTTTCACAACACCATCAACCACTCTGTAAGTACCCATTGTGAAAGGATTCTCACCATGCTCATAGCTCTCTTTTGCGTTTGCAAAACCAACATCACCCTTTTTCCACACATTGGTGCCGGAAACCTCGTTATAACCTCCAAACAAAGCGTCGTTGTCAACAACCACCTCATGAAGGTTGATGTCTCTCTCTCTTGGAAGAAGGACATTTGCACCGGCGTTCTCCAACATTGGAACAAGGAAAGGCACCACATAGCTCTGGGTATAAAGGTCCTCTACGGTCTCAAGGATTCTGGCTCTCTGCCACTGCCATCTCTGGGTGTTCTGGTTATAATACCAGCCGTGGCTCTGCCAAAGTGCAAGATGTTTGCCTGAAAGTCCGTATGGGATATCAAACGGACGTGATATGTTCTGTACCAAAGAAGGCTCCTCCCCTTTTGATTTTTTGTTCTTTTTAGCCTTTGCCGGCATTTTATAGCTCTCTGAATAGAATTTGGAAGCGAGCTCCTGTAGAGAGGAGCCGTTTGCATGCAATGTAATTTCCATTCCCTTGTACTCCTGAGGCAAGGTCTCATTGGCAATTTTGTACAAGTCCTTTACAGAGTTGTCCCTAAAGAAATAGTCACCTGTAAGTTTTGACAGATGGATGTCTATTTGTTTTCCGTTTACAATTGCAGAATCAACCTGTACTTTCACAGCAATTGAGGCTACAGGTTTAAGGTAATCTGCTATAGACTGGGACATTTGAGAGAACTTTTCAGTCTCTTTCACAACGGTTTGTGCCACAGCTGAATTAAAAATCAAAGCAAAGGCAGCAAAAAGGGTTAAGAATCTCTTTTGAAACATTATTTTTACTATTAAATTTGCACAAAGGTAATAAATAACATCTACTTAAATACTAATGCTATGGAAAAATTAACACTTGCAAACCTCCCCACAAAGATTGAGAAACTGGAGAGATTGTCTAAGGAATTTGGGGCAAATATCTACATAAAAAGGGATGACCATACCGGTTCTGAGATATCGGGAAACAAAGTAAGAAAGTTGGAGTATGTGGCCAAGGATGCAATGGATAAGGGGTGTAATCTTCTTATTACTTGTGGTGGAATCCAGTCCAACCATTGTAGGGCAACAGTGGCTGTAGCTACCAAGTTGGGTATGAAGTCTGCAGTTCTGTTGAGAATCTCTGAGCAGCCACCGGTAAAGGGCAACTATTTCCTGGACAAACTTATGGGTGCTGACGTGAAATTCTGTACAAGAGAGGAGTACAGCAAGCAGAGAGGTGAGATTATGGAGAAGATGGCAGACGAGTACAGGTCTCAGGGCTACAATCCTTACGTTATTCCGGAGGGAGCTTCAAATGATATAGGAACTCTTGGCTACTACAACTGTATGAACGAGATTGTAGAGCAGGAGAAACAGATGGGTGTAACTTTTGACACAGTAGTGGTTGCTACCGGTTCCGGTGGAACAGCAGCTGGACTTTATCTTGCAAATGAGCTGCACAATTATGGCAAGAGAGTGGTAAGTATGGCTGTGTGTGATGATATTGAGTATTTTACAAATATCATTGCAGATATTTCAAAGGGTGCTCTTGCATATCTTCCAGAGTATAAGGATGCAGAGCTTAAGAGAGAGAACATTGAGGTTATAGACAAATATGTTGGTCTCGGTTATGCTATCAGCAGGCCTGAGGAGCTGGAGTTTATCAAACATGTGGCTCAGAGTGAGGCTGTAATTCTGGACCCTGTTTATACCGGAAAGGCAATGTACGGTCTGTATAACGAACTTAAGGATGGCGGTGCACTAAAACAGGGCTCAAATATCCTGTTCATCCATACCGGCGGTATGTTTGGCCTGTTCCCTGTAAGCGAGAGCTTTGAATGGTAGTTATCGCTTGAAATAGAGTGAAGAGATAAAAAGAGGCCGGGCCAAAAGTAATTTGATCCGGTTTTCTTTTGCCCGTTATTTTCATGCAGATTTTCAGCTCAACCTTTGAAAATGAAGCACAATTGAGTTTATACCGCCTCAAACAGCACAAACATGAAGAGTTTGTGAATGTTTGTGCAATTTACACTGCTTTTCTGCGCAATCTACAGTTGTATAAATGCACCAAGAGGGCGACCTTTTGGGGCCGCCCTCCTTTCCCATTATAGGAGATATTCTTATTTGTTTCTGTTCTTGAGCATCTTAACAACTTTTTCTACAGGAAGAGCCTCCACCACTTTACCTTTGTAACCTTTGGTTGTGGTTGCCATGAACATTGAGTTCCATAGAGCCTCTGCTGTAGCTTCAATGGTGGCTGCAAAAATTGGAGACATCTCTCCATTATCCAAAAGTGTCTGGGTATGAAGTTTCTTGCCATCCTCTATAAGGTTCTCGGGTGCTACTGAAAGAGCTATCACATAGTCACCGCTGCCGTTTGAAGCAATACCGCCGGTTTTTGCCAATCCCATCATTGCTCTTTTGGCAACTCTCTCAAGGTTGCGGGCATCAATAGGAGCATCTGTGATAACAACCATCATACATGATCCGTCAGCTGTGTTAGCCTGAGGTATTACGTGGTTTTTGAACGAGTATTCGTTAAGCTTCTGTCCTACCTGTACGCCGTCAATCTCAAGGATACCGCCGTAGTTTGACTGTACTATAACACCAATTGTATAGCCGCCCAAAGATTTTGGCAGTACACGTGAAGAGGTTCCAATACCGCCTTTGAAGTTGAATGCAACTGTGCCTGTACCTGCACCAACGCAACCCTGCTCAACTTTGCCCGGTTTTGCTTTTGCAAGTGCCTCAAGTACAATCTGAGGGGTTACATATCTCTGCTGTATTTTGTTGAGTCCGCCGTCATTGGTCTCTCCTACTACGGCATTTACAGAGCGTACATTCTCGTTGCCAGGCTGCTGCAGTGTGTATGAGATAAGACCGTCAATACCTGCTGCAACGTTAAGTGTATTTGTAAGTACAATTGGTGTTTCAATATTACCAAGTTCCTGAACCTGTGTTACACCGGCAAGTTTGCCAAAGCCGTTTCCGGCGTAAATTGCTGCAGGAACTTTTTTTCTAAAAATATTTCCCTGGTGAGGGATGATTGCTGTTACTCCTGTGCGGATACTGTCTCCTTCTATGCAAGTTACCTGTCCGACAGTTACACCAGGCACATCTGTTATGGCATTGTTTTTACCTGTGTCAAAGATTCCAATAGGAAATCCATGCTCTCTAAGTGTTTTCTGCTGCCCGTCTGCAGTTGTCGCACCCATTGCAAATGCAATGGCCAGTGATAGGAAGGTTAATTTTTTTATATTCATCGGGATAAAGATTTTATTTTATACAAATATAGTTTTTACTTTTGTAGTTTGTAAGAAAGAGATTTAAATTTTTATGGAGAGAGCTATTTTTGTCAGTGTTATTACCCCAAATAATACAGAGGAACAGGTTACAGAATATTTGGATGAGTTGCAGTTTCTTGCAGAGACTGCAGGTGCAGTGGGAGAGAAGCGTTTTATCCAGAGGGTTGACAGACCTAATTCCAAGACTTACGTTGGTAGCGGAAAGTTGGAGGAGATTAAGACCTATATCATTGAGAATGAGATTCCTTTGGTTATTTTTGATGATGAGCTCACCCCTTCCCAGTTGAGGAACCTTGAGAGGGAACTTGAGTGCAGGATATTGGACAGGACAAATCTTATTCTGGATATTTTTGCACAGAGGGCCAAGACGGCATATGCAAAGACCCAGGTTGAGCTGGCTCAGTACCAGTATCTGTTGCCGCGACTTACCAGAATGTGGACCCACTTGGAGAGACAGAGGGGTGGTATTGGTATGAGAGGTCCCGGTGAGACCCAGATTGAGACAGACCGCCGTATAATCCTTGACAAGATAAGCCGTCTTAAAGAGCAGCTTAAGAAGATAGACAAGCAGATGGCATCACAGAGGGGTAACAGGGGCAATATGGTGAGAATCTCACTTGTGGGTTATACCAATGTTGGAAAGAGTACACTTATGAACCTTTTGGCCAAAAGTGAGGTTTTTGCGGAGAACAAACTGTTTGCCACACTTGATACCACTGTGCGTAAAGTTGTTATTGAGAATGTCCCATTTTTGTTGAGCGATACAGTAGGATTTATAAGAAAACTGCCACACCAGCTTGTGGAGTCCTTCAAAAGTACTTTGGATGAGGTGCGTGAGGCAGATATCCTTATGCATGTGGTGGATATTTCTCACCCTAATTTTGAGGAGCAGATAAAGGTTGTAAAACAGACATTGCAGGAGATTGGGGCGGGAGAGAAGCCTACTTTTATGGTCTTCAATAAGATAGATGCATATAAATATGTTGAACAGGATGAGTTTGACCTTGGTCCCAAGAAGAGAGAGAACTACTCTTTGGAGGAGCTTAAGAACTCGTGGATGTACAAGGAGAACACCCCGGCAATCTTCATTTCTGCAAGAGAGAAACTCCATATAGACAAACTCCGCAACGATCTTTACAAGATGGTGGCGGAGATTCATGCAGGGCGATACCCTTTTGACAATTTCTTATGGTAGGATAGGGCAAAAGCTATCCTATAAATTCTTTTATAGCCTCAAATACGGCCTGTGGCTCTTCTATAAATGAGTTATGGCCTGTTTGAGGTATTATTTTTGCCGTTACATCAGGGAACGACGAGATAAGCTTTTCTCTGGTCTCATCTGTAATGAACTTGTCCTCATTTCCAAAGACAAACATTGCCTTTTCTATTTTAGCGAGCAATTCCTGTGAATCCTCTCTGGCCATCATACCTTTAATACAGGCAACTATACCGTTAGGGTCATGGGTTTCTGTAATCTCTACAGTCTCCTCTATTTTCTCGTCAAGTCTCCTCAAGTTTGCAGGAGCATACATCTTAGGGATACTCAAAGCAGCCAGATGCCCAAGTTTTGCACTCTTTATAAGCTCAATCTCCCTCTCCCTGTCACCTTTTTTCTCCGGAGAATCTGCAAATGGTGTTGAATTGAGAAGGATAAGCCCTTTAAACAGCTGTGGATACTTCTTCATGCATGCAAGAGCAACATACCCACCCATAGAGTGACCCGCAACATAAGCACTTTCCACACCGCATTTGCCCAGAACATCGGCAGCTATATCTGCACAGAACTCCATGGTATTAACCTCCTTATCGGATCCCGACAGCCCATGTCCGGGGAGGTCTATGGCAATAACCCTATAATGTTTCTCCAGCTTCTCCATGAACTCACTGAAAATGTAGAGTGTTTCCAGATAGCCATGCAGAAGAAGAATAGTGGTTTCACCTTTTTTTGAGTCCGAAATGTGGACAGGAATGCCGTTAGAAATTGCAAAAAACTCCATATAACTTGTTTTACACTCACAAATATATAAAAAAAAAGCTACCCTTTTTAAAGGTAGCTTTTATATTGGTATTTCATGTACTATTTCAACTGGAATACTACAGGGAAAGTATATTTAACCTTAACAGGTTTGTTTCTCTGCATACCTGGTTTCCATTTTGGAGAGCTTGATACAACGCGTACAGCCTCTTTATCCAATGATGAATCAACACCTCTAAGTACTTTTACGTTTCTTACAGAACCGTCAGTGTCAATTGTAAACTGAAGGGTTACCCTACCCTGTACACCGTTCTCTTTAGCAATCTCAGGATATACGATTTTAGAGAATACCCATTTTGTAAATGTATTTGCATCACCACCCTGGAAAGTAGGTTTCTGCTCTACAATTGCAAATGGAACCTCCTCCTCTTCAACAACCTCTTCCTCTTGCTGCTCCACAACGTAATCTTTAATCTCAACTCCTAGAGAAGCATCGTCCTCAGTTGAAATAAGGAAGTTGTCCTCAACTTTAACGTCGTCATCAACGATGTCAATGATGTCTGACATTACAGGCTCTTTTGGTACTTCAGGTGGTGGCAACTGCTCCTCTTGAGTAATAGGAACCTGCTCCTCCTCAATTACTACTGCTACTTCTTCCTCTAGAATACTTACTGAAGTCTCTGTTGTACTCCATTCAAATGCGCCTAGGACTATCAAAAGTGCTGCGATAAGTCCTATCTCCATGAACATGAATTTTTTGTTCTCCAGGTTGGCTTTAGGTGATTTTTTTATTTCCATTTTGTTACGTATTTCGTGTATAAAGCGGTTGTAAAATTAGTAAATTATTTACAAATACGCATACATTTTGTTAATAAATTACCACTTTAATCTGTAAAACGCTGAACCCCAGTGTTTTATAATTTTACTTTTTTTGCTCTATTCTGTTAATAAGTAGGGGTTTCAACACTTTTGTACGGCTGAAACCCCCATTTTATAACAGTTTTAGCTAATCCTATTCTTTATTTAGAAAGGATGTTCATTTCATAAAGGATGTTGTTTGTTTTTCTTGTTGCCTCAGCGCTCTTGCGGAACAACTCCATCTCAGCCTCGTTAAGTTTGTATTTTACAACTTTCTCGCAACCTTTTCTGCCAATTAGTGCAGGAACTCCAATACAGATATCCTCCTGACCATACTCGCCATCCAATGCTACGCAGCAAGGATAAACTTTCTTCTCATCCATAATGATTGCTTTAACAAGAACTGCTGCAGAAGCACCTGGAGCATACCATGCAGAAGTGCCAAGAAGTTTGGTAAGTGTTGCACCACCAACCATAGTATCAGCAACTACCTGCTCAGCTGCTTTCTTAGAAAGAAGCTCCTGTGCTGGAATACCTCTGTAATTAGCAAATCTGATAAGAGGAATCATAGTGGTATCGCCGTGACCGCCAATTACCATACCCTCAATGTCACTTGCTGGAGCTTTAAGAGCTTTGCTTAGGAAATACTGGAAGCGGCTGCTGTCAAGGATACCGCCCATACCGATAACTCTGTTTTTAGGAAGACCAGTTTTCTTAAGAGTTAGGTATGTCATAGGGTCCATTGGGTTAGATACAATGATAAGGATAGCTTTAGGAGAGTATTTAAGAACATTCTCTACAACGCTGCTAACGATACCTGCGTTAACACCAATAAGCTCCTCTCTTGTCATACCAGGTTTTCTTGGAAGACCTGATGTTACAACCACTACATCTGAGTTAGCTGTTGCTTTGTAATCATTGGTAACACCTGTAACTTTAGTATCAAATTTGTAAAGGTTGGCAGTCTGCATCATATCCATTGCCTTACCCTCTGATACACCCTCTTTGATGTCCAATAGGACAATTTCAGAGCAGAATTTCATGTGCAACATAGCGTTTGCACAAGTAGCACCTACGTTACCGGCGCCAATAACACTTACTTTAGCCATAATAATTATTTTAAAGGTTTTTTATATTTGATTTCTAAGTTGTAGCTTTGCTGCTAAAACTTAGCAAAGCTAATAAACTTTGTTTACTTTCTTAAATTTTATGATAAGATTTTTCAATAAGGACATCAAATTTGCTCTACCAAACAAATTGTTGTTAAAGAGGTGGATAAAATCCATTGTAGAGCAGAACGGATGTAAAGTGGGAGACGTTAATGTAGTTTTATGCGACGACCCGTCCATCCTTGAAATCAATACCCAGTTTTTGGGACATGATTACTACACAGACATCATCACCTTTGATTATTCAGAGGAGAATCTTCTCAATGGCGAGCTATATATAAGTGTAGATACAGTTAAGGCGAATGCACAGGAGTACGGGCAGGAGTTTCCCGACGAGCTTCACAGGGTGATCATTCATGGATTCTTGCATCTTATAGGATTTGATGATCATCAGGAGGATGATATTAAAGAGATGAGGCAGGCGGAGAATGACGCGCTGGCTCTCCTCAAGAGTTTGATGTAATACCATATATAATATGAAGCAATTTGATGTTATTGTAGTAGGTGCGGGGCATGCCGGTTGTGAAGCCGCTGCCGCTTCTGCCAAAATGGGCAAGAAGACACTCCTTATTACAATGGATATGAATAAAATTGCCCAAATGTCATGCAATCCCGCAATGGGTGGAATTGCCAAGGGACAAATAGTTAGGGAGATTGATGCTTTGGGAGGTTGTTCGGGTATTGTTACCGATGCAAGTACCATCCAGTTCAGAATGTTGAACAGATCCAAAGGTCCTGCCATGTGGAGTCCAAGGGCGCAGTGCGACAGGGTGTATTACTCGTTCAATTGGCGCTATATTCTGGAGAATACCCAAAATCTTTCTATTTGGCAAGATGTGGTAAACTCGTTACTTATTGAAAAAGAGCAAGTTAAAGGGGTTTCAACGGTTTTGGGCGCTGTATTTGAAGCTTCCAAAGTGATCATTACAGCAGGAACGTTTCTAAATGGCAAATTATTCATAGGTAGAGAGACTACAGAAGGGGGTAGGGTAGGAGAACTTTCTTCCTATGGTGTAACAGAACAGTTACAAGAATTTGGCCTTGAGTATGGCCGTATGAAAACCGGTACCCCTCCAAGAATTGATGCGAGGTCGATAGATTTCTCCAAATTGGAGAGACAACCAGGTGATGTTTCTCCGGCAAGATTCACCTTCCTTAACATACCATCTCCAATCCAGAATGGGGTGGAGCAGATGAGCTGTTATATGGTCCACACCAATTCTACAGTTCACGAAATACTAAAAGAGGGGTTTAAGGATTCACCTCTTTTCTCAGGCAAGATTCATGGCATAGGTCCAAGGTATTGTCCGAGCATAGAAGACAAATTGAAAACCTTTGCCGGCAAGGATTCACATCAGCTCTTCCTTGAGCCTGAGGGGTGGAATACCTATGAATACTATCTGCAGGGGTTCTCCTCTTCTCTCCCTTTTGATGTTCAGATGAGAGCACTCAGAAATATTAAAGGTTTGGAGAGTGTGGAGATTTTCAGACCTGCTTACGCCGTTGAGTATGACTATTTCCCTCCAACACAACTCAAACATACTATGGAGTGCAAAACCATTAAGGGTTTGTATTTGGCTGGTCAGGTAAACGGTACCACAGGTTATGAGGAGGCGGCTGCTCAAGGACTGATGGCCGGAATTAATGCCGCATTGGCTTGTGAAGGAAAAGATCCTCTTGTTTTAAGGAGGGATGAGGCGTATATTGGTGTGCTCATAGATGATTTGGTAACCAAAGGGGTTGATGAACCTTACAGAATGTTTACATCAAGGGCCGAGTATAGAATTCTGTTGAGACAAGACAACGCAGATGCCCGTTTGACCAAGCTTGGGTATTCTGTTGGTCTTGTATCTGAAGATAGAATGAGACTTGTTGAACACAAATACTCTACTGTTACATCACTTACAGATAAAATTGACACAACATCTGTAGATCCGGATTCAGTTAACAATTATCTGGTTTCCAAAAATTCATCGCCGCTTCCACAGAAAAGGAAAATGTATGAACTTTTGGCAAGGCCACAGATAGATATAAACTCTTTGTTGGAGACTCTCCCATTTGGAGAAGATATGAAATCTGAGGCGGCAGGAGTTTCAGATAAATCACAGTTGAACAAAGCTTTTAATAATACTGGCACACATAGCCAGGATAAGTATATAGAGCTTCCTTATCAAACTCCAACTGTTGGCTTTACTGAAAATGCAAAGAATATTTTAAAAGATGAGATCTTAGAGAGTGTGGAGATTGCAATCAAATACAGAGGTTATATTCAGAGAGAGCAGAGGATAGCCGATAAAATATTAAAACTGGAGGATGTTATTATTCCCGACAATTTTGACTTTTTAAAGGTAACTTCCCTTTCAATAGAGAGTAGGCAGAAGCTTATGAAGCATAGGCCCACAACTATTGCACAAGCATCAAGAATACCTGGTGTTTCCCCTGCAGATGTATCTGTTCTTTTGATATATTTTGGCAGATAAATGCCATCTTATTAGATGTTCCACGTGGAACATTTAGTGTAGGATATATATTAGTACAAAACGCCAAACATTTTATTATTAGAATGTTTGGCGTTTTTATTTAAAGGATTTATACCTTGTTATTCCATTGGAAAGCAGAAGAAGGTTTCTTTGAATATTGAGGGGTTTTCTTTGGTTAAAAGCTTAACTGCAATATATGTTTCTTCCATCTGGGGGGTATTTGAAGAATTATGGTATTCCAGTTCTCCAAGATTTATAAGTCCTTCCAGAGTTTCTATCCTTTCCCATTCAAATCTGGTTCTAAAGGTCCCCCTTATCTCTTGCAAAATCTCATTAGAGAGAGTTCTGAGGGCAGTTTTAGGGTTGTTCCCCGGGGAACATGGGGCTATTTTTGTGTTAAATGGATGTTGGACTTTCTTTATAGGTATTGAGAACCCCAAATTTAAATAGAAGCTGTTTAAGCTTTGATTTGCAGGTCTTTCAAATAAGAAATCATAACCTTCTGTTGTGAGCGTGTTGCTTAAATCCATAATCAAATTGGATGCAAGATTTCTCCCCCTGGCTTTTGCAACAGTTGCTACCCCAAACATGTAATAACCTTTAAGTGGAGTTCTTAATGCTGGAGAATAAAACAGCATGGGTAGGAGGGATGCAACAGATAGAACCTCATTCCCTTCTGTATAAATGAAACTTCTACAGTAAGGAAAGATTTCTGTAAAGAGAGTGTTCAGGTACTGCTGGTCTGTTGTGAAAACCTCTTCCCAAATTTTTTGTATTTGGGGATGATTTTCTCCTGAGGCAGCGGTTATTTTACCTATAGTATTCATTTACGCTCTTATTTGTGGCTGTTGTGTGCGGCAATTATCTCTTTCAAATCTTGCACAAACAAGTCAATATCCTCTTTAGTTGTATTGAATGAGCACATCCATCTCACTTCATTTGTCTGCTCATCCCATACATAGAAGTAGTGTTTTTTATTCAATTCCTCGCTCAGCCATGTTGGTACAATGGCAAATACGGCATTACTCTCCACTGCTTTTGATATCTGAACCTCCGCTATTCCCTCAAGTGATTCTGCAAGGTATCTGGCCATTGAATTGGATGCTCCTGCAAGTTTCAGGTACAGGTCATCTTTGAGGTATGCCTCAAATTGAGCGGCAATGAATCTGCTCTTTGAGTATAGCTGGGTGGTCTGTTTCCTGTAGTACTGTAGGGTTTGGGCCACCTCCTTGTTGAGTGAATTCATTGGATTTCCGTTTCTGTCGGGAAGAGTATTTTCGGGCCTGTGGAATACCACTACAGCCTCTCCCATAAGGAGACCGTTCTTGGTTCCGCCAAATGAGAGTACATCAACACCACAATCTGTAATGAAGGATTTTATTGGCAATCCAAGTGACTGTGCAGCGTTGGAGATTCTGGAACCATCTACATGAAGATAACAACCGTTCTGGTGCATAAGGTCTGCAAGCTCTTTAATTTCTGCTGGAGTATAGAGGGTTCCAAGCTCTGTTGGCTGGGAAATGGAGAGTATTTTGGGCTGTGCGTGATGTTGGAAGCCAAAGACTGAGAGGGCAGGGAGTATCTCTTTAGGGGATACTTTCCCGTTTGGAGCCTCAAGTGGAACTATTCTTGATGAGGAGATTTTCTCTACTGCGCCGCACTCGTCAACATTTATATGGGCGGTTGCTGGGGCCAGAACTGAGTTGTACCCCTTTAGAAATCCCTGCAGAGCTACAATGTTGGCACCTGTACCGTTAAAGACAAAGTGAGCTGTACACTCTCCACCCAAAAGCTCTTCCAATTGTTTGAGCACTCTCTTTGTGTAAGGATCTTCTCCGTAAGCGGTGGCAAAATTCCGGTTTTCTTTCAGGATTGCATCCATAATTGTGGGATGTACTCCAGAGTGGTTATCGCTTCCAAAACTGTGTTTCATAGTCTTTGCTGTTTGAGGTTTTTAATAATATCTTTTGCTGCCAAGATTCAATCTTCGTTTAATGGTCTCTTTTCCTTTGTAGAAATATAATACAAGGGTGTTCCCTTTCTCGCCATAGAACGAGCCAAGTTCAATGTCTGATTTGTTTACAGGGACAGGTTGGCAAAGTGCAAGGGAGTATTTCTTGTCTGCCTTGTTATAGACAACAACTGCTGTGGTGTGGCATATGTCAAACATGGCAACGGTGTATTGTCCTACACTCTCCTTGCCTTTGTACTCTTTGAACCTTCCAACAAGCTCAGAATCTTCCGGTATTACTCCAAATTGCAGATTGCCAGCATTTTGAGGATTATTGGCATACCACCATTCTATACTCTCCTGGGTGAGGAACAGATCTTTGCGGTATGGCTTGAGATTTTGGTTAACTCTCAGATGCTTAAATAGATAAGTGGTCTGAGGGGTAGCCATCATCCCTCCCTGTGCAGAGTCCATTGTACTGCCGTAAATCTCATCTCCAATACTCTTTCCACTGTACAGCACATTGTATATTGCATTGTCTGCCAATGAGTAGAGGTTGGCCACATATTCTATGTTGTTGTTGGGGATGTTGCTTCTTTTGTCTGCCTGCTCACAGGTATTTGTGTATGCAAAGAAGAGGTGCTGCATTCCACCTATGGTTACAGAATGCAGTTCAGGGGTAAGTTTGAAGGTGCTGAGCAGATAGTCGTTTGTATAAACAGGTTCTGTTATTGAGGCACTCTTCTCCCAAACTCCGTTGTTCTGGGCAAGGGTTACAATTGTATAGTTCCCGTTCTGCGGTTTGAGAATGGCAAGAACATGCTCTCTGTTGAGGTTTTTAACCCCTTTTACGGCCAATATCTCCCCGGCTGGTATTCCACTTTGGGTTGCAATGGAAAATGCCTCCGGATTTGAAATGGAGCTTGTGTTGAGCAATTCTATTTTGCCGTTGGCCTGTTGTGCAAATGCAGATTTTGGGTTCTGTTCAACAAACTTGATGTATGCTGTAACATCATTGTTGTCCAATGAATGGAATACAACAGAGTCCTTTATCCTTTGTACTGCCGGAGCATATCTGGAGTTGGGGAATTTGCCCAGAAATTTATTGGCACTCTTTACATCCTTTTTGGCAAGGACAGAGTTGTACAATTTTGTTTCCGATTTTGATTGTGCCCCTAAAGAAGTTGCTGATGTGAGTGCTGTGGCAAAAGCTATGGCAGCAAGCGGTGCACATAATAGTTTTCTGCTTATTTTCATCTCTCTAAAATCTGTAATTACAAACAAAGATACAGAAATAATGCCACACAAAAAAAGCCGGCTTTAAGGCCGGCCCTCAATTATTGTTTTGGGCAATTATTTGCAGATAGCGTTGTATGCCTCAGCGTCAAGAAGATTGTCAAGTTCAGCTGGGTTAGCCAGCTCAACTTTAATCATCCAACCTGCACCGTAAGGATCAGTGTTAACTGACTCAGGAGCGCCCTCAAGGTCTGCATTAACCTCAATAACTTTACCAGAAACTGGCATTAGACCGTCAGCTACAGTTTTTACTGCCTCAATGGCACCAAAAACCTCACCAGCCTCAAGGTCTTCACCCTCAGTCTGAATGTCAACAAATACGATATCACCAAGCTGGCTCTGTGCAAAGTCAGTAATACCAATTGTAGCAACGTTACCGTCAACTTTTACCCACTCGTGGTCTTGAGAGTACTTTAGATTTGTAGGAGTATTCATAGTGTTATAAAATTTTTAAAAATTTGATTTGCTTACAAAAGTATTAAAATATTTTAAATTAGAGCCTTTTTAGTGAGAATTTTATAAGCTCTTCCAGAGTATAGTCTGGATTTTCTTTGTGGATGGCTTTGAGTACCTTCTCTGCAGCACTTTTGGCAAAGCCGAGCATAACGAGGGCGGAGAGGGCCTCATCCATATTGGCAGATTTTGCCTCCTGCACAAACAGTGCCGAGCCAGTGTCGTCTCCCCCCTTGGCAATTTTGTCCTTAAGGTCAATTATAACCCTTTGGGCAGTCTTTATACCAATACCTTTTATCCCCTTTATCCTGTTCACATCTCCGGCAATGATTGCGGTTTTTATTTCTGCACTGCTCATGGAAGAGAGCATCATCCTGGCTGTATTGGGGCCTATCCCATTCACCTCTATAAGCATCCTGAAGATACTTCTCTCTTCCTTTGTGGCAAATCCGTACCAAAGTTCCACATCCTCCCTTACATGGTGGTGGATATATAGCATAACATCCCTCAAGGATTGTATTTCTGTAAATGTCTGTAGGGAAATCTGCAACTCGTAGCCCATACCGTTGTTCTCTATTACGGCTGTGGTTGGGGTGATTTCTACCAGTTCTCCCTTTATATAAGTGTACATGCCTAAATTTTTATACAAAAATAGTGATAAGTTTTGTAATTTTGCGTGTTTAATATGTATAGTATGCGTTCAATTGAAGAGATAAGGAAACAGTTCCCTGCATTGCAGCAGAGTGTGTATGGCAAGCCGCTGGTTTATCTGGACAACGGTGCAACATCACAGAAGCCGCAGTGTGTGACAGATCTTGTGGATAAAATGCACAATGGGGCAAATGCCAATGTCCACCGTGCTATGCATAAACTGAGTGATGATGCAACCGCCTTGTACGAGGGGGCAAGGGAGAAGGTGAGGGAGTTTATAAACGCTCCTGCAAGGGAGAATATCATTTTTACAAGTGGAACAACCGCATCAATCAATCTGGTTGCGGCGAGTTATTGCAAAAAGTTCCTCAGAGAGGGGGATGAGATAATTCTGTCGGGAGACTCACACCATTCCAACATTGTTCCATGGCAGATGGCATGTGAGGCTGTGGGGGCTACCATTAAGGTTATTCCTGTGCTGGAGGATGGTATGTGGGATATGGATGCTCTAAGGGCAATGCCGCTGGAGAAAGTAAGGATTATTGCTGTGGAGCATATCTCCAATGTGCTTGGAATAGTAAATCCAATAAAAGAGGTTATAGAGTTGGCTCATGCTCATGGAGTTCCTGTATTGGTGGATGGTGCCCAGGGTATAGTACATGCAAAAGTGGATGTTCAGGAGCTGGATTGTGACTTTTATGTTTTCTCGGGGCACAAGATTTATGCTGCAACAGGTTCTGGTGTACTCTACGGGAAAAAGGAACTTCTGGAGGCAATGCCGCCTTATATGGGGGGTGGAGACATGGTAGATACCGTAACATTCGGGAAAACCACATACGCACCGCTGCCGTTAAAGTTTGAGGCAGGTACACCAAACTTCATAGCTCAGGCTTCGCTGGCTCCGGCACTGGAGTTTGCACAGAGCTTGAGAGAGGGGGAGATAGCAAAAGTTATCGGGGAGCAGGAGGAAAAGATAATTGCATATTTGAGGGAGGAGTTGCTTAAAATAGAGGGTTGCAGGATATACGGAGACCCTGAGGAGGAAAAATTATGGGGAAAGAAAATACCTCTTTTCTCTTTCACCATTGAGGGGTGTTTCCCTTCGGATCTTGCACAGTTGCTTGATAAGATGGGGGTGGCTGTCCGTACAGGGTTGATGTGCTGTGAGCCACTTATGACCCGTTTTGGGGTAACCAGCATGGTAAGGGCATCATTCCTTCCGTACAATACCCTGCAGGAGGCGGAATATTTCATTGCAAGCCTGCACAGGGCAGTCAGGATGCTCAGATAAGTATCCCGACAAACAGAAAAAATTACGAGTTATGACAATAAAAGAGATTGAAAACGAAATTGTAGAGGAGTTTGCAATTTTTACAGACTGGATGGACAAATATGAGTACATCATTGAGCTGGGTAAAAATGTCCCTGTAATTGAGGAAAAGGAGAAAACAGAGGATAATCTTATAAAGGGGTGCCAGAGCAGGGTATGGTTGAGCTGCAGGGTAGAGGATGGAAAACTTTATTTTGCCGCAGACAGTGACGCCATTATAACCAAGGGTATCATTTCCTTGCTGATAAGGGTATATAACGGACAGACTCCGGCTGATATTCTGGCAAATGAGCTGGATTTCATTGGCAAGATAGGTTTGCAGGAGAATCTTTCCCCTACAAGGGCCAACGGTCTGGTCTCTATGATTAAGCAGATTAAAATTTACGCAATGGCGTACAACAAATAGCAGATATGAAAACAAAGGAGAGTGTTTTGAGAGATGTTGTGAGGGCTCTTAGAATGGTTTATGACCCGGAGATTCCTGTAAACATCTATGATTTGGGCCTTATCTATGACCTTAAAATAGATGATGACCACAAGGTTTTCATAGAGATGACACTTACTGCCCCCAATTGCCCAATGGCAGATGAACTGGTGGAGAATGTGAATGAGGCTGTAAAGGACACACCGGGTGTGACTGATGTGGCGTTGAAGCTTGTTTTTGAGCCTGAGTGGGACAAGAGCCGCATGAGCGAGGAGGCAATGCTTGAGTTGGGACTTTTATAATTAGGGATATGTACAAAGTTTATCTTCTTCTGGGGAGCAATATGGGAGACAGGCAGGCAATGCTTGATCAGGCAAATATTGAGCTTATAGATGCTCTTCTTCCCGACTATCTTGTAGTTGCCTCATTGGATGATGCGGTAAACACCTCCAATGTGATGCAGACCCAGCCATGGGGCTTTGACACCCCAGTTGAGCCATTCCTCAACCAGAGTTTCTGTTGCATTACGGAGTTGGAGCCAGCCGCTGTATTGGCCCAGTGCCAGAGGATAGAGAAGGAACTTGGACGGGAGAGAAAAGAGCCCCAGTTTGATGCACAGGGGAAGAGGATATATGAATCCAGAGTGATAGATATAGATATCCTGGTAATTGAAAAGGAGGGAGAAGAGGGATGGGAGCCGGTACAGGTAAACCAGCCTGATCTTGTTGTCCCACATCCGCAGTTGGAGAGCAGGGATTTTGCCAGGCAGCTCTATATGGAACTGAAAGAGAAAAAACAGCAGAAGAAAAAGAGTAAGAAAAAATAAATGAATTATGACACAGGAAGACCTATTTAAAAATCTGATTGCCCATACAAAAGAGTACGGGTACATTTTCCCTTCCAGCGAGATTTATGACGGTTTGGGAGCAGTTTATGATTATGGCCAGCTTGGCAGTGAACTTAAGAACAATATTAAGAAATATTGGTGGGAGGCTATGGTCAGACTTAACGAGAACATTGTGGGAATTGATTCTGCAATCTTCATGCACCCAAGAATCTGGGAGGCTTCTGGCCATGTGGGAGCATTCAATGATCCGCTGATAGACAACAAGGATTCCAAGAAAAGATATAGGGCAGATGTCCTTTTGGAGGATTATATTGCCAAACTTGAGGAGAAGATTAACAAGGATGTGGAGAAAGGGCGCAAAAAATTTGGAGACGCATTTGATGAGGCACAGTTCCGTGCAACAAATCCAAATGTGTTGAGAAATGCCAGGAAGATAGACGAGTGCAGGGAGAGAATGGTTGCAGCCCTTAATGCAAACGATTTGGACGCACTAAAACAGCTTATCCTTGATTGTGAGATTGCATGTCCTATCTCAGGAACAAAAAACTGGACAGATGTAAGACAGTTCAACCTTATGTTCAGCACCCAGTTGGGTAGTGTTTCCGGCGAGAGCGGAACAATCTATTTGCGTCCTGAGACTGCCCAGGGTATTTTTGTAAACTACCTTAACGTGCAGAAAACCGGCCGCATGAAACTTCCATTTGGAATTGCCCAGATAGGTAAGGCGTTCAGAAACGAGATTGTGGCAAGACAGTTCATCTTTAGAATGAGGGAGTTTGAGCAGATGGAGATGCAGTTCTTTGTACAGCCGGGAACAGAGCTTGAGTGGTTTGCAAAATGGAAAGAGATCCGTCTTAAATGGCACAAAGCCCTTGGAATGGGAGAGGAGAATTACCGTTACCATGATCACGACAAACTTGCCCATTATGCAAACGCTGCAACAGATATTGAGTTCAACTTCCCATTCGGCTTTAAAGAACTTGAGGGTATCCACTCACGTACCGACTTTGACTTGGGCCGTCACCAGGAGTTCTCAGGCAAGAAACTTCAGTACTTTGACCCTGAGAAGGGGGAGAGCTATGTACCATATGTGATTGAGACCTCAATTGGAGTAGATAGAACAGTATTGGCTGTCCTTTCAGGTGCATACAAAGAGGAGAAACTTGAGAATGGAGAGGAGAGGGTAGTACTTAACCTCCCTCCAGCACTTGCCCCTGTAAAATTGGCAGTACTTCCATTGGTTAAGAAAGACGGACTTCCAGAGCTTGCAAGAGAGATAATGGCAGAACTTAAACTTGATTTCAACTGCCAGTACGACGAGAAAGACTCAATTGGCAAGCGTTACCGCCGTCAGGATGCAATTGGTACCCCATTGTGTATTACCGTAGATCACCAGAGCCTTGAGGACAAATGTGTTACCCTTAGAGACCGTGACACCATGGCTCAGGAGAGAATTCCAATTGCAGAACTGTACAAGAGGGTTGATGAGAAGGTTAGCATGAGAAACTTGCTTAAACAGTTGATGTAATTGATCTTAATTACAGTAAGTAGAGAGGGTGACCATTTTGGCCACCCTCTCTTGCTTTACACACTTAATATATAACCTGGTACTACTACTTGTTCCCTTTTGAGTACTGTTCTGCAGTTTTGAGGAACTGTACCCTCTCAAAATTCTGTGGATTTGGGATATTTGAATAGTTCAGCATTCCTATAAAATCTGAGACTTTCTCAAACCCTTTGGATTTCATAAACTCCTTGAGTGAGTCATTGAAATCCTGTATCACAAATGGTCCCTGTTTATAAAGGACACTGCACAATTGCACTGTTGTTGCCCCCGCCAACAGAAGCTTTATGGCAGAAGACGGATCATACACACCTGTTGATGCACTAAAGTTGAATTTGCGCACTTGAGGTGAAAGAATTGCAATCCATCTGAGGCTCTTGAGGTATTCTGTTTTGTTTGAAAATGGTGCTGCAGGGACAATTTTCAAAGATTTGAGAGATATGTCGGGAGTATAAAAGCGGTTGAACAATACAGCTCCGGCAGCACCGCTATTTTGCAATCCCTGTACAAAATTACCCAAATTGGTAAATGTATCCCCTATTTTAACCGCAACAGGAATCTTTATTTCAGATGTAATTTTCTTAATGATCTTAAAGTATTCACCCTCTGTCTCCACACTGTTCTTATCCACATTTACCGGAAGTGAATAAATGTTAAGCTCAAGCGCATCTGCACCGGCCTTCTCTATCTCCCTGGCAAAATTTGTCCAGTTGCTGTGGGAATAACAGTTGATGCTTGCTATAACAGGTATCCCTGTCTCCCTCTTAGCATCTTTGATAAGCTGTACATATTTCTCTATCGAATAGTCGGTAACATACCGTTTGAGAAAATCGGCATTCTCTGTATAATCGCAGCTTGCCTCCTCCAAAAATGTAATCTCTTTATTTATCTGCTCTTCAAAGAGAGATTTTAGGACAATTGCACCGACGCCGCTACGAGCCAATGCTATAATTTTCTCTAAATCTGCAGTGTAACCGCTACTTGCAGCTATGAAAGGAGATTTTAGATTCAACCCCAAATAGTTTACAGAAATGTCAATCATATCAGTTGTTTTTTTATTGTTATATCACCTTGTATCTATAACCCTAAAACTAAAGATTCGTTCATTATTAGGAACTTCTTTATTGCTTTAGAATTACTATTACAAAATAAATATAAAATTATAACACTTCAATTAGCTATTTTTAGGTAATATAAAAGGTTAAACAACACCCATTTTGTTGATTTTCGTTAAATTTTGTTGAAAAATTTTGGATAATTAAAAAATATCCGTACCTTTGCATCCGCTTTGGTACAAATCAAAGCACTTTGAAATAATGAATCGGGATGTGGCGCAGTTGGTTAGCGCACCTGCTTTGGGAGCAGGGGGTCCTGCGTTCGAGTCGCAGTATCCCGACGAATTAAAAAAAGCATTTGCAAGAAATTGCAGATGCTTTTTTCTTTTGTAATGCTTAAGGAAACACAAAAAGGGCACCTGCTGAGGGTGCCCTTTAAGCGTCCGGGAGGATTTTACCATCCCAAATCTTTCATTGTTCTTGGGGCAGGGGTCTTAGGTAGAGGTTTTCTATCCTTCAACTGCTCCATAATCACCTCAATGGCTTTGTTCAACTGCTCGTCAATGCCCTTATATTCCTTTATAGGGTCATTGTCAATAAGAATGTCGGGATCCACTCCATGATTCTCAATTATCCACTCACCGGTTGTGGCATCATAGTTTGTGAAGAATGGAACACGTACATCTGTGCCGTCCATATAAGGGAGTGAGCCGCTGATACCTACAATACCGCCCCATGTGCGGGTTCCAATTACTGTACCCAAGTTGTTGGCTTTAAAGCTCCATGGGAACAAATCTCCGTCAGATGCAGAGTATTTGTTTACAAGAAGTACTTTAGGACCGTGGTGGGTTGCATCAGGAATGGTTCCTGTGCGGTCTGAGTTGCGGTACATTGTCATCCTGTAAGCCTTTCTTACCAGGCGCTCAATAAGCATAGGAGAGACATTCCCACCACCATTTGCACGGTCATCAATAATAAGGGCCTCTTTGTCCAACTGAGGGTAGAAGTAACGGGCAAACTCATTAAGACCCTCAACATTCATATCAGGTACATAAATGTAACCAACGCGTCCACCTGTAGCTTCTTCTACGGTTTTTATGTTTTTCTGAACCCAGTTGTAGTGCTCCAACGGATACTCATCGTCAATAGGTTTTACAACAACATTGCGAGCACCTTCCTCAGAAGCCTTGCTGTTTACAGTAAGCTCTGTAAGGACATTTGCCTTTCCAACAAGAAGCTTGTAGATATTGTCAACGGTGTTGGTAGGTATGCCGTCTATGGCAACAATATAATCGCCCTCCTTTATATCCATTCCAGGCTCGGTAAGTGGTGACCTGAGTTTTGCACTATAAGGTGCGCCAGGGAGAATCTTGCCAATTTTAAAGTAGCCGCTCTTGTCTGCCTTAAGCTCTGCACCAAGCAGACCCATAGGGATACGCTCAACAGTAGGAAGCTCACCAGGATTAACATAAGCATGGCCGCAGGCAACCTCAGAAATCATCTCACCAAGGATATAGTTTACATCCAAACGGGTTTTGGCGTAAGGAAGCAAGACAGCATATTTCTGTTTAATGGCCTTCCAGTCTATACCGTGCATGTTCTCCAAATAGAAACCGTCCCTGTATGCACGCCAAACCTCGTCATAAAGCTGTGCCCACTCAGCAGAATAATCTACAGGAGCAACAAGTCCCTTAAGCTCAACTTTCTCTCTCAATGCCACTTTTGGAGCAGGGAAATCACAAACATACAGCTCTCTTCCTTTAGAGAACAAAGCTTTCTTTGCACCAGGGTTATAGCTTGCAATTGTGGCACCTTTGGCAACCTCCTCACTCTTTTGTGAGGCAAAATCAAACACTTTAGTGTCTCTTCCCTGAGAATACCACAGCTTTTTGCCGTCACAAACAAAATTTCCAAAGAAACCTGTTCCAATAGGAATTCTAACTATTCTCCCCGCAATTCCATCTGCATCAATTACAGTGGCAGCCTTCTGGGCAGGGGCAGCTTTTCCTCCTGGGGCAGGAGCAGCCTTTTTCTCTGCAGGGGCCTTCCCATCCTCAGGAAGAAGAGGTGAAGGGGTTCCTTTTGCAAGGACTGCCAAATATACGCCATTCATATTGTTGTATGTGTGGTTCCACTCCAACTGGCCGTATGTTGGGTTGAAATCCCTTGCAGAGGTAAAGATGATATATTTTCCGTCTGTGCTGAATACAGGATTGGATGAATCATACCATTTTTCTGTTATGGCAATCTCCTTACCCGATTTGAGATTGTATGCATACACAACGCTCATCTCGTTTTTGGCAGGTTTTGTATAGGCAATCCATTCGCCGCAAGGAGAGAAACTGATGCTTCTGAACTCGCCGGCAGGGTTCTGCATGATGGTTTTCTTGGCTTTGGTTGCAACATCAACCTCTACAAGGCGGTTCTTGCGGTCTGAATAGAAAATTTTCTTGCTGTCCGGGCTCCACATTATGCGGCGGATATAAGTGTCATTACCTTTGGTAAGTTGTACAGGTTTGCCGGTCTCACCCTGAATATAGATCTCGGTCTCACCGGTACCATCTCCAATATAGGCAATATATTTGCCGTCGGGGCTCCATGTACCATTGCGGTCATTTGAACCTGGGGTGCGGGTAATGTTCTTTACAACACCCTCGCCAACAGGTACATTAAACACCTCTCCCCTAACTGTAACAGCCACTCTCTTGCCGTCGGAAGGGATACTCATGCCGCCTCTTGGACTCACCTTGCCTGTCACATCCATCATTTTGGTGCGGGCGTAGATGTTGTCAGATGCCAAAGTGATGTTTATCTGCTGGCTCTGGCGGGTTTTAGGGTCAAACTTGTACAAATAGCCACCTTTCTCAAATACAATAACCTCACCATTGGTAGATGGGAACTTGATGTCATAATCTGTAAAGTTGGTTACCTTCTCTGTCTTTTTGGTTTTGGTGTTATAAACAAAAAGGTTCATTGTCATATCCCTGTCTGAGATATAGAAAATCTCATCCCCAATCCACATAGGGAAGATGTCCTGAGAAACATTGTTGCTTACATTCTCAACTTTTTTGGCAGAAGGGTCATAAATCCAGATATCATCAGCCATACCACCCTTGTAGTATTTCCATGTGCGGAACTCACGCATTACACGGTTGTAGGCAAGTTTTTTGCCGTCGGGAGAATAACTGCAGAAACCACCCTCAGGAAGAGGAAGCTGCTGCGGCATGCCGCCCTGTGGAGAAACACTCCAAAGTTTGCCGGAGAAGCCGTCTCCGGTGCGGTTGCGGTAAATGATTTTTTTGCCGTCCTTGCTCCATGCCATAACAATATTGTTGGGGCCCATACGGTCACCAAGATTGTCTCGGCTGTTGGTTGAGGTGTAGGTAAGTCTTACAGGCTCCCCTCCCTGGGCTGGGATGGAGTAAACCTCCCTGTTGCCGTCATACTCTGCGGTAAAGGCAATTGTCTTGCCGTCGGGAGCATAGCGGGCAAACATTTCATATCCAACATGTGAAGTAAGGCGTGTGGCCTCACCTCCTGCGAGAGGTGCGGTATAAAGGTCTCCTGCGTACGAGAATACTATCTCGCTTCCGTTTGTAGAAGGGAATCTGAGCAGTCTGGCCTCATCTGCCTGTGCACCTGTTGCTGCCATGGCAAGCAACAGGGCAGAAAATAGTAATTTTTTCATATATGTGTTCTTTAAGTTGTTTAAATACTGCGTAAAAATATTTTACAAATGAGGAGTGTAAAATATTATATAACAATTTTATAAATATATTGTTCAAAATCTGTCTTGCTGTAAAATAATTTTACAGCATTCCCAGAGCCTCAAACCGGTTATATCCTGCCCATATAAAGGTGCTTGAGCAGAGGTGCAGCCATAAGTGCCTGGGTAACTTCATTACGCTCCAAGAGCCCCTTTACCTGCTCCTTGGTAAGAAGTTCAACCGTAATGTCCTCTGTACGCTCAAGGTTTTGCCCGGCAATCTTTTCAACGCCACGTGCCACAAAACTGTGGGTATAGTTGTTGGTTGTAGAGGAGTTTCCGCACAAGGTCATAATCTCTTCCCACTCGCCTCCGGCATAACCGGTCTCCTCCAACAGCTCCCTTTTTGCAGCCTCAAGAGGGGGCTCCCCTTCCTCCACAACGCCGGCGCAAATCTCATAGCAGGTAACTCCAATCCCGTGCCTGTACTGCCTTTCCATAACATATTTGCCCTCTTTGGTAATGGCAATCACATTTACCCAAGAAGGGTACTCAAGTACGTAAAACTCATTATTCACCTGCCCCGAGGGGAGTTGAACCTTGTCTTTCCTTACTGTAAGCCATGGCCTGCGGAACAGGTACTCACTGCTTAGGATATCCCATTTGCCGTCTGTATTTATAGTTGATTTCATATTTCACTGGTTGAACAACCGTAAAATTAGTAAAATACCGGTAAAAAATCAGAGAATCTGAAAAAGAAAAACGGTCGTTTAAATTGCGCTTTCCAGCAAAGTTAATAAAGTTTTAAATAGAATATACCACATGCTACAATTTTTATCTAATTCCCGCCTGAGTTATAAAAAAAAGCAATTATGATTTACGGTTACATTAGAGTAAGTAGTGATAAGCAAACTGTTGAGAACCAGCGTTTTGAAATTAACAGTTTTTGCAGCAAGGAAAAATTGGAAATAGACGGCTGGATAGAAGAAACAATCAGTGGGACTGAGGCTTATAAAAAAAGGCAATTGGGTACTCTATTAAAGAAAGTGCAAAAGGGAGATCTTATCATCTGTGCGGAACTGTCCCGTCTTGGCAGAAACCTTTTCATGATTATGGAGATTCTCAATATCTGTATGTCCAAAGAGTGCAGGGTATGGACTATAAAAGATAATTACAGGCTGGGAGATGACATCCAAAGCAAAGTACTTGCCTTTGCCTTTGGCCTCTCGGCAGAAATAGAAAGAAATCTCATTTCTCAGCGGACAAAGGAAGCCTTGGCCCGTAAAAAGGCTGAAGGTGTAAAACTGGGCAGACCTAAAGGGAGGAAGAGCGCTCAAGACAAATATAAATTATCGGGAAAAGAAGTGCTTATACATGAGCTTCTTCAGTCCGGATTGACAAAAACAGAGGTTGCAAGAATCTGTAAGGTGAGCAGGAATACGCTCACCAATTTTATAAAGGGAATGATGAAATAATTAAACGACCGTTTTTCTTAAGCATTTATTTGTTGGCATCCTTGCGTCACCAAGTAAGTATTATTGGAATATTCTATTGACTTAATTTATAACATTATGAAAAAACTATTCTTTACAGCAATTGCATTGTTGCTTACAGGTCTTGTTTTTGCACAAGATGCTGAAAAAGTGTCAAAAAAAGAGGCAAAGGGACAAGAGTACCGCAGAAGTTCTCTTGCAATGATTCTTATGGAAGATCCAAATATGGATTCAACCATAGTTGGAGCAGTAAGGTACGCTTTTGTGAATGCTCAAGCTCCTAAAAAGTTCAATGATCATAATATTGACGGATACAGAATCTTCACACCTGCCCAAACAGCTTCTAAAGAGGATCTTGCTTTGTATGATGAGGTAAATCCTCCAAAGAAGGAGTCTCTTGTAGCAGGTTTGGGAAAAGGACTTCTAAGTGTGGCTACAGCCAAAGAGGATGGCAGCGGTGATGTAGCTGCTTACATTGAGGAGCAGAAAAGGATTACTAGAGAGTTTGGTGCATTGACATATAAATACATATTTGAGAACAAACTTCCCCTTAAAGCAATGGAGAAATGGTTTAATGTTGATGTAACTGCCAAAGATTCCATGGATCTTGCATTGATTGAGGAGAGAGGATATACAGGAAAAAGGCCTCAGCAGCTTATGGAGTTGCAGAATGCAGAGAATAACCTTGAGCAGATAACAGATTATGGATATGACCTTATTGGAAATACATTCTTTGCAGTTGCAAGATACCGCTATATGACAGGTCAGGAATTTGCTGAGGAGATGTCAAAAGAGGCTGATGCCATGACCGGTGGTTTGGGATTGGCTGACCTTACCGGCTCATTCAACGATTTGACCAACATGTTCAAAAAAGATGACAAACATTCTTATGTAGTATCTGTAAGAACATATTTGTATCAGCTTGTTTGGGATGAGGATACAGAAAACAGCGTTAAGGACAATTTCAAAAAGGTGGATGAATTCAGAAAAGGAAACTTTAGAGTAAAATTTGTAGGTCAGGAGAAATCTCATGCCAACGTTTCCAGAAATCCTAAGCTTACTCTTGACGAGTATAACAAGTACAAACCTCAATCTACTGAGGCAGAGGTTCCTGCATCCGATACAACTGTTGCTCCAGCAGTGGATTCTACAACCCTTAAATTGAAACTTGATTTGACAAATGACCAAATTGTTGAGATTGCAACTCTTAGAGCATTTGACAAGTCTATTGCTAAACTTGAGAAGAAATATGAAGCATTCCACGTTAAGTCTCCACTGATAGTTGAAGATGACAAGTTCTATGCAGAGATTGGTACTTATGACTCTGTTGAGGGTAAAGATAAATATGAGGTTCTTGAGGAGGTTTTTGATGAGAAAACTCAAAGGACAAAATATGTGCGCTTGGGAGTCCTTACTGTAGATTCTAAAAATATTTGGGATAATGATCCTGAGAGCCCTAATTTCAAAGAGAATGGCAGAACATTGTTGCAGGGTAAGGTTAAAAACGCATATTCAGGTTGTTTGATTCGTAGAACTAAAAGGTAATATTGGCTATGAAAAAGATGTTTACACTATTGCTCTGCCTTATTTTTTCTTCAGTAATTGTATTTGCCCAGAGAAAGGCAAAAGCAAAGGCAGAGGAGGATATGAACCAGTATAATTATGAGATTGTGCAGACAAGTGTTGCAGCTACAACCGGGCAAGTTAATCTGATAGTATTTACATATTCAACAAAGCCTAATGTAGCTGAGGATATGACAAAAAAATGCGCTGTGCATGCATGTATATTCAAGGGGCTTCCGGAGTGTGCAAACAAACCGGGTTCTGGTAGAAAGCCTTTGTTGATGGATGCGCAGAAGGAGGCTGAGTTTGCTGATTTCTTTAAGAAATTTTTCAGCGAGGGCGAATTCATGCGTTTTGTGACAATCTCCTCTTCAACTCCTAAAATAACAAAAGTGAAGAAAGAGTATAAAGTTGGTAAGTCTGTGGTTGTCAATTATGCATTGTTGCGTAAATATTTGGAGGACTCAGGTGTAATTCGTTCACTAACAACTGGATTTTAAACTATGAAAAAAGTATTTTTTATACTGGTGGCATTGTTTTTTGCAACAGTTTCTGAAGCACAGACTTCGGAAACTGCGGCAAAAAAGCCAACAATAATGGTTATACCAAGTGACCAGTACTGTAATAGTAAGGGCTTTATGAAGGAGTACGATTTCTTTGGAGAGAAGAAGAAGTATTCCGATTATGAGAAGGCTCTGATGGAAGATTCTGAATTGAATCTTGCTATAAGCAAATTGGGTGAGCTCATGACAGAGCGTGGGTTTAACCTCAAATTGTTGTCTTCTTGCCTTAAATCATTGGCCAATGAGGCGGCAGAGGCAGCAGTAATGACATCCAAAGAGACTGGAGCCGCGGTTGCAGAGACACCTCTGGATAAATTGAAAAAAACGGCAAAGGCAGATATCATTATGCAGTTGGATTATACAATCGGTTCCTTTGGCGCAAGAAAATATATAACATATAATTTGCAGGGCGTGGATACCTACACCGACAAACAGATTGCTGCGTCGTCGGGAAAAAGTATGCCTTCTACAAATCCATCTGCTGCATCTCTTCTGATTGAGCAGGTAAGTATGCATATGGAGCAGTTTGCTTCCCAGCTTTTGGCTCATTTTACCGCATTGTTTGAAACAGGCAGGGAAATTAAAATCAACTGCAGGCGTTTTGAAGATTCTGCAATAGATTTTGAGTCTGATTTTGGCGGTGATGAGTTGGGTATGATTATAGAGGATTATCTTGCTGCAAATACAGTAGGAGGAAGATTCAATACTTCTGATGCAACAGAAAACCAGATGGTTTTTGAGCAGGTGCATATTCCAATGGTCATTACATTGGAAAACGGAAGGGAAAGAGCTGTTGATGCCCGCTTTTTTGCGAGAGGCCTTGCTAAGAAGATTACCGAGGTTACCGGTGAGGAATGCAAGGTTTCTACAAGAGGATTGGGCGAGGCTACTATATATCTAGGTGGAAAATAAATAATATAAAAGACATTTATTATGATTGGGAGAATTTTTCTTAGAGGAGTTTTTGCACTTCTCTTTGTGTTAATGTTCAACTGTAATGCAATCTGTCAAATAATAGCCATTACTCCTGCTGTATGCGAAGAATTGCAAATTCCGGATGATGCTAAGAAAATTCTTAATCAAAAGTTGCTCCAAATGGCTACCAAAAATGGTTTTGGAGCCATTGGAGGACCTTTTGTTTTAACAGCAAATGTCAATACAGTTGACAAGACAGTGAGTGCCACTGTCCCTCCACAATTTATAATTGATCTGGAAGTTTCCGTTTGTATTATAAATATTTCAGAGCAGATATTGGTGTCGGAAACGTCGTTCAATGTTAGGGGAATGCATGCATCTGAGAACAAGGCATACCATATGGCGGTAAACAGGGTAAATGCCGGTTCTCCTGCAGTAAAGCAATTTATGGCACAATCACGGGAGAAGATAATTGATTATTATGCCCAGAGGGTACCGGCAATTATGGCAAAAGCCCAGTCGTTGTCAGACAGAGGGGAATATGAAGCGGCTGTTGCGGAGCTTGCTGTGATACCGGAATGTCTTTCTGAGTATCCTGTAGTTGCAGATAAAATGGTTACAATGTATACTGCAATGATTGACAGGTATGCAGATATGGCTATTCAGGACGCAAAAGGGAAAATAGCTCTCAGGGACTATTCTGGTGCTTTGGAGGCCCTTATGGCAGTGGATCCTAAAAGTACCAGGTTCAATACGGCATCAGGGATGGTTGAATCCATTAAGCAAACTATAGATGCTCAGGAGCAGGCAAAGCTGCAGGCCCAGATGGAAAAGATGAGAGCCCAGCAGGAACTTGCCCAAAAAATGCATGATGATGAGGTCATGTTAAGAAAAATGCAGATAGAAGCGGCCCAGCATACTGCTGCTACACAAATGGTTGCAGTGGCAGCAGGAGAGGTGGTTCAGGGTACGCTGTCTAAATGGTTGTTAGGTAATTTAATTAATTAAGATAATGATTTGTCCGATATGTAAAGAGGAGATGCCTCTGCTTTCAAAAGTTTGTCCACTTTGTGGTCATGTAATGGAGGGTGATGACAAGGCTGCGGTAGAACAAATCAACCGTATGGAACAGATACTTCATGATTTGAAAGCTCTAAGAAAGCCTTCATTCTTAAAGAGTATGGAGAATTTGTCAATATTCATGGCTCCTGTACTTACAGTTCTGATTCTGTTGATGTATCTGATGAGCAAGGCAGGATTGTTCATGATTCTGCTTGTGCTGTTTGCGGTGTGGAGTGTTGTTCTGTTTGTAAAGAAGGCAAAGGGCAAATTGGGTAATGAGGAGTCTGTGAAGCGATACACTTCTTTAAAAAATGACTATGAGCATATTATGAGAGTGGTAGAGCGGGAGTGGGGGAAAAACAGGGAAATGTCAAAGTTGCTTGCCGATATCAAATCTCAGATTGAGTCCATTGACAGGGAAAGGAAAGCGGCAACCAGAAATAATATAATTGTATGGGCTTGTGTTTGTGGTGCAATAGTATTGCTTGCCTCATTGGGGTCAGTAGGTGTAAAGAATACTGTTGAGGAAAATGTTGCAAATGAATGGAAGGCCAGAATGGAGGCATTTGAAGCGGAGGGCGTGAATGATGAATACAATTCTGAGCCAAGGATTCAGCTCATAAAGCTGGCGCTGCAGGCTGATGCCATTGTTGAGGTTGAGAATTTTTATCATAAGTTCTGCAATGGACTGATGGGAGATTTTGATTGTGCCAGAATAATTGTGGAGTATCATTTGAAAAATGGCAATAAAGAGGCAGCAGAAGCATTTGTTTCCAAATGCAAGTTGCGCTATGCATCTGATATGAAAAAATTAGAGAATCTTATAAAGTAGCAGATATGGGACTTTTCAGCAGTAAGAAAGAGGGTGGTCTGATGGATGTTATCCGTTGTGACCAAACAGAGTACCTAATATGGAAATGGTCTCCAAACGGTGAACCTTCAAAAAAGATGAATGCCATAAGATATGGCAGCAGACTCAGGGTAAAGGAAGGTGAGGTTGCAGTATTTGTATATGATAAGGAGGGTGGCATGGATTATATTGAGGGGTTTAAGGATGAGGTTCTTAAAACTGCCAATTTCCCTGTCCTGTCTTCTATTGTAGGAAGCGCTTTTGGAGGATCTTCTCCTTTCCAGGCAGAGGTGTTCTTCATAAATTTGTCGGGATCCATAAGATTGCCATTTTTTGTAAGGAATGTCACACTCTCTGAGCCTCAGCAGCAAAGATTGTTTGTCCCTGCAACTGTAAAGGGTTCTATAACTTTCAATATTAAAGATTATAAAAATTTCATCTCCAAATATCAGATGGCAGGTTATGATATGGATGACTTGTCTGAGCAGATAAAGGAGATGCTGATAAGAAATGTAAAGAGTGCCGTAAGTAATGCACCGTTCCAGTTAGGTATCCCTATTGTACAGATAGAGAGGGGTATAGACCAGATAAGTGATTTTGTAAAGGGTAAGATTGTGGAACCTATGGCAGAAGATTTTGCCGTTAATGTAAAGAGGTTTGACATTTCAGACATATCCCTCGATACTGAATCTATGGGATATAAGGCTCTGATGGAGCAAAGTATGGCTCAGGCTGATATCATAAGCAGGCAGCTTAGTGCTACTGCTGAGGCTTCAAGCATGAATATCATTGACCAGCAACGCATCTCTGTTGAGAATATGGAGGAAACTCTAAGAATTAACAGGGAGGAAGCACAGAGAAGACAAAGACTTCAGACAGAGGAAGCTCATATAAGGGCACACCAGATTGATGTATATGGAGACGTTGCAAAGACAGCTGCGGAAAGTATGGGTCAGATGGGCAGTACAATGTCATTTGGAGACGGCGGTGGAATGAACCCTGCCGGAATGATGACTGGAATGATGATGGGAGCCTCTGTTGGCAACAGTATGGCTGGTATGATGGGAAATATGATGCAATCCATTTCCCAGCCTCAACCACCTCCTCCGCCACAGACTGCCATAGCACAGTACTATCTTGTTGTTGATGGAGCTCAGGCAGGACCTTTTTCATACGGACAGGTGGCGCAAATGGCCCAGATTCAGAGGATAAACCAGAGCACTCTGGCATGGAAACAGGGTATGGCATCATGGCAGGCCATAAGCACAATCCCGGAGTTGGCAGACATTTTTGCCGCTACCCCTCCACCGCTGCCTAATGTACCGCCACCTCCACCGGTTTTATAATACAATAAAAGAGAAATTATGAACAACGACAATCTTTCTTTAGAAAATATGGTTGAGTTTGCAATGGGATTATCTATGACAGCCCTTTTCAATAAGGCAATGTCATCATCCTACGATACTCTTAATGGCATCTTAAACCAGAATAATGCGCCTGTACCTCCCCGATATATATATGCCGTATTGGATGGTAAGCAGCAAGGCCCCTTTTCTTTAGGGGAAGTTATGCACCTGATAAAGGAAGGTGCCATTAAGGAGCATACATATATCTGGAAACAAGGAATGATTGATTGGAAACAGGCTAAAGATGTAGATGATTTGTCTCCCGAACTAAAGGCAATTCCACCTACATTGCCATAATACCTGAAGTTTATGAAAGTTAATGTTTTTATGACAATTCTTGCCTTGTTGGCAAGTGCACTAGTGGTTTATGTCTTGTTTTCACAAGACTGTACAGCATTGCAGATTTCTGTTTACTCACTTTTGTTTGCCCTGTTTGCTGTAACCGGTATGGGTATCAGCATTAAGGATTATCCCAGAAGTACTATCCTGCTTAAAACAGCATCTTTTGTATTTCTGGCAATAGTGCTTGTGCTGGATACTATTCTTATAAAGACAAATGCAAGTTCAACCGCTTTTGTCCTTACCAACGGCATAATGGCTATAGTTGCCCTTGCAACAGGTTATATCATATTCAATAGCAAACAATAACATATACGCAATATGAAAAGGTGTATAGGTATAATATGCATGTTACTGTCTTTTGTCCAACTCTCTTTGGCTCAGGTAAAAGTTGTGGAAACCAGCTCAAAGAGGGCTCCGGAATGGATAGGAGTCACTGTTTTGGACCATATAACAGTATCAGCTGAAAGTGAGACTCTTGATGGAGCAAAACAGAAGTGTCTTGCAGATATAAGACAAACTGTCATTACAGGTGTAGCCGTTTACGTGTCATCTGAGGAGTATGCTGTAGATTACCAGGTTTCCAATAACGGCAAAAATGCAAACCGTAAGATGTATTCGTCACAGGTACAGTCTATTGCAGCCAAAATTCCATACATTTCAGGTGTTTCTTTAAATGAGTCTGAAATTTATTGGAAAAAACTATACAATAAAAGCAACAAGACATACAAGTATGAGGTTCATGTCAAGTACCCTTTTTCCCGACAGACACAAAGGGAACTTGTAGATGCGTTCCTTCAGTTTGACAAGTCTCAGGATGACAGGCTGGCTTCCATAAGGGATAAGTACAGTACTTTTGATCAGGTGGAATATATAGCTACAGCCCTCAATGACCTTAAAGCACTGCAGGCTTATTTTGTTGATGATGTTAGAAAGGCAGAAGTAGTGGCTCTTATGGACAATTATAGGAAACTGTATAAAGCAATAACTATAGTACCGTATAGCAGTACTCTAGGAGAAATAATCTATTGTCTGAAAATAGGTGACAGACAGGTTATATCTTCCAGGAAACCTGTTGTAAGCAGTGATTATGCAACTCAGCTTGAGCATTCATTTACAGATGATAATATGTACAGGATTACTTACAGGTACGATTACTGTATGCCTGGGGATGAGAATAAGATAGATGTAGTACATAAATACGCTTCCGGATCATCCAAACATACGTTCTATTTTGATGTAAGTAAAGAAAAAGTGGAAATAGTGCCATTTGGCCAGATGGAGCTGTTGTGTCATGGCGTAAAAGACGGAAATACAACAGAAATAAAAGTATCTGTAGATATAAGGTCAAAGTGGGAAACTCCATTTATTGTGGAATCCATAGATTTTTCAACTTCCCGACAATTGAAAGTCAATGGTAAAAATAGCCTCTCTGTATCTGGTAAAGGGGTTCACAGAATAAAGTTTGACGCAATAGGAAACGTGCCGTCAGAAGAAAGGAATTCAGACATTGCCTCCGGAGTGATGAGAATTAAAAACATTAGTACCGGAAAAACGCAGGAAATTAAATTTACATTACCTTATAAAATCATTACATTATGAAAAAACTATTCATTGTAGCAACAGCAGTAATTGCAGCTGTGATGATGTCCAGCTGTTCTGTAAGCCATAAGTTGGCAAATAAAGAGACTGAGATTGAAATTCCATTGAGCGGACCGCAGTATCAGTCTGATGCCAATTTCTGGAGAACAACCCAGACCGGTACAAGCCAGGATATGGCAATGGCAAAGAAAGTGGCACTTCAGAATGCCCGTCAGGATTTGGCAGCTTTAATTAACAGCCAGATAGAGCTTGTTATTGAAAACTATGGCCAAAACCTTGCAGTTGAGAATGTTAAAATAAATGAATCCCTATATGAGGAACTTGGAAGAGCTGTAGTATCCCAAAATCTTATGGGAGCACAGGTTGCTGGAGAGAAATTGTTCAAATTGGGAGACGGAAGTTACAGATATCATATTTGCCTTCAGGTAAGCAAACAGGATATGATTGCCAAACTGGAAGAGAAATTGGCAGAGGAGCAGAAAATTAAAGTAGAGTTTGATAGAGAACGTTTCAGAAAAGTCTTTGATGAGGAGATGAAGAAACTGAGCACTTCAAATAAATAGTTTTCATGAAAAAGTATATTGTTTTCTTTATTGTTGTATTATGTATTCAGCCTCTATTTGCGCAAACAGGCTTCAATAGCAGAAGCCAGTATGAGCAGTTTAAAAAACAGAGGCAGCAGGAGTACAGTTCATATAGGGAGAAGGCCAACAGGGAGTACGCAGAATATCTTAAGTTAAGATGGGAGGATTATAAAAGTAATCCGGCAGAGCCTGCACCGGTTCCCGATGTAATGCCTGAGCCTGTGGTTGCACCTATAGCACCGGCAAAACCGGACAGACCTGCTCCTGTAGAGAAGCCAAAAGTTGTCATTACAACAAAACCAAGAGTTGTATCTACAAAAAATATTGGAGATCAGGTTAAAGAAATTGTCAGGGAGTCCATTACATACAGCAATGAAGAAAGCGATATATTGGAGATAAACTTTTATGGAGATATAATAAAAATTCCTTTTGACATAGAGGATGTCCCTTATATCAAAACCGTAAATGAGAACGGGTTCAGTGTAATTTGGAATGAGTTTGGCCAGAATACAGTAGAACTTAAAGATCCATTGGAGAGTTATATCTCTACCCACCGCATAAATGGATGGGCTACATATCAGCTTGTAAAAGTGCTTAGTGAAAGCATATACAGCAGTGAGTTCACAAATGAAAGGATAGCATTGCAGGCATACCTGTTATCTCAAATGGAATACTATGCCCAAGTTGCAATGTGTGGCAAGGATCTGGTATTGTTATTGCCTTTCAAGGAGCAGATATATGAAGTGTCATACATCAGCATCAATTCATCCAAGTATTATATTTTTGGATATGGCCATGATAGTAAGGCGGGCTACAAAACATATAGCAAACCGTTTGGAGATGCATCTGCAAAGTTAAGCGTATCTTTAGATACATATATGCAGATAGGTGAGACACAAATCAGGGAATTTGAAGGTTTGAGCAATTATCTCGGTTTTCAATTGTCTGCACCAATAAGCATGGGTAACATAGCCTTGCAATATAACTATCCTATAGTAGACAACATTGTATATTACAGACAATGTCTGGCTCCTGAATTCTCAAAAGCAATATTGCAGCCTTTGGGCAAGATTATAGCCGGAATGTCTGAACAGGAGGCTGTAAGTTATCTGTTGGCCTTTGTACAGAAAGGTTTTGAATACATTACAGACAAAGAGGCATTTGGCAGGCACAAGCAGTTGTTTATAGAGGAGTCGTTCCTATACGGAAAAAACAACTGTAAAGACAGGGTAGGAGTATTCTCCTGGCTTATAAAAGAACTTTTGCACCTAGATGTAATAGGTGTAAGGTTTGAAGGCAATCCCCAGAGCAACGGGATAGCGCACATTACATGTGCTGTTGCATTCAGCAACGATGTAAATGGCGATTCGTTTACAATTAAAAATAAGCGTTATGTAATGTGTGATCCAACTTATATAAATGCCGGCATAGGAGAGACAATGCCGTGCTATGCAAATTCCAAAGGGGAGATTTTATATCTTTAGGATACAGGTGTAAATATGCGGAAGATAGAAAAAGTGGCCTTAATGGCCACTTTTTGTTATTTTTGCAGAAACATTAAATGACTTCAGATATGGAAAACAACAATACTTGCTGGACAATGCCAAGAATTGGCGACCAGGCCCCTTCTTTCAGGGCAATGACTACACACGGAAAACTTAATTTCCCCCAGGATTATGCCGGCAAATGGAAAATCCTTTTCAGCCACCCTGCAGATTTTACCCCTGTATGTACAACAGAGTTCATTGCATTTGCCAAGATGCAGGAGGAGTTTGAGGCACTTAACACCCAGCTTGTGGGCCTTTCAGTAGACAGCCTCAGCAGCCACATTGCATGGGTAAGGAACATTCAGGAGAAAATAGAGTGGGACGGCAACAAGAATGTGGAGATAGGCTTCCCGATAATTGTAGACCTTAGCAAAACCGTATCTACCCTTTACGGAATGATCATGCCCGGAGAGGCAAACAATGCCTGTGTAAGGGCCGTGTTCTTCATTGACCCTTCAGACAAGATTAGGGCAATCATATATTATCCGTTGGCATTGGGCCGCAACTTTGCTGAGATAAAACGTGTGATCATTGGCCTGCAGACAGCAGATGCACACGATGTGGCACTTCCTGCAAACTGGGAGCCTGGCAAAGATGTGGTTGTGCATTATCCTGTAACAACAGCAGATGCTAAGGAGCGTGTAAAAGAGGAGGGACTTACCTGCTATGAGTGGTATTTGTGCTCAAAGAAACTGTAAACATAATTTATGCGGTATATTATCACAGCACTATTGGTTTTGATGACCGCAGGCTTTGTTGCCTGCGGCTTCCTTTTGTGGAAACGCAGGAGGGAGACGGGTGATTATTCCCGTGCCATTCAGGCTGTGCTAAGCTGGGTGGCTGCGTTCTTTACCGCTACCTTCATGTTCCGTACCTGGGCAGGGACAACTACGGCGGATGGTGCGTTCTTTGAACCGGAGCATACCTTTATACCTCTTCTTGCCCAGATGACATTCTTCCTCTATCCGTTAGAGGTGATAAAACCGGCTGTAAGCCGTACCAAGGTGTATGCATTCCTGTTTATCCCGCTCCTTTTACTGGTATTCATAGGAATGTGTGCCGGCATAGATTATACACCAATATACAGCTATGAAGATTTGTGGCAGCATATATGGGAGCCAAATGTGTTGTTCCGCGTGGTTACCCTTACCGTTTGCTGTTCTATGCTTTTGCCCTGTTTCTTGTACCTTATAACTGGGATAGCAGCAGTGTTTCCAAAAAATTCATTCTCCTTTATGCATTGGGTTTCCTGCTGATGGGGATATTCCATTATTTGATTCAGATAACCCATATTTACGGATTTATAATTTTTCATCATATATCGTGGTTTATGCTCTTTGTGGGGGTTGCCTGGTATGAGCTTAAGGAGCGTCTTGTGGCGGTGCCTCAGGCTGCCGTTAGTGCTCCTGTTGAGGTGGCAGCCCAGCAGCATCCCGACGAGATTTGGGAGAAGATTCTTTATGCCCTTGAGCAGGAGCAGCAGTGGCGCAATCCGGAGCTTACCCTTACCAGCCTGTCACGCCTTGTCTTCTCTAACCGCACATACGTGGGGGAAGCGTTCAAGCGCAATGCCAGTCTTACCTTCAGTGAGTATATTGCCAAAAGGAGAATAAGTTATGTTTCCTCTGCATTGAAGGAAAATCCGCACAGCAAAATTAAGGAGCTTTTCCATTATGCAGGATACCGTTCCCGTACTGCCGGTTGGCTACCTTCGTACCCATAAATCAAATTTATAAATTAAGGTATGAAAGAGCAGAATTTTATGGTCTATGAGACTCCCCAGGTGGAGCTGATAGAGGTTGAAGTTGAACAGGGGTTTGCGACGAGTGATGGTACAAAAGGAAATACACCTTCATGGGATGAAACAAACGGAACTTGGTAATAAGGAGGATTGAGAGATGAAAAAACTATTTACTCTATTTGCAGCGGCATTGGTAATGTTGGCTGCAGCATCATGCGAGAAAAATGAGGTTCTTCCTGGCGGTAATGTTGAGGGGAAGGTTATAACCTTGAAGGCTTCTATCAATAATGGAGAGACAAAGACTTCGTTGGGAAAGGAAGAAGGTATATATAAAACATTCTGGACACCAGGTGATGCTATTGCTGTAATAAATAATGGTTATCTATTTAAATTTGTGTATAAAGGAGACGAGTCAGTTACTTCTGCTGAATTTATAATGGCTGATGAACAGCCTCAAGGAACAGTGGCGAGCAATTTTCGATCCTCAATGGAAATTAAAGCGTTCTATCCATTTGATAAAGCTGTTATTGAGGGCTCAACAATAAAATACAATGTCCCTAAGGAGCAAACATATGTCGCTGATAGCTTTGGAGAAGGCGTTTCTCCAATGGCGGCGTATAGGGCAGCAGAGAATGCTGAGGAATTGGAATTTAAGAACTTGTTTGGTGTGCTTAAGTTGCAACTTAAAGGAGAAGATATAGCAATCTCTAAAATTCAAGTTTTTAGTAATAAGGCGATTAATGGTATTGGACAAGTCGCCATTAGTGATGCACCTACTTTTGATATGTTGTCAGATGGCGATAGTTATAATACTGTGGAGCTTGTATTTTCAGAAGAGGTGGCTTTGTCTACCTCAGACGTTAAGAATTTTTTAATTGTACTGCCAAGTGCAGAGGAATATACTTTTACTGTTGTAATTACAGATACAGAAGGAGAAATATATTGTAAGAAGACTGCAAATAAAAATATATTGGCAAGTGACATATTAAAAATGTCTGAGTTGAATTTGAGTGAGCCTTTAAATCCATATGTTGAAAATGATGTTAATTTAGGAGATGGTGTAGCTCTTATTACGGAGTCTGGTAAAGTAATAATTTGGGCACCTGTAAACTGTGGTTACGACACAAAGCATAAAGGAGGCTTGTTATATCAGTGGGGTAGAAAGTATGGACAAGGGTATTCAGATGACGTGGAGGAAACAGATGTTGTCATTCAGACGGTATCAGATGGAGTTAGCCTTGAAAGTGGTAATTTATTAGAAAAAAGCAATGTTTTTTTTACAATTTCAAATAGTTATAATGATGTTGGAGGATGGGGTGATTGGTTAGTATTATCTGATAGAAATTCAATGTTGTGGAATAAAGGAACAGAAGATATACCAGTTAAAAACACGGAGTGTGATCCGTGTCCAGCAGGATGGAGAGTGCCAACGCATAATGAATTAGTTACTATATGGGATAATGCTTCTGGAAGTATTTCTGGAAAGTACAAAACAGTAGAGATGAGCAATGAAGACGGGATTAATGGTTATTGGGCGCAAAATAATTTGTTTTTTCCTGCATATCGAAATCGTACTTACAAAGGTGTATGTCCTGAAGTGCAAAACCATACTGTTAATACATCTAGTAAGTATTGGTCATCATCTGCGGGAGATGATAATCCAGCAATGTCAAAATGCTTGTATATAGATTATGATAAGAATGATGCAAACTGGCGTCGCATTGCTTTAGAAGAACGATCACGAGCAAGTGGTTATTCTGTACGATGCGTAAAGGAGTAGTACTTCAATTATTATATAATTAACTGCTGGCAAAGGGTAATCTTACTGCCGGCAGTTTTTGTGCAGATAAAGTCAATTATTGTCGGGAAGAGGAAATTGATCTTTTTTAGGGGAGAGGATTGAACCTTCCTTGGAAAACGTTGTTCTTATAGGTGAAATAGTTTTTTAAGTTAGGTTAAGTCGGGCAGGCCCTGCAGCTTCGGGATGAGGTTGTGGGGCTTGTTTTTGGTTTGGGGTGAGAGGGGGATTCGAACCCTGGAAGGCTTGATTAAGTTAAGGATGTTTTACTTATTGGATGGCGGTGAGAACTTCTGAGGTTTGGAGCTCCAGGTTGAGGTTGTAGGTGTCGTGTCTTACCATGCCAAGGCCTTGGGTGTACCAGGTGTCGGCTATGGTGTGGCGGTTGCGGCCCATTCCTTTTTCCAGCTTGGTTTCCCGTATTACTATGCAGTGGTAGGTGCCGGCAGGGGTTTGGATGGTTTCGTGTCTGAGTACTTGTCTGTCCGTTACGGTTATTTTCATTGTCATTCCAAGTACTTTTACGGATGAGTAAATATCGGGAAGAGTGTCTCCGGGGGCCATGTTTGTGGGTAGGGAAGATTCTCCTCCGGTGGAGGTAATTCTGGTGTTGCCAGGGAAGAGGGTGCGGAATACTGCGGCTACGGATTCTGCTACGTTAAGGGTTACTCCATGGTTGGTTATGGTTGCTGTGAGCTCTGCGGGCTGTTTGCCGTAGTAGGGTTTGTGTTTGTGGTTTTGTATGTAGGAGGTGTAGTTTATTGCAGTGGTGTCTCCGCCTCTGTTTACTTCTTTTATGGTCATGGTGTGGTACCATTTTATCTCACCGTCTGGGGTGGTTCTGGTGTATTCCAGTACAGTGCCAGGCCTGTTGCAGAAGTATGGCGCGGTTTGTTGTGCTGCCATTTCTGCAATTGTTAGTGTGAGTATTGTGGCCAGTAGTGCCTTTAGTGTGCAAAGGCGGAGATTTTGTTTCATAGATTCCAGCTGCCGGAAGCTTTTAGAGCTTGCTTAGTATTTCTTCCAGGTTTTCTATTGTGTTGCCGCGGGCTATGATTTTTCCGTCGGGACTAAACAATATTAGGTATGGGATTGAGTTTATGCCGTAGGCCATTGCTCCGGCTCCCTGGGCGTTGAGCATTTGAGGGTATGGTACTCCCATCTGGGCAATGATCTTTTTGGAGTTCTCCGGTTTGTCATTTGTAGGGATACCAAGTACTGTAAAGTTTTTGTCTTTGTATTTGTTGTGGATTTCTATCATGTGAGGTATCTCTTTTCTGCACGGAGGGCACCATGAGGCCCAGAATACTGCAAGTACGTGCTGTCCTTTTCCTACGTAGTCTGAAAGGTGCTGTACTTTTCCGTTGTATTCAGCTTTGAAGTCTGTGAATTTTGTTTCCTGTGCGTTGCATACTCCTGCGGTAAGCAATGCTATTAGCATAAGAATTATACTGCGTGTTTTCATGTTATGAGTTTTTTTGTTTTCAGTAAAAGTAATGATTTTTTTAGTATTTATGAACCTTTGGGGTGAAACGTTGTTCTTATAAGTGAAATAGTTTTTTAAGTTAGGTTAAGTCGGGCAGGCCCTGCAGTCTCGGGATGAGGTTGCGGGGCTTGTTTTTTATTGGGCTCCGCTGCCGCGGGGGATTGGGCTTCATTTCATTCAGCATTCCTCCCCGTTGGAGGATGTGTCGGGAGGAGGAAGATTTGAAAATTCTTTACCCAAGACGGTGGCGCATTAAAAATGCTTTACAGATGCTTGAGGTTGGATTTGGGTGCACCACTCGTAGGTGTTTTTTACGGGTGGCGCAGGAGATGTGGCTTAGAGGTGAGTGTGGGGAGTAGAGGGTGCGCTACTGTCTTGGGAGAGAAGTGGTGAGTTGTCCTATGAGGTAGTGGAAATGTTTGCATTAGAGCAAATTATTTGCAAACTTTGTGGAGACTTCATTTATCCGCCAAAATGGCCTGGGTGGGATTGGAGGGGTTGATTTGTGTAGGCCAGACATTTCTTTTTTGTTGTGGAAAGGTATTCTTTTGAGGTGGGTTCGTCAGGTTTTTATCATGTTTGTACTGATGGTGCGTCTTTAGACTGGATGTTTAAGGACGATTCTGATTTTATTGCTGGGGTAAACAGATTGGGTATTTGTGCAGTGGTTTCTGGGGTTAAGCTTGTATCATTTGTGCTTATGGACAATCACGTGCATTTTATTCTATATGGAGTGATGCCTTCTTGTAAAGATTTTATTCTTAGGTACAAAAACCTTACAGGCAAGTACATTTATTCCCGATATGGCATAAAGGGGCATATTCATACTCTCCCCACAGAGATTATCAGAATTGATACTCCCGACAGATTGTTGGCAACCCTAGCCTATATAGATAGAAATCCGATTGTTGCGGGTTGGCGTAAGATGCCCGATGAGTATCGGTGGGGCGTCTCTGGTTTTATGTTCAGGACCCGGGAGGGTTGCGAAAATTTCCGCAGTCTTGATACCTTTTCTTTGAGAGAGCAGAGTATTCTACTGGGTACACATGTAAAGCTTCCTCAGGGTTGGATGGTGGATGAGAGGGGGATGTTGGATGTCCGCTGTTTTGTGGATGTGCCTTTTTTGGAGAAGCTGTTCAGGACTCCAGGGAGGTATCTTTATTTCTTGTCAAAGAAACTGGAGGGAGATATAGATCAGTTTTTTACTATGGGAACCAGAACATTTGTGCAGGATAAAGATTTGAGAATCATTGTAGAGAAGATGGCTAAGGAGCATTATGGTGAGGAAGATGTCAAGCTTCTGAGTGTGAAGACCAGACTTCTTCTTGCCCGTAAGTTGAGGTATGAGTATGCTTCTACTGTGAAACAGATCTCACGTATGCTGCATCTGGATGTTGAGTTGCTTAAGGGGGTTATTTAGTGGTATTGAATGTTTGTTTTGCTGTTACTGCTAAGACAGTGGCGCACGTGATGAGAGTTAGAGAGGTATATAGATAGGGGTGGTTGCGCTACTCGTGGAAATTCTTTACGAGTGGTGCAGTGAATGTGGCTCAGGAAGGATGTGGAGAGGTTGTTGTGCGCCACTGTCTTGAGAGTAGGGCGATTCCCGGGGGGATTTGGCCTCCGGCATTCCCCACTCCGCTGCCGCGGGGGATTGAGGCTCTGCCATTCCCCACTCCGCTGTCGCGGGGGATTGAGGCTCTGCCATTCCCCACTCCGCTGCCGCGGGGGATTGAGGCTCTGCCATTCCCTCCTGTGGGAGGGATTTGGCCTCCGGCATTCCCCACTCCGCTGCCGCGGGGGATTTTGCTCGCCCTGTGGGCTGTGCATTCCCCACCCTCCTCGCCGGAGGGGCCCTTGCAACAGCAGGAAAAAAACTCAAAGGACGCCTTTCCGGCGCCCTTTGTTTTTTGTACCACGTCCCTTCACTTACAAAAGCAAGCTTTTGACGCTCGGTCCGGGTACAAAAAAAGCCCTCAAGCGTTGCTTGAGAGCTTTTTTCTGGTGTTGCGGTGAGAGGGGGATTCGAACCCCCGGTACGGTTACCCGTACGTCAGTTTAGCAAACTGGTGGTTTCAGCCACTCACCCATCTCACCTTTCCGCCCAATGGGTTACGCTGTTTGCACAAACGTTTTGGGACTGCAAAGATATGTTAAATCTTTTTATTTGCAAATTTTATTTGTTGATGTGAATCAAAAATTCGGGCAATACAATAATAAGGTTTGAGATTGTGAAAAAAGAACCCACATCGGCATCTGTTAGCTTTTGTGGGTTTCTTATTTTATTGGGGAAGAAACTTATTTTACAATCTCTTCGCGCATTAGGGTGTCGGCTTGGATGTTTTTCATTTTGTAGTAATCCATTACGCCAAGGTTGCCGGAGCGGAATGCCTCGGCCATGGCAAGAGGGATCTCGGTCTCGGCCTCTATTACTTTGGCACGGGCTTCCTGTGCTTTTGCCTTCATCTCCTGCTCAAGTGCCACTGCCATTGCGCGGCGCTCCTCCGCACGGGCCTGGGCAATGTTTTTGTCTGCGTTTGCCTGGTCTATCTGAAGTACTGCTCCAATGTTCTTTCCAATGTCTATGTCTGCAATGTCAATTGAGAGAATTTCAAAAGCTGTTCCTGCGTCCAACCCTTTTGAGAGTACAAGTTTTGAGATTGAGTCTGGGTTCTCAAGTACCGATTTGTGGCTCTCTGCAGATCCGATGGATGATACTATACCCTCGCCTACACGGGCAAGTACTGTCTCCTCACCGGCACCTCCAACAAGCTGTTTGATGTTTGCCCTTACAGTTACCCTTGCTTTTGCAATTAGCTGGATACCGTCTTTTGCTACAGCAGTTACAGGAGGGGTGTTTATAACTTTAGGGTTTACACTCATCTGAACCGCCTGGAACACATCCCTACCTGCAAGGTCAATGGCTGCAGCCATATTGAAGTTGAGGTCTATGTTTGCCTTGTCTGCCGAGATGAGGGCATTTACCACATTAGGGACATTTCCTTTGGCAAGGTAGTGTGCCTCAAGCTCGTTTGCCTCAAGTTTAAGGCCTGCCTTTGTACCGGTAATCATGGCCATGACAATTGTTCCTGGAGGCACCTTCCTCCAACGCATAAGTACCAGCTGTATAAGGGATATCTTTACTCCCGATATCAATGCCTGGAACCATAGTGTAATTGGGAAAAACCATAGGAAGATCATCAGTGCCACCAATGAGATTCCTATCCATACCAACATTGCAATAGTGTTTTCCATATCAATAGTATTTTTAGTTTATTGTTTTACAAAAATTTTGTGCCCCTCCACACAGGTTACCTCTATTTCTTTCCCGGGTTCAATAATGGAATCTCTGGAAAACGCCTCAAGGGTATTTTCTCCAATCTGAACCTTTCCTGCGGGTGCAAGACGGGTGATTGTCACCCCTTTGCTTCCCACCTCTATCCCTTTCTCCGTAGGGGCAGTGTCAACTTTTGAGTCTATATTGGTCTTTAGGGTAAGCTTTTTCCATGTCTTGGACCTGAGTATAAGTAATGTTGTAACAACTACCAGCAGGATATTGGTTATTATTACTATTATGCCTGCGGTTGTGCTTATGTATGAGAATGCAATCCAGCATGATGCCACTGCCGACGCCACACCCAGAATCCCCGCAATTCCAAAACCTGGGATTATTATCAGTTCTGCTCCAAGGAGAAGCAATGCTGCAATGATTAGTGTTATTACCAGTGCTGTCATAATTTACTTGTTTTCCAATTTTTCAACTTCTACCCCGGAAACCTGTCTCCCTTTGAGTGAGTTTGCCAAAGCCTCCGCCTCATTCTTATTCCCGAACGGTCCTATTACATATTTCATTATACCCTCAATGGCAACTTTGGCTATATCCTTGGTTGTGGTGTTCCTTATGGTCTCCACTGCCTCCGGAGGGAGTGAATCATATCCCGCAATTGTTACCCTGTATATGGAGTTGTCCTGTTTCTCCAATGCCCTTGCTGCCTTTGTGGTTATTGATTTGCCTTTGTTGTAGGCAGTAATCATTGCAGAGGAGAACCCTTTTCTTCTTACTGTGTTGAGGTTCTTAAGGGCTTCTGCGTATGTGTGGAATACTCCTGCGGAGTATGTGTATTTCCCTGAACCCACTCTTCTCTCAAATATAGGGGTAAGCCCCTTGAATGATTTTGCTGGAGCTTTTTTGAGGGTTGTCATCAGCTGTATGTGATATACAAGGCCGTCGGGAAGCTCTGAAAGATCTGTAATGACAGAGAGGTCCGCCACTTTGAACGAAAGGTCTGTCTGGGGCTCAGGTTTTTCAAAATTGAGATCCGGTGTTGTTCCCAAACTGTTGTTGGCAAACTCCACATATGGCTGTGATGATGGTGCCGGTGTGGTGTTTGTCCCTTGCGGGGGCGTCTGTTGTGCCAGTTCCGGAACAAAAAGTCCCTGTGCCAACAGTTCCAGTTCCAGATTTTGCAATCTGTTTATGGTGCCGGTGGTTTTTTCATTAATGGAGAGCATTCCCCTCTCCTGTTCCAGTATTTTGTTCTCAATGGATATTCTCTTAATGGAATCGGCACACTGGTGGTACTCCCTTCTGCTTTTGTCAAGTTCTGCAGCTGCATCCAACTGCAGCAGCTGCAAGTGTTTGAGTTCTTGGGCAACTTTCAGATATTGCTCAAATTCTTTCAAATCCTCATGTTGTGGCTCCTGTTGGCTGGCAGGGAGATTTTTCCCACTTGCGGAGAGGGAAAGTGCAGCATGTTTTGCGGCATCCTTCTGTGAAATCTCCACTTTGAGCGGCAGAACCTCATGTTCTGTTATGTATATGGTAAGCTGGTTGCCGGTTGTCTCTCTGTCCGATGAGAAAACTGTATAGGACCCGCATGGGGTATTATAATAAAGGTATTCATTCCCTGTTGAGGAGTAAGGGAATCCAAGGTTCTGTGCTGTATCCCAGTCTCCGGTCTCATCGTTCCATTTGCTCATATAGAGGTCGTATCCTCCCATGCCGTAGTGGCCGTTGGAGGCAAAATAGAGGGTCTTTCCGTCGGGAGACAGATGTGGGAGAATTTCATTCCCCATTGTGGTTATATTCTCATTGAGGATTTGTGGGGCAGACCAAGTGGTGTCATTGATTCTCTTTGAGAGCATTATGTTCCATGCACCACTCTCATCTTTTGCACTGAATACAATGGCTTTGCTCCCTTTGGAGAAGTTCATTGCATTGTGGGGGTTGTCTGTAGCCTGTGTTGTGAATTCTGCAGGAGGTGCAACCCAGTTCCCGTTCTCAAAACCGGGGTAGTGCAGGAAAAAGTTTGTTGCTGGGTACACTTTTTTGCTTATCAGTTGTGGTGCAGACGCATATTTGAGCATGTTTTTTCCGTTCTCACTTGCAATGGCCATTTTCTGCAGGTCCATATTGTACAGGGAGTCGGCCTCTGTTGTGAGTGTTGAGTCCGGCCTTTGTGAGAGAATGGAGTTGTATATCTCAAGAGCCTTGTCAAACTGGTAGGAGTTGTGCAGCTTTTGGGCCTGTTTAACCTGTTGCGTATAATCTTGTGCGTATCCGCAGAATGGTCCCAAAATCGCTGTTAATATGATAGATATATAAAGGTGTCTTTTCATTGATTTTTAGCAAAAAGTACTAACAAAGGTATGAAATACTTTATATATTAGGAAAAAATACTACATTTGCACGTTAATTTTGGAAGTAGTCCATTTTTTTAACAAGATTTAATAATTTAAAACTATATAAACTATGCAAAGTAAAGGAGCCATTAAATTTGTGGCAATTCTAATTGCGGTAGCCTGTTTGTATTCATTATCATTCACTTGGGTTACCAGTCATCAGGAAAAGAAGGCTGAGGAGTATGCTGCTGCAGCTGTTGAGGCGGAGAAACTTTCTCCTGCTTTTGCACAGGTAGCGGAGGTTGACAAAGCTTTCTACCTTGATTCAATAGCTAAAGAGAGAAACAGATTCTACATTGATTCTATCTCTTCAGAGAAAGTATTTTTGGGTTTCACCTACAAAGAAGTAAAAGAGAAGGAGATTAACCTTGGTCTTGACCTTAAAGGTGGTATGAACGTTATGTTGCAGGTGCAGTTGAAAGACCTTGTTGTAGCACTTGCAGACAACAACCAGTCTCCAGAGTTTGTTGAGGCTTTGGCTTTGGCTCAGAAAAAGGAGTTGGAGAGCAGAGGTGATTTCATCACTCTATTTGCAGAGAGCTGGGATGAGGTTGCTCCAGGCAAGAGACTTTCAAGCGTGTTCGGTACTTTTGAGATGCGTGAGAAAATCAAACCTGAGACATCTAACGAGGAGGTTATAAAGGTTATCCGTACAGAGGCAGAGAGTGCAATTGCAAACTCGTTCAATGTATTGAGAAACCGTATCGACCGTTTTGGTGTAACCCAGCCAAATATTCAGAAACTTGGCAACAGCGGTAGAATTCTTGTTGAGCTTCCAGGTGTTAAAGAGCCTGAGCGTGTTAGAAAACTGCTTCAGGGTACTGCTTCATTGGAGTTCTGGCCTACATTTGAGAATACTGAGATTTATCCTTTCTTGGCAGAGGCAAATGCTCTTCTTGCACAGATGCTTGTAGAGGATGCTGCACAGAAGGATACTGCAAAAGTTGAGGGTGCGGTTGAGTCGCTTATTGCAGAGGATTCACTATCTGCAGATGCACAGGCTTTTGCTGCTCAGAACCCTTTGTTCTATCTTTTGAGCCCAAGCGTTTATAACGGACAGCTTATGCCTGGTGCAACCATTGGTAGGGCACATTACAGAGATACAGCAAAAATCAACTCATATTTGAACATGCCTCAGGTTAAGGCTTTGATGCCTGTTGAGCTTGTTCCTATGTGGACAGTTAAGGCTGATCCAAACGACCCTTCAGGTGTAATCTTTGATTTGGTTGCAATCAAATCAACTTCAAGGGACGGTAAGGCTCCTCTTGATGGTGGTGTTGTTACTGATGCTTCTGTTTCATACGGCAACACAGGTGCTGCTCCTGGCGTCAGCATGACTATGAACGCAGAGGGTGCAAGAACTTGGGCGAGACTTACTGCAGACAACATTGGCAAATCAGTTGCAATCGTTTTGGACGGTATGGTTTATTCATACCCTACTGTACAGTCTGAGATTTCAGGCGGTCAGTCTTCAATTACAGGTAACTTTACAATTACTGAGGCTGAGGACTTGGCAAACGTTCTTAAATCAGGTAAACTTCCAGCTCCAGCCACTATCGTTCAGGAGCAGGTTGTAGGTCCTACTTTGGGTAGCGCTTCAATTAAAGCAGGTATGATTTCATTTGTAATTGCATTTGTTCTTGTACTTGTTTATATGATGGTATTCTATGCAGGTGCCGGTGTTGCCGCTTGTGTGGCACTTATCTGCAACGTATTGTTCTTGTTCGGTTCATTGGTATCATTCGGTGCAGTGCTTACATTGCCAGGTATTGCCGGTTTGGTTCTTACCCTTGGTATGGCAGTGGATGCCAACGTTATCATCTATGAGCGTGTAAGAGAGGAGTTGAGAGCAGGAAAAGCTCTAAGAGCTGCAATCAAAGACGGTTACAGAAATGCTTACTCTGCAATTATTGACGGTAACCTTACCACTGTAATTACAGGTATCGTATTGTTCGTATTCGGTTCTGGTCCTGTTCAGGGTTTTGCAACCACATTGGTAATTGGTATCATCACTTCATTCCTTACTTCTGTAATCATTACAAGACTTGTATTTGAGGCAAGACTGGCAAGAAACAAAGAGATCGCTTTTGAGGGCAGCATTGCCAAGAACTTCATGCAGAACACTAACTTCAATTTCTTGGGAGCAAGCAAAAAAACCCTTACTGCTTCTGCAATCATTTGTGTTGTTTGTCTTGCATTCATGTTCACTAAAGGCTTTACTTACGGTGTTGACTTTACCGGTGGTAGAACTTTTGTATTGCGTTTCGACAAAGAGGTTGTTGCTGAGGATATCCGTCAGGCTGCAAATGCTGAGTTCGGTGAGACTGTAGAGGTTAAACAGTTTGGTGGTGCAAGCCAGATGAAGGTTACTACCAAATATAAGATTGATGACAACTCAAGCGAGGTTGATGCTGAGGTGGAGGCTAAACTTTACAATGCATTGAAAGATTTCTTTGTAGCTGATATGACTTTGGAAGAGTTCACTTCTACCCAGGATAATCCTAACGGTATCATCTCTTCAGATAAGGTTGGTCCTACTATTGCAAATGATATCAAGAGGGATGCAATCATTGCAGTAATCCTTTCATTGTTGGCAATCTTCCTTTACATTGCTGCACGTTTCCGTTACTGGACTTGGGGTGCCGGCTCTGTAATTGGTCTTGCACACAATACAATTATTGTAATTGGTTTCTTCTCTATCTTCTCAGGTATCCTTCCATTCAGCTTGGATGTTGACCAGACATTCATTGCTGCGGTACTTACCATTATCGGTTACTCTATCAACGATACAGTGGTTATCTTTGACCGTATCCGTGAGAACAGAAACCTATATCCAAAACGTCCTTTGAGTGAGAATATCAACTCTTCATTGAACAGCACTTTGGTGAGAACAATCAATACTTCAGTTACTACTTTGGTGGTTATGTTGGCAATTGCATTGTTCGGTGGTGAGGTGATCAGAGGTTTTGCAGTGGCTATTATTGTTGGTATCCTTGTTGGTACTTACTCTTCTATGTTCGTTGCAACTCCATTGATGTACAGATTCAGCCAGAAGGCAGAGGCTAAAAAATTGAACAAATAAGGTTTTACCTATTGGATACGACAGAGGCCGCATTTTTGCGGCCTCTGTTTTTTTAATATTTTTTATTTCTTTCTTGCTGCCCCTTTTCTGGATGAGTTTTTGTTCCACTCCGGGTCCCAGATGAGGGTGTAGTCTATGAGTTTCTGTTCAAGGTTGGTTTTGGAAACCTTAATCCGCACCTTGTCTCCAAGGGTGAATTTTTTGCGGGTGGCTTTCCCAATGAGACAGTAGCTCTTTTCATCGTAGATAAAGAAGTCCTCTTTTATCTCACGCAACATTACCATACCCTCCACCTTGCTTGGCTCAATCTCCACATACATACCCCATTCTGTTATACCGGAAACCGAGCCTTCAAATTCCTGTCCCACCTTTTCCTGCATAAACTCGGCCAATTTGTATTTAATACTGCTGCGCTCCGCCTCTGTGGCAAGCTGCTCCCGCATTGAGGAGTGTTTGCAAAGCTCCTCATAACGGTTCTTGTCCTCGTTTTTTCCCTTGTCAAGATAGTGGGTAAGGAGGCGGTGCACCATCATATCCGGGTAACGTCTGATAGGGGATGTGAAGTGGGTGTAATAGTCAAACCCCAAGCCGTAGTGTCCCACATTGCCTGTTGAGTATTTCGCACGGGCCATAGTACGGAGTGCCATTATCTCAATTGCACCACACTCAGGTTTCCCCTTGGCTTTATCCAAAAGGGCATTGAGCTCCTGGGCTACATCCTTCCCGTTTTCCACTGATCCCATCTGGTAGCCGAAATGTTTCACAAAGTCCTTGAGGTTCTTGAGCTTTTCAAAATCCGGTTGGTCGTGGATACGATATACAAAGGTTGGTTCCTTAAGCTTAAGTCCCTTTGTTACACAAGTCGCAACCTCCTTGTTTGCAAGGAGCATGAACTCTTCAATAAGCCAGTTGGCATCCTTGCTTATCTTTTGCACCACATCTATTGGTTTGCCTGCAGAATCCACTATTACCTTCATCTCCGGACGTTCAAAACTGATTGAGCCGCTGAGGAATCTCTGCTCCCTCAATTTGCCTGCTATGCCATGCAGGGTGAGGATTGCACTGGCAACCTCCTTGTCTGAGAAGGATTCAGTTTTTCTCCGTCGGGAAGAGACTTTTATGCTCTTTGTCTCCACTCCACTTGCCATTTCCCCCAAATATTTGAGTGTATAGTCACCCTGGGTCTCAATCATCTCCTGAACCTGCTCGTATGAGTATCTGCGGTCCGAGTTTATTACTGTGCGTCCAAACCACCTTTTTACAACTTTTCCGGCAGCTGTCATTTCAAATATTGCGGAGTAGGTGAGTTTATCCTCGTCAGGCCTTAGGGAGCAAAGGTTGTTTGAGAGGGCCTCGGGCAACATTGGAACTGTCCTGTCAACAAGATATACAGATGTCCCCCTCTCAAAAGCCTCTTTATCTATAATGTCATGCGGGCGGACATAATGGGTCACATCTGCAATGTGCACTCCAATTTCATAATTTCCGTCAGGAAGCTCCTCAAACGAGATTGCATCATCAAAATCTTTGGCATCTGCAGGATCTATGGTAAAGGTGAGCACCTGTCTCATATCCCTGCGGCGTTTGATCTCCTTCTCCTCAATTTTTACAGGAATCTTTGCTGCTGCCTCCTCCAGTGCCGGGTCAAACCTGTACGGCAAACCAAACTCGGCCAGAATGGCATGCATCTCAGTATCATTCTCTCCTGGCTCTCCAAGCACATCTATGATTTTACCCACAGGGGCATCTGTGTGCATAGGCCACTCCACAATCTGTACCGCAACCTTTTTCCACTGGGCATCCTCATCAATTCCATCCAAAGAGACCTTTATATCATACGGCATAACCCTGCTCTCCACAATAACCCAACCCTGCTGCCCCATTATCTGCAGTATCCCGATGAATGGTTTCCTGCTTCTTTCCAAAATAGCCACAATCTCCCCCTCCGCGCGGTGCTTTGCATCCCTTTTGCGGGTAACGGCTACCCTTACAAGATCCCCATTGAGGGCATGCAGCATACGGCTCTGAGGTATGTATATGTCATCTTCCCTGTCGGGAACAATAACAAATCCAAAACCCTCACGGCTCATCTGTACTGTACCTTCAAGCATTTCAATGATTTTGCGGTTGGTACTCCTCTGATGTCTCTGTCTGAAACTCTTTTTGGTATTGCTTGTGCTCTTTTGGGAATTCTTTCTTTTTTCTCTCATAATGATTAACTTTGCCGCCGTTTGGCTGCAATTTTGCAGTACGGACTACATAAATGAATAACAAAACTACAAAATAAAATGAACAAAAAAGTACTTTTAATGATTCTGGATGGCTGGGGCATTGGAAAGAATGACTCAACAAATGCAATTTACACTGCCGGTCAGCCAAATATTGATGCCCTTATGGCCAAATACCCTACTTCTCAGCTCTCTGCAAGTGGTGAGGATGTGGGACTTCCTCAGGGACAGATGGGTAACTCAGAGGTAGGACACCTTAATATTGGTGCAGGTAGAGTTGTTTATCAGGATCTTGTAAAGATAAACAAGGCTTGCCAGAACAAGACTTTGCTTGAGAACAAAGAGGTTAAAGCTGTTTATGATTATGTAAAAGAGAGCGGCAAGGCGCTTCACTTTATGGGATTGCTATCCAATGGTGGTGTACACAGCTCTATTGAGCAGCTTTTTGCATTCCTTGATGTTGCAAAAGAGTACGGTTTGGAGAAAGTATATGTTCATTGCTTTATGGATGGCCGTGATACCGACCCTAAGAGCGGTAAAGGCTTTGTTGAGCAGTTGGAGGCCCATATGGCAAAATCTACAGGTAAAGTTGCTTCTGTAATAGGCCGTTTCTACGCTATGGACCGTGACAAGAGATGGGACCGTGTTAAGGTTGCCTATGATTTGCTTGTAAACGGTGAGGGTGAGGTTGTCTCTTCTCCTGCTGCAGCCGTTGAGGCTTCTTACCAGGCCGGTGTGACAGACGAGTTCATCAAACCTATTAAGGTTGAGGGTACTGCAAACATTGCAGCTGACGATGCAATTGTTTTCTTCAACTTCCGTAACGACCGTGCAAGAGAGATTACCAGCGTACTTACACAGGAGGATATGCCTGATATGGGTATGAAGACCCTTCCTTTGTACTACTGCTGTCTTACTCCATACGATGACAAATTCACCGGTGTACACATCTTGTTTGACAAGGAGAACGTACAGCTTACCCTTGGTGAGGTTGTTGCAAAAGCCGGCAAAAACCAGCTTAGAATTGCTGAGACTGAGAAATATGCCCATGTTACATTCTTCTTCTCTGGCGGACGCGAGGCTGCATTTGAGAACGAGGACCGCGTTCTTGTAAACTCTCCAAAAGTGGCTACCTATGACCTTAAACCGGAGATGAGTGCCCCTGAGGTTGCATCTGAGCTTATCAAAGTTCTTGACACCCAGAAAGAGGATCTTGTAATCCTTAACTTTGCAAACGGTGACATGGTTGGCCATACAGGTGTTTATGAGGCTATTACCAAAGCTGTTACAACTATTGACGGTCTTGTTAAGGAGGTTGTTGATTCGGCAGTTGCAAACGGTTACACTGTACTTATCACAGCAGACCACGGAAATGCGGACAACGCTGTTAATGCAGACGGTTCACCTAACACAGCACACTCACTTAACCCTGTTCCGTTCATTGTAGTTGACAATGATGTAAAAGAGGCTAAAAACGGTATCCTTGCAGATATTGCCCCTACAATCCTTAAACTTATGGGTATTGAGCAGCCTGCCTGTATGACAGGTACACCGTTGGTGTAATAACTGTTAATAAATAAATTATTGAGCCTTCCGCAGTATATTGCGGGAGGCTTTTTTGTTTTGTATATTTGTACTTCCCCTAAAGTATAAATAAAACCCCAAGATTATGGCATTTGCTCATTTACACGTACATACATATTATTCCATTCTGGATGGACAGGCAAGCATAAAGGCCCATTTCAAGAAGGCGGCTGAGGATAACCAGCCGGCACTTGCCATTACAGACCATGGCAATATGTTTGGTGTAAAGGAGTTCCTTAAGGTTGCAAAGGATTTTCCCGATGTAAAACCAATTATCGGATGTGAGGTTTATGTGAATCCGGAGGGGCGTTTTAGCAAGAGGGGAAAGGAGGATCAGGGGGCATATCACCTTATTTTGTTGGCCAAAAATCTGCAGGGATACTACAATCTTGTAAAAATAGTCTCTACAGGGTGGACAGAGGGCTTTTATTACAAGCCAAAAATTGACCATGAGATTCTGGAGAAATATCATGAGAACCTTATCTGCTGTTCAGCCTGTTTGGGAGGAGAGATACCAAAATATATAAATACCGGCCGCTTGAAAGAGGCTGAGGAGACCGCCCTCTGGTACAAGAACCTTTTTGGAGAGGATTACTACCTTGAGGTGCAGCTGCACCGTACAGAGATACCGGGTATGACTACAGAGGTGGCAGATTTGCAGGAGATTGCAAATGCTGAGATCTTTAAGATGGGCGAGCGTCTTGGGATAAAGGTGGTTGCAACCAATGATGCCCACTTTGCCCGCAAGGAGGATGGCCCTGCTCATGACCGCCTTATCTGTCTCACCACAAATGCCAACTTTGATGATCCCAAGCGCATGAGATACACCCAGCAGGAGTACCTTAAAACTGAGGAGGAGATGAGGGCCTTGTTCCCGGAGCATCCGGAGGTGATAGAGAACACCATGGAGATTGTCCAGAAGGTGGAGAAGTATAAAATTGACAGGGACCACGTACTTCCGGTATTCCCAATCCCTGAGGAGTTTCCCGACAGCAATGAATATCTCCGCCATCTTGTGTATAAGGGAGCGGAAAGAAAATATGAGACCATTACAGATGAGTGCCGCGAGCGTATAGATTTTGAGCTTGCCACCATAAAGAAGATGGGATTCCCCGATTACTTCCTTATTGTACAGGATTTCATAGCTGCAGCCCGCAAAATAGGGGTATGGGTTGGTCCAGGGCGTGGGTCGGCGGCGGGATCAGTGGTTGCATATTGTCTTGGAATCACCAATTTGGACCCTATAAAATATGATTTGCTGTTTGAGCGTTTCCTCAATCCCGACCGTATCTCAATGCCGGATATAGATGTGGATTTTGATGATGACGGACGCGGCAAGGTACTCCAGTATGTGGAGGAGAAATATGGAAAAGACCATGTGTCCCATGTGGTGACTTTTGGTACAATGGCAACCAAGAGTGCCATTAAGGATGTGGCACGTATCCAGCAGGTCCCTTTGCAGGAGAGTGACCGTCTTGCAAAGCTTGTTCCCGACAGTTTTCCGGAAGAGGTGGAGAAGTTTACAGATGAGAACGGAGAGGTAAAGACCAAAACCAAAAAGGTGAAAGTTACTGTGGAGAACTGTGTTAAGCTGGTACCCGAAATGAAGGAGGCTTATGAGCATTCAGATATCCCGGGGGTACACGACACCCTTGAATATGCCCAGAAACTTGAAGGTACGGTAAGGAATACCGGCGTACACGCCTGTGCAATCATTATTGGAAGGGATAACCTTACAGAACATATTCCAATCTGTATAGCAAAAGATAAGGAGACCGGGGAGGATATGTGGGTATCCCAGTATGAGGGCTCTTTTATAGAGGATGTTGGAATGCTTAAGATGGACTTTTTGGGTCTGAGAACCCTTTCCATCCTTAAGGAGGCTGTTGCCAATGTGAAAAAATCAAAGGGGATAGAGATAGATATTGAGGCTATTCCAATAGATGACAAAAAGACTTTTGAGCTCTTTGGTAGGGGAGATACTGTAGCTGTGTTCCAGTTTGAGTCCCCTGGTATGCAAAAGTGGTTGAGGGAGCTTCAGCCAAGCCGTTTTGAGGACCTTATTGCCATGAATGCCCTCTACAGGCCGGGCCCTATGGATTATATCCCTGATTTTGTAGCCCGTAAAAAGGGAGAACAGGCAATTGAGTATGATCTTCCCGAGATGGAGAGCATACTGCAGGATACATATGGAGTGACTGTGTACCAGGAGCAGGTGATGCTTCTTTCCCAGAAACTTGCAAACTTTACTAAAGGTCAGGCCGACGGATTGCGTAAAGCTATGGGTAAAAAACTCATAGACAAGATGATGGAGCTTAAGGTGAAGTTTATGGAGGGTGGCGCCGCAAACGGGCATCCGCAGGATATCCTTGAAAAGATATGGAAAGACTGGACAGCATTTGCCCAATATGCGTTCAACAAATCCCACGCAACCTGTTATGCCTGGGTGGCATATCAGACAGGCTATATGAAAGCCCATTATCCTGCAGAGTTTATGGCAGCCAACTTGAGCAAGAACCTCAACAATATTGAGGAGATTACCAAACTGATGGATGAGTGCCGCAGAATTGGCAGCAATGTGTTGGGGCCTGATATAAATGAGAGTGAGAGGACTTTCTCCGTAAATAAGGATGGCCATATCCGTTTTGGAATGGGAGGAGTGAAAGGTGTGGGTGGCGCAATTGTGGATTCAATCACAGCTTGCAGGGGGGACAAGCCTTTTGCAGGTGTGTTTGATTTTATAGAGCGTGCCTCGGCAAGTGGTACAATAAACAGAAAAACCATAGAGTCACTTGCGTATGCCGGTGCATTTGACTCATTCCCGGAGATCCGCAGGGAGCAGTTCTTTGCCGAGAACAGCAAAGGGGATGTTTTCATTGAGGCATTGTGCAGATATGGGCAGAAGCTGCAAAGCGACTCACTCGCAGGGGGAAATTCTTTGTTTGGAGATTTGGATGAAGGGTTCAAGCCGGTACCTCCGGAGATTCCTGCTCCAAAGGATTACAACAAGATGGAGTTCCTTAAAAAGGAAAAGGAACTTGTGGGAATGTATCTATCTGCACATCCGTTGGATATGTACAAGTTTGAAATGGATCATTTTGCAAAGATTTCCCTTACAGATGCGGCTCAGATGGTTAAGGATGCATCAGCAGATGCTTCCCTACAGAAAAGGGAACTCTACCTTGCAGGTCTGATAACATCTGTAAGCAAGATGGTTTCCAAGAAAAGCGGACGTCCGTGGGTGAAATTTACCGTTGAGGACTACGGCGGAAGCATGGAATTTGCCCTTTTCGGGAAGGATTATGAGACATTCATGCCGTTTTTGGAGGAGAGCCAGGCTCTGATGCTCAAGTGTGCCATTATGCCACGTTTTGGGTTTGCCAAACCGGAGGAGAATGGCCCCGACAGCAAGCCTGCACCGGTGGAATGTGAGCTCAAGTTGCGTAAAATGACCCTGCTTGCCAATACCAAGGAGGAATTTATAAAGAAACTTACTGTAAACGTGCCGGTAAAACGCATTACCCCTGAGTTCCGCAAAGAGCTGGTAAAACAGCTCAAGGAGCACAAAGGGAAAAAGCTTCTGTCACTTAATGTGCTGGACTATGAGAAGGGCTATTCTGTAGAGTACTTCTCCCGCAAATATAAGATTGATATAAACCCTGGATTGCTCGATTTCTTGCAGCACTCCAATCTGGAGTACAGAGTGGATGCGGAGGTGTATCTGTAGAACAAAAGAAAAGCTGACCCCAGGTCAGTTTTTCTTTTAATATCCTTGTGCCCTGAGGGTTATTTCTGCCCCTTCTGGGGTTACGAGCATTGCGCCGGCTTGCGGTTTGCACAGGTGCCCTATGATGTCAACATTAGGGAATTCCTTATGGAAGCGTTCGTGTTCCTGCACTGGTACAGCAAAGAGGAATTTGTAATCATCTCCGCCGTTAAGGGCTGCAGTGATGGCGTCCATATTGAGCTCGTCTGCCATAGCAAAAGTTTGTGATGCAATTGGAATTTTACCAAGGTAAATTTTTGCCCCTACATTGTGTTCCTGGCAAAGCTCCATTACCGCTGAGGCAAGCCCATTGGTTATGAAATATCCGCATGCAGGGAAAAGTTTTGCCTCTTTGAACTGCTCTGTGGTTTTAGGGTTGATTTCGGGGCTGAGATATTGGCTGAGGATGTATTTGTATTTGCTCAAATCCGGCTGTACATATTCAGCTGCATGTTCTGCAGGAATACGGTTGAATGCAATCTTTTCCCTTTCCAGTACATGCAGTCCCATGTATGCCGCCCCAACATTGCCGGTAAGGCAAAGCAGACAGGTGGTATCTACTGCGGGAACGGTTGCTGCAATTTTTGCACTCTGAAGACCGCAGGCGCCAATTGCTATGTTAAGGCCTGTCATTGAGGCTCCCAAATCGAGTGAGAGCTGCTCAATTTTGTGCTCTTTGCATGCGCCGAGTACTCCTGCCCAGAACTCCTCAATATCCTCCACGCAGAATCTTGCAGAAAGGCCCAGTGAGAATGCCAGTGACACAGGGGTGTGGCATTTTGCATATATCCCTCCAAGTGCCAGCAGGGCAGCCTTGTATCCAAGGTGTTTCAATGGGGTGTAAGTGAGGTCAAAATCAATACCTTCCAGCATGGTTCTCTGCACTGTGAGGAAGTTGTTTACATCTTTGGTGCGACCTGCTTTGTCGGGAATACGCCCCCCGAACTTATGGGAGGTTGAGTTGTTGTATGGGGTACCTTCAAAAAGTCTTTTCAGAAGTGCAATTTTGCCAATTTCGCTTATTTGTGTCCTTTTTGGAGCGTTATTGTTCTCCTGAGTAGCTTTTTCTATTGATTCTGTGTTCATATAGCAGTATTTTTTACAAAAATACTCTAAAATGGATTAACTTTGTGCTGCGATGAGTAAAAATAACGAAATTATAGAAAACATTGCCAATGCTGAGTATCAGTATGGCTTTGAGTCAAATATTAGTCAGGAGTTCATTCCCAAGGGGTTGAATGAGGATATCATAAGGCTTATTTCTGAAAAGAAGCAGGAGCCTGAGTGGTTGTTGGAGTTCCGTCTCAAGGCTTTCCAAAGATGGCAGAAGATGGAGATGCCAAAGTGGGCACATCTGGATATCCCTGAGATTGATTATCAGGATATCATATATTATGCTGCTCCACAACCTAAGAAAGAGGTTACCGAGATTGATCCGGAGCTGGCAGAGACTTTTGAGAAACTGGGTATTCCGTTGCATGAGAGGAATGTCCTTGCGGGAATGGCGGTGGATGCTGTGTTTGATTCTGTGTCTGTTAAGACTACATTTAGGGAGACCTTGGCCGAGAAGGGTGTGATTTTCTGCTCCTTCTCTGAGGCAGTAAGGGATTACCCGGATCTTGTAAAGAAATATCTTGCATCTGTTGTTCCGGTTGGAGACAATTATTTTTCTGCACTCAATTCGGCTGTGTTCAGTGACGGTTCTTTTTGTTATATCCCTAAGAATACCCGCTGTCCTATGGAGCTGAGCAGTTATTTCCGTATCAATGCAAAGGGTACAGGGCAGTTTGAGAGAACCCTTATTGTTGCAGATGAGGGGTCATATGTGAGCTATCTTGAGGGATGTACCGCTCCGCAGCGTGACGAGAACCAGTTGCATGCTGCTGTTGTGGAGATTGTGGTGATGCAGGATGCGGAGGTGAAGTATTCTACAGTGCAGAACTGGTATCCTGGAGATAAAGAGGGCAAGGGTGGCATTTATAACTTTGTTACCAAGCGTGGTATTTGCAAAGGGGCGAACAGCAAGCTTTTCTGGGCCCAGGTTGAGACAGGTTCTGCAATTACATGGAAGTATCCGAGCACCATACTTAAGGGTGACAACTCTATAAGCGAGTTCTATTCTGTTGCGGTTACAAACAACTACCAGCAGGCAGATACAGGTACCAAGATGATTCATATAGGGAAGAATACCAGCAGCCGTATTGTGAGCAAGGGTATTTCTGCCGGAAAGAGCCAGAACAGTTACAGGGGTCTGGTAAAAATATTGCCAGGTGCCGAGAATGCCCGTAACCACTCGCAGTGCGACAGCCTTCTTCTTGGAGACAAATGTGGTGCACACACTTTCCCATATGTGGAGAGTGAGAACCCTACCGCTGTTGTGGAGCATGAGGCTACCACTTCAAAGATTGGTGAAGACCAGTTGTTCTATTGCCAGCAGAGGGGTATCAAGGCAGAGGATGCTGTGGGTCTTATTGTGAACGGTTATGCCAAGGAGGTTATAAACCAGTTGCCTATGGAGTTTGCTGTTGAGGCACAGAAACTGTTGCAGGTCTCTTTGGAGGGTAGTGTAGGTTAATAATTAAAGTTATCGGGAATAAGGAAATGTTCAGTATAGACAATATAATTTTTACTCTGGGAGGCCAGGGGGTGAGTTTGCTGGAGCTGCTTGCTGTTATGGCTGGCTTGAGTTGTGTTTTTCTTGCAACAAGGGGAAAGGTGCTCAATTTTTGGGTGGGGTATCTCTATAATATCCTCCTTTTCTTCATGTTTTTGCAGAAGCATCTTTATTCAAGCATGCTGGTGCAGCCAATTTCATTTGTAATCAATTTCTTTGGGCATTACAGATGGACACATCCGGCTCAGAATGAGAAAGACCGCAAGGAGCAACTTAAAATAACCATCCTTACCAACAAGGAGAGATTGGGACTGCTTGCCATTGTGGCAGCCTTTACTGTGGGTTGGGGCTTCTTGCTCAGTCAGTTGAATGTGTGGTGGCCGGATATTTTCCCTATGGCCAGAGCACCGTTCCTGGATGCTTTTGTAACAGCTTTTATCCTTTTGGCACAGTATCTTTCTGCCCAGAAGAAACTCGATTGCTGGGGAGCATGGCTGGTTGTGAATGTTACTAACATTACATTATACATAAAGGCTGGACTTGTGTTCATGCCACTTGTCAGTGCCGGTTATCTTATACTTGCATTCTTTGGTTTTGCAATGTGGAGAAAGCAGATGAGGGCACAGTAGATTAATATTTTACGGATTATGGAGAATTTGATTGAAATAAAAAATTTGCATGCCAACATTAATGGCAAGGAGATTCTAAAGGGTATAGACCTTGTGGTAAAACCGGGGGAGGTTCACGCAATCATGGGGCCTAACGGTTCTGGAAAGAGTACCCTTTCTGCTGTGCTTGCAGGTAAGGAACACTATGAGGTGACAGAGGGAACTGTAAAGTTTATGGGGCAGGACCTTTTGTCAATGTCGCCTGAGGAGCGCTCTTGGGCAGGTCTGTTCCTTGGATTCCAGTATCCTATAGAGATACCGGGAGTTACAAATGTGAACTTTATGAAGACTGCTGTAAATGAGCACCGCAAACAGAAAGGTCTGGCACCGCTTACAGCTGCAGAGTACCTTAAACTTATGAGGGAGAAGCTTGCAATTGTGGAGATGGACCCAGCCTTTTCTTCCAGAGGAGTGAATGTAGGTTTCTCCGGTGGCGAGAAAAAGAGGAACGAGATTTTCCAGATGGCTATGCTGGATCCAAAACTTGCCATCCTTGATGAGACAGACAGCGGTCTTGATGTGGATGCGTTGCGTATAGTGGCAACAGGTGTGAACAAACTTAAAAAAGCTGATAATGCTACAATTGTAATCACACACTATCAGAGGCTGTTGGATTATATTGTTCCGGATATTGTACATGTATTGTACAAGGGAAGGATCATTAAAACTGCAGGTAAGGATCTTGCACTTGAGGTGGAGACCAGAGGTTATGACTGGCTGATTAAAGGTGAGTAATATGGAGAACAATTATATTTATATTCCCGACAAATCCCATCAGCAGGAGTTCAGGTGCAGAGTGCCTCTGAAGGATACCCAGCAGGTGTTTGTAGTAGATGGGAAAGGGGAGAAGATGGGACTTGAGCTTGGAGAGGGGGAAATTATGCCCCAGATGCTCCAGGTTATCCAGGTAAGGAGCAGCCAGGCCCAGGAGGATCTTTCCTACTCTACAAATTATACCCTTGCAGCCAGAGCCCAGGCAAAAGTGCTGCTTTGTTCCCATACCCTTTCCATGCATGATTTTGTCACCCATGAGGATGTGAATGTTTCTCTTGGCAAGGGGGCAATTCTGGATATGGTTGTCATGCAGAATGAGCACAACCAGTCTAAGCACAGCACGTCATTCAAAGTGCAGATGGAGGAGGGGGCTGTCCTTAACCTTAATGTGATAACATTGCACGGAGGGGAGATTTCAAACAATATTGAGGTTGCCCTTAACGGCAAAGGGGGAGAGTGCAACGTAAACGGCCTTTACCTTGCAGACGGGAAACAGAGGGTTGCAACCAATGTCAATATATTGCACAATGTGCCGGAGTGTCACAGTTCCCAGCTGTTCAAGGGTATTTTGGACGGAGAGTCTGTTACCCGTTTCAGCGGCAGGATATATGTGGCTCCCGACGCTCAGAAAACAGAGGCATATCAGGCAAACAACAATCTTTTGGCCTCTAAAACGGCAAAGGCATACACTCAGCCGCACCTTGAGATTTATGCAGATGATGTGAAATGTTCGCATGGGGCGACAGTGGGCAGTTTGAACGAAGATGAACTTTTCTACATGCGTTCACGCGGTATTGCCAAAGCTGAGGCAAAACTGTTGCAACAGGAGGCATTTGCCTATGCGGTTTTGGAGAAAGTGACAAATGAGAGTTTGAGGGAGAGATTACACTCTCTTTTGGAGAGCAGGTTGAGAGGAGAATTTTCCGAGTGCTCAAATTGCAGTAAACATTGCTGCTAAGCATTGTAGGGCGGGTGTTGATTCTTTTGTTGAAAAGTAATAGCTACACCTTATTCTATTGGAGTTAAAATGAACTATCTTGCAGTCAATTACCTTGGGTAATTGGCTGTTTTTTATTTGGCAGCTTACGGTATAGCAATAAATCAAAAATATATAAGTCAATGAGTATCAATACCTACACCTATGAGGAAGCCTTGCAGGAGAGTGTAAAGTTCTTTAAAGGGGATGAACTTGCCGCTTCTGTATGGATCAACAAGTATGCAATGAAAGATTCATACGGCAACTTGTATGAAAAATCGCCGGAAGATATGCACCGTCGTCTTGCACGTGAGTTTGCAAGGATTGAGAACAAATATCCTAACCCTATGGGAGAGGAGGAGATTTATGAGTTGTTGAGGGATTTCAAATATATCATACCTCAGGGAGGTCCTATGACCGGTATAGGTAACTCATACCAGATAGCATCTCTATCAAACTGCTTTGTTGTGGGACATGACAAACCGGCAGACTCATATGGTGGAATTATGAAGATTGATGAGGAGCAGGTGCAGCTTATGAAACGCCGTGGCGGTGTAGGACACGACCTTTCACATATCCGTCCTTTGGGCAGTGCGGTGCTTAACAGTGCACTTACCTCTACAGGAGTGGTTCCATTCATGGAGAGATACTCAAACTCTACCCGTGAGGTGGCTCAGGATGGCCGTAGAGGAGCTTTGATGCTTTCCATTTCCATCAAGCATCCCGACAGTGAGAAGTTTATTGATGCAAAAATGGAGCAGGGCAAAGTTACAGGTGCAAATGTATCTGTAAAGATTGACGACGAGTTTATGAAAGCTGCCCTTTCCGGAGAGCAGTACGAGCAGAAATACCCTGTTGATGCAGCTGAGCCTAAAGTTTCCAAAATGGTGAATGCACAGAATATCTGGAAGAAGATTGTGCACAATGCTTGGAAATCTGCGGAGCCTGGAGTATTGTTCTGGGATACAGTATTGAGGGAGTCTGTGGCTGACTGTTATGCGGATCTTGGTTACAGGACTGTAAGTACCAATCCATGTGGAGAGATTCCACTTTGTCCGTACGACTCTTGCCGTCTTATCGCACTTAACCTTTACTCATACGTTGAGAATCCTTTTACCCCTGAGGCAAAATTCAACATGGAGCTGTTTAAGGAGCATTCCGGCAAGGCAATGAGACTTATGGATGACCTTATTGACCTTGAGATGGAGAAGATTGAGGCCATTCTGTCTAAAATTGCTTCAGATCCGGAGACTCAGGATGTGAAAAGGACAGAGCTTGAGCTTTGGGGGAAGATTAAGGCAAAATCACTTGGTGGAAGACGTACAGGATTGGGTATTACAGCCGAGGGTGATATGTTGGCTGCCCTTGGTATGAGATACGGTTCAGACAAAGCTATAGATTTTGCTGTTGAGGTTCAGAAAAACCTTGCTGTTGAGGCATACAGATCTTCTGTAAACATGGCTACCGAGAGAGGTGCGTTCCCAATTTATGATACTGCAAGAGAGGAACACAACCCTATGATTGACCGAATCCGCACTGCAGATCCTGCATTGTATGAGCTGATGGCCAAAGTGGGCAGAAGAAACATCTCGCTTCTTACAATTGCCCCTACAGGTACTACTTCCCTTATGACTCAGACTACATCCGGTATTGAGCCTGTATTCCTCCCATTCTATATAAGAAGGAGAAAAGTTAACCCTAATGACAAGAATGCGGTAATTACCTTTAAAGATGATGTTGGAGATTGTTGGGAGGAGTATTATGTATTCCACCACAAATTCCTTACATGGTGTGAGGTGAATGGCATTCCTGCTGAGGATGTTAAGAAAATGTCTGTTAAAGAGGTTGAGGCTTTGGTAGAGAAATCACCATACCACAGGGCTACTTCTGCAGATATTGATTGGGTTGCCAAGGTTAAGATGCAGGGCAGTATTCAGAAATGGGTTGACCACTCAATCAGTGTTACAGTAAACTTGCCTAATTCCGTTACAGAGGAGCTTGTAGCAAGTGTGTATAAGACTGCATGGGAGGTTGGCTGTAAAGGTGTTACCGTATATAGGGATGGTTCAAGGGCTGGTGTTCTTGTTTCTGCAAAAGAGGAGAAAAAGGAGACAGTTTCCCTAAAACCAAAAGAGAGACCAAAATCTTTGGAGGCAGATGTTATCCGCTTTATGAACGGCAAAGAGAAATGGATTGCCCTTGTAGGTAAGCTTAACGGTGCACCTTATGAGATTTTTACCGGTCTTGTAGATGAGGATAGCCGTAATATCCCTAAATCTGTGGAGACAGGTTATATTGTTAAGGAGAAAGATGTCAAGACAGGCCGTACCCGTTACGATTTCCATTTTGTGGATAAATATGGCTATACAAATATCGTAGGTGGTATTTCCCATATGTTCAACAAAGAGTACTGGAACTATGCAAAACTTATCTCAGGTGTCTTGCGTCACGGCATGCAGATTGTTGATGTACTTAACCTTATTAACGGCCTTTCTTTGGACAGCGAGGCTATCAATACCTGGAAAAACGGTGTTGAGCGCAGCTTGAAACGCTATATTCCAGATGGAACAAAAGATGATACAGGCAAGAAGTGCTCAAAATGTAACTCAAACAACCTTGTATATCAGGAGGGCTGTCTTGTTTGTATGAATTGCGGATATTCTAAATGCGGTTGATAATATGATTCTATACCCTAATGCAAAAATTAACATAGGGCTGAATGTACTGGAAAAGAGGGAGGATGGGTTTCACAACCTTGAAACCCTCTTTTATCCTATAGGTGCGGCAGATACCCTAAAGGCGGATGAGGTGCCATCTCATGATGTTGACGTGCTTGAGATTGTTGAGGCTCCGGAACTCTCCATGCACCAGTATGGCATAGAGTATCCTGGAGAACCTATGGATAATCTGTGTATAAAGGCTTATAAGGCATTACGTAAAGATTTTGATATACCCCCAGTGGCTATTCATCTGTTCAAGAAACTGCCTGTAGGAGCCGGTTTGGGTGGAGGATCTTCTGATGCTGCTTTTACTCTGAAAGGATTGGACAAAATGTTTTCCCTCTCCCTTACAGATGAACAATTGGCCTCCTATGCAGCCACTTTGGGGAGCGACTGTGCATTCTTTATTTACAATCGCCCTATGATTGGTACCGGCAGGGGTGAAATTCTCCAGCCTGCCGATATATACCCTTTGGACGGGTATGAAATAAAGCTTGTTTATCCGCCATATTTCGTCTCAACAGCCGCAGCTTATGGTGGAATTGTCCCTCGTAACAAAAGGGCTCAAAATGGGGAAATATTTGATTCTACGCCATTGGTGGAGATGCTCCGTAGACCAGTAGAGAGTTGGAGGGAGTGTGTGGTGAATGATTTTGAGACTACAGTGTTTGCAAAAATCCCGGAACTTGCCCGTTATAAGGAGGAGCTGTACAAGCAGGGTGCTGTTTATGCCTCAATGAGTGGAAGCGGCTCCGCGTTCTTTGGCATTTTCAGGAAATAGGCGTGGTATTGCGTTATAAAATTAAAAAGGGGCTTCCGCTACTACCTACGGATACCCCTTTTTGTACTAAAACCTAAACCTACACCTATAAGATGCAGCAGGTATAAAAAACGTTGCATCAATTTTTAAAAAATTTTTTCATCGGGAGCCAGGAGATAATGAATCCTATGCCGATTACCCCCAGGAATATTATTGCAATATCCCCAATTCTAAGGTCTATAGGGTATGCGTCTATGATATAACTTCCTGATATTGATATAATTTTAAACTTCTGCTGGGCGAGAGCAAGTAAAATGCCCAGTACTGTTCCTATGCTGCATCCGCTAAGTGAAATCAGAAATCCGTGGAGGTGAAAAATTTTTGCAACCAGCTCTTTTGTGGCACCGAGACTTAAAAAAGTTGCTATGTCATCACATTTGTCTGTAACAAGCATGCTCAGGCAACTGAAAATATTTATTGAGATTATCACTATTACAAAGAACAGAATAAGATAAACTGCAAATTTCTCCGCTTTTATCACCTTGTATAATGTGGAATTCTGTTGCTGTTTGTCTTTTATGCTGCAACCCGGGAACAGCTCCTCAAGAGAATTGGCAATCCCTTTCATGGTGTGGGAGCCGGGATGGAGGTTCTTGTCGGGATGAAGATATACCTCTATGTAGCTGTAACGGTTTTCTGGGGTGCCTGTAAGTTCTCGGGCAACCTTTTCCTCTATGTAGAGGATATTTTCCTGATTCACATCCTCTGTTGTTACAGTTGCGCTCGGACGCACTGTGAGTGTGTTTATTCCATCCAACGGATTTACAACTGAAATATTTTCTCCCTTTTTTGGAAAATATATCTCCAGCGGTGTTATGAACCTGCTTTTTAGGGCAAGATGATACGCCAGCGGTTGTCCCACCACAGCATAGAGAGTCTCGCCATGGGAAAATTGGGGATTCCCTTCCACTACTTTTTCCAATATATGTTTATGGTTGAGATAGTGAGAGTTAACGCCCTTTATTTGAACTATAGCTTCTCTGTTTCCATACCTCACATACGCGTTCTCCTGCACCACAGCACTTGTCTGTGCTACATGTGGAATCTCCTCTGCCTGCTCCAACTGCAGTGGATTCACTTCAAAACTCTTTCCCTGCAGTGGTGCAATAACAAAATCGGCTTTGTAACTCTCATAAATATCCTTTATGGAGTTATCAAAGCCGTTATATACAGAAAGGATAAGTACCAATGCCATACTCCCTATAGCAATACCTGCCGCACTTATAAGGGATATAATGTTTATCACATTATGTCTCTTCTTTGCAAAAAGGTATCTGAGGGCAATATGAAACGGAGTCCTCATCTCCCTATTTCTTTAGCAGATCATCTATGTGCTCTACATAGTCTAATGTGCTGTCTCTGTAGAAAGCAATCTCAGGGACAATTCTGAACTGTTTTGCAACCAATCTTCCAAGTTCTCCCCTTATCTGTCTTACGGAGTTCTGCAAGGTCTCCATCACCTGGTCACCTTTTGCAGAAGGGAAGATGCTTACAAATACTTTTGCAAAGGAGAGGTCGGGACTAACTCTCACCTCGCTTACTGTAACCATTGCTCCGCCAAATGCAGCCATTCCCTTGCCTCTAATAATCTCGGCAAGATCTCTCTGCAACTGCTTTCCAATTTTTTGCTGTCTTGTGCTCTCTCCTTCCATAGTTCTAATTAATTAAACTTGATGATGAAATAATTCTTCTTACCTTTCTGAATAAGAATGTATTTATCATTGATTAGCTGATCTTCTGCTAACACACCGTCAACTGCTGTGAACTTCTCTTTGTTTACGCTAAGTCCGTTAGCCTGGATCATTTTGCGGCACTCTCCCTTGGATGGGAAGATGGCAGTCTCTACTGCAAGCATCTCAATGATGTTGGTACCAAGTTTCTCTCTTGAAACCTCATACTGTGGAACTCCGTCAAATACAGAAAGGAATGTCTGCTCATCCAGTTTCTTCAAAGCCTCCTGAGTAGAATTGCCAAACAACATGTTTGAAGCCTCTACAGCCTTGTTGTACTCCTCTTCTGAGTGAACCATAATAGTAATCTCTTTTGCAAGGAGTTTCTGAAGAATTCTCATGTGAGGAGCCTCTCTGTGCTGTGCAATTGCATTCTCAATGGTCTCTTTATCCAACATGGTAAAGATTTTGATATATTTCTCCGCATCCTCATCTCCTACATTCATCCAGAACTGGTAGAAAGTGTATGGAGAAGTGTAGTTAGGGTCTAACCAGATGTTTCCTTTCTCTGTTTTTCCAAATTTGCCGCCGTCTGCTTTGGTAATAAGCGGACAAGTGAGTGCAAATGCCTCGTTTCCTGTTTTTCTGCGGATCAGCTCGGTACCTGTAGTGATATTGCCCCACTGGTCGCTGCCACCCATCTGAAGTTTGCAGTTCTTGTGCTGGTTCAAATAAAGGAAATCGTAACCCTGCACAAGCTGGTAAGAGAACTCTGTAAAGGACATACCCTCTCTAGCCTCACCTGAAAGGCGTTTTTTAACAGAATCCTTGCTCATCATGTAGTTTACTGTAATGTGCTTGCCAATATCTCTAATGAATGCAAGGAAAGAGAAATCCTTCATCCAGTCATAGTTATTTACAAGTACAGCAGCATTCTCCTTGTCTGAATCAAAATCCAAAAACTTTGAAAGCTGTTTCTTGATTGCAACGATATTATGGTTAAGAGTCTCCTCATCCAAAAGGTTTCTCTCAGCACTTTTCATAGATGGGTCACCAATCATACCTGTAGCGCCTCCAATAAGTGCATAAGGCTTGTGTCCGCAATTCTGGAAATGTTTGAGCATCATAATGCTCACCAAGTGTCCGATGTGCAAAGAATCTGCCGTAGGGTCAATACCCACATACGCTGCAGTGCACTCCTTCATAAGCTGCTCCTCAGTACCTGGCATCATTGTATGGATCATCCCTCTCCAGGTAAGCTCTTCAACAAAATTCTTCATTTTAATATATGATTTTACGTTTTTATTTCCCTTTTGAACCTGCAAAGTTAATACTTTTACTCAAAAAGCTTGTATTTCTTTCCCTTGTTATATAGAGTTTGCCTTGTAATACCCAACTGCTCTGCGGCCAATGATACATTTCCATTGCATCTTTTTATGGCTGCCTTCATCATTTTCTTCTCCATCTGCTCCAGGGTAATGACTCTCTCTCCCATTTTTCCATTTCCTTTTCTCTCATAAAAAGCATCTTTTCTTCCCGACAAATCCTCCTCTTTCCCCGTCTGTTTAACTCTCTCTATGCTGCCAAGCATCCCCACCTGCTTAAGAATATTTGCGTACAGCCTCATCTGAAAGGCATTTCTGAGAGTAACCAGCAATTTCTCATTGTTCCAGGGTTTTGTTATAAAATCAAAAGCCCCCGCATCTGCAAGCTCCATAGCCAGCTGGTTCTGCCCAAAATTTGTGAGAACCACCACCTGCACATTCTGCTCCAAAGCGGCAATATCTCCAATGAGTTTTGCATAATCCTTCTCAGCCGAACTGCCATTTTGCCAAGTATCCAGCACTATAATATCCACCTCTCCGGCAGCTGCCATCTCCAATATCCTTTTAGGCTCCTCCTCTGTAATGACTCTGCTGAAATGCTTCTGCAAAAGCAGCACAAGAGCTGTCAAAAGCCCTCTGTTTTTATCGGAAATAAGCACTGTGCCCTTAATTACGTCCATTTTTGTACTATTTTATAAAGTATTGAAAAACTTAAACTTACCGCAAATGTAAAAATATTTTACAATATAACAAAATATGTGAAAATATTTAACACTGCAATTTCGTAAACAAAAGAAAATCAGTTAAAAACAGAACAATGTTGCAAAGGGGGAATATTCCCTTTTTTTGCAGGATTTCCCCACCCCGGGAACACAAGGAGGCAATTTTTTCCCCGAAGGACATTTCCTCGCCTCAGGGGAACACTACGGGGTGAAAATGTTCCGCGAGGGAAGAGGAATTATTTGTCGGGATGCTGGCAGTGTGCCATTTTGGCAAAATTTCCCTTTGGCACTCATTTTGCCCTAACAGGAGCATTGCCTGCCGCAGATGGGTATTTTCTGCTACAGCGGCAATGATACATTTGATTATAAACTGAAATAATTATACAACTATGAACATTAAACCATTAGCAGACAGAGTGTTGGTTGAGCCAAAAGAGGCTGAGACCAAAACAGCAAGCGGATTGTTTATTCCAGATAACGCAAAAGAGAAACCACAGGAAGGTACTGTTCTGGCAGTTGGTCCTGGCAAAAAGGATGAGCCAATGGAGGTAAAAGTGGGCGATACTGTACTTTATGGCAAATATGCAGGTACTGAGGTTCACGCAGATGGCAAATCATACATCATTATGCGTCAGAGCGATATTCTTGCAACTATCTAAATCAGATATTTAAAACGGAGAAATTATGGCAAAAGAGATAAAATTCAATATGGATGCACGCAACCTTATGAGAGAGGGTGCAGATGCATTGGCAAATGCAGTTAAGGTTACTTTGGGACCTAAAGGAAGAAATGTTGTTATTGACAAGAAATTTGGTGCACCTCACATCACTAAAGATGGTGTTACTGTAGCTAAAGAGATTGAGCTTGAGGACAGATTCCAGAACATGGGTGCGCAGATGGTTAAAGAGGTTGCTTCCAAAACCAACGACCAGGCTGGTGACGGTACCACTACAGCTACTGTTCTTGCTCAGGCTATCATTAATGTAGGTCTTAAGAATGTTACTGCAGGTGCAAATCCAATGGATTTGAAACGCGGTATTGACAAAGCTGTTGCAGCAGTTGTTGCAAATCTTCAGGAGCAGAGCACAGAGGTTGGTGAGGACTATTCAAAAGTTGAGCAGGTTGGTACAATCTCAGCTAACAATGATGCTTTCATAGGTAAACTTATTGCAGATGCAATGAGCAAGGTTAAGAAAGAGGGTGTAATTACAGTTGAGGAGGCAAAAGGTACTGCCACTGAGGTTAAAGTTGTTGAGGGTATGCAGTTTGACAGAGGTTACATTTCTCCTTACTTCATGACAAACCCAGATAAGATGGAGGCAGTTCTTGAGCAGCCTTATATCCTTATAACCGACAAGAAAATCTCTTCTATGAAAGATCTTCTTCCAGTTCTTGAGCCAATTGCAAGAGAGGGCAAATCTCATCTAATTATTGCAGAGGATGTGGATGGTGAGGCTCTTACAACTCTTGTTGTAAACAGATTGAGAGGTACAATCAAAGTTGCTGCCGTTAAAGCTCCAGGCTTTGGTGACAGAAGAAAAGAGATGCTTCAGGATATAGCTACCCTTACAGGCGCAACGGTAGTTTCTGAGGAGAGAGGCTTCACTTTGGAGAACTGCAATATTGCAATGTTGGGTACTGCAGAGAAAGTTTCAATTGACAAAGAGAACACTACAATTGTTAACGGTGCAGGTGACAAAGATGCAATTGCAGACAGAGTTGCACAGATTAAGAAGCAGATTGAGACCACTACAAGCGATTACGACCGCGAGAAACTTAAAGAGCGTCTTGCTAAAATGGCAGGTGGCGTTGCTGTCCTTTATGTTGGTGCCGCTTCTGAGGTTGAGCTTAAAGAGAAGAAAGACAGAGTTGAGGATGCTCTCAATGCAACCAGAGCTGCAGTTGAGGAGGGTATCGTAGCAGGTGGTGGAGTTGCCTACATCAGAGCTATTGACTGCCTTAAAGCTGTAAAAGCAGAGAATGATGACGAGCAGACCGGTATCAACATCATTGCTCACGCAATTGAGGCTCCACTTAGAACTATTTGCGACAACGCAGGTGTTGAGGGTAGCGTAGTTATCCAGAAAGTAAGAGAGGGTAAAGCAGACTTCGGTTACAATGCCCGCACAGAGGTTTACGAGAACCTTCTTGCAGCAGGTGTAATTGATCCTACTAAAGTTAGCCGCGTTGCCCTTGAGAATGCAGCTTCAGTTGCAGGAATGTTCCTTACGACAGAGTGTGTAATTGCAGATAAGAAAGAGGAGAACCCTATGCCAATGCCTCCAATGGGTGGCGGAATGGGTGGAATGATGTAATATTCCTCTTCCCCGATAAAACCAGCGGCAGCTCCTTAAAAAGGGCTGCCGCTGTTATTTTTTTCTGCGCTAAAAAGATTATCCAACCAACCACACCATTACATGGTTGTCAAACACCTCATATTCCAACTCAAACTCCTCCTCTGAGCCATCCTTGTTTATAAAGGTTGCCTCAATGTCTCCCTCCTCCTTAGGATTGAATTTGTCTATCTCCATCTGTTTTGCAAAATCCACCCCATGCTGGCTCATTCGTTTATATATGGCCTCTTTCGCACACCAGTAAATTGCAAGCTGGAGATTGCGGTTCTTCTCCTGCAAATCATCTTTCTCATCCTCAGACAGGGCCTTTTTCTCCACTACAGAAAAATCCCTCTCTATACTTTCAATATCAATACCCACCTCGTCGGTCGGGTGAGTTATAATTGCTACAAAACGGTTTGTATGTGTGATGCTTATCCTGGTAAGTTCATTCTGAATGAAAGGAGCACCATTGTCGTGGTGGCCCAAATACACCTTATCCTCAAAAATTGTGTTCAAAAGAGCCCTTACAGCAAGTTTCTCTCTTCTTCTTGCACCACTTTTGGTATAGTAAAGCTCCTCCAACTCCTCATTGGGGATAGAAATGATCTCCAGTAACTCTTCTTCCGTTTCCGTTACTTCCCAGACGGATATCTCCGCCCCGTTTTTAAGCTCTCTTCTTAAATACAGACCCATATTTTATATAATACTTTATTATTTCCTGTTGTTAAGTTCCTCCAACTCCTCAAAATCACTCTCGTCAACAATCTCACCCACAATCTCCTCCAAAATGTCCTCAAGGGTTACAATACCATCTGTCCCGCCGTACTCATCCACAACTACGGCAATGTGCATTTTCTTGTTCCTGAACTCCTCAAGCAAATCATTGATCTTCTTGCTCTCAGGGACAAAGTAAATCTCCCTTATATGATTCTTCCAGTCAAAATCCGGCTGTTTGCCCAAAATGTATGGCAACATATCCTTTATGTAAAGGAAGCCCTTTATATCATCCAAATCTTCCTGATAAACCGGCATACGGGAAAATCCGCACTCATTGGCTATCTTAATCACCTCCTCATTTGTAGATTCCATATCTATTGCCACAACATCCACCCTCGGCTTCATAATCTTCTCTACACGTATGGTAGGTAGTTTTACAATACCTTTCAGCATCTTTTTTTCCTCGCTCGCTGTTGATGTTGCTATATCAACAGCCTCCGAAAGCTCCTCCAATGTAACATCCCCCCTCTGGTCAAACCTGTCGGAAAGCTTGTTGGTAAAGTTTGTCATCAGCTTGTTGAACGGTTTGGCAATAGGGAACAATGCAGAGATAGGCATAGCCATCATCTTTGCAAATTTTACCGGATAATGTGTTGCAATGACTTTAGGGAGAATCTCTCCAAACATAACCAGGAAGAAAGTGACAGAAATGGTACTCACAAAGAACTCCAGGATTGGAGAACCTGAGAAATCAAACAGATACCCCAACAACATGGTTGAAAGGAGTACTATCAGGATATTTATCACATTATTTGCCTGAAGAATTGTACCTAAGAGATAGTCGGGATTTGAAAGGAGCCACAACACGCGCTCTCCTTTAGGATCTCCCTCCTCTTTAAGTGCATCTTTCTGACCAGGTGTAAGAGAAAAGAACGCCGATTCACTGCCCGAAATAAGGGCCGAACAAATTATAAGCGCTAATATTGAACAAGATAGAACAATAAGTTCTACTGCAATGTTACTGGGAGGTTCCAAATTTTAAAATGTATTGGTTTAGGGTGCAAATATAGTTATTTTTCTTTTACTGAATACTTTTCCAACAAAAAGAGTGGATGATATTGCATCTTGGCCTCACGCAACCCCAAATCTCCTGCATCATCCTCCCTATTAATATATTTTACAGAGAGCTCCCCGGTCTGCACATCTGAAACAATTGTGTTTCTCAAAAACTCATTGGCAATAGTTGGATAAGCTCCAACAATATCTGCATAGGCCTTCTCTATATGTACAAGCAATGTGTCGGAGTTGGTTTTTTCTGCAAGGGTAAATGCTACCACCTCCCCATTCAGGCGGAGCAAACCTCCACACAACCCCAACTCCTCAAAATTATCCAAGGCATTCTTTACCGAGCAGGATTCGCTTGCCATAGAGGGGTCTTTGCCGCACCCATATTTTGCACACCACTTGATGCTCATCCTGGCACACTCTTTCAAATTCTCCTTCCCGACAGCCTCATAGCTCCACCCCTGCTGCCTCTTGAACCTTGAGACAAAATTTCTCTTGCTCTGGAACTTTTTACCCTTGAGGAATGTAAGGTCCTCTGCAGAATAGATGTAATCAAAAGAATTGCGGTACGGCTCAAAAGAAAATTTGTCGGGAAACAGAGATTCCAGCACCTCTTTCTGCTCCTGCTGCACAGACGCCATACTGAAAGGGAATCCATTCTCCCTGGCATCTGCCATACACCTCTCCAACAGATGTTGCAGCTGCTCCTTTGAACCTCTTCCTGCAGGGAAAAGATACATGGGTGCAGGGGCTCCCTGAGGATGGAATTTCACAACAAAAAAATCACCATCCCTACACACCTTGGAGTTCATGATATCCCTCCAGATATAGAGTACCGTAAAATTAAATTCAGTTGCCCGATTATCTGAATAACCGAGCAACTGACGCATCCAATCTTTATCCTGTATAGTAATCTCTCTAAATTCCATATCTATAATTCCAACCACTCTTTAAGCGTTGCTATGGCATCCTGCTTCATAGGCTCAGGCAAAGTTGAGATTCTTGCTCTGTGGCTGCCGTTTGGCTCTATATAAAGCTTCATTGTCTCTCTTCCCTTACCTTTCTTCTTAAGCTCCTCGTTCTTTACTGGAGCTACCGGCATAACCGCACTCCAAGGGTCAAACTGGCCATAGATGAACATCATTTTTGAATCTGTCTTCTCCAGGAATTTCTTCACCTTCTTGTACAGATATTTGTCAAACTTGAATGTCTGTGTCTGCGGAACAAACAATTTGTTCAAATACCCCTCAGCATCCTTGATTGTAAGCAAACCCTTGAACGGCTTAGTATCATAACCATAATAGCCAAGCTCTTTAGCCGCCTGAACAAAGAAAGGTGCAGAATCACCACCCTCCGCAAAATAGTCCGGGCCGCTCGCCCTTACCAAAAAGTCAAACATCTCCTTATCTGTAGCAGTTTTAGGATCAGGTACCATAGAGGTCTTCATACCCCACTGCCAGAAAGCAAACGGGAACTCCAACACACAATAATCATAAACGGCATCCATGCTTATCTTATATGTGTAGTTCTTCTCTGCAGAGAGTTTCTCAAACATTGGTTTGATGGTAGCTCTCCTTTTAAGGAACTCAGTCTGGAATGCTTTTAGAATCTCCCTGTCCTGTGGTGTTCCAGCATACTCTGCCAAGAAAGGCTCATGTCTGCCATCCTCCACACCTTTGCAAAGAGGCCCCACATAAGGGACAGAAACATCAAGATCCTCCGGATAATAAGCTGTGTAGAACATGGTTGTCTGGCCACCTTTGCTTATTCCTGTAGCAATCCATTTACCTTTCAACACCTGTCTTAAGGTTTGGTTCACATTATGAAGGTCGGCAGCCTCATTTTCAGCTGTCATATAATCCCAATTGAGGGTCTCTGGGGTAATTGTGCTGTCATCCTGCATATATGGGACAGACTCCAGAAAATATCTGTGCTCCACCAACACCATATTTGTATTGAAAAGCTTTGAAACCTCCTCCCTGTAACGGGGGTTAAGACCATACGCTCCGCCATATCCCTCTGTAATGATTACAGTTGGAGCATTATAATCTGCAATTGCAACAACAACACGCTGTTTGTATGTACCCATTGCAGGCTTGCTGTGGTCTATAGGCTGCTCAAAGTACATCACATACTTCTCCTTGAAAGGATTCTCCATCTTCTCAGAAACCTCAAGTTTCTTAATGCCGCTGATATTTTTGAATTGTGCCAGTTTCTGGGGCAACTGTGCAAACGCCGGCGCAACAAAAAGCATTACCAATGCCAACGCCACCAATCTTGTAAATCTGTTTTTCATGTCAAATGTATTTTCTACAAATTTACAATCTTATTCCAAATTAAAAAATGCCTTCCAGGGGAACATTTCCACCAAGTAGCGTTCCCCACAGGAGGGGAGAAGTATGTCGGGAGGAAAGAAATTTGTATTTTTGTATTTGCAGAGATTTGTATATGGAAATGGATTTTTTTGGCAGGGAGGTTTCTCCCGACGAGAAATATATGCAGGAGGCCCTTAAGGAGGCCCGGAAGGCAGCCCAAAGGGATGAGGTCCCTATTGGAGCGGTAGTGGTGTGTGAGGGGAGGATTATTGCCAGGGCACACAATCTTACAGAGACCCTTTCGGATGCCACTGCACATGCGGAGATGCAGGCCATTACAATGGCAGCAGCGGCTGTGGGTGGCAAATATCTCAACAAGTGCACTTTGTATGTTACAGTTGAGCCTTGCCCCATGTGTGCGGCGGCTCTTGCATGGGCCCAGATAAAGAGGGTTGTTTTTGGTGCACCGGATCAGAAGAGGGGGTACTCAATGTTTACCCCATCCCTCATGCACCCCAAAACAGAGGTTACGGGGGGGGTGCTTGCCAGTGAGTGCGGTGGAATGGTTACGGATTTTTTTAGAGCAAAAAGATAATGGAGAATTTGTTGGGGTTAGGTCTTGTAGGATTGTTCATCGGGTGTTTTCTGGCTGCTACAGTTATACCTTTCAGTGCGGAGATTCTCCTGGTGGGGGCTTTGCTTGCAGGGTGCAATCCGTTGCTGACCTTTTGTGTGGCAACACTGGGGAACAGTCTGGGCAGTCTTACCTCCTATGGAGTGGGGTATTTGGGCAAATGGGAGTGGATAGAGAAGTGGTTCCATGTCTCACGTGAGAAACTGGAAAAGCAGAAGGGGAAGATAGATAAATATGGCCCATATCTGGCAATGCTTTGCTGGTTGCCTTTTATTGGGGATGTATTTGCCATCGGACTTGGTTTCTATAAGCTGAATTTCCCAAAGACAATGTTTTTTATCTTTTTGGGGAAGGCTCTCAGGTTTGGTGTGTGGACCATTTTGTATGTAGTTTATGGCCAGGCGTTTTTAGACTTTGTAATGGGATAGCCTCACTGCTCCTTCCAGGGCAAAATATGGCTTGTTATTTGATAATAAGAAAATTTTACATAACTTTGCGGTCTCATTGAGATATGGTGTAATGGTAGCACTACAGATTTTGGTTCTGTCTGTCAAGGTTCGAATCCTTGTATCTCAACATAAAAGGGGCTTTCTTAAGCCCCTTTTTGTTTTATATCCCCAAAGGCCAAACTGTAATTTTAAATTCAGAGTATGAAGAATCTCCTTTTCCCGATAGCTTTTGCAGCTCTCTTCCTGTTCCAGGGATGTAACAGCAACAGCAGGCAGGCACACAAGCCCCAGAGAGAACCGGTGGCGTTTCCACAAGTACAGCTTCCAAGCTATATAAATGACAACAGGCAGGCCGTAAGCTATATGGCCAGACATTACTGGGACAAGTTCTTTGCTCTTGGACAAGCTGGAGCAACAGCTGAGGGTTCTGTGCAGAAGGATGGTATGAAAGGAAAAGGGAGAATCTACGGGGTTGATTCCCTCTCTTTTGAAGAGGCTTTTGGGATGTATGCACAGCTCCTTTCAATGGCACAACCCAAGGATATGGGGATTTCTGTAAAGGGGCTCATGTCCAAACTCGATTCTCTGGCACTTGGAGGGGACAGGAAACCACTTCTAACTGTAATGTCGAGGCTTGAGCACTACTTTTATGATCCAAATTCTCCTGTTCTTGATGAGGAGATTTATCTGTGTGCCCTTAACGGGATACTGGCTGCAAAATCTCTCTCGGAGCTCGACAAGATGCAATATGAATACCAGCACAAAATATGTTCTTTGAACAGGGTGGGGACACCGGCGGCAGATTTTGCCTTCAGGGAACTGAATGGGAGGAGATATGCGGCTGAGGATGGCAATGAGTTGCCGCAGCAGGATATGACCCCAATTGCTTTTGGAAGATATGTAGAGAAGTCATTGTATGACATTAAAGGGGAATATACCCTTATTTTCTTCAATAATCCCGACTGTAATGCCTGTGCCGGGATTCTTCAGGCAATAAAAGAATCTCCTTTAACAGAACTTGTAAAGCAGGGAAAGCTTAAAGTTCTGGCCATGTACATTGATGAGGATCTTACAGCCTGGAGAGAGAACAGCGGAAAGTACCCTATGGAGTGGATTTACGCCTATGACCACAAACTGGTACTCAGGGACAACAACATTTACGGCTTGAGGGCAATACCGAGCCTTTATCTTTTGGACAAAGAAAAACGGGTGCTCCTTAAAGATGCACCCGTTGAGGATATTATAAATTACTTGTGCAAGTAATTATTTGATCTCCATAATTGCCTCCGAGATGTTGATCATAAAGTCTCCCACGTGCTCACACTCGTTTACAAGGTCCATATAATAAACACCTGTAAGGTAGTTGTAAGTCTTGTTTTCAAGGTTGAGCAAATGCTCCTCTTTAAGATTGTTGCGGTACTCATTGATATCCTGCTCAACATCCTGTGCATTGGCAATATCATTGATTTGAGTATAACCCTTCTTAAGGTTGAATATCATTGCATCAAATCCTATCTCCAACAATTCAATCATGTAGTTGAGCTTTTTGATCATTGCTTCGTCAAACTTCATGTTGTGGATGTTGCGGCGCTGAAGGATACGAGCAATATTGAATCCTGAGTCACCTACGCTCTCAAGCTCGCTGATAATCTTGTACATAGCCTGAATTCTGCGGGCAGACTCATCACTAATCACACCATCTTTGACAGCATCAAGGAATTTTGCAATCTCAAGCTCAATACGGTCTGTAACCTGCTCATAGTGCTCAAGCTTTTTGTAAAGCTCGTCAAATTTCTCAGGATCTGTCTCATTGATGGCACTCTTTGCATATACATATTGTCTGCGGCAAATATCCGCATAATGTACAATCTCCTCTTTAGCCTGGTTTAGAGAAAGCTCTGCTGTATTGAGCACACCACCCTGGATATACTGCAAACGGAATACCTCTCCCTCTTCTTTATTGCTCTTGATAATTCTTGTAACAAGTTTGGCAATCTGGTTGGTGAACCAAACGAGAAGAAGGGCATTACATACATTGAACAATGTGTGTACCATAGAGATACCGTACAGGATTGAGGTTGATGATGCCCCTGCTACAAGAGGGTTGTCCAATCCCATACCGGAAATGATTTTTGAAACCAAAACCAGGAACGGATGGAACAATATAAGTACCCAGACAACACCAAACACATTAAAGACAGAGTGTGCCATAGCAGCTCTTCTTGCAGAAACATTTGCCACTGATGCAGCGATGTTTGCAGTTATGGTTGTACCTATATTCTCTCCAAGAACCATTGCGGCACCCATTTCAAATGGAATCCAGCCATTGTTACACATAACAAGGGTAAGAGCCATTGTTGCACTTGATGACTGAAGTACGATGGTGAGAATTGTTCCAATGGCAACAAATATAAGGATAGAGCCAAAGCCGTAACCGGTCCATTGCTGCAAGAATGCAAGCACCTCCGGAGAGTTCTGAAGATCCGGAACAGACTCTTTAAGGGAACTCAAGCCAAGGAAAAGCAATGAGAAACCGATGATAAGTTCACCAATGGATTTCTTTTTCTTTGCCTTGCACATCATGAATGCAAAGCCGAATGCTATAAGCGGAATGGCAAGAACCGCTATGTCTGCCTTGAATCCAAGAAGGGAAATCAGCCAGGCTGTGAATGTAGTACCTATGTTGGCACCCATAATAACACCAATGGATTGAACCAAAGTCAGCAAACCTGCGTTAACAAAGCTGACCACCATAACGGTAGTTGCACTGGAAGACTGGATAACGGCAGTGATGAAAAGACCGGTAAGAATCCTTGATAGGGAGTTGGATGTCATGGCAGCCAAGATATTTCTCAGCTTGTCTCCAGCAACCTTCTGGAGTGCTTCACTCATGAGAGTCATTCCATAAAGGAACAATCCTAATGAACCAAGCAATGTGAAAATTTTAAATATAGCGTCCATCTTTAAGTAATATAATTCTAACCACAAATATAATTCTAAAAAATAAGGTTGTAAAGAAAGATGAGAAATATTGTTATATTCGCAACAATTCCGTAACAATTTCCAGATAAATATCATAATGAGAAGTAACGGTGTAAAAATACTTTTGGCAGCACTGCTGATTACCCTTTGTTTCCCTGTAAGGGGACAGTTTGTCTATTACGGAGAGAATCCTTCACGCCTTAAGTGGATGCAGCTTGAGAGCCGGAGCTATAGGGTCATCTATCCGGTTGGGATGGATTCCCTTGCAAAACGGTATTTGTGGCTTTTGGAGCAGAATACACCCGCTGTAATGGCAGGTTTGGGTAATATTACCCCAAAAAAGATCCCCGTTCTGCTCAACAACAGGACAGTAAGGAGCAATGGAACTGTGGTGTGGGCCCCCAAAAGGGTGGAACTTTACACAATCCCTCCAACAGACAATTATCCGCAGGAGTGGGACAGGCAGCTTGTGGTGCATGAATCAAGACATGTGGGACAGATGACCCATTTTACCAAAGGGGTCTATAAATGGTTGGGTATTCTCATAGGAGAGCAATCCCCATCCCTTGGTGTTGCAATATACCCTTCCCGATGGATGCTGGAGGGGGATGCGGTTGTTGCTGAGACGGAACTTTCCAATGCAGGAAGGGGAAGGAGTGCGGAGTTTATGGAGTATTACAGGGCAGCATCACTGCAGGGACACACAAGGAAATGGGACCAGTGGAGACTGGGATCATACAAGAGATATACCCCAAGCCATTACGAGTTCGGATATTTTACAAACAGCACAATAAGATATGCAACAGGCAACTATGGCTATGCGGGAGAGGTGTTTGACGGCCTGGTAAGATATTTCTACAACCCAAATGTGACAAATAAAAGCTACAGGGAGAGTGTAGGCAATAATCCGCAAGAGTTCTATGCTATGGGACAGCAGATGATGGGACAAATGTGGCAGGAGGATTTTGCAAAGAGAGGAGCCTATACATCACCTGAGGATATGTTGGTCAATAAGGGAAAGGATTACAGGGAGTATTATTCACCGGTTGTTATTGGGAAGGACAGCGTATTGTATGTCAGGTACTCATATAATAACCCGTCCCAGCTTGTATTGGTGCATAATGGTGCGGAGAAGGTGCTCAGAAGTGTATCTTCGGGGACCAAGGGGCTACGCAGACATGGAGACATGGTATATTTTGCGGCTGCCAATCCAAGTGCAAGGTGGAGCAAAGAGGTGTTCAGTGACATTTATGCCTACAACATAAAAAGTGGCGGGATAAACAGGATTACAAAGAACAGTTATTATTTGCAACCTCAAGTAAGCGTTACGGGAGATTCGCTTCTGGTTGTGGAGTATCTGCCGCAGGGGGGGAGCAGGCTGGCGGTCCTTGACTCAAAAAGCGGGAAAACAATATCGCTGATAGAGGCTCCGCATAACGGACAGATTACCCGGGGACTGTGGCTTGGAGAGGATATATATGCACTTGTTATAACAGGTGATGGACTTGGGCTTTACCAGTCAGATGGTGAGGGCGCATGGACAAATGTAATCAGAGAGCAAAATGCATCCATTACAGATTTGCAGGTTGAGGGGGAATCTCTTTACTTCCTTTCCGACATGGATGGGGTGAGGAATGTTTATATGTTCTATCCGCAGAAAGGTGAGCTGAGGAGATTGACAAATGTAAAATATGGTGCCAGTGAACCTCATATCAGCAATGGGGTGCTTTATTACAGTTCAATGGAACTTACGGGTAAGTATCCTGTAAAAATTGCATTGGATTCCATAACCCCTTGCGGTTCTGCTTATGAGCCGTCATTTGTGGTTGAAAAGAGAGGTGAAAAGTTGCAAGGGAGGATAGAGACTCCGTACAGATATGTTGTGGCTGAGGCTCTTACTGCCCAGGCAAAGGAGGCTCTTGGGGAGAAGTATTATGGGGCCAGCGGCGTTTCGGAGGAGGAGTTTGCCGCAACTGTGGAGCCAAAAAGGTACAGCAAAGCGGGGAATTTGTTCAGATTCCATTCATGGGCACCCATCTACTACAATGTTGACAAGATTATGGAGTTTGATTTTGACCGGCTTCATGAGGCTGTGGCGTTGGGTGCAACCGCATATTCACAGAATACATTGGGTACGGCAACGACAATGTTGGGATACTCATATCATAAAGGATTTCATGCAGGACATCTCAAGTTCAAATACTCAGGGTGGTATCCGATAATACAGTTTGGGGTGGATGTAAACTCTCAGCAACGTTACAAGGTGAGACTGGAAAAAGGGGATTCTACAATAAACAGAGTGCAGGAGGCTGCAAGTTCCCCTTTGGTAGAACTTGAGGGGATAGCCTATATTCCAATAAATCTCTCATCAAACGGTTGGCAAAGGAGAATTGTGCCTCAGGTGGGATGGAATTTTGACAATAACGGGTACTACGACTATTCAAAAAAGGGATATATATATTCAAATACCCTTGTGGGGGCGTTGCAGGCATATACAATGAGGGATATAGCCCCTTCGGGCATATATCCAAAATGGGGAATAGGGGCAGTAGCAAAATGGCGTACGGCAATTGATGGCGGTGAGAATTTTGGCAGTGCGGCGTCAATGTATCTGTACGGTTATGTACCGGGTTTAGCTCCAAAACATGGTGTAAAGCTCTCGCTGAGCATGCAAAAGCAGAATGTGGAGGGGAAGAATTACTATATGGGGAATATGGTTTCCATGCCGCGTGGCTTCAAGGACCAGATGTATGGCAACAGTTACTGGATGGCTACGGCAGATTATGCTCTCCCTATCTACATGGGGGATGTCTTGCTTTGGAAGCTGGCTTATCTTAAGAGGATGCAGATCATCCCATTTGCAGATATGGCAGTTTTGGGGAGAGATATAGGGAACAGTGCCCCACAGCTTACTGCCTTATACTCGTATGGCAGCGCCGTACTGTTTGACATTTGTCCGTTCCTCTTTGGAGTGGATATAAGCATAGGTGTAAGGTATTCACGCTATGGCCAATATAGTGATGGAGTTGCCAGTCTATGGAAAAACGGTTTTGATCTTATGGTGTCAACCTCTCTCTTCTAACCCTTTTTTCACCTTTTGGGCAAGTGATTTCCCGACAATTTTTTCAATCTCCTCCACTGGAGCAGCCTTAAGCCTTTTTATGCTCTTGAAGTGCTGGAGAAGCTTCTGTTGTGTGGCCTCACCAACCCCCTGGATACCGAGCAGTACTGAGGTAATCTGATTCTTTGTCCTTTTGCTGCGGTGGTGGGTGATGCCAAATCTGTGTGCCTCATCCCTAAGGTGCATAAGGAGTTTGAGGGCAGGGGAGTTCTTGTCCATAAAAAGAGGGGTGGGATCTCCCGGAATCATTATCTCTTCCAGCCGCTCCGCAATACTTATAACCTCCACCTTAGTGAGATTCCCATTCTCTACAGAGTCTTCATTTCTGCCATAATGAGGTAATTTTTTCTCCCCTATAAGGCCCAGGTCCTGCAGGGCATCATAGGCAAAATGGAGTTGTCCCCTTCCGCCATCTATGAGGATGAGCTGCGGTATCTGGCCACCCTCCTCCAAAAGGCGGGAGTAGCGGCGGTGGACAACCTCATACATGGAGGCGTAGTCATTTGCTCCAACAACACTCTTTATATTGAAATGGCGGTAATCCTTTTTGCTTGGTTTTCCGTTCTTAAATACCACACAGGCAGCTACAGGATTGGTACCTTGGGTATTGGAGTTGTCAAAACACTCAATGTGGACAGGGAGCCTCTCCATTTGCAGTGCCTGTTTAAGTGCAACAAGAGCCCTGTTTTTCCCCTCCTCGGGATCTTTAATCTCCTCCTGCTTCATCTTCTGGAACTGGAATGCCTTTGCATTTTTGGTACAAAGCTCCAAAAGGTTGAGCTTGTCCCCTTTTAGAGGGATATGGATGTTGCGTCCTATAGAGAGGTTGTCGGGAAGAAAAGGGACAAGAATCTCTTCTGTGCGGTGAGGGGCACCTGACTGGTTCTCTCCTGGAACTGTATTGGTTATTGAGTATATTTCCTGCATGAAGCGGGTAAGGACTGCAGCTGGCTCCTCCTCAATATTGAGTTTGAAATGGAGGTTGAGGGCCTGGATGATGCACCCTCCGTTGAGCCTGAAAAAGTTCCCGAATGCATTCCCCTTGTCAAATACAATTGAAAAGACATCTGTGTTTGTAATGTTGGGATGCACTATGAGTGATTTGCTGTAGTGGTTCTGCAGCATCGTTATCTTCTCCTTATACTCCTGAGCCTGTTCAAATTCCAGATTGGCAGCACTCTCCTGCATCTTTTTCCTGTATTCCCTTATCAGCTCCCCGGTGTGTCCCTGCAGAATCTTCTTGATGCTTGAGATCTGTTCATTATATTGTTCCTGTGTTATCTCTCCAATGCAGGGGGCGTAACATTTCTTTATATGTATGTTCAGGCAAGGCTTGAATTTCCCCTGTTCTATTGCCGCAGGGGTGAGGGCAAGCTTGCAGTTGCGGAGCTTGAAAATGGAGTTTATAAGATCCAGCAGATGGTATGCGTGCTGCACAGAGCTGTAAGGGCCAAAATAGAGCGATCCGTCCCTGACAAAACGCCTTGTGAGGAAGACTCTTGGGAATGGTTCATTCTTTATGCATATCCACGGGTAGCTTTTCCCATCCTTAAGGAGAATATTGTATTTTGGCTGGTATTGCTTTATCAGGTTGTTCTCCAACAGGAGGGCATCCTGCTCGCTCTCTACCACAGTGTGTTGGATGTCTGCAATTTTGGAGACAAGCACTCTTGTTTTTGTAGTAAGCTTATCTTCACTTACAAAATATTGCTGTACCCTCTTGCGGAGACTTTTGGCCTTTCCAATATAAATGATGGTGCCGGAGGAGTCCAGAAATCTATAGACTCCACTCTCTAAAGGGAGAATGCTTATTTTCTCTCTAAGGTCCGCCATTTTTATTATCTTTGTACCAATTGTTTCTACTATGGGTACAAAATTAATTAATAAATCTGAAGTAAAGAACGCCATTAAGGTAAATGGATTCATAGGAAATCTTTGTGCCGGTGCTCTTATGTATATTCTTGGTGTAAATAAGGTAAATGAGACATACGGGCACATCCACCAGTACGATGGGGCTGATTTTGCGGACAAACTCATTGAGCATCTCAATGTCTCAATAGATTATATTCCCGACGAATTGGAGTATCTTCCAAAGGACCAGCCGTTCATAGTGGTATCAAACCATCCTTTTGGGGCAATTGATGGTGTGATAATGCTCTCTCTGTTGAGCAAGAAGAGGCACGATATAAAGATTCTGACCAATTTTATCCTTTCATATATACCAAATCTTGCAGGGCATTTCTTCCCTGTAAACCCTTTTACAGACCGCCCTGGAATGAAAAGCAGCCTCAAGGGGCTCAAGATGGCCAAAGAGCATCTGGCTCAGGGTGGGGTTCTTGGCTTGTTCCCAGCAGGAGAAGTCTCATCAAACAGAAACAAGGATAGGGTTGTAAAGGATATCCAGTGGCAGCATTCCATTGTAAAATTGATTAAAGGGGCCGGGGTTCCTGTTGTCCCTATGTATTTTGATGGTGGAAACTCCCGTCTGTTCCATATGATGGGGGCGGTGAATCCTTATTTGCGTACAGCACGTCTTCCTCATGAACTGTTCAACAAGAGGGACAAGACAATAAAGGTGAGGTTTGGGCGTCCTATCATGACAACTGAGATAGACGAGTTTGTAAATATTGATGATTTGGGCAAATATTTGTGGAACAGGAGTTATGCACTGGAGTCAAATATAACCTCAGATTCACAGGATGTGAATGTGGTTGCGGAAAACATGCCTGAGAATATGGAGCCTGTTGCAGCCCCTTCAGATAATGGAGAGTTGGCCAGGGAGATTGAATCAATTGTTGCCGAAAAACTTTTTGAGGTTGGCAAATATGAGTGCTATTTTGCAAAAACGGAGCAGATACCTCTTCTTATGAGGGAGATTGCCCGTACAAGGGAGATCACTTTCAGAGCTGTTGGAGAGGGGACAGGCAAGGCCCTGGATACAGACAAATATGATGCTTATTACAGACATCTTGTTTTGTGGGACAAGGAGAAAGGGGAGTTTGTTGGGGCTTACCGTCTTGGAATGGGAGACGAGATAATTCCAAAATATGGAGTTGACGGATTCTATACAAATACCCTGTTCAAATATAAAAAGGAGTTCAAGCAGTACCTCAGGGGGGCAGTTGAGCTTGGAAGGTCGTTTGTTGTTCCTGAGTACCAGAAAGATCCGCTTGCCCTTATGCTTCTCATCAAGGGGCTTATGTATGTGGCTATAAAGTGTCCTCAGGTGAGATATTTCATAGGTCCTGTAAGTATAAGCTCATGGTACCCTATGTTCTACAGAAGTCTTATGGTGCATTATCTCAAATGCAAGCACTCTATACCGGAGTTTGAGAACTATGTTACTCCTGTTTCTCCATTTGTATCTGATTTCCACAGGGTTAATGTAAATGAACTTGTTGGGACAAAAGTTGAGTCTTTGGAGAGGTTCGACCGCTTTATGCTCCGCATGAGCGGAAACAGGTTCCGTCTTCCAACGCTTCTTAAAAAGTATGTCAAGCTAAATGCCAGAATATTGGCCTTTAATGTGGACCCGGATTTCAACTACTGTGTTGACGGGCTTATCATGCTGGATCTGTTGGAGGTTCCAAAATCTGAGATTGATACCCTTTCCAAGGAGTTTGAAGATAAGGGGGCAGTATATCGCAGATTTGGTATAGAGGAGTTTTAAGGGACAGGGTCATACCCGCTCCCTCCCCATGGATGGCAACGCAGCAATCTCCTTATGGTAAGGTAAAGCCCTTTTATGGGGCCGTGTTTGCGTAACGCCTCAATTGCATATGCAGAGCATGTTGGTGTAAATCTGCATGTGGCAGGTTTGAGTGGGGAGATACATATCTGGTAGAATCTTACGAGCAGTATAAACGGAATGGAGAGGGCTTTTTTTACAAAGCCCTTTAGTTTGCCCCTGTTCATTTCTCTGTGGTTTTGCCGCCGGATATTGCGGTTAGAATCTCTTTGATTTTTGGTTCAATATGGGAGAACTCCTTTACCTCTTTGGCTACATATACAAACAGGATGTGTGTAGCTTTTCCCTCCGGAGAGGCAAGAAGATCCTTGTTCAGCCTGTAGCTCTCCCTTATCCTCCTTTTCAGGAGGTTCCTTTTGACAGCACGCTTGAAATTGCGTTTTGGAACAGATACAATTATAGCGTTCTGCCTGTCAGACCCGTCAGGGGCTTCTGTGTGTTGCCAGACCACCTTAAAGGGGTAATGGAAAAAGGTTTCCCCTTTTTTCATCAGTGCCTGAATCTCTTTATAAGAGTGCAAGCGTTCTCCCTTTGTAAATGTGGCGGACATAGCAATTATTTGTTCTGCATATAAAGCATAAGAGCCTTGGAAATGGATGGAGCCTCAGGTGTAGGGGCTGTAATATCTACAGTAAGGCCCGCAGCGGTAGCCGCTTTGGCAGCTGCCGGTCCAAAAGTGGCAATCTTAAGGTTGTTCTGCTTGAACTCAGGGAAGTTCTCAAACAGTGATTTGACATCTGCAGGGCTGTAGAATACAGCTATCTGGTATTTCTCCATGTCAAACTCTTTGAGGTCGCTGAAAATGGTCTTTACAAAAGCGGCGCTCTCAAATTTGTATTTGGTCTTTGAGAAGAGTTTGTGAAGGTCTCCTTTAATGTTCTCTGCAGTTGCTGCCAAAAGGAATTTCTCCTCTTTGTGTTTGCTTCCAATAGCATCAATTATAGATGCGGCAGTACCGTTACCGTAGAAAATCTTACGTTTGCGGAAAACAATATGTTTCTGGAGATATACAGCGGTTGCCTCAGAGTTGCAGAAGTATTTCATTGTCTCAGGGACAGTGACTCTAAGCTCCTCACAAAGCTTGAAAAATGCGTCAATTGTTGTTTTGGATGTAAAAACAATTGCAGTAAAATCCAGAATGTTTATTTTTTGTAATCTAAACTCCTTTGCGGTAAGTGGCTCAATTTTGAACAATGGGTGAAAATCCAAATTTACCTTATATTTTGATATCAGTTCTGTGTATGGAGAACTGTTTTGCGGAGTTGGCTGTGAAATTAAAATATTTGCAATTTTCATATCTAACTAATTGAAATTGAGGTGTAATAACACTATTACCGGCAAAATTTCAAGGGTGCAAAGGTATAAAATATAGAAAAAATGCGAAAATCCTTTTTGAATAAAAATTATATAAAGTTGAAAAAAATAATGAGCAAGTACAACTAATAGGCTGTAAATGAAGCAGTAACGCATTGTGCCCATTGGGGCGGAAGGGATAGATTTTATAACAAAAAAGCAACATAAAATAACAATATACCATATACATGCGTATGTATGGCTTATCTTGTGTATGAGCTTGAATACAGAATCTCTGTTGAGCCATGCCAGAAAGTGGAGGGCCGCTCCCCTTAAAAAGAAAAACAGAAAAATGACAACTGTAATTCCTGCAAATTTTATGGGGACTGTGTAGCTGCTCCCTATAATTTTTGTTGCGTATGCAATATTTGCAAAAACAAATGAGCTGAAGATGGTAAGGAAGATAAACAATGTGTTCCTGCACATCTGCAGATTGGACTGCTTCTCTATCCCTAAGAGGGCTTTATGGCTTACAATGGCCTGGGCAATATTTTTCAGCCCTTCCAGAATTCTTCTGTGGGCAAAGATTAAAAACAATACCAGAGCAATGATAATGCAGAAGTTGGCCATATCTCTCCATGGATCCTCAATGATAACCCCTACGGGAACCTCAATCTCTTCCAAGGCAATATAGCTCTCTCTCCACAACTGCTGTATGGGTGTGGTTATTTGTCCCTGCTCTGTAATCATCTTTATCAGTTGCCCCTTTTGGCCTTATAACCCAAATCTGTAAGGATGGCAGTTATCTTGTCTCTCTGGTCTCCCTGTATGAGAATTATCCCATCTTTGGCAGAACCGCCCACACCACATTTGGTTTTAAGAGTCTTGCTGAGCGACACCAGGTCTTCCTCTTTACCTATAAACCCCTCTACAACTGTGACCTGTTTGCCCCCTCTGGCTTTGCGGTCAATCTTTACAATAAGTTTCTGCCGGTTTGCAGGGAGTGTCTCCTCCTCAGAAATCTCCTGGTGTTGGAACTGGTAATCCGGGTTTGTAGAATAGACCATTCCCAAGCGGCTTTTCCAATCGTTGTTTGCCATAAATTAAATAATTGCACGAATTTTGTTGCAAAAATAAATATAATATATCACTATATTTGCCGTTTATTAAGAAAATTTTGAGTCAGATATGGATTTAAAGAAGTTCAGCAGAATCAACAATATTATTGCCACAGTGGTGTTGGCAATTGCATCATTTACATATATATCCACTCTGGAGCCTACAGTGAGTTTCTGGGATTGTGGAGAGTTCATAGCATCTTCATACAAACTTGAGGTGGGACACGCACCGGGCAATCCGGTATTCCAGCTTGTTGCACGTTTCTTTACCCTGTTTGGGGATGCTCAGGATGCTGCCTTTTTGGTAAACTGCATGAGTGCAATGTGCTCTGCCTTTACAATTTTCTTCCTCTATCTCACAATTGTACATCTTGGGAGAAGAATTGTGGAAAAGAACAAAGGTGCTCTGGATAAAGGTTCTGCAATTGCAGTTTATGCTGCAGGTGTGGTTGGTTCTCTTGCATACACATTCTCGGATACATTCTGGTTCTCTGCAGTGGAGGCTGAGGTATATGCAATGTCCTCACTCTTTACAGCTGTAGTTTTCTGGGCAATGCTCAGATGGGAGGAGGAGTCGGACAAACCGTATGCTAACAGATGGATTGTCCTTATTGCTTACCTTATGGGTGTTTCCATTGGTGTCCATTTGCTTAACCTGCTTACCATTCCTGCCCTTGTCTTCATATATTATTATAAGAAGTACGAGGTTACTCCAAAAAGGACAATTATGGTTCTGTTGCTGTCGGGAATAATATTGGCGGCAATTCTCTATGGAATCATTCCATATCTGCCTAAGATTGCGGCTTATATAGACCTCTTCTTTGTAAATACCCTTGGTCTCCCTATGAATCTTGGTGCGGCATTGTTTGTATTGGGTGTGATTGCTGCAGGTTTTTGGGGAATCTATTATACTTATAGGAAAAAGAGGGTGCTTCTCAATACAATAATCCTCAGTGTTACACTTATTGTTTTGGGTTTCACAACTTTTGCGGTTGTTGTCATAAGGTCTTCTGCAAATACACCTACAAATGAGAACCAGCCGGACAATCCGTTTGCCCTTGTAAGATACATAGGCAGGGAGCAATATGGCAGTAATCCTCTCATTTTTGGAGAGACTTTTGCGTCGCAGTATGATGATCTCAAATATCCGCAGTATTACAATTCTTTGGACGGGAAGTATGTGAAGGTTGATGCACATGCTGTGCCTATATATCCTTCAAACCAGAAAATGGTGTTCCCAAGAATGTGGAGTGCCGGTGCAGGGGATGCTTATATTCCTTTTTACCAGATGTACACAGAGGGTAGGGGGAAAAGTGTTCCTGGAGCCAAATATAAAATTCCAACCATGAAGGATAATCTGGCTTATTTCTTTGATTACCAGATGGATTTCATGTATATGAGATATTTCATGTGGAACTTTGTTGGAAGGCAGAATGACCTTCAGGCAACCATACCGGGAGACAAGTTCAAAGGCAATTGGGAGAGCGGTATTGGATTTTTGGACAAGATGAGGTTGGGCGACCAGAGTGTTGGTCCGGATTATCTTGTAAACAACAAGGCCAAGAACCACTATTATTTCTTGCCGTTGTTGCTTGGTCTTATAGGTTTGTTCTACCAGCTTAAGAAGGACAAGCAGAACTGGGTGGTTACAATGTTGCTGTTCATCCTTACAGGAGTGGCAATTGTGGTATATCTTAACCAGCCTCCTATGCAGCCGCGTGAGAGGGATTATGCATATGCGGGATCTTTCTATGTCTTTACAATATGGATAGGCCTTGCAGTTATGTGGGTTGCGGATCTTTTGGAGAAGACTTTGCGTAACCGTGCGGTATGCGGTGCAGTGGCGGGTGCTGTATGTGTTCTTGTCCCTGTGCAGATGGCGTGCGAGAACTGGGATGACCATGACCGCAGCGGAAGATATACAGCAAGGGATCTTGCATACAACTATCTGCAGACATTGGACCCTAATGCAATTGTGGTAACCCATGGAGACAACGATACATTCCCTCTATGGTATATCCAGGAGGTAGAGGGTGTAAGGACAGATGTAAGGGTGATGAATACCTCCCTTTTGGGGACCGACTGGTACATAGACCAGATGCAGTGGAAAACATATGAGTCCGATCCTGTAAAATTCTCAATTCCACGCAAACAGTATCTGTATGGTACAAATGATTTTGTACAGGTTTATGACAGATTCAACGGAAAGGCCGTTCCAGGGAAACAGGTGATGGAGATTTTCAGGAATCCAAAGATTGTCCTCCCGATGAGTGACGGCAAGAAACACGACTATATAGCAGCCTCAAAGATAGCAATCCCGGTAAATAAGGAGAATGTGGAGAAATACTCAATTGTGGCTCCAAGGGATATGGACAAGGTGCTTGATACAGTGGTGTTGAATATTCCGTCGGGAACCTACTTGAACAAGACAGACCTTATGGTTCTGGATATGCTTTGCAATTACAATTGGGACAGACCAATCTATTTCTTGCAGAGAGGCGGTGAGATTAACATAGGGATAAGGGATTATATGCAGTATGACGGTTTTGCATACAAGTTTGTCCCTATCAAGAGCCGTACAGGACATGGTGAGGAGATAACACAGGCAGACGAGAGATTGTATGACAGGATTATGAATGTTTACAAATGGGAGAATTTCTCTGATCCGTCAATAAATGTGGATTATCAGAACCTTCTTACATTCAATAATTTGTGCTCTCCAAGGGACATTATTGTAAACTGCGCCAAATGGCTTCTTGCTGGTGGGGACAGCACCAGGGCCGTTGAGGTTCTTGACAAGATGCAGCAGATTATGCCTGCAAGCATGTGGCCGCTCAACAATTCTGTAATCTCTTCACTGACAGAGAGGTCAATTATGGATGCCGTTGCCGTATATCTTGGTGCCGGGGAGATAGAGAAGGCTGAGAAGCTTGCAGATGAACTCCTTGCAGAGACAGAGATGTCTATAGCTTTGTTCTCTACAGAGTATAAAGGCAATTTCCTTTCTACTGAGGACTTGCAGAGAAATCTCTATTACATCTACATGATTTCTGATGTGTTTGAGAAAAATAATCAGCCGGCATTGGCCAAGAAATACAAGGATATTATAAACCAGTATCTGGAATAAGCATAACGGGGAAGCTGACAACTTCCCCGTTTATGTTTTATATTGATATCAGTTCCTCAATGAAACTCAGGTCTTTGTGCAGACGTGGCACCTTGTTCTGCCCGCCTGCTTTCCCCCTTTGTTTCATCCATTTGAGGAACGAGCCTTTTGGCAGCACTACCAAATCCAGCATGAGCATTGTAGCATCATTTGCCCTTTTGGCCTCATAATCTGAGTTGAGGGTGGTAAGGTAGTAATCCAGTTGTTTTGCAAAATGTCCGGTATCGGCAGGGGCCTGGTCAAATTCTACAGCCCATCTGTGGTACCCTTTTGAGGTTTGGGAGTTGGTACCAAGTTCCATAAATACAGGGGCAACGGTAAAGTCTGTGACAGTACAGCCACACTCCTGGCAGGTAATTGCAAGGGCATGTTCTGCATTTGATATCATAAGTTCCTCTCCAAAAGCATTAATGTGCAGCTGGGTTCTCCCTGTAATCACTATTCTGTGCGGATATGTTGAGACAAATTTTACGCAATCCCCTATCAGGTAGCGCCATAATCCTCCAATGGTAGAGATGACTATCGCATAATTCACCCCGGGAACCACCTCTGCCAAAGTTGGAATCTCCTTTATTTTTCCATCCAGCACCTCTTGCAGAATATCCATAGGGATAAACTCATAGAAAATACCATTATTTACGGTAAGGAGCATGGCATTTATACTCTCATCATCCTGGAAAGCGAAATAACCTTCAGAGGCATTGTAATTCTCCAGATAATGCATTCCGCTGCTTGGAACAAGTTTTTTGAAAATCTCCCTATAGGGCTCAAATCCAATACCCCCGTGCATGAACAGTTCCATGTTTGGCCACACCTGGGAAATGTCATTTTTCCCGGTATATTCAAGCACCTTGTTCAGCAACATGAGGTTCCAGCTTGGTACTCCCGATATATTAGTGACATTCTGGCCACAACTCTCCCTGCAGATTGCCTCAAGTTTCTGCTGAAAATCTCCTATGAGGGCAGTTTCCCTCCTTGGGGTGCGGACAAATTCAACAATCCTTGGAGAGTTCTGCAGCAAAAGGGCGGAGAGATCCCCCTGTACCATCTTCCCCTCTTTGACAGGAGTTACACTTCCCCCCAAAGTGAGGGCTTTGCCCATAAACATCCTGCTTTTTGGATATGTGTTGATATAACTTGCCAGCATCCTTTTAAATCCGCCGTAGTGGGTTATCTTTAAAGAGTCGCCGGTGATGGGGATAAACTTGCTCTTGTCTGAACTGGTGCCGCTGGATTTGGCAAACATCCTTGTTTTCTCATCCCAAAGGATGTAATGTTCTCCTGCCAGCAGTTTGTGGATATATGGTGCAAGTTTGTTGTAATCGTGGATTGGAACCCTTGTCTGAAAATCTTTAATGCTCCGTATCCTGTCAAACCCATACTCCTTGCCAAAAGCAGATCTTCTGCCATGTTCCATCAAATAGCGGAACCACCTGTGCTGGTATGGCATGGGGTCTCTCCTGCTTTGGTCAATCTCCTTAAGACGGTTGGCAGAATGTCTGAGGAATATGTGGTTAATCAAGTTCATAGGAAAATCTGGTGCAATATATCTAACGATTTTATTTCAATATTGTTCCCAATATGGTGAGAAATGTACCCAATCATTTTTTTTGCATAATTCATCCTTGTCTGGCCGCTCAGTTTAAGTTCCTTATCACCGCAGTAAAGGGTATCCAGATTTGTGGAGGGGGTGTTTATAAGGGCGTGGAGCAACATGGACTCCTGCTGCCCCATAAGCTGGCTCCCATACGGGGCCACACCATAAGGCTCGGGGATAAATTTTGCCATTGCAATATCAAATATCTGTGCCTGGGAAGAGAAGTTGTCAAGCGGCATGAAACCAAGCATCTTGCACAAGTGGGTTATAAAGTGGATATGGAAATTGGCCACACCACCCTGCAGGTGCTCCAAAATCTGTATTGATGAGCTTATATAGCTGTACAAATGGGGATTGGCCTCAGACTCCCTTACAGTCTTGCCCAGTATCTCACTTATAAAAATTGCAATTGAGCTCTTGTACAAATCACTCCTTAAAGTGGCCAGGTTATATGGGGCTGTTATCTCTCTAATGGTGGGCATGGACTGTGTACCATTACTGTATGTGACAACATCCAAAATATTGAGTTTGTGCAGCATGAATGCACTGCTGCACCTCTTTGCTGCACCTCTGAAATAGAGTGAACAACGCCCTGCAGTATTTGAATAACACTGCACAACCATTCCACTGTCGCCATGCTTTATGGTGTGGAGTACAACTATTTGGCTTTTGGCAAGCATTTAAGGAATTCTGCAAGTGCTCTCATTGCCTTTCCTCTGTGGGAAATGGCATTCTTCTCATCCAAAGATATTTCTGCAAGGGTTTTGTCATATCCGTCGGGAATAAAGACCGGATCATACCCAAACCCCTCGTTGCCACTCCTTTCTGTTGCTATTTTACCCTCCAGGATCCCATTGAAAATATGGGTCTGGCCATCAATGATAAGAGCTACAACTGTGCGGAAACGGGCTTTGCGGGAGATATTTTCCCCCTTCCCCTCCAATGCGGCAAGTTCTGCAAGCAATTTGGCCATATTGGCATCACTACCTTTGTCGGGACCTGCATACCTTGCTGTATAAACTCCTGGAGCTCCTCCAAGGGCATCAACCTCCAATCCTGTATCATCTGCAAAACAACTTTTGCCAAATTTGTCCCAAAGGAACTGTGCTTTCTCAATGGCATTTGCCTGCAGGGTATCTCCATTCTCCGGTATCTCCTGGTCCAAGCCCAACTCTTTTGGCATAATTAGTGTAAAAGAATCTCCAAGGGCCTTTTGTGCCTCAATCACTTTATGTGCATTGCCGGTGGCAAAAATAATCTCCATATAAATGTGTTTAATTTTGCCCAAAGGTACTAAATTGTATAATTTTGCTTTTGTTAAAGAGAAAAATATTATGAAGATTTTTAAGAAATCCATCCTGATTGCAACCTTTGCATTCCTTGCGGCGGGTACACTTTCCGCTCAATCTGCAGCTTTCAAGACAGGAAAGGCATTGGAGGTGCAATACAATATACTAAGAGAACTCAGTGCAGCGTTTGTAGATACCATAGATGTGGAAAAACTCACAAATGTTGGAATAAATGCCATGCTCAATTCTTTGGACCCTTATACAGAGTATATTCCCGACGAAAATGAGGAGGATCTTGAGATGATGCGTACCGCCTCGTATGGGGGTATTGGTGCGGTAATCCGCAAAATAGACTCTGTGGGTGTCCTTATCTCACAGCCATATCTTGGCTCCCCAGCGGTAAAATATGGGCTGGAGGCAGGAGATATAATTGAGGAGATAGACGGAGTGAGCGTACTGCCACTTCCGGTTGACAAATGCAGTGAGAGGATGAAAGGGCAACCCGGTACCCAGGTGAAGTTTCTGGTAAAAAAAGGGCGTACAGGGGAGAAAAAAGAGATTGTAATTACCAGAGAAAGGGTACATATCCCCGATGTCTCATATAGTGGAGTTCTTAAGGATTCAATAGGATATATAAGATACGATGCATTTACAGAGGGGGGCAGCAGAGATTTTAAAAAAGCATTCCAGGGATTGCAAGAGAAGGGAATCAGGCATCTTGTCATTGACCTTAGAGGCAATGGTGGCGGAATTGTGGATGAGGCGGTTAACATCTTGTCATTGTTCCTTCCAAAAGGGACACCTGTTGTCTCTGCCAAAGGGAGAACCCCTGAGTCTGAATTTGTATTCAAGACAGCCACAGAACCGTTGGATACCCTTATCCCTATAACAGTAATGGTAAATTCAGCTTCCGCATCGGCTTCTGAGATTATAGCGGGAGCTATCCAGGATTTGGACAGAGGTCTCATTGCAGGAAACAGAACATACGGTAAAGGGTTGGTGCAAGGGTTCAGACCTGTAGGCTATAACGGCAACCTCAAACTTACCACTGCCAAATACTACACCCCAAGCGGCAGATGCGTACAGGCAATTGATTACTCAAACAGGAATGCGGACGGCAGTGTGGGAGTTGTCCCTGACTCTCTAAAAAAGGCCTTCAAGACTGTAAAAGGACGCACTGTGTATGATGGTGGTGGAATCACCCCTGATACAACCCTTCAGGCAGAGTCATACAGCCGCCCGGCATACTCGCTTGTAGCAAACGACATCTTTGGGGAATATGCAATTGAGTACTACAAAAAGCACAAGCAGATTGCACCAGCAGCAAAGTTCTCACTTACAGATGCAGAATACGAGGATTTTGTAAAATTTGCTGCGACAAAAAACTTTGACAGCCGCAGTGCTGCCCAGGCCCAGCTGGACCAGATGATAAAATCTGCAAAAAACGAGGATTTGTACGAGCCTTACAAGGCACAATTTGATGCTTTGGAAAAGAGTCTGAAAATCTCCAAAGAAGAGATGTTGAGAGTTAAGAAAGCGGAGTTCAAACCTTTGCTGGAAGAGGAGATAGTATATAAATACTACTACACCCCCGGCCGCATAGAATCAATCATCCGCAATGATATGCAGCTGGAAAAAGTACTGGAGATGATTAAGTAAACCCACACTCATGGAGGGAGGCGAAATAAAATACCAGAAAAGGCAGCTGTAGGGGCTGCCTTTTCCATTTTATATGAATTTTTTAAGTTTTATAAACTCCCCCAAATCCGCAAGTATGCGGATGGTTGTATAGACTTTTTACAAGAACATAGTCATATAGACAGGTATGTAAACTACACCATTCTCTCGTTTGTAATCCTTTGTGTAAATTACATATTTGTTCATTATACGATCTGAGAACTTAATACAAAATTCGTCCAATGATTTGTGCGACTTATATCCGGATGATTTAACCTCAATAGGTGAAATTTTGTGTTTCTCAGTTATGATAAAATCAATCTCATAGTACTTCTTACCACCAGCATAAGGAATAGTATGAAAAGATGAAAACAAGTTAAGGTTGCGGTTGGCCGGTAAAATCCCAATCAGCGGGTAGGAGAGCATAAGTAACACAGAATCAAATAGTTATAAATTCGGGGGGGGGGGTAGTAAATATCCCGCTTTTTACATAACTTTGTGGGCATCAAAAAACTATGATTATGAGACGCCTACTTAGCCTATTCTTTGCAGTTGCTCTATTGGTAACAGCATGCAGCAAACCGGAACCCGACAACCCAACCCCTGACACCCCAAAACAGGAAACAGTAACCCTTTCACCGGGAACCAACACCGCACCGGTAATAGCAACGGCAGGAGGTAGCACAAATGTGTCCTTCACTGCAAGTGCCTCATGGAGCGCCTCAATCATCAACACCAAGGCAGACAGCTGGTGCAGCGTTGCCCCAACCAGCGGAGTGGCAGGAGCCGCCACAATAACCATCACAGTAAAGGAAAACGCTACTCCCGACAACCGCTCGGCCTCAGTAGTCATAAAAGTAGGAACAGCAACCCAAACCATAAAAGTAGAGCAGAAACAGAAAGATGCCCTAACGGTAACCGCATCCTCATTTGAGGTACCGGCAGACGGCGGCCAGATAAAAGTAGCCACCAAATCCAATGTCTCATTCACCCACACCATCTCAACTGATGCACAGAGTTGGATCACAGCAGTAGAGACCAAAGCCCTCAAAGACTCAACCCTAACATTTGAGATTTCGGCAAATGACAAAGTAGCCAACCGAAGCGGACAAATCTACCTTGCAAGCGGCAACCTAAAAGACACGGTAAACGTATATCAGGCAGGCGAAACCCCAACCGTAGTGGTAAGCCAGGATGAATATGTGCTAAAATCAGAAGGCGAGAGCTTTGAGGTGGAAGTAGCCAGCAATGTGAACGCCACAATGAGCATGGTATATCCACAAGGCGTAGAGGCATGGATAACCGAGAACACCACAAGAACCGTCTCAACCAACAAATTCTACTTCACCGCCCAAGCCAACGAAACCTATGATTCCCGCTCTGCACTGCTGATTTTTACCAACGCAGAAAACAACCTCGCAGACACAGTAACCGTAACCCAGGCCCAGAAAGATGCGATAGTTGTTGCCAAATCAAGCTACAATGTGGAGAATGCAGGAGGTGCAATAGAAATTGAGGTAGGCCATAATGTAGATTATGAATACACAATTTCAGCAGACTGGATTACCAAAGCCGAGACCAAGGCAATGGTAACAGATAAGCTTGTATTCAATATTGCAGAAAACACCAGCTATGACAACAGAGAGGGAGCAATCACATTTACAGCCGGAGACCTCAAACAGGAGGTAAAAGTTTATCAGTCTGAGAAAGGTGCACTTATCATAAGCAAGAAAGATTATGTGATAAATGATGCCGGAGGAGAAATTACCATGGAGATACAGTCAAATGTAGAATTCTCTGTAACGGCTCCAAGCGTGGATTGGCTCCATGATATAACCACCAAAGGCCTCCAGACCCACACTTTGAAATATCAGGTGGATGCAAATGGAACCTACGACAGCAGAAGCACTCAAATCTATGTAAACAACCTGAAAACAGGCTCTCAGGATACTCTGACAATAACCCAGACCCAGAAGGATGCGATAGTATTGGCAAAGAGTGAGTATGAATTTGACTCAGAAGGAGGTAGCCTTGATTTTGAAATACAGACAAATGTGGATGTTACAGTAACAATACCAGACAGCTGTTTTACTTGGATCAAACAGGTTGAGACAAGAGGATTGGAAACAAAGAAGTTGTATTTTGATATTCTCCCTACCGATTCTGTATCCAGAGAAGGAGCAATAGTACTTACTGGTGGAAATATTACACAAACGGTTAAAATTGTACAAAGCTGTACTGTTGAAATAGATCCGAGTACAATTCCAGATAATGAGATTTGGTACACAACGACAGATAGGATGCCTATTTCCTTAAATGCACAATTGTCAGGATGGCCTAATGCTGAATTTAACACAAATGTTGTGTTTAATGGATATAGAAATGGCAAGGGCGTTATTGAATTTGATGGCCCGGTGAATAAAATTGGTAAAATGTCATTTGCAGAAAAGGATAATTTGGTATCAATATACCTTCCTGGTTCTGTTAATTATATTGGACTTAACGCATTCATTAACTGTGATTACCTTACTGAGGTTACTATCAACAGTGGGTATCTTCAGATTGAAAGGGAATATACAAGTGCAAATCCTTTTAAAATGTGCAGTAATCTGCAAAAATTTATTGGGCCGCTTGCCAGTGAAGATGGCAGATGTTTGATTGTTAATAATACTTTGTATAGTTTTGCACCATACGGAATTACAGAATATACTATACCTCAAGGTGTTACAACTATTGAAGATTCTTCATTTGAACAAAGCAACCTAAAAGTGATTACTATTCCAGAGGGAGTAGAACGTATTGAGGCACATGCATTTGCAGCTACATCATTTACAGATTATCATATTGAAAGTTCTTTGGAGTATGTATATTTGCCAAGCACGCTTAAATATATTAATGGGTATGCCTTTCAGCTGCAAAAAAATATAAAGGCATTTTATGGAGAAAATGAATTTGTATCTCCAGATGGAAAATGTTTAGTAGTAGATAATTATGATCAATCTGGAAATAAAAGCTTAATATTATTCGCGTCGGGTGCTGGTTTAACGGAATATACTATTCCTGAGGGAGTTGAAACCATTGAATCGTATGCATTTTACTATGCAACTTCACTAAAAAAATTGAATTTCCCAGATTCCTTCAAACAAATATATTCAGGGCACGCTTTTGAAGGGACAACAAATATTGAAACAATAACAGGAAAATATGTGCAGGATGATAAAAGGAGTATGGTTATTGATGAAATGTTGGTAATGTATGCGGGTGCTGGTCAGGAAAAATATACAACCCCTAAAGGAGTAAAAAGTATTGGTTATCAAGCATTAGGATTTAATAATGATATTAAAGAATATGTTATTTCAGATGATGTTACGCAGGCTGGAGGCTACGGATATCTATTTAATCAATGCCCAAATTTAGAGACAGTTACATTATCTGCCAGAATGAAATATTTAGGATACGACCCTTTTGGCTCAGAGTGGTGGAGTACTCCTAAAATTAAAACAGTATATTGTAGAGCAATAATTCCTCCTATTGTTTATAACAATCCAGGTGATGAAAGATATAATTTTGAGGATTTGACAATATTTGTACCTGAACAATTCATTGATGCATATAAGAATTCTAATTATTGGATAAAATATCGGGATTATATTAAAGGGTATAGTTATACAGACTTGCCGGAAATTGATTTTTATATTTCATCTGATTATACACAAGATGGAGAGGTAACCATTTTACAAACTGCGACAAAGGGTGATGGAATTGATATAGTATTAATGGGTGATGCATATTCAGATCGTCAAGTGGCAGATGGGACATATAAAGCAGATATGGAGACTATATATAACAATCTGTTTACTGAAGAACCTTATAAGTCATTCAAAGACCATTTTAATGTTTATTATGTGAATGTAGTATCAGCAACAGAGGGGTATGAACATAGTGGTACAGCTTTAGGTGGATTCTTTGGTGGCGGTACACTAGTTGGTGGAGATGACAATACCGTATTCCAATATGCACTTAAAGCTATTTCAGAGGAGGAAATGGATGAGGCATTGCTGATTGTTGCCATGAATTCAGATAACTATGCCGGTACCTGCTACATGTATTATCCTCAGAGTAATGGCTCAGATTACGGCACGGGTGTATCTGTCTCATATTTCCCTAAAGGTGGTGATGCGGAAACCTTTGCCCAATTGCTCCACCACGAGGCTTGCGGCCATGGTTTTGCAAAATTGGCAGATGAGTATGCATATGAAGACTATGGAAATGTGCCAGATGATTATGTGACTCAAATCAGAGAGCAGCAGAGCAATTGGGGTTGGTGGAAAAATGTTGATTTCACCAGTGATTCCACACAAGTAAGATGGAAGAAATTCCTTGATGATACCAGATACGCGAATGATGGCTTGGGCATATTTGAGGGAGGTCTCACATATTGGAGTGGAGTATGGCGCCCAACAGAGAACAGTATCATGAGATACAATACCGGCGGCTTCAATGCACCATCAAGAGAAGCAATCTATTACAGAATACATAAATTGGCCTATGGTGCGGAATGGGTATATGATTATGAGAAATTTGTTGAATATGACGCAGTAAATCGCAAGACCTCGGCAGCAGTATCCACAAAATCACCGTCTGTAGTACAGTACAGGCCACTACATCCACCAGTTGTACATAATAAATCATGGAGAGATGCTAAAAAAGAGAATTAGTTTGCAAAACTTACAAGGGGCCGCAATCATAATATTGATGTTGGCATGTTTGTGTTCTTGTAGTGCTGCCAGAAAAGGCAATATCAAAGGGGATACGAATGCCCCTTCCAATAATAAGGACACTTTAAAAGACTTTGTGCCTACTCACCCGCCAGTGGTTATCCCACACTCGTGGAAGGAGCCGAAATAAGATTTCCAAAAAGGGAGTTATCTTGTTATGCATTAGGGGAACAAAATAGTGCGGATTTGTTCCCCACAAGTAAAATATTGAAGAGGGGGAGTGGAGAATTATTTCTCCCACTCCCTCTCAAACATTTTCCTGGTGGCATCTGGGTCTTTGAGAATTTTCTGGAAGGCGGCCAGGCGGGTAGCGTTGGGAGACTCTGGAATCCAGAGGCGGAGGTAGCCGCCGCAGGCGTATTTTTCTGCCATGTGTTCTATAAAGCGTTGGTAGTGGCCCTCCTTGTTGAGCTGTGGGTAGTGGGTGAGGCCGTATTGGATGGTGCGGCGGACAATGGTTGGGCCGTCTATGATGCGGTCTGCCTCGGCCACAATTTTTCCGTAGATGCTGCGTGGCTCATGGGAGCTGGAGGCTCGGTGGTCCTCCACTGCCTGGGCCATTGTCTCAATTTGTTCAGGGGTAAAAAGTGGTGCTGTCTCCGCAGAGTTTCCATGGGAATTGTCGGGAAGCATGAAACTTCTCAAAACAGAGTCTTCCCTGAGTATTCTTCCCGATGACAAATGATGTTTCTCCCTCCCCTCACAGAGACCTGTGTCGTGGTATGCGGCAATTGTATAGACCATGTTGAGGTCCACCTCATAGTACGCGGCAAGCTGCAGGCTGCCGCGGATTACCTCCTCTACATGCCCGAGCTGATGGGCTGCATCAAAATTGTTGTAACGGGGCAAAATCTCTGCCTCTATGTAGTGCCTTAAGGGTAGATGTATATTGTGCATAATCAAGTTTTTTCTGGGGAACATTTCTGCCCTGTGTCTGCAAAAAAAAGCGGGCCGCAGGGCCCGCCGGGTATTATTCAAAGATATATACTTTGTCTGATCTGCGGAGCCTTTCAGGTACGGCAATTGAGCATTTCTCGCCCTTAACAGCTTTCTGGGTAGGGGCAAGATCTACGCGTATCTCCTGGGGTTGCATTTCAATTACCCCTGTAGATGGGCCAATGATAAGGATGTTCTGCCCTACATTTATCTCTCCGGTCTCAACAAGAATCTCTGCCACCCCAATGTTTGCAAAGTAGTTGGTCACTTTACCCACATAAGTTTTCTTTTTGGTTGCCTTGCTGCCATAGACGTCGCTCCACTCTCCAAGGCGTGCACCCTGATAATAGCCGTCCCAGAATCCGCGGTTGAATACCTCAGAAACTCCTGCTTTAAGCTCTGCTGCATATTCAGGGGTATAAGTTCCGGCAATAACGGCATCGGCAGCAGCTCTGTAGGCAGCAGTTACTTTTTTAACATACTCGGCACTGCGGGCACGTCCCTCAATCTTGAACACAGATACTCCAGCATCTATTATTTTGTCCATGAACTCAATGGTGCACAAATCTTTTGGAGACATTATGTATTTGTTGTCAACCTCCAGTTCAATTCCGGTCTCAAGGTCTGTAACCTTGTAGCCGCGGCGGCACAACTGGTAGCAGGCTCCCCTGTTGGCAGAGGCACCGTAATGTTGCAGGCTCAAATAGCATTTGCCCGATACAGCCATGCACAATGCTCCGTGGCAGAACATCTCAAGCTGAACCTCTTTCCCGCCAGGGCCTTTAATTCCCTCTTCTACAATTCTCCTCTTTATCTCTTTTACTTGCGGCAAGGTAAGCTCTCTGGCAAGTACCACAACATCTGCAAATTGTGCGTAGAATTTTACAGCCTCAAAGTTAGAAACATTAAGCTGAGTGGAGATGTGAACCTCAACACCTATCTGGCGGGCGTACGAGATAACTGCCATATCCGAGGCAATTACAGCGGTAACACCAGCCCTTTTGGCTTCATCCAAGGCATGGCGCATAGGCTCAAGGTCATCATTGTAGATGATGATGTTGAGGGTAAGGTAAGATCTTACTCCATGCTCCTTGCATATTTCAACTATGCGGTAAATGTCGCTAGGGTTAAAATTGTTTGCCGAGTGGGAGCGCATGTTAAGGTTGCCCACTCCAAAATATATTGAGTTGGCTCCACCTTGTATGGCTGCCATAAGGCACTCAAAGTTCCCCGCAGGGGCCATTATCTCCAGTTCCATATCAGTATGTGGTAGTCTATTTGATCCTTTTTATCAGTTTGTCTGCAAATTTGCCCAATTGCTCCATCTGGGCAGGGGTGAATTCTATTTTGCCAATAATCTCAAGAGCTTTGTTGTAGTACTCCATTATGGCTTTGTTTGCAGCCTCTTTAATTCCCAGGGTGTTGTACATCTGCTGCATTGCGGCAATCTTCTCATCTCCCTGCTCCGCACCCATTGCCATAATATTGTTCAACTGCTGTCTCTGTGCATTGTCAGCCACTTTGAAAGACTCAACCAACAGCCAGGTTTTCTTGTTGTTGAGGATGTCCCCTCCAATTTTCTTCCCGAATACATTCCCCTGTCCAAAGGTGTCAAACAAGTCATCCTGAATCTGGAATGCTATTCCAAGCGAGTATGCAAAATCGTATAGGGCTTGAGCGATTTTCTCTTCCACACCGGCAATAAGTGCTCCCATTTTTGCTGAGCAGGCAATGAGAACTGCGGTCTTTAGACTTATCATTGAGATATAGTCCTCCATTGTAATGTAAGGGATATTCTCAAAGTTCATGTCATACTGCTGCCCTTCACAAACCTGGGCTGCAGTTTTTGAGAACAGCGCAAGAACTTGTGGAAGTGCCTCCTGAGGTGCATGTGCAATCAGCTGGTATGCCTGAATACTCATAACGTCACCGCTTAGGATAGCTACATTGTCATTCCATTTTCTGTGCACGGTCTGCTGACCGCGGCGAATCTCCGCCTTGTCCATAATATCGTCATGGATAAGGGTAAAGCCATGGAAAATCTCCAATGCCAGAGCGGGGTAGAGGATAGGCTTCTCTATTTTGTCTGAGAACAGGTTGTATGTGAGCAGGCACAACTCCGGACGCAATCTCTTGCCTCCAATGGAAATCATGTACTCAATAGGTTCATACAGCTCTTTTGGTTCCATCCTGTGGTTGAGGGCAGCCAGTCCGTTCTCTACAAATTTGTCCAGTTCATCAATTGTAAACATATATCCCTTTTTACTTTTTTACTGGGCAAAGTTAATTGTTTTTTACACAAATTGCTATCTTTACACATTCGCATTTTTACTTATATTATGGATAAAACAAATACTGCAACGGTAGTAAAACATACAGGAAGTCATTATATGCTCTCCAAATTGCCCCAGTGGGAACTTTTTCCTGCTGTGATAAAGGGCAGGCTGAGGCTAAAGGGGTTCAATTCCACCAACCCCATTGCTGTAGGGGATGTAGTTGAATATGAGAGGAATGAGGGGGAGCTTGCCACAATAAGGAACATCCTTCCCCGCAAGAACCATATTATAAGGAAATCTACAAATTTATCCCGACAATCACATGTGATTGCCAGCAATCTGGATATGGTTTTCCTCATAGTGACAGTGGAGCTGCCGGAGGTGAAACTGCAGTTTGTTGACCGTTTTCTGGTAACCTGTGAGGCCTATAATGTCCCTGTCACCATTATCATCAACAAAATGGATATCTATTCCCCGCAGGCGTTGGACATGGTGGAGGCGTTCAAGGATATTTATGTGAATGCGGGTTATAATGTGATTGAGAGTTCTGCTGCCACCGGATTGGGAATAGATCAGATTAGGGAGAGTTGTAAAGATAAGGTGGTCCTTTTCTCGGGACAGTCGGGAGTAGGGAAGTCGTCACTGATAAGTGCCCTGGATCCGGCCCTCAATCTTAGGGTTGGTGAGATTTCCGCATATCACCTGCAGGGCAAGCACACTACCACATTTTATGAGATGCACCCTATAAGCACCGGCGGTTTTGTTATTGACACTCCAGGTATCAGGGGGTTTGGTCTGGTTGATGTCTCACAACTGGAGTTGAGCGGATATTTCCCCGAGATGCTCCGCATAGAGGACAATTGCCGTTTTGCCCCTTGTACACATACCCATGAGCCGGGATGTGCTGTAAAGGAGGCGGTTGAAAATGGGGAGATATCTGTAGAGAGGTATGAATCCTATCTGGGGATGTTGGATGAGCAGACAAAGTACAGGTAATATCCTATGAACAGGACAGTTCTAAAACTGGCAATCCCAAGCATTTTAGCAAATATCACTGTCCCCCTTGTGGGTATGGTGGATACTGCCATTGCCGGCAGGCTGGGTGATGCTACGGTGTTGGGTGCCATAGCTATAGCCTCAATGCTGTTTGACTTGCTATATTGGAATATGGGTTTCCTCCGTATGGGAACCGGCGGTATGGTGGCTCAGGCATACGGCAGACGGGACTTTAAGGAAGCCATGAATACCTATGCCCTTGGAATGGCAACGGCTCTTGGATTTGCCTTGTTGTTCATAGCCATACAGTATTTGTATGTGAATGTTGCATTTGCCTTTATAGAGTGCTCAGAGCAGGTTGAGGTTTTGGCAAGGGAGTATTTCTTTATAAGGATATGGGCAGCTCCGGCCACTTTGTCACTCAATGTGTTCAAGGGGTTCTTTATTGGTATGCAGAATGCCGTAAGCCCTATGGCGGTGGATGTTACTGTAAATCTTATGAATGTGGCGGCCAGCATTTTCTTTGCCTTTTTTGCCGGAATGGGTTTTGCGGGCATTGCGTGGGGTACTCTGGTTGCCCAATATACGGGCCTGGCACTGGCTATAACCCTTATGGTTGTATATTACAGGAAGTTCTTCCATTATATAGATATCCGCAATAATGTCAAGCTCAAGTATGTAAAGAGGTTTTTCATGCTTAATGCAGATCTTTTTGTAAGGTCATTGAGCTTCCTGTTCATTTATGCAGGGCTTACCTCATTGGCCGCTGGTTATGGGGATGTGGAGTTGGCTGTAAGTTCCATCATGATGAAGCTCATGCTGCTCTACTCTTATTTTGTAGATGGTTTTGCGTATGCGGGAGAGGCTTTGTCGGGAAGATTCATAGGGGCAAAGGACCAGAAGTCCCTAAGATGGGCAGTGAGGGTGATTTTTTACTGGTGCATTGGAATAGGGGTGGTTTCAACATTCGGGTATTGGGTTGGAGGCGGCTGGCTTGTGGAGCTTATGACTAAAGATCCTGTTGTTACGGGGGAGGCTGCAAAGTATCTCCCATGGCTTCTCATTATGCCGTTGGTCAGCTGTGTGGCCTTTACCTGGGACGGAATCTATATTGGAGCCACTGCCACAAAGGATATAAGGAACTCCATGCTTTGTGCGGTTGTGGGTTTCTTTTTGTGCTATTTTCTATTCAACCGTTCCATTGGAGTGCAGTCGCTCTGGGTGGGTTATATGATTCACCTGGTAATAAGAACTGTGTATTTGAGTGTTGTTGCCAAAAAAATATTAACTTTAGAGTCTGAAACAAATCTGGAAACAGAATAAATATTACTCATATGAAAAAACTTTTAATTTTCCTTTTATGCCTGTTGCCTTTAGGTGCAATGGCAGAGACTTTGTATTTCCCATATAATCCTACATTGTCTCCCGATGCAAAGACAATATATTTCTCTTATGACGGAGATATTTTCAGCGTTCCTGCAGAGGGCGGCCTTGCCATGAGGCTTGTATCTTTGGGTGGTTCCGAGAGCAGTCCAAAGATTTCCCCTTGTGGCAAATATGTGGCATTTGCCTCAGATATACAGGGAAACAATGATGTTTATGTTGTCCCTGTAAACGGTGGTGAGGTTAAAAGACTTACCTGGCATGAGGGAAATGATGTTCCTGTAGGTTGGAGCAAAGATTCCAAATATATCTATTTTGAGAGCAACAGGGCAAACACAAAAACCACTTATAAGGTGGCTTTGGCAGGTGGTACCCCTGAGAGACTTTTCGGACACTATTTCAATACAATTACAAACCTTGTAGAGAACCCTGTTACCGGAGAACTTTATTTCAATGAATCTACCGAGAGTTACAATTTCCCTACAAGAAAAAGGTATGTGGGAGACCATAATCCTAACATAAAGAGCTGGAATCCTGCAAAAAAAGCTTACAAGGAGCTTACCTCGTACGAGGGCAAGGACAGTTGGCCTATGGTTGACAAGAAAGGTAACTTGTACTATGTTACAGACCAGTTCAACAAGGAGTCAAACATTGTAAAATACAATGCAGGCGGCCAGCCTGTGCAGTTGACCTCATACAACCAGTCTGTACAGTACCCTTCTTTGGCATTTGGTGGAGATGCTATGGTGTTCATCCTTGAGTACAAGATCCACTATATGGATATGGCTACAGGTAAGGTTACAGTTCCTCAGATTGCAATTGCCGACAACAATGTGGATATAGAGCGCAAATTTGCAGATGTGGCTCCAAGCAGTGTGGCTGTTTCTCCAGACGGTAAGAAGTTTGCCATGGCTATAAGAGGCCTTTTGTATGTTGGTGATGCGGAGGGCAAATACCAGCATCAGTTGCAGACCCCTGCAGATGAGAGGGTTGATGAGATAGTTTGGGGTAAGGACAACAATACAATCTACTATACAAGAACCAATAAAGGTTTTACAGCCTTGTATAGCATTAAAGGTGACGGTTCTGCTCCTGAGAAACTTCTTTGCAAAGCAGATTGCAACATAAAGAATTTGAGCATGTCTCATAAAAAGGACAAAATTGCGTTTGTGAAAGGTAATGACGCTGTAATGGTTCTCAATACAGCAGACAATTCGGTTGAGAAAATAGCAGACGCAGAGTTCTGGTCATACACCAGATATACCCTCAACTTCTCATACGATGATTCATACCTTGCATTTGAGGCTATGAATCTGTTTGAGGGAGATATTTACATGTACTCATTCAAGGAGAAGAAATTGCATAACCTCACAAACTCTGCATGCAGTGAGGGGAGACCGGTATTCTCACCTTGTGGAAAATACATATATCTGACAGCCAACCTTTACGGAACTACATTCCCTCGTGGTGGCGGTGCAAGCAGAGTATATAGATTGCCTTTGTTGGACTACACAACAAAACCGTTCAAATCTGATGTGTATGACAAATTGTTTGAGGCACCTGCTCCTGAGGCAAATGATAAGGCCAAGGGCCAGCCTGCTCCAGAGGTTAAGGTAGATTTCAATGATATCTTCAGCAGATTGGAGGAGATGAATTTCAGAGGCAGTTTCTCACTATATACTTTCAAGAGCAAAGATAAAGCATGGCTTTTGGTATCCGGCAGAGAGGGTGTTCAGGCTTTGGAGATTTCAGATCCGTATGCCGAGCCAAAACCAATCAAGGATCTTAAACGTGGTACATTTATCAACTCAGACAATGACCTGTTTGCCGTAAGCGGTGCTGATATCTACAAAATAGATTTGAGACAACTTAGGGCAAATAAAGTTGCTACCATAAAGAAATCTGTAGAGAAGAACCTTAAGGATGAGTTCTCCCAGATGTATTATGAGGCTTGGGGCCTTATGGACCAGAATTTCTATGATGTTAACTTCCATGGAACTGACTGGAAAGCCAAGAGAGATTATTATGCCTCATTCTTGCCAAATGTAAGGAGCAGGGCAAATCTTTCAACTTTGTTCAACGACATGTTGGGTGAGCTTAACTCTTCACACCTCGGTTTCAGAAGCGGTCAGGGTATAGAGCAGCCAAAACCTCAGACCAGAGTATATAGTGCTGAGACAGGTATTGTATGGAGCACTGCAAATCCTTATATGGTTGAGGAGATAGTTGCAGGTTCCCCTGCACACAGTGTGGATGCTGATGTGAAGAAGGGTGATGTCCTTGTTGCGGTAAATGGCAAGAGAGTGAATGCGGCAGCCAACAGGGAGAGTTATCTTGCCTCTTCTGTAGAGACTCCTGAGGTGAAATTCACTTTCAGCAGAAAAGGAAAGGAGTTTGATGTAAAATTGCATACAATCTCATTTGGTGAGCTCAAGAACCTGTTGTACAACCAGTGGGAGGATATCTGTAGAGCCAAAGTTGAGAAACTTGGTAAAGGACGCATTGCCTATACCCATATGAAGGCAATGAGTGCCGGTGATTTGGATGCTTTCCTTAAGGATATGCATACAAGAATGGTTGGCAAGGAGGCTCTTATCCTTGATTTGCGTTACAACAACGGTGGTAATGTGCATAAAGAGGTGTTGGATTTCATCAGCCAGAAAAAACACTATACCTGGGCATTCAGGGACAACAAGACAAATTCTCATCCTAATGTAACTCCTGGAGATATTCCAATTGTGGCTTTGGTGAATGAGAGGAGCCTTTCAGATGCGGAGGTTACATCAAATGGTATCAAGACCCTTGGCCTTGCCACTTTGGTGGGTACCGAGACTTACCGCTGGATTATCTTTACTACAGGAGCAGGTTTGATAGACGGTACATATTTGCGTCTTCCTGCATGGGGCTGTTACTCTTTGGACGGTAAAGACCTTGAGTTTACAGGTGTTGCTCCCGATATCTATGTAAAAAATACATTCAAAGACAGAATTGAGGGGAAAGATCCTCAGCTTGAGCGTGGTGTTGAGGAGATTTTGCGTCAGTTGGACAAAAAATAGACATTAAATGAAGAGGGATCTCAAATACCTGCAATTGTTGGCAAAGAGTTTTCCTACAATTCAGGCTGCAAGTACAGAAATAATCAATCTTGAGGCAATACTCAATCTCCCTAAGGGGACAGAGCATTTTGTCACAGACCTTCACGGTGAACATGAGGCGTTCAGACATGTCCTCAAGAATGCATCGGGAGTAATAAAGAGAAAGGTTGAGGATATTTTTGGACATACTTTAAGGGAGTCTGAAAAAAGTGAGTTGTGTACTCTTATATATTACCCCGAGGAGAAACTCAAACTGATTAAGAACAGGGAGAAGGAGAAACATCTGTTGGAGTGGTATAAGGTTATTCTTATGAGACTTGTGCAGGTGTGCTCCAATGTCTCTACAAAATATACCCGTTCAAAGGTGCGCAAGGCTATGCCGGCGGAGTACGAGTATATCATACAGGAGCTTTTGCATGAGTCAAAAAGTGGAGAGGCAAACAAACATGATTATATAACTGCCATTGTGGAGACAATTATCTCCACAGGGAGGGCAGACCATTTTATCATTGCCATCTGCAACCTTATACAGAGACTCACAATAGACTCACTCCATATTATTGGAGATGTTTATGACAGGGGTCCCGGCTCACATATAATATTGGATTATCTGGAGAACTACCACAATTGGGATATCCAGTGGGGTAACCATGACCTTGTGTGGATGGGTGCCGCTGCGGGAAGTCAGGCTTGTGTGGCCAATGTGCTGCGAATGTGTTTCCGATACGCCAATTTCAAGATTCTGGAGGAGGGTTATGGTATAAATCTGTTGCCTTTGGTAACATTTGTAATGGATGTGTATGGAGATGATCCTTGCACCATCTTCAGACCAAAGGGCACTGAGGCAGAGTCGCTCACCCAAAAGCAGGCCAGACTCATAGCTCAGATGCACAAGGCAATAACCATAATTCAGTTCAAGCTGGAGCATGAGATTATAAAGAGGAGGAAGGAGTTTGGGATGCAGGACAGGGATCTGTTGCATCTGATAGACCAAAAGAAGGGGACAATTACATTGGACGGGAAGGAGTATCCTTTGAGAGATACTGATTTCCAGACGATAGACCCTAATAATCCTTATGCCCTTACGCCGGAGGAGAAGATTGTTATAGAGAAACTGACACATAACTTTGAGACCAGTGCCCATCTGGCCAAACATATGCAGCTGCTTTATTCTCATGGTGCGTTGTATCTGGTAAGGAACTCCAACCTGTTGTACCATGGTTCCGTTCCGTTGAATGAGGACGGCTCGTTCCGCTCAATGAACATCCAAGGGAAAGAGTATGCCGGCAAGGCACTGTTTGACAAGATAGACCAGATTGTAAGGCAGGCATATTTTGAGAATGAGAACAAGAGTGCCAAGCTGTACGGCCAGGACTTTATGTGGTATTTGTGGTGCGGCCCTGTTTCCCCTCCGTTTGACAAGAACAGGATGGCTACATTTGAGCGCTATTTCCTTTCAGATAAAGAGGCGCAGAAGGAGCATAAAGGGTGGTATAACATCCTTAAGAACAAAAAGGAGATTTGTGAGATGATCCTTAAGGAGTTTGGTGTTGAGGGGGAGCCTTCCCACATTATCAACGGCCATATTCCGGTAAAGACCTCCAAAGGTGAGAGCCCTATAAAGGCGGGTGGCAAACTTCTTATGATTGATGGTGGCTACTCCAAAGCTTACCAGCAGGAGACAGGAATTGCAGGATATACCCTGATTTACAACTCTTATGGGTTGAGGCTGGTGCAGCACGAATCTTTTGAATCCACCCAGATTGCAATAGAGCAGGGGAAGGATATCATTTCAGAGACCAAGGTTGTTGAGTTCATGGAGAAGAGGAAGCTGGTAAGGGATACCGATATGGGTAAAAAGCTTATGGATCAGATTGATGACCTAAAACAGCTCTTGACTGCATTCAGAAGGGGTCAAGTTAGATAATAACATAGTTTTGTGGGGGCAAAAAAATAATTACCTTTGCCCCCACAATTTTTAATATGCATTATATATGAATTGGTTCAGTGAATTGATTACAGGCATGTCAATCGCCCATTCTGTCCTTGTATTGTGCGGAGTGACAGCTTTGGGTGTATTGTTGAGCAGAATTAAAATCTGCGGAGTTTCATTGGGTGTCACATGGATTTTGTTTGTAGGTATCGTGGCAGGCCATTTCGGCCTTACAGTGGAGCCCAACATTCTTCAGTTCATCAAGGAGTTCGGACTTATTCTGTTTGTCTATTCAGTAGGTCTTCAGGTTGGTCCAGGATTTTTCTCCTCATTTAAAAAAGGTGGCCTTACACTCAATGCTGTAGCGGTAATAACAGTGTTTATCAGTGTCCTTTTGGCGTATGTGATACACCTTGTAACAGGAACAAGTCTTATTACTATGGTTGGCGTCCTTTGTGGAGCTGTTACAAATACCCCAGGCCTTGGTGCTGCACAGCAGACTTGCCTTGAGGCTATAGGAGTTGCGGATCCTTCAATAGCAATGGGTTACGCAGTGGCATATCCGTTGGGAGTTGTTGGTATTGTAATGTCTATAGTAGTTATCAAGGGATTGTTTGGAATGACTATGGAGAAAGAGTTGGAGAAGGCAACCAGTTCAAATGCAGACTCTGCAAAAATGGCAACCAAATACTCTGTTACAGTAAAGAACAGTGCAATTTTGGGTAAAACCATAGAGGAGCTGCATAACCTTATAGACAGGGATTTTGTAGTGTCAAGGCTTTGCAGGTCGAACGGCCATGTGGAGATTCCGACTTCCGGCACAAAACTGTTTGAAAATGACAAGCTGCTTGTAATTTCAGTAGAGTCCAATATGGAGCCGATCATCGCATTCTTTGGTGAGCTTGTTGATATGAGTGCCGACGAATGGACAGAGATGGACAGCCAGATGGCAACAAGAAAGATTATTGTAACCAAACATAAGATTAACGGAAAAACTTTGGGTGAGCTTAAGGTGAGATCTGTATTTGGAGTAAATGTTACAAGGGTAACCCGTGCCGGTATAGATCTTGTTGCCGCTCCCGATCTTGAGCTTCAGATTGGAGACCGTGTCCTTGCAGTAGGAGACGAGTTGAAATTGGACAGCTTTGCCAAGATGTTGGGTAACTCATCAAAACAGCTCAGAGAGCCAAATCTTCTTGCAATCTTCTTGGGTATAGCTGTAGGTGTGATTTTTGGTTCAATGCCATTTATGCTGCCAGGTATGCCACAACCGGTTAAGATGGGTCTTGCAGGAGGTCCGCTGATTGTTGCAATCCTTATAAGCCGTTTTGGATATAAATTCAAGGTGGTAACATATACAACTTTGAGTGCGAACATGATGCTCAGGGAGGTGGGTATCTCGTTGTTCCTTGCTGCAGTGGGAATTGCCTCCGGCGCAGGCTTTGTTGATACAGTAGTGAACAAGGGTGGATTTGCATGGATCGGTTATGGACTTATCATAACATTGGTGCCAATGCTTGCCGGTGCTGCAATTGGAAGATTTGTATTCAAATTCAATTATTTCCAGCTTATGGGTCTGATTGCAGGATGCGGTACAAACCCTTCTGGACTGGCATACTCAAACTCGGTGTCGCCAATCAACCAGCAGGCCGTTTCATATGCGACAGTTTATCCGTTGGTGATGTTCCTAAGGGTGCTTACACCTCAAATCCTTATTCTAATGGCGTTGTAAGCAGATTTTTATCTGTTTTCATAAATTGACAATCCTCGCTTCTGCCAAAAAAAGAAAAATTTTAAGGCAGGGGTGAGGATTTTTCTTTTTTGGAAAAGAATATTTTGGGAAAACAGATAATATCGCCCTAAAAAATGAAAAATCTAATCTATTGTTTGTGTGCCTCCGCACTATTTATGGCAGCGTGTACAGATTTGGGCAATATCCCTGTAGTGGAGGGCCCTGGAGAGAAATGTCCTCTGAACCTCAGATTTGTGGAGGGGGGCCCTTTTACCAAAGGGGATACCCCATTGGATGAGTCGCTGATAGAGGATATGAATCTTTTTATTTTTAATCCCGACAAATTGCTCCTTTACAGCAAGTATTTCCACAATGACAGTATCTCCTTTGAGGATGTACTCCTTTTTACAAATATGAAATATACAATATATGCTGTGGCAAACTGGGGAGAGGAGCTGGATTGTACAACGGTGCAGGAGCTGGAGTCTCTTGTTTTTAAAGGTGAAGATATGGCTGTGCTGCAGAATGGGAAAGGGGGGAGACTGTTGAGTGGCAAATTGGAAAATGTGAACCTCTCTGTTGGGGCCCCACTTGATATGGGACTCTCCAGATTGTTGGGGAAGATCCGTCTTGTGTGTGACTTTTCAAGGGTAAATTCCAATACCAAGCTTACTGTAAAGAAGGTTTCATTGAAGAATGTGCCGGTGGAAGGGGCCCTTTTCAAGACAAATGTGGCAACTCAGGTGGTTGGAGGGGGAACTTTGCAGGGGGGAGAATTGTCGGGAATATCTACACAAGGGGTGGAGTTCTATATGTTTGAGAATGTACAGGGTGAAGTTGCATCAGGTAATGGGAACAAAGGGAAGGCCAATCTTTTGGATGAGCACAGACGGAGTGTGAGCAGCTATATTGAGATGGAGTGTGATTTGGTATCAAAAGCAAAAAAAGGGACAATCATATACAGATTTTATTTGGGGACGGATACAGACTGTAATGTTTATAGGAATGTGCAGCAAAATGTTTGTGTCTGTTTTGTTGGGGATGTTTCCCAATTGGAGAACAGTATAAGTGTTGATAACAGTGCCCTTTTGGATAGGGTCACCCAGCTTTGGGTTTATCCTGCCCTGATAAGTTACGCACCGGGAAACATAGGGGCTGTCCACCAGTGCGGCGTTGATGTCATTCCGGAAACGGCATACGACAAATCTGTTTTGTGGTACACTTCAAATAAAAAGGTGGCAACAGTGGATCAGACAGGATTGATTACTACAAAAGGTGTGGGGAGATGCGAGATATGGGTGGTAAGTAATGAAAATACTTCTGTTAGGGAAAGGGTTATTGTAATTGTGAACTGACTTGGGTATTTTTGCATCGGAAGATATTAATGGTGTCATATGGGCAGAAAAAAAAGGGAGTTTCCCAATACCTATGTTATAATTTTTGCAATTATTGTAGTATGTGCAATATCCACATGGATTTTGCCGGGTGGCGAGTATGTTAAAGATGCCGCAGGCTCCCATGGGGTGGAATTTGCCCATGTGCAGGCGCATGGGCAATGGTGGAGGGTGATGGAGGCGTTCTACAACGGGTTTACCGGGCAGAGCGGCATTATCTGTTTCATTCTTGTTATTGGAGCCGCATTCTGGGTGGTGAACAAAAGCAGGGCAATTGATGCCGGAATTTTTTCATTCCTCAAGTTTGTGACCCGTCTGGAGAAGAACAGGGCATTGGCAAGGGTAGGTGTAAACAATGTGGTGATAGTTCTCATTATGCTTATGTTCAGTATTTTTGGGGCTGTGTTTGGAATGAGTGAGGAGACAATAGCTTTTGTGGTTATCCTTGTGCCGTTGGCCATCTCCATGGGGTATGATTCAATAGTGGGTGTGTGTATGGTGTATGTTGCAGCCCATGTGGGTTTTGCGGGAGCTGTCCTCAATCCGTTCACTATAGGAATTGCCCAGGATCTGGCGGGTTTGCCAATGTTTTCTGGTATGGAATACAGGTTTTTCTGCTGGGTTGTCCTGAATGTTGTTACCATCTCAATGGTTCTCCTTTATGCAAACAAGGTTAAGAAGAATCCGCAAAAGTCCATTATGTACAGTGCCGATGCCCATTGGAGGGAGCATATTGCAGAGCATGGAGGGGGCGTGGAGTATTATACCAACAGATCATCCTGGATTTCCTTTGCCATTGCAGCCGTTGCAGTCGTGGCCTTTACTGTTGTATATGGTAAAAGTACATATTTGTCTGTAGGGGCGGAGAAATTCCATACACCCTGGCTTCTTCCGGTAATTGCGTTTGCCTTTGTGGGGTGCAGCATTGCAGCTCTGCGCAAATCTGTCCATTTTTATATTTTGGGACTGCTGGGCTTCACTATCGTGTATCTGGTGGTGGGAGTCCTTGGATTCGGGTGGTACATAGGTGAGATATCAGCACTCTTCCTCACTTTGGGTGTGTTGAGCGGTGTGGCTATGGGATTGTCGGGAAACTCAATAGTAAATGAGCTTATGGCGGGGGCCAAGGATATTTTGAGTGCGGCCCTCATTGTGGGATTGGCTGCAGGCATTGTATATATATTAAGGGAAGGGAGGGTGATTGACACTATCCTCCATGCTATGGCCTCTACCCTTGGAAATGCCGGAAAGGGGGGCTCTCTGGGACTTATGTATGCAATTCAGACAATGATAAATCTGGTAATCCCTTCTGCAAGTGCCAAGGCAGCCATAACTATCCCTATTATGGCACCGTTCGCAGACATCATAGGGGTGAGCAGACAGGCCACTGTGCTGGCATTCCAGTTTGGAGACGGATTTACCAATATGATAACCCCTACATCAGGGGTCCTTATTGCAGTGTTGGGGATTGCCCGTATCCCTTATGCAAAATGGTTCAAATGGGTGTTGCCTTTCATCCTGTTCCTTGTGCTGTTGGGCTTCATTTTATTGCTCCCTACAGTGTATATGCAGCTCAACGGGTTTTAGACTCTGTGCAGAAAAAACCAAAAAATCATATAAATCCTTGTAGTTTAAGAAATTATTTATACCTTTGCAAGCCGATTTAATATCGGGTATTTGTATAAAGTTAAGATTAACAACAAATTATGCCAACAATTCAACAGTTAGTACGCAACGGTCGCGAGGTGATTGTAGAGAAATCAAAATCACGCGCACTGGATGCTTGTCCTCAAAGACGTGGAGTTTGTG
>JAZNUT010000006.1:0-13309 GCA_045592425.1 Candidatus Egerieisoma sp.
ATTATCTGCATACTTCTCTCCAAGAAGATAGTTATCCATTGCAGCCTCATAGTCTTTGGCATTTATACATACTCTCCCCTGATAATAATATGCCTTAAGCTTTTCGTCTGGTGTGCCATGTTTTTTGTAGTACGCCAATGCTATGGAGGTTAATGAATCTTCTGTTACATCTATGTAGTTTTTGTCCAATGCCATTGATTTTAGCAAGGCATATTTTGCTTTGTCTTTCTGGGTTGAAAGATCTTTCAGGTGAAGAGTATTAAGGAGATGGAGAGAACTGTCGGGATGCTGCTCTATGTATTGTTCTGCTTTTTCCAAGATTTTTACTGTTTCATCATTGTGTTGAGTACATCCCACAATTGATATTATGAAACATATTGCTGCTATATATACCTTCATGCCTGTGCTTGTTGTGTGTTTTGTAAAGTTAGGTATTATAATGGATAATGTGTTAGCACACCTATAAAAAATCTTTACCTTACTTATCTTACTATGTTTCTGGCACTTACATTGATTTTAAATTCTCCTGTGCAGAAAGGGAGATTTTTTCACACCTGATTATAAGGGTTTTACAGTATGAGGGGAGTAGAGATTATTTGATTTCTGCCCTTTATACTTTCTGGAGACCGGCAGGATCTCTGAGCCTATGTGAACCTGATTGGCTTCTGTTCCGGTAATGACAGCTTTGTTTACCAGATATGAGCGGTGTACACGTTCAAAACGCTCACCAAGTACGGCTTCCCATCTGGAGATATTCATTTTTGTTCTGTATGATTCTCCGTCCAAGCAACGGACCCATACTTCTGTATCGTTGGATTCTATATATTTTATGCGGGATATTTCTATCTCTATTTTCTTCCTTTCAGAAATGAATTCCACTGTTTGGGCAACACTTTCAGCGTCCGGATTTCCGGCATAAGCATATTTTTCCACTACCCTTTCCAACATACAGCATGAAGCAATGACAAAAAGCAGCAGCACAGGGTTCAACATGAATATACTCCCCACAGAATACTTTCCCAAATACCATCCACAAGCCCCCATTCCCAAATAGGCTGCAGTAAGGACTGCTGCACACAAGCACAATGAATGCCACATACCTGTCCATAAATTTTCAAATGAGAGTTGTCTGTGCATATGACTTGCCAGAAGCATTGCCGGCAATATCATTGCAGAATATAAAAAAGCTATGGCAAAAGTACTGCATCCGCTTTTGAATATAAGTGACAGTACTATAACTGCCACCAGCCAAAATCCAATTTTAGACAATAATCTCTTTTTCATTTCTCGCCCGTAATCTTTTGTAAAGATAATGATAAAATCTACCCACAATACACTTCAGAGGGATTCTGCACGTTGTGAGGGGGTTTTAACTAAGGCACATTTGCATATAAACTGTAATTTTGCAGAAACATTATTCAATAAAAATACACATGTATGATTGCTTATTCTAATTTTATTCAAGGAGGCGCATTTGGTATGGGTGTCCTTTCTTTATTGCTCATTGGCCTTTGTTTGGCCGCATGGAAAGCTCCAGCATGGGTAACCAATATTGGGAGAATTGCTTGTGCCTTTGGGTTCCTCTATGCTTTTTCTGGAATGCTGGGAGTACTGGACGGCATAGTGGCTGCAAAAGGTGTTCCTTTCTGGCTTTTATGCTCAGGGATAAAAGTCGCCTTTATTCCTATAGTATATGGTTTGGGTATCTATATCCTCTCTCAAATTTTCAGAATAGTTTCAAAACCAAGAATATGAAAAAATTAGTTTCCATTACCATAGCTTCCGTTGCCGCAATTTTATCTTGCCTGAGTTGTACCTCAACAGATGATCAAATACAAAACATCTCTGTAGATACTTCTACCAACGGAAATCCATCGTTTGCAATAAATATTAATAAGGAGATACATCTTTCAGACTCAGTGCTTGTGGGTAATATCTCAAAGGTCTATTATTATAACCAAAGAGTTTATATCCTTGACAAGTCTTCAAAAAGCCTTTTATGTTATAAAAACACCGGTGATCTTCTGTTCCGTATCTGCAGCGTTGGAAGAGCCAATGAGGAATATACCGGTATTTCCAATGCTTATTTGCAGGAGAAGGAAGATAAGTTGACAATTATTGCCTCAGAAAAGAAAATCTTGGAGTACTCTGCCGCTACAGGAGACCTTCTTGGCGTTTCTTCCATTGATGCACAAACCATTATGTTTACTGATGGAGCTGAGCTGGAATCTGGCCAGATGGCACTTGGTATTGTAGGACCACATCATAATCTGGCAATATACAGCTCTGATACAACAATTTATCAAATACCATTCTATATGGCCAGGGATTTTGCCTTTATGGAAAAAGCTTTTACCCGGGATGGGGAGAAAACTCTTTTCATCCATGGAATGAGCAATAACATTTACTCAATTGAGCCGGATACGGCAATGGTGAAATATGTTGTAGATTTCAAAGGTCTGGAGATTTCAGATTCTGAATATGAAAACAGCACTCCCGCACAGATTCAGGAAATCTACTCATCCCGCACAGTAGCTACCCGTATGGATAATTTGGTTACCTCCGGTAACTGGATCAGTTTCTCATATTGGCTGATGCACCCTAACATAGAACAGGAAACCTACTATGTCCTCTACAACAAAAAAACAGGTAAAGCCATCAACATTAATGATCATAGGCTTTTTCCTATAAGAGGATCAGCTGATAACATGTTTATATCTGTAGTGGACAATCCTGCCGGAGAGAATCCTTCCATTGTTTTGTGGAAGCCATAGCCAACCAAATCAAGCGGGCTATTTGCATATTTTCAAATTATCCATTTCCAATTATTGATTTTCAATAATTGGAAATGGATAATTTATTTTCCTATAAAATGGCATTTGCGTAAATTTGTTGTAAGTATTCAAATTGCTATGAACACAGGAAAATTCTTCAAATGGTTGGGCATTGGGATTGCCTCCATTTTTACCATAGTGGTTGTGGCTCTGGCTGCACTGGAGTTTTTTGTAAGTGATGCGTATGTTGCCAAAACGGTTACAAGGGTTGCACAGAAGTCTCTTAATGCAGAGCTTTCTGTTAGGGAGGTGGATTTTACAGCTTTCTCACATTTTCCGCATGTGGGTGTAAGGCTCATTGACGGAAGCGTTGTTTCCAAGAGCCATCTTAAGGATTCTGTAAAGTACAGCCGCACGCCGGTGCAGGCAGATTCGCTTGTCTCCTTTAAGGAGTTTACCTTGCTTTTCAGCCCCTTTAAGCTTCTTGCCGGAAGGGTTCAGATTCAGGGAGTGATATTTGATTCTCCAAAGGCGTATGCATATATCTCCCCTACCGGATGTGCAAACTGGGATATTGTAGCAGCAGATTCCACCCAAAAGGGTGTGGCTGAGGATACCCTGCAGGGGGATCTCCCTTTTAAAATAAATATCCGCAACATATCTGTCCTTAACGGAGGACGCTTTGTATTTGACAACAGGGCAGAGGGGCTGCGTGCCTCAGCGGCAATGCAGCATGTGAGCCTGAGCGGCAATTTTACTGATGACATCTCCAAAATAAGGTTAAGGAAAGGCAATTTTTCCCATTTGAATATGGCCGTGAGTGCCAATACCCCCAACAAAGGAAGGACAAGCCTCCGCTTTTGTGTAGATACCCTCAACATAGAGGGGGCCGGAAAAGGACGGCTTGCCGTTGATGCCAGAACCCGCACCAATGTAAGGGCCTCAAGCCAGTCCCTTGCAGAAAATCTTCCTATGGATATAAGCGGTCATGTTAAGCTGGGGAAAAGGGGTGAAAATGCCGTTACTTTTGAAGACCTTAAGATTTCAATGGCCGGCATTCCACTTCTCATTAACGGCAAGGTAACCGGCTGCGCAGACTCCCTTTACACAGAGAATCTCACTGCACAGATTGAAGAGTTCCCGCTTGAAGATGCCCTGCAATATGTACCTGTGAGCATTGTTCCGGATATAAAGAAGCTTAAGACAGACACCCGCCTCTCATTGGAGGCCTCTATCTGTGGCAGCTACAATCTTGCCACCGGAGCCCTGCCAAAGGCAGATGTGCATTTCAATATCCCTTCCAGCTCACTGGAGTTTGAGGGGATAAAGGAGAAAATAGAGGAGATATCCCTTGGCGGAGATTTCCACTACAGGCCAGACTGTGCAGATTCTACAATGGTTTCAATAGAGAGGATGCTTGTTAAAGGAGACGGAATTGCCCTTTACGGCAAAGGTTCTGCAAAGGATCTTGAGGGGGACCCTTACCTTAACATGTACATGAACAGCCGCATACATCTTGATTCCCTTGTAAAGATGCTCCCTCTTGCAGAGGATGTTTATGGCACAGGCTCTATGGCGGCAGAGTTTAATGTAATGTCCCGCCTTAGCAACCTTACTCTATATAATCTGGCCAAGGCAGAGATAAAAGGATCCCTCAATGCCCAGAAGGTTGAGATGGGTATCCCTTCACGCAACATTGCCTGCAACATCTACGGCGGAGAGGTAAAACTTGGCTCAAACATAAACACAAAGGATACCACCATTGCAAAAGGGACAAAAATGATTGGGGCGTTTGTAAAGGTGGATTCCACATATATAAAATATGCGGATACCCTGCAGGTGGTTGGCAACTCCATACTCCTCTCGGGCCGCAACGAGGCATCCCTTTTTGACACCACATCAAAGGATGTAAAGCCTTTCAAGGGAACCTTTACAGCAAAAAGGCTTAACCTCAGAGGACCTGATTCCATAAGCCTGCGCATTGCCGGCACCAGCAACAGGTTCAGCATTCTTCCATACAAAGGGGACATTTCAATCCCTGCAATAGCCCTCTCTTCCACTACAGACAGGATTATGGCCCGACAGGGCGTACATTTCCTCACCCTTTCCAACGGAGAATTCAATGTAAATGCCCACCTGAATAACAGCGAGGTAAAGATGAGGCAGGAGCGCATGAACGCCCTGCTTGATTCTCTGCAAATTGTCTATCCCCAGATCCAAAGGGATTCCCTTATGAGTCACTGGATTTCCCAAAGGGTAAGTAAAGGGAATGCCTTTACTCCCGACGACTTCTCTGGAGAGGACTACAATTTCAAACTCAACGACAAAGGTATAGTACACCTGCTCAACAGATGGGCAGTGGATGGTGATATGAGTGCTGCAACAATACGGGTTTCCACCCCTGCTTTTCCACTGAGGACAAAGGCGTCGGAGAGCAGAATTTCATTCAATTTGAATGAGGTGAGGATTGAGCGGAGCAATGTTTTGTCGGGAAACTCATCTTTTAGTGCAAAGGGTAGCATTCAGGGGATCAGAAGTGCCCTTACCAGAGGAGGCAGGCTCAGATGCGAGCTGAACATAGATGCAGATACACTCAATTTCAATGAAATTGCCCAGGCCCTCTCTGTGGGCAGCGAGTTCCTGGAGAAGCAGGGGGCTGCAGAGGATTCCCTTATGAAAGTGACTTCTGGGGAGGCTCTGGAGGAGATGGTTGCCATTGAGGTGGCCGACACCGTAACCAAAATGCCGCTTCTTGTAATTCCTAAAAATATTGAGGCAAAACTTAATCTTAATGTGGATTATGGCATCTATTCCTCAATTATCCTACATGGTGCAAAGGGAGAACTGATATCAAAAAACAGATGTCTGCAGATTTCTGATTTCAATGCCTCCACCTCTGCCGGTGAGATGGATCTGAATGCTTTTTACAGAACCAGGAGCAAACAGGATTTGAATGTGGGGTTTGATTTGCAGTTCAGGGATATGGATATGGGGAAATTCATAAAACTTTACCCGGGAATTGACTCTTTGCTCCCTATGCTCAAATCTTTTGAGGGTATTATAAACTGCCAGATGGCTGCCACCTCACAGATAGATACCAATATGAATTTCCTTCTCCCTACCATTGAGGGTGTGGCAAGGATTAAAGGAGACAGTCTTGTACTGTTGGACGGTGAGACATTTGCCGAAATTGCAAAGATGATGAAATTCAAGAACCGCCAGAAGAATCTTGTAGATAGTATTGCGGTTGAGATTGCAATTAAGGATGGAAAGATTGAGGTATTTCCATTTATTATGAAGATGGACCGCTATACTACAGCCATAAGCGGTGTACAGGATATGGATATGAATCTGGATTACCATATCTCTGTCCTCAAGTCTCCGCTTCCAATGAGATTGGGTATAGACATTAAAGGCAATCTGGATGATTTCAAGTTCAAGATTGGCAAAGCCAAGTACAAGAGTACAAAATTGCCTGTTTATACCAGAATGATAGACAGCACCAGGATAAACCTGCGTGAGCAGATAAAGAATATATACAGGAACTGACAATAAAAAATGGGGAGCATATGAACATGTTCCCCATTTTTATATATACCCGGCTTGCCGCTTACTTGTACAAGTGATATTTCTTGGAAAGCTCTTTAAAGCTCTCAACATCCTTGTTCCAGTAAGCCTCAATGTTTTTGTACTGTTTTGTCTGGCTGAATGTCTCCCTTATGAAGTTTGAACCGCTTACAAGGTCAAACATTCTAAAGCGTCCGTTATCCGCATTTGCCATAACCTCATGCTCTGGGTACATTCTTGCAATCTCCTGCATGATATAGAACTGAACAGAAGTAAGGTGCGCTTTTGCGTAGTCTGTGATGTAAATCTGCACACCACCCATGTTCTCACCTTTACCTACAGAGTAGAAAGGTTTCACATTTATAGGGCGGAATTTTACACCCGGCAACTCCAAGGCGTTGAGTGCATCTGCAAACTCGGCAGCGTTGATCCACTGTGCAGCCACCATCTGGAAAGGCAAAGTGTAACCTACACCTATAGACATATATCCAAGCTCTCCCAAAATTCCTGTTGCAGGATAGTAGTAAGAGGTCTCGGCCTGTGGCATGTGAGGTGAAGGGAGAACCCAAGGAAGTTTGGTATCTGTATAAACCATATCCCTGCTCCAGCCCTCCATAGGTACAACAGTAAGGTTACATTTTAGGATAGTGTCATTTGTACCTTTCTCACCTTTCAGCATCCCCTCCTCATTAAGCATCATAGCAAGCTCACCTACTGTAAGGCCATACAGATAAGGGATCTCAAACTGGCTTACAAATGAGAAGTACCCCGGTTCTACAAGGCTTCCCTCAACCTTGTTTCCACCAAGTGGGTTAGGACGGTCCAAAACGATAACCTCCTTGCCATTCTCGGCAGCAGCCTCCATAAGAAGGCCAAGAGTGCTTATGAATGTGAAGGAACGGCAACCGTTATCCTGGATATCATAAACAATTGCATCAACATCCTTAAGCATCTCTGGGGTTGGTTTGCGGGTCTTTCCATAAAGTGAATATACAGGGACACCTGTTTTAGGGTCAACCTCATCACTAACTTTATCACCTGCGTGAATATCACCCCTTACACCATGCTCAGGTCCATAAAGGGCCACAAGCTCAACACCGGGAGCATTTGCAAGGATATCTACAGTAGAAACAAGATCCTTGTTCACTCCGCTGGGGTTGGTCACAAGACCCACTTTCTTACCCTGCAACTGTTTGAAACCGTTCTGCTGCAGTACATCAATACCGCTTTTTACAACTGCCGCTTCATTTGCTTCTGCAGTACAAGATGGCAATACAACTGCAAAAGCAAGAAGGGCAACAACTATACTAATTATTCTTTTCATCCTATGTTATTTTTTACCGTACAAAGGATCAATTCTCTTATCTACAAAGAAGGTAACTACAAGGGTTGCAATACAGCAAGCCATTACCATCCAGAAGAAGTTGATATAACCTATAGCCTCCTGAATATAACCTGCAACCATACCCGGAAGCAACATACTTGCAGCCATAAAGGCGGTACAGATAGCATAGTGTGATGTCTTGAACTCGCCGTCTGAGAAATACATCATGTAAAGCATATATGCTGTAAATCCAAAACCATAACCAAACTGCTCAATAGCAATGGCTGTTGAGATAAGTACAAGGTTCTCAGGCTGGCAAATTGCAAGATATACAAAGGTGATACAAGGCAATGTCATACATGCTGCCATTACCCACAAAGATTTTTTAAGACCTACACGCGAAGCATAGATACCTCCAAGAATACCACCAATTGTAAGGAACAATACACCAATAGTACCGTATGCAATACCAACACTTGCAGTGCTCATTCCCAAACCGCCCAACTCCTGTTTTGCAACAAGGAACGGCATACACAATTTGATAAGGAATGCCTCAGGCAAACGGTAAAGCAACATGAACACAATTGCAAGTACAACCCCTTTCTTCATGAAATATGTCTTGAAAGTACGGCCGAACTCAGCAAAGATTGCACCTACAGTAGCCTTCTGACCACCCAAAGTTGATTTGTCGGCAGCAGGTTTAGGGATAATGAAAGTGTGGTACAAAGTAACCAATGAGAATACTACAGCGGTTACAAGCATTGTGATTCTCCAAGAGAACGGAATATTGCCCGAGCTGAGCTCAATTGCACCTGCAATGGCTACAAGGACACCCTGTCCAAAAATTGAAGACAAACGGTAGAATGTAGAACGGATACCTACAAACTGTGCCTGATCTCCTGTAGAAAGGGCAAGCATATAAAAACCGTCAGCTGCAATATCATGAGTAGCAGAAGCAAATGCTGTAATTACAAAGAAAAGCAATGTAATGTAGAACATGCTCATTGGGGTGGTTCCGGCAGCTATGGTTTCAGGCTGCGGAACAGGCAAAGTAATGGTAAGCAGGATAAATGCGGCTGACATAAGCATCTGCATGGTAACTGTCCACCATCTTTTGGTTTTGAAAATATCTACAAACGGGCTCCAGAACGGTTTGATCATCCATGGAAGATATAGCAAACTTGTAAAGAATGCCATCTCTCCGTTTGGAACGCCCATTTTTGTAAACATCATTACAGAAACAGTGTTTACAATGAAATAAGGGATACCTTGTGCAAAGTACAAAGTTGGAATCCATGCCCAAGGTGATCTTGATGTCTGATTCATATCGTCAAATTTTGGTTAGTCTGTTAATAACGGCTCTCAATTGCAGCACCTACAAAGTAGTGAAGAAGGATCTCCTTGTATTTGTATCCCTGCTCACCCATAACTGCAGCACCAATCTGGCAAAGGCCTACGCCGTGGCCCCAACCTGCACCATGAAGGATGAATTTTGCAGGAACACCTTTCTCCTGGCCTACTTTCTCAACTACGAATGCCGAGCTGTAAAGGTGTGATGGAGAAAGGGTACGTCTGATCTCAAGCTCTTTGCCAATTGTCATGGTTTTCTTTGTACCTACAATCTTAAGTTTGATAAGGCGTGCGCTGGTTCCTCTCTCTACAGGTACAAGATCCACTATATCACCATAATCCACACCACTGCGTTTTAGAATAAGCTCAGAAAGCTCTTTCTGGGTATATTCCTCTTTCCAACGGTAGAAGTTTACAGTCTCCTGATCGTAGTTGTTGAGTACCTGGCTAAGGATTTTCTGGTCTGTGGTGTTGCAGAAAGCCTCTGGGCTTGTCATAATCCACTCGCGTGCATTCTCCTCAATTGTAAGATCGGGAATATCCTGAGGATTCTTGCCGTCCCTTACTTTTACAAGGTATGAGTATTTTACAGGCTCCCAGCAGTTCTGGAACTCCTCAAACACTCCACCGCAACATTTTGAGAAACGGGCATCGCAAATCTTGCTGCCATCCATAAGAAGCTCTCCCCAAGTTGCATCGATAGCTTTTCTTACAATTGCTGTAGAAGCTCTTGTAAGACCCTGGTAACGCTGACAATGGTCATCTGCACAAACATCAAAGTTCACATGATCCTCTCTGTCATACCATTTGATAAGCTCATCCTCTGTCTGGGTTGTAGCACAGTACTCAGCATTTGCAGCCACAATCTCCTTGTTTTTCTCAATCTGAGCCAAAAGCCAGCTTCTTGAGATAACTGCGTGAGCCTTCAAAAGCTCCTCGCTTGCAGTTGCACTCATCTCGCTTGAGATTACACTTGTAAGGTAATCCTCCACCCCAATGATATTTACAGCTGTAAGTTTGCCGTTCTCTACAATAATTCTCAAAGCAGACCCGAACTTCTGGTCCTCTTTCCTCTCCCAATGGAAGTTTACTCCAATGGTAACGCCTCTTAGCCAGAATGTGCCCACACCTTTAGGGGTAAACATCAACTCCGAGTACTCTTTACCGTTCCAAAGAACTTTTCCGTTCTGCTCAGCAACACTCTGGGGCCCTTTAACCTCACATGTGCACTCACAGTCTGGAGTAGAGAATGTGTATGTATTGTTGAGCTCAAACTCAATCTCTTTCTCACTCATGATACCAACACTTACTGTAGGTTGCTCCCTTAGGGCATTTTTAATCATGCCAAAAGTCTCATTGCTAATCTGCAACTCATCTACAATCTCAGTAAGCTCTTTCTCTGATATCTTGTTGAAGTCTTTCTCAAGCGGTGTAATGAATACACCACCCATATCTACAGAAGCAGGCGACAAAAGGATATTTGCATCACCCTCCGCAAAGTAGTGTGAAGGACGGTGTTTCTCTCTCAAATAAACAAGAGAAACATATTTTGTAGCATCATTCTCTTTTACAGTCCATGAAAGGAGGTTAAGCATAGGCTCCCACTCACCCTCTTTAACCTCAAGGGTGCTGTAAAGCTTTCTGAACTGGGCTACTGCTGCAGCTTTGTCTGTAGCCTCAATAGCCATAATACCTCTCATGTAATTCTCTACTGCATACACTTTAGCACCTGGAGCATCTACAATAAGGGTCTTCTCCAAAGCATTATAGTTGTACTCAACAGGAAGGAAACCTTTGTTACCACCCTGGAAATGCATGTGATCCGGAGCGGATGCGCCACATTTAGGGCCATTGTAGAAGAATAGGAAGTCATCCAAAGTCTCCGCAAGAGAAAGCATATCCTCAAATCTCTCCCACTCACCCTCAATTGTCTGGTTAACGTGACTTACATCGGGAACAGTTAGGTGTTTTGGAAAAATTGGGAATGGGTTGATAAGTATAGTATATTCTGCTTTCTTTCCTGCAAATGGCAAACCCTCCTGAATCTCAGGTCTGTTTGCACCACAAAGGAAACATTTTCTCTCCTTGATGGTCTTTGGATCTACCTTAGCTGCAGAAGAGACAATTCTTGCAGGGTTGAACTGAACTTTAACAGGAAAACCACCTACAGTGATCTCCTTAACGCCTACATTGGCAAGAGCCGCAAAATTGTCTGAGGCCTGTTGCCAAACGGCAAGCTGCCTATTGATTAAATCATAGACAGCTTGGTTTGTTATTGTATTATTGTTATTCATCTAATTATTTCTTTAGAGCAACGCGAGCCTGCAACTCCCAAGTTCTGATTCTATCCTTGTACAAGTTGTGGTTGTTCATTTTTACGATATCCAAAGAAGCATCTGAGTTGTCCTCCCATCTACGGCAGTTGTAAACTACATCATAGATACGGCCAATCTGATATTTTCTTGAGAATTTAAGACCCAATGCATAGTCCTCACCGTAGCTTGTGTTAGGAACTTTGATAGCTCTAAGAACTGGAGTGTAGAATGCTCTTGGAGCACCAAGACCGTTAATTCTAAGAGCATTGTTTCTACCGTTCTCAGGAGTCCACTCTTTATGGTCAATGATACCTGGAGCAATCATCTCCATGTTAAAGTTGGTCATCATGTAAGTACCAACTACCATTGCACAGTTCTGCTCGTAGAATGCATTAACAATTTTCTGAAGTGTATCTGGGCCAGAGTAAACGTCATCTGAATCCAACTGAACAGCAAATTTACCACATTTAGGGTGGTGTACACCTGCATTCCAGCAACCGCCAATACCAAGATCCTTACGCTCTGGGATAAGGTGGATAAGTCTCTCGTCACCTGCAAACTCTTTGATAGCCTCAGTTGTACCATCTGTAGAGTGGTTGTCAATGATAATAAGGTTGTATTTGAAATTAGCCTCCTGGCTTAGAACAGATTTGATAGCGTCTCTAACAGTTTTTACACGGTTGAATACAGGGATAATAACTGAAGCCTCGTACTCAAAATTGTTCTCGCTGAACTCAATATGCTCAAATTTTGGCTCAAGGTAACCGCCAATCTCTTTAAGGTGCTCTGTACAAGCCTGCTCCATCTCAATCTGAACGCCACGGTTCTTAGGATCAACATAGTCAAAGATTTTAGCACCACTCTTACGGTTGTCATGCTCAATCTCTGTATATAGATACTCATTGATGTGGCAAATCTCACCTTTCTGGGCAACTTTAAGTCTCAAGTCATATAGACCTGCAAACTGATAATCCTGTTTCATTCTGCTTGCACCGCATTTCAAAGCAGCTGCATTATAGAAAAGAACTGAACCAAAGTTGAAGTCATCTCTCAAGCTACCAAACTGGTAATCAATAACAGGACTTGCTTTCTTAACACCGTCAGTAATCTGATAATGGTCTGCATAAAGCATAGATGCAGAAGAATCATCTGCCAAATTCACCATTCTCTCCAATGCAAAATAACCCAACTCCAAAGTTGTGTATTTAGTGTAAATCAAAGAGTACTCGGCATCTGAAAGCTCAGCAATTTTTTTAACAGTTGCACTGCTCTGCAAAGAATCAATCTTTACAATCTCGCAACCCTCAATTGCGTCATTATAATCCTCAGTAGCCAATAGATAAATTTTTCCTACAAGCTCACTACCCTTAAGACCCTCAACGGTAGCAATAACCTGGTTTTTCTCCTGTACAGGAATAAAACAGTTAATTTTTGTTGCCATCTTTTTTATAATTAAATAGTTGTTATATAGTCATTCGTGCAAATTTAACAAAAAAAGAATCTTAGACAAAAAAAAAGCCCTAAGGCATGAACCTTAAGGCTTATATCCAATTAAAAATTTTAAAACGTGGAGAGCAAGGGAGTCGAACCCTTGACCCCTAGCTTGCAAAGCTAGTGCTCTAGCCAACTGAGCTAGCCCCCCAAGATTATGAGCATTAACCCATTAAAAAAGAACTAAAAAAATAGGAGTCATTGACTCCTAAGGTTGTGGAGAGCAAGGGAGTCGAACCCTTGACCCCTAGCTTGCAAAGCTAGTGCTCTAGCCAACTGAGCTAGCCCCCCAAAAGTAGTCCCGCGCGGATTTGAACCGCGGACCCCCACATTATCAGTGTGGTGCTCTAACCAACTGAGCTACAGGACTGAATCGTGAAGCAAAAAACAACATTAAAGCAGCAGTCTGGGAGAGCAGATACTCTAACCTTTTTTACACCCAAATCTATAAACAGAAATCGTTCTTTTTTAGCGAACCTCTCCAGAAA
>JAZNUT010000007.1:0-2114 GCA_045592425.1 Candidatus Egerieisoma sp.
TCAACCGAGACCTTTGGTAAATTCGAATTCAGACCTTTGGAGCCTGGGTATGGTATTACAATAGGTAACGCGTTGCGTAGAATACTATTATCTTCACTTGAGGGTTTTGCTATCACATCAATCAAAATTCAGGGTGTTGATCATGAGTTTGCAACTATTCCTGGTGTGATTGAGAGTGTTATCGACATCGTCCTTAATCTAAAACAAGTACGTTTCAAGAGAATGATTGAGGGTGAGGATAGCGAAGTGATAACTGTAACTGTTAGTGGTAAGCAAGATTTTACTGCTGAGGATATATCAAAGCATCTATCTTCATTCAAGGTCCTAAACCCTGAACTTCACATTTGCTCTATGGAGCCATCTGTCAAGTTGGTTATCGATATGAGAATCGGTAAGGGTAGAGGATTCGTTCCAGCTGATGAGAATAAAGTTGAGGGCGCTCCTTTTGGAACTATTCCAGTTGACTCAATCTACACTCCTATCAAAAATGTTATGTTTAACGTTGAGAACTGGCGTGTTGAGCAGAAAACCGACTACGAGAAATTGAATCTTGAGATTACTACAGATGGATCAATCCATCCAAAAGAGGCTTTGAAAGAGGCTGCCAAGATTCTTATTCACCACTTCATGTTGTTCTCAGATGAGAAGATTAGCCTTGAGACAGCTCCTGAGGTAGTGAGCAACGAGTTGGACGAGGAGTCATTGCGTATGCGTCATCTCCTTTTGACAAAATTGTCAGACATGGAGCTATCGGTAAGGGCATTGAACTGCCTTAAAGCTGCCGAGATTGAAACATTCGCAGACTTGGTTTCTCACCAGCGTGCAGAGCTTATGAAGTTCAGAAACTTTGGTAAGAAATCATTGACTGAAATTGACATGTTGATAGACAGATTGAAATTGTCGTTCGGCATGGATGTTACCAAGTATAATATTGAAAAAAAGTAATATAAAATGAGACACAATAAGGCAATCAACCACCTAGGTAGAAAGAGTGGCCACCGTAAAGCTATGTTGGCTAATATGGCTTGTTCTCTATTGCTTCACAAACGCATTGAGACAACTGTAGCTAAAGCTAAAGCATTGCGTACATATGTTGAGCCGCTTATTACAAAGTCTAAAGATGACAGCACTCACTCTAGACGTGTTGTATTCAGCTACCTAAAACAGAAAGAGGCTGTTACTGAGCTATTCAGAACAATCGCTCCAAAAATTGCTGAGCGTCCAGGTGGATATACCAGAATTCTTAAGACTGGTTTCCGTGTAGGTGATGCTGCAGATATGGCAATTATTGAGTTGGTAGATTTCAACGAGGCTGCACTTGCTTCAGCTCCTAAAAAAGCTGAGAAAAAAGCAGCAACCCGTAGAAGCCGTTCTAAAAAAGCTGTTGCTGAGGCTCCAGCTGCTGAGGAGAAGGCAGAGTAATTCTACCCTAACTATAAAAGGGGAGACATCCATAAGGGTGTCTCTCTTTTTTATCGTTATAACTATGTAAAGATTGTATCATAATGGAAAAATCAACGAGAGTTTTTGAATATGTTCCTCAAGGGGTCTGCTCAAGGATGATCCACATAGAAATAAATGCAGATAATGTAATAGAAGAGGCATATTTTGTTGCCGGATGTTCTGGAAATACTCAAGGTGTGTGCTCTTTGATTAAGGGAATGAAGGCAGAGGAGGTTATAAGCAGATTGAAAGGAATCTGTTGTGGAAACAAAACTACCTCATGCCCAGACCAATTGGCAAGAATGCTTGAAAAAATAGTATCATAAGAGCAAAATAAATTTGCGGAATAAATAAAAAGCACTACATTTGCACCCGCAAAACGGAAAAGATGTGTGGATGGATATGTGGAGCATAAATTTTTTCTAAAAAGATTAAGAAAAAAATTTGGCAGATAAAAAAAAGTTCTTACCTTTGCGGTCCCAAACGGAAAGGCGGTCAAAACCGGATCTTGAAGAGATGGGGAATAATAGAAAAAGTTCATTGAAAATAATAGAAAGACAAGCAGCATAGTCAATAGACTATGACCTTTGTAGATATACAAAGAGAGCGTAATTCCTTTGAAGGAACTATACGAGTTACAGGAGCAAGCGAAATAAAGAATATATATACAA
>JAZNUT010000008.1:0-2940 GCA_045592425.1 Candidatus Egerieisoma sp.
TGAACCATTACCTCTCACAATTGGGTACCGGCTACATAAGCCTTCCGCAAGCTGGAGAGTATGTAAGTGAAGATGTGGATCTTATGGGGATGTTTGTTGTAAACTGCCGTTTTCCGGCAGTGGATATTGAATCTTATGCAAACTCAATTTCCAATCCACTCCGTCCGTTTCAAGAGGGAAAAACCACAGGAATGAGCACAGAGAAACTTAATGTGTTTGATTTTGCAGCTGCTCTCTCTGAAGCTGTTCAGATACAGGAGGTTAAAGGTGAAAAATTTGAGTGGATACTGGCCAGAAACGGTTTTAACCACAGGTTTATGTTGGAAGATAAGGGGAACGGTTTTACAATCACCCTATTTGGGATAAACCAGTTGGATGAATACTCGTCGGGACCGGCAGCACCACAGGGAACCGGGGTTGTTGCGGCAGAAGTCTCAAATTTGAGTGCTGCGGAGAAACTACAACAGACAGCAGGAACTTCTCTTCCCGACAGTTATACTATTTGGATAAAGACCTCCACCAACTGGTACATAGCAGTGAAAGAGGGAAAACAGGGGGTATTCCTCAAACTGGCTCTAAAAGCCAACGGAGACATGAATTATATGCAGGGGAGCGGATTTTATGTAAAACCTCAGGGTGGCGGATATGCCAAATACACCTATACCAATGGGAAATGGGGTGCTGGTGCAAGTGTAAATGCCTCAGAGATTGGAGGGGTGTTGCAGGGAGGAGAAAATGATTACATAATTGTTCCCGGAGAGAATATGAGCAAAGATAGGGTGAAACTGTTTGAAAAGAACGCCTATTTTGATGATTTGGACATTTCATTACCTTAAAACATACTGTTATGAAGAGATTTATATATGGCATTTGCATTATGTTGCTGTTGGGATTCTCTCCGGTAAAGGGGGCTGCCCAAAGTGCAGAGGTAATACGTATGATGGATTATATTGTGCTGGCAGAGCAGGCGGGACTTAATGTGCAGAAATACCTGATGGAACTCTCAGACCAGCTGGCAATTATATCCGCTACAAATTATATGGATACAGAAATTCTGCAACAGGGAGAGGCTGCTGCAAGATTGTATGCCCATCCCCTTGTATGTATGAACTATGCGGCCTGCCTTATGAAACAGAGAAAATACGGCAGTGCATTGCATTACCTGGCAGTAGCCTGGCATCAGGACAAGCGTAACCATATGCTTGCCACCAATATTGCCCGTTGCCACTTTGAACTTGGTGACGACAAGCTTGCCGAGGCATTCTTGGACAGAGCTTTGCAACTTAATAAAGATTACGGTCTTGCCCTGCAGCTTAAAGCCACAATTCTGCTGAATAAAGGGGATATAGAGAGCCAGAACAAGGCTGTGGAATATGTTTTCAAAAGCGCATTGGACACCTGGAACCACGTGTCTGTAAGGCATTTCAATTCAATTGCAGCCATAATGGAGGATATGTATGACATATACAGAGATACATTGCAGTTACCTAAGTATAATAACAGCATAGTAAAACTGACAACACCAATTGATGACTTTGTAGATCTGATTCCTCAGATCCAGCAGGCCGGGCAGACACAGAAACCAAATATTCAATTTGAGAAGTTTGTCTATCCTATTCCCGACAGAAATTTGGAGTATCAGGAGCACTTGGTTATGGGGGTATTAAAAGGTGCATTTGCGGAATCTCCCGATTTTATTACAGCTGCTATAGGTGATGAGTATATGCAGAAAGCAATGAAACTTGCCTATCCTACCAAAAGTGATTATCCTGCAGAGTATTCAGGACTTGTAGGCGGAAATGAATATTTGCCGGATTCACGGGCATTCAATGTTACAGTTGTTGCTTATATGTACCATCAGATTAAGTTGCTTGAGGCAAGACACAATCTGAATACGAATGTGGATATACAAATGGAACCTATTGAAAATAGAGTTGGAATGGCTGTCGACGGAGTAGCAGAAAGGATGCATAATGACAAAAATTTGCATATAGGAAATCCATGGGCCATTAAGTCATACGGAGATGAATTATATGCTTTGGTAAAACAAGTTGTTACTTCTGCAGTACGCTACAGGATTGAGAGTTACGACCAATACATGAAGCCAGCACTGGAGAATTATCAGAAAGACATAAAGCAGGGATTATATTATATAACAAATAAGGATGCCCATAAATATTTGCAAACACGTTATGACTATGATGTTGTAAAATTATATGAAGATAATGAACTGATGTATTTCTCTGAAATGCAAAGATCTTTGAATTGGAGCCATTCTATGGCATCAGATGGAGAAGCAATGATAAATTATTTCAGTCAGAGACAGATTGAAACCAGAGATCAGAGATTTGAGGAGTGGAAAATCAATCAGGATTTGAAAGCTGCCGGAATGGAGGGAATTGGGGAGTACCCGGTTCCAAGTATCAATGCCCAGATAGGTGGCTACAAGTTCAGCATTGGAGCAGACAAGATGGGACGCATCTATACATCCGTAGAGGATTCAAAAGGGATAAGAAAAACTGTCTATAATCCGGAAACCGGAGCATCCAGCAGTACTGTCCTCAAACCGGTAAAGGCCAAGGAGGCAGTGGGTGGAATTGGAAATGGCCGAACCCCTTACAATCTTCCCGATGGTTATATGGCCAAAGTAGATTTGAGCAAGAACCCTGAAGCACTGCTTGGAGATTTCAGCGAAGGAACAAGCGTAATGCGAGGTGTGGAGACTGTTACAGATGCAAGAGGGAATGTACTGGTGAGCAATTTCAAGACCCGTACATCAATGACCCAAACACAAGGGATTCCAACTGGCCCGAGTGTAAACATTGCAGGTTATGATTTTGACGGTATACCTAAAACGTGGAAAGATTACATAAATCCATCAATTAACAGGATAAACAGCTACAACTCCACCCAGAGGCTTGGGAGTTCTGTTGTTTCATC
>JAZNUT010000009.1:0-2525 GCA_045592425.1 Candidatus Egerieisoma sp.
CTCAAGCCAACGCTGTACAATCCACCAGGCAACAGGGGCTGCAACAACAAAGCTGAACAATACAAGGCTTACATACTGGTTGTTGAGCAATCCTACAAGCTGGCCCCTCTCCGCACCATATACTTTGCGGATGGCTATCTCATTGCGGCGGTGCTGGGTCTCAAACATTACAATTCCAAACACTCCCATAAGGGCAATCACCACTGCTAACAGGGCAAACAGGCCTATGGTTACGGTTGCCTTTTTGGTGGAGTTGTAAAGGTTACCTATTGCCTGATTGAAGAACATCACCTCAGGTTCGTCTGCCCCAGGGGCAAACTCCTGCACCAGATCCTTTACATATTTGGTAAAAGCGGGAATATCGGCATTTGGTTGCAACCTTATATAAAAAGTGGAAAATGGTTCTGCTTTAAAGCAACACAAACCAACATAAATATTATCCTCTGCTATTGAGTTTAATCTTATATCTCTAATAACACCACAAACACTAAGGCCACTTATCTGTGTATCATATCCTATCGGCACTCCCACCTCAGTGTGCAAATTATGAGTTATAAGCATCTCAGTCCGGCTATGTGACTGCTCATTGAATTCATCTCCCTTCAAAACCCCAATTCCAAAAAACTCCGGGAAATTCCACCTTACAGACCATGCATGCAAGTAATAGTCCTTACCATTGTGTGTTCTGCCCCAAATATTGCTCCTTGAAGTCACCGGATTACCGGATGCCGTTACACCAACCGTCTCATTGTATTTATTTAACTTGTCAATTACTGCATCACTGTTCTTTCGCAAGTCGTATGAGGTAAAGGTCAATATATTCTCCTTATCCAAGCCAATATCAAAATTAACCATATATCTGTACTGAATAAAAAATGAAGCAGCCACAATTATAAGTATCATTGCCACAACAAACTGTACACCGGCAAGCATTCTCCTCATTCTTCTTCCCGACAGTGAATTCCCATATCCCCTTTTAACTCCCAAAGAGACATTAAACTTGGTAATGTGGAATGCCGGGTACAATGCCGATATGACAGCCAAAAGAATCATAAGGAGAAAGATAATACAAATTACCGGCAAATTATCGGGAAGAGAAAGGGAACATGTAACATATTCTGTAATGAAACTCCCCTGCAATGCCTGAATGATCCCCAGGGCCAATACAAATGCCAGCAGCACCAATCCCACAGCCTCAAAAAGGAAACTGCGTCTTAGGGTCCTCTGCCCTGCACCAAATACTTTGCAGATATTCACCGAACGCATTCTGACAGGAACCAACGCCATAAAAAAGTTTATAAAATTGATAAAGGCTATAATCACAATTACAAATGCTATTGCTGCCAATGTAAATGTTGATGATTTTGAGCCCTTCTCAAAATTGTTGTCTCCATAAGATTCGAGATTGGAATTAAAATACATCTTGTCCAACCTGAGCAATTGTATAGGCAACACTTCATCTCCCTCTATATACTCTTCATCAGGATCTTCTTCCATCCACACCTTAACCATATCCATATACCATGCAGCATACTTGTTCATCCATATCTTTTTAAAAAGATCCAAATCTGCATTTTTGTTGAACTTTACAAAATGCCCATAGTTCCAATTACTGTTTGACTGGCCATCCTTACAGTTGTCATTTTTAAAAATATGACGGTTATATAAAAATGTATTCTTTGGAAAATCCTTAAAGATTGCCACAACTGTTTGAGGGTGTTCCGGTTGCAAGTTATTCTTCAGCCTACCCCTTTCATAATATATGTTATCATAATATATTTCATCTCCAACATTCACATTCATTCTCTGGGCAACAGACTCAGATATGATTACAGTATTTGGTTTTTCAACCTCACTGGCCTCTCCAACTATTATCTCAAAACCGAACACATCTATAGCATTTGGAGAAAAATCATAACTTCCGATATTGTACTTCTGAAACTCTCCTTTCTCAGTTTTGCTCCATACTCTGTCGGGAAAAGCATAACCTCTTAAATGAGTACTGACAATTGCATCAGGAAACATCTCAACAGTTTCCTTTGATATAGGCTGTGGGCTATTTCCACTCCACTTTGCATCATCTCCAGCCCATGATGCTCCCCATAACGCCGAAATCAGATACACCCTGTCCGAATCCTTCAGCGGTCTGTTGTAAGTAACAGAATGCCACACTTGGGCAGCAATGATATAGAAGGCAACAAATGCCAATGTAAGCCCCAATATATTCAATACTCCCGCCACCTTGTAGCGTTTGAGAGTTATCAGGAAGTTCTTAAGCATCTTATCACAATTTTATAACCTCCACCGGATTCTCGCCGGAGGCTCTCCACGAGCGTACTGTTACAAGTGCTACAGTTACGGCAAGTACAGCGAGGAGGGCAACCACAAAGATCCACCAAGGCATTGCAATCCGGTTGGCAAACTGCTCAAGCCAACGCTGTACAATCCACCAGGCAACAGGGGCTGCAACAACAAAGCTGAACAATACAAGGCTTACATACTGGTTGTTGAGCAATCCTACAAGC
>JAZNUT010000010.1:0-49483 GCA_045592425.1 Candidatus Egerieisoma sp.
CCGAAAAGAGGCATTTTCTCCTCCATATTGGCATTCCTCTGGCACTTTAGTCCCAAAAAGGCACCCTTTTCCCGCCAAATTACCTCCACAAAGATACTTTGGGCCTGAAAAGAGGCATTTTCTCCTCCAAGTTGGCATTCCTCTGTCACTTTGGGCCCAAAAAGGCACCCATTTCCCGCCAAACTACTTCCACAAAGATACTTTGGGACCGAAAAAGGGCATTTTCTCCTCCAAGTTGGCATTCCTCTGGCACTTTGGGGCCGAAAAGGCACCCTTTTCCCGATAAATCTCCCAGATTGGACTCAATCCGCCGCATAGAATTATTTTACTGTCGGGAATAAGTTATTAAGGAGAGATTCCTCCAGTTTTAGTAATCTATAGATTTGTTTGTTGGAGGCATTGTAATTGAAACGCAAATGTTTTGCCAACTCTATTTTCTCATTTCTGTCCAGCAATGAAAGTTTTTGCTTTTCAAAATGCTTGTTTGAGAAATACAAGCACGCAGAAAATATCTCCTCATCTGTGTAAAAAATTCTGTCTCCCGCAATCTGAGCAATCTCCTTAAAAGACTCCACATTCCTTGAAATCACAGAAAAATAATGATGTGCATTCTTGAAAAGCGACTCACACTCCCCAATCATGCAATAAGATACAGGAGAAATATACCCTCGGGTAAGATAATAGTTCTCAGGGAATGATAAACCTTTGGAATGGAACAATTCCTCTTTCCTGTTTTTGGATATAGAACTCAACAACACCTTCTCCTCCAATGATGAAAAGTTGGTAAAAAAGTATCTGTTCGCACCCCACTCATAAGAAAAAGGGGTAACATTGGAATTTGCCACATACCCGTTTCTATTCACATACGCAACAAGATATCTCAAATAATTCTCCGAATCTACCAAAAAATAGTCAGCGGCAAAGTTCTTCAAATCAGAGAGACGACCTTGCCTTATAAATAATCTTCTGAGTTTTTTGGAAAAGTAAGTAAAGAAGCACGCAACATCTTCTTGTTTCCCCGATAATACAAAATGGACATGATTACTCATTAATTCAAATGTAAGTACCCTCACCGAATCCATGAACTCCGCCGCAGAAATGCCAACTATATTCATTCCGCACCTGAAATCTTCCTGATCCCTAAAAAGCACGCACTGATTTTCGCCCGGTGTACAGACATGCCATACAGGCCTGCTATCAACCTCTTCAAAATAATAAGCCTTCATAAAAATAGTATAATTAAGTCAAACATATTTTCCCGACAAAGTATCGCCTCTCTATTACTTTGGGCCCAAAAAGGCACCCTTTTCCCGCCAAACTACCTCCACAATGATACTTTGGGGCTGAAAAAGGGCATTTTCTCCTCCAAGTTGGGGCTCCTCAGGCACTTTGGGCCTGAAAAGGCACCCTTTTCCCGCCAAACTACTTCCACAAAGATACTTTGGGGCTGAAACAGGGCATTTTCTCCTCCAAATTGGCATTTCTCTGGCACTTTGGTCCCAAAAAGGCACCCTTTTCCCGACAAACCACCTCCCAACTACGGATAAACGTACTCGAAGATGTTTTTCCAGTTGGGGGCAGATTTTTGGGAGAATCCGCTGGCAAAGTTTCTGGAGTAGATGTACAGGTATGGGGTGCCATCCGCAATGTTGCCTGCGACATAAGGGGAAGTGGCAGGCTGCAAATAGAAATAGGCAAAGTAGCTTTGAGGGGCAACTCCCTTGTAGGTAAGGGTACTCTCACCCAAATCTATAGGTATCTGCTCTCCATTCTCGAATTCAAAAGTGAAATCCTCCACAAATTCGGTATGTGAGGCATCATATTCAACCCCGTTATAGAGAAAATTCAAATCCAAGGAGAGTTCTCCCTCAGGGAACAATAGCGAATTTGGGTGTGAGAGCCATTTGGCGACAATCTCATTCTCATACATCCATTTATCAGGATCCACATCCACTTTTGTCCTGTTATGCGATTTTGAAATGCCCACAAGATAAACGGTTTCATAGACTGTAATGTCACAGAACTTGACAGCATCTGTATGGGAAACCTCGTCACTTCCATATCCATCATCACCCACTACACTCACTTTCAACCTGTAAACCCCATTTGCAGCGTTTGGAATTGGAAAAGTTATCTTATTCTCCTCAATGGAAACCACAATATTGTCACCCGGGTCTCCATTGCATGAGATGCCATCAGAGGGAAGCCAGGAGTATTTCAGCTGTGCTTGTGGGGCAGCCTGTATTCCAAGAGATTTAACAGCAGCCTGGCTACCCATATTTGCATTTGCCACAATACTCCCGGGGACCAGCAAAACAGGATTTACAACAACACTCACACTGGCAGTAACATCACTTCTCCCATTAATGCCCATGGTCAGCTCCTCCTCTGCCGGCAAATTACCAGCACCTGAATACTGAGGAATAACCCTCGCAGAGACACCCCCATAACCTGTAACAATATTTGCAGATGAACTTGTCACATTCACCCCCAGAAATGCCGCATGAGGCGGATAAATTGTATAAGCAATATCTTCGTAAAAATGGTCATACAGAATCAACTCATCTTGCGCAGGGACAATTCTCAATTTCTCCACAACAATATTACACTCGGCAGCAACATCCCCAACATTTGCCAATATTTTTGCATTGCCTGGGGCAACCCCCTGTACCTTTACTCCCCAGTCACCATAATCAAGGACCTTTACCACTGATGGATCAGATGAAGCAACAACAAGCTCCTTTCCCCGGGTATCAAGGGTCTGGAACCCTAAAGTACTCTCCTCCAAATCATACATTACAGAAGAACTCCTTTCAAAAACTATAGAAGGGGGAAACACATCCTCCAGTCCGCTCACATCAACCCTCCAACTGTTCTCATCTATGGACCCATCTCCAGAAAAATTTACAGTGAGAATATAATGGGTATTCCTTTTGACATCAAAATTTGAGAGCATGTCGTTCCCCAAATAGAAACGATAGACAATCTCCCCCTCTTTAACAGGAGAAATATACCTACCCTTCATCTCAACATAACTGCAGGTGGAAGCATACAAACTCCCCTGTGGCCAAACTTTTTCCTTTTGGCTGACATTCCCCACAAGCAAATCCCCCTGCAGATTCTCAAACTGATAAAAAGAAATACCCATCTGAAGCTCCTCCCTATTCAATCCATCCCTACTCTCCCCCTCAACTGCCCCATCGGCTGAAACAACCCTATTTTCCCCAAAGAGTACAACCTCTTTAGGAATATTACACAATGAAACATTATCTACTGTAATGGAAACCCCATCATCCAACCCGGAATAATCTGCCTTGAGGGTAATTTTTGAAACCGCTCTGGTAAGGGGAACCACAATATCCCCCTTCCCCGACAGCTGTTGCAAAGGCAAAGAGCCACTCATAAGGAAGTATCCCGATGCAGAGGCTGTGGCTGTGGTGAATGCAGTACCTGTAGCAGTGGCAGTAGTAGTAGTAGTAGTAGTAGTAGTAGTAGCAGTAGTAGTAGTAGTAGTAGTAGCAGTAGTAGTAGTAGCAGTAGTAGTAGTAGCAGTAGCAGTAGTAGTAGCAGTAGTAGTAGTAGTAGTAGCAGTAGTAGCAGTAGTAGCAGTAGCAGTAGCAGTAGCAGAGCCGGAGTCGGCGTCAGACATAGTGGCAACGGCAGTTCCCGAGGCAGTTCCCGCTCCCCCTTTCATTCCCAGAATATCACTCTCCGAGGCCAAGGGGGCAGAGTACCCCAGATTGGCTACCGCAAACACCTTATACCGCAGCCCTTTGTAGATTGTAACGGCAGCCTCCGCTGAAGAGGTGAAGTACCCGTGTGAAACCACTCCTCCAACCTCATTAACAACAAAAACATTCACATCCTGCAAAAAGGTTTCATCTGCAGATTTGCAAAGCCCCTCTACAACAAACCTCACCGGAATAAGGGTCTCCTCTCCCCTCCCATCTATTTTTGTGCACGAAATCACACATAAAAGTAGAAACAGCACCACTGCAAACAGAGCCGGTGCAAGACACCCCTGCCAAACCCTTTCAGATAAACAACCTCTTTTATTCATAGCAAATTGTATTTAACAAGAGGAGGAGGGCCGGGCGATAAAAAAAAAAGAATATAATACAAGCAAAAATCTGAGAATGCACCACGAGTGCCCTCCAACCTCTGGGGCAAAAGTATGGAGGAATGCAAAGAATCTTTTTTGAAAAAAGAAAAAAGAAACCCCTGCAATGCAGAAATTTCTTTTTCCTAAAAAAATTTACGCTGTTTACGCTATATGATGGCTAAAACAGATAAGAATCATCTCTTATTTTACTTTTCCACACTCACATTGCCAATGCCATGCAGACTGAAGCACCTCCTCTATAGGGGTATCGGCACTCCAACCCAACTCTTTATTTGCCTTGGTAGGGTCTGCCCAACACTGCTCTACATCTCCGGCACGGCGTGGAGCTATCTTATAATTCAAATTAACCCCAGTAGCCTCCATGAAGGCATTTACAAGCTCAAGCACCGAAAGACCTTTTCCTGTTCCGAGGTTGAACACATTCCATCTAATTCCCTCCTTCAACATTTTGTCCACTGCCTTCACATGAGCTTTGGCAAGATCCACAACATAAATATAGTCCCTTATGCAAGAGCCGTCGGGAGTATTATAATCATCTCCAAATACACTCAGGCACTCACGGATGCCGGCAGCAGTTTGGGTAATGAACGGTACAAGGTTGTTTGGAACCCCGTTTGGCAGTTCACCAATATGTGCTGTAGGGTGTGCTCCAATAGGGTTGAAATATCTCAATGCGGTTGCATTCAGGTTTGGATAGGCTTTTACACAATCCTGCAGGATATCCTCTGCAATCTGTTTTGTGCGGCCGTATGGAGAAGTTGCAGGCTGCAAAGGGGTTGTCTCCTTGATTGGTAGCTCCTCATCTGCCGGCTGGCCATAAACAGTGGCTGATGATGAGAATACAATGTTTGCTCCGGCACCTTTAGTTGTCATGAGTTCAATAAGGTTCACAAGGGAATCAAGATTGTTCCTGTAATACATCACCGGCTGGGCAACACTCTCTCCCACAGCTTTATATGCAGCAAAATGTATAGCAGCACAGATGTCGGGATACTGCTCAAAAACCTTGGCAAAGGCGTTGTAATCTGTACAATCCACCTCCATAAAATCTATCCTTTTTCCAATGATTTTCTCTATTCCGTCAAGCACTTTTGGGGTTGAATTGGAGAAATTATCCACTCCAACAACCTCATAACCCGCATTAACCAGCTCAACCGCAACGTGTGAGCCTATATATCCTGTTGCACCTGTAAGTAATACTCTTTTCATTTTTATTTGACCTTTTATACAAAGGTATAAAATATAATTGGGAATAAAGCATTATATTTGTTAGACAAAAATTTATAGAGTATGGCACTGTTAAGTAAAGATCAGAAGTACAAATGGAGTTTTGAGAATATAGGTGGTACCTCACGCGTAAAAATTACCAGCGGAGAGGATATAGCACACCTTCATGAATTGGATACCAAAATGTGGACTGTCCTCTCTTGTCCCGTTAAAGGTTTGGAGATAGATGAGAAGTCTCTCAGGTACATAGATTGCGATTCGGACGGAAAAATAAGGGTAAACGATATAATCTGTACAAGCAAATGGATTACCGGAGCCCTAAAAGATGCAAATCTGCTTATCAAAGGGGAAGGGAGCATTGACATCAACCAGTTCAACACAGAAAATGAGACCGGTGCAAAGCTGTATGGAGCAGCAAAACAGATACTCCAAAATCTTGGCAAAGAGGGAGATACAGTATCCCTTGCAGATACAGCAGATATAGCTGCAATTTTTGCAAAGACCCGTTTTAACGGAGATGGTATAATCACAGAGGCAACACCTGAGGATGCAGATGAGAAAGCGGCAATCACCGCAGCAATGGCCACTGTAGGTTCTCTTCCCGACAGAAGTGGAGCCCAGGGTGTGAATGCGGAACTTATTGAGGCATTCTACAAGAACCTTGCAGATTACTCGGCATGGCAGGCAGCAGCAGTTGAGGCACCGTTTGGGGATAAGACAGATGCAGTTATAGCGGCATATACCGCACTTGATGCTAAAATCAAAGATTTCTTTATGCGCAGCAAACTGGCTGCCTTTTCTCCTGACAGCACATCTGCCCTTGATGTACAGACCTCCCGTATTGAGGCTATAAGCGGAGAGGATTTGTCGGGAAAAGAGGCTGAAATTGCTGCATATCCTATAGCAAGAATTACAGGAAAAGATGAAATTGAACTTGATGCTCCTATAAATCCTGCATGGGCGGCTCAGTTCAAACTTGTGGTAGCTGAGGGGTTGGAGAAGGATGCAAAAGTGCTTACACCGGAGAGCTGGAATGCAATTGCGGCAAAATTTGCACCATATACTGCTTGGAAAGGTGCCAAAGCCGGAGCTGCAGTTGAGTCTTTGGGAGCTGATGCCATTGCCTCATTCCTTGCACAGAACAAAAAAGAGGCTCTTCTTGCATTGGTAGCACAGGATTCTGCCCTTGCCCAGGAGGCCGGCAATATTGAGATTGTAGATAAGGCTCTACATATAATTAAAGATTTCTACAGATTGCTCCGCAACTTTATCACTTTAGATGATTTCTATGACAAGAGCAAAAAGGTGAATGCAATTTTCCAGTGCGGAACCCTAATCATTGACCAGAGGGCATGCCGTTTCTGTATGAGGGTTGAGGATATGGGCAAACACAACACAATGGCTCCATCAAGCGGAATGTATCTTGTTTATTGTGACTGTGCCACCAAGACCAGTGCTGCTAAATTGAACATTGTGGCAGCTGTAACAGTTGGTGATATCGGGAACCTGATGGTTGGCAAAAACGCAATCTACTACGATAACGCAGGTGTTGAGTGGGATGCGGTTATTACCAAAATCATAGACAACCCTATAAGCATTGCCCAGGCATTCTGGAGCCCTTACCGCAGAATGGCTACAGCAGTTGAGAACCTGATAAACAAGAGTGCGTCTGAGAAAGATGCCAAAATGATGGGAGACATCACAGCCAAGATAAATGCTGCACCTACATCTGTTCCGGCAGCGGCTCCGGCAGGTGATGCTGCTGCCAAACCTGCCGCTGCTCCACCATTCGACATTGCAAAATTTGCCGGTATCTTTGCTGCAATAGGTATGGCTGTCGGGATGATTGGTACAGCCCTTGCTTCCCTTGCAAAAGGTATTATGGAACTCACCTGGTGGCAACTTTTGGCGGCATTTGTTGGAATTATGCTGGTAATTTCCGGCCCTGCAATGGTGATGGCCTGGATGAAACTCCGCCGCAGGAACATTGCTCCGCTATTGAATGCAAACGGTTGGGCAATAAATGCCTCATCTAAGATAAGTATCCCATTTGGCGAGACCCTTACAGATATTGCCAAATTCCCTAAACTAAAACTTAAAGACCCTTACCAGAAAGGGATGAGCCCATGGAAAAAATTCCTGATGACCCTCCTTGTCCTTGCCGTAATAGCCGCAGCAGTAGCAGCTTTGTGGTATTTTGGGGTGATTGAGTTTTAAATGAAATACATTACCAGAGAGAAGGGAGCCGCACGGTTCCCTTTTTTTGTGCACACTATAATTACATAACTGGCATAAACTCTGAACCAAACACCTGTGAAGTTGTTTATACTACAAGAAAGCCATTTTGGAATGATTGGATAATGTGTTACGTATTTAGTTAGGTTGTGTATTTGTGGTCCGCCCCGTGCGGGCCACTTTTTTTACAAAACTGTCTCTTACGAATAAAGGGCATAAATATACACCCCGCTTTGGAACTCTTTACTGTAATATGTCTTTTTGTACAATCGAACTACTCACTAAACTTTACAACAGTTCTTTTGTATTTGAGTTAAGAAGAACGCACTTCTTGCTTAAACAGATACGTATATGATTACTCACTTGAAACATATTCCACCAATAATATTTGCCTTATGTATATTGGAATCATGCATTATGACAACCATAGTGGATGAAATAAATGAAACTGTAGCTGTAAAAAGCTCATCAAACAATTATAAAGAAGGCATATTCACCTTGCAAATAAGCAACAATGCCAACAATACAGCCTTATATATAGACAGCATAGAAATCTGTAATATTACAATTACCAACAAGGCAACTGGAGAACCTCAAAAAGGCAATACAACAATCTTCAAATCCACAGAGGAGACCCAACTGAATTTTGGAGACCAGATCTGCACACCACAAACAGTCCTTCCCGAACAAAAGCTCACAGCCTGGACTCCCGACACACTCCCCCAAAACTCCAACCACATGTACATAACAATACATGGCCAACTATACACAAATAATGCAGAAAATTCACCGTTCTTACTGTACTCCGGCAAAATGTACTGTTCATTCACAGGAAGCATAACACCTCAAAAAACAACAAACTATGAATTAACGCTATACGACAATTGCCCATTGTACTATCAGGCAAACGGGAAAATGGGGAAAGTCCTCACATCAATCAATTTTGAAGTTTCAGTAGATGACTGGGAAGAATAACCAGAAAAAACACACTCCCCAGACATCATCCCGACGCTGAGGAGTGCTCAGATTAATACCTGATAAAACTTATTTCACTTATATAAACAGCACAGTTGGAGAAAAGTTCAGAGAAAAATGAAAAATTTTCAAAAATTTTTAATCAAACCTTCTTAATCCCTCCCAAAAACATCCCTTGTATAAACCTTCTCCTGCACATCATCAAGGCAGGAATCATACCTGTTGGCAATAATGGCATCGCACAACCCTTTGAATCTGGCCAAATCATTCACCACAAGGCTCCCGAAGAAAGTACTCCCATCCTCCAGTGTGGGTTCAAAAATCACCACTTTGGCACCTTTAGCCTTAATCCTCTTCATCACCCCCTGAATTGCACTCTGCCTAAAATTATCTGAATTGGCCTTCATGGTAAGACGATAAACTCCCACAACGCACTCCCTCTCACGCTCTGCTGAAAACCCATTCAATCGGGAATATCCATAATACCCTGCTTTAGCCAAGACCTGATCCGCAATAAAATCCTTACGCGTACGGTTGCTCTCCACAATGGCCTGAATAAGATTCTGCGGCACATCATTATAATTTGCCAAAAGCTGCTTGGTATCCTTAGGCAAACAATACCCACCATACCCAAAAGAAGGATTATTATAATGGTCCCCTATGCGCGGATCCAAACTTACACCCTTAATAATCTGTTGAGTATCGAGTCCCTTCATCTCGGCATATGTATCCAGTTCATTAAAAAAAGAGACACGCAATGCCAGATAAGTATTGGCAAACAATTTAACAGCCTCTGCCTCAGTAAAGCCCATTATCAAAGACTCCACATCCTTCTTTGCAGCCCCCTCCTTCAACAAATCCGCAAACTTGTGGGCTGCAGACACTAATGCAGCATCATCCATATCCGTTCCCACCACAATCCTGCTCGGATACAAATTATCATATAACGCCTGCGACTCCCTCAAAAACTCCGGACTGAACAAAATATTCCTGTTCCCGGTACGCTCCCTCAACCCTGCAGTAAACCCAACAGGAACAGTAGATTTAATAACAATCACAGCACCCGGATTCACCTCAGTAACCAACCTCACAACCCCCTCAACAGCAGAAGTATCAAAAAAATTCCTTTGTGGATCATAATTCGTAGGAGCAGCAACAATCACCAACTCCGCATCCCTATAAGCAGCCGCCCCATCCAGTGTAGCCACCAGATCCAACTCCTTCTGCTCAAAAAACCTCTCAATCCACTCATCCTGAACAGGACTCACCCTCCTATTAATCCTCTCCACCTTATCCGCCACCACATCCACTGCCACCACACTATTGTGCTGTGCCAACAAAGTAGCCATAGAAAGGCCCACATAACCCGTACCTGCAACTGCAATTTTCATAATCCCAACAAATTTTACCCAAAATTAACACAATCCCCACAAAAAACAAACCCCGCAAGTTACCGCCTCATAAGTTACGTTGTCTTTTTTTACAATCAACTGTTTTTCACGCACTTACAAAACGCACTCTCTTCAAAATACGCAAGAGCTATTTTTCAAAACATTGATTTATTGGAAATTATAAAAAAAGACAACGTAATTATACATACAACAAAAAAACACTCCCAAACGTCATCCCGACGCCCAGGAGTGCTCAGATTAATACCTGATAAAACTTATTTCATATATTAAACAACCCCGCAGAAAAAAAGTTCAAAGGAAAATAAAGAAATTGAAAAATTTTTTCTTCCCGACAAAACGTTCTCAATTATCTCCCTTTATACATCTCTTCATAATACTTCTCATACTCTCCAGAAGTGATATTATCCATCCACTCTTGGTTATCCAAGTACCAACGGACAGTTTTCTCAATGCCCTCTTCAAACTGTAACGAAGGCTCCCATCCAAGTTCAGACTGCAACTTAGTGGAATCGATTGCGTAACGCAAATCATGTCCGGCACGGTCAGTTACATAGGTAATAAGACCCAAACTACTTCCCTCAGGGTTACCAAGGATTCTATCTACAGTTTTAATCATCACTTTAATAAGGTCTATATTTTTCCACTCATTGAAACCGCCAATATTATAAGTCTCGGCAATGACACCTTTGTGATAAATAAGATCAATTGCCCTTGCATGGTCCTCTACATATAACCAGTCACGCACGTTCTCACCTTTTCCATATACCGGAAGCGGTTTGCGTTTACGGATATTGTTAATAAACAATGGAATCAGTTTTTCTGGGAACTGATATGGGCCATAGTTGTTGCTACAGTTGGTTACAATTGTAGGCATGCCGTAAGTATCATGGTAAGCTCTTACAAAGTGGTCGGAAGAAGCTTTTGATGCAGAATATGGACTATGAGGATTGTATTTGGTTGTCTCATAGAAAAAATCCTCTCCGTATGCCAAGTGGTGCTCTCCAGATGATGCTGTAGTTGTAAATGGAGGCTCTACACCTTCAGGATGCGAGAGCTCCAGCGCTCCATATACCTCATCGGTAGAAATATGGTAGAAGCGTTTACCCTCGTACTTATCGGGAAGAGACTCCCAATAAATTTTAGCAGCCTGAAGCAAACTTAAAGTTCCCATTACATTTGTGCGGGCAAAGGTAAATGGATCCTTAATGCTGCGGTCCACATGGCTCTCAGCAGCAAGGTGAATTACTCCAGTAATCTGCTCGCTCTGCATAAGAGACAAAACTCCCTCAAAATCACAGATATCCATCTTTACAAACTTGTAGTTTGGCTTGTCCTCAATGTCCTTAAGGTTAGCCAAATTACCTGCATAGGTAAGTTTGTCCAAGTTTATAATGTTATACTCCGGGTATTTGTTTACAAACAGGCGTACTACATGGCTCCCAATGAAACCAGCACCGCCGGTAATAAGTATATTTTGTTTCATTATTTGTCAACTTTAAGATTTGATATGCACTTTTTGAGCGAGTCTGTCCAATACGGAACCTCAACGCCAAACACTGCCTTTATCTTGGATTTGTCCAGCACAGAATATGCCGGCCTTTTCACCGGACTAGGAAAATCACAACTGTAACAAGGCTGTATATTGCAGGCAGTTGCTCCGTTGTACTCTGAAATCATTTTTGAAAAGTCATACCAACTGCAAACACCCTCATTGCTGAAATGGTAAACACCAGTCTTAGAATATTTTCCTCCCGACAAATCCTCTCTTCCCATCTCCTTAGCAAAATCCCCAAGTACAACCACTATTGCCTTTGCTAGATCCAATGCATATGTCGGGGTACCAACCTGATCAAATACCACTTTAAGATCTGCCGGCTTGCCCGCTTCCACGCGTGCACGCACTGCCTCATGCGACATCAGGTTAAGCATAGTCTTGCAAAAATTCTTCCCATACTCACTATACAGCCACGCTGTGCGGATTATCACATAATTGCAATCCACTGCCTCTATAGCCTGTTCCCCATGCAATTTGGTAAGTCCATACACACCTGTAGGGGTACCTTGCTGATCTTCCCGACAAGGGGTGTTGTAAGGTTCTGTGCCAAAAACATAATCGGTAGAAATATGTACCAGCAAGCCTCCTACCTCATTCATGGCCACTGCAAGGTTTTCCGGGCCCTTGGCATTCAATAACTCAGCCAACTCTTTTGCATCCTCTGCCCCATCCACATTGGTATAGGCGGCACAGTTTACAATAGCATTGATATTATGTAGGGCAACCATCTGTCTGATGGCAGAGAGATCTGTAATGTCAAGATCCTCCACATCTGTAAAGATATAGCTGTCGGGAAGAAGATTCTCCTGCCCAGCAGCCTTTGCAACAACATTCCTAATTGAACTGCCCAACTGCCCGTTGGCTCCGGTAACCAGGATATTCATATATTAATAGAGTTTTTCATTAATATCAAACAACTGGGGTGCATCCGCCAATAAAGGATGATGCTTGTCCTTCTCGCTAAGAATAATATCCTCAAAAGGAATCTTCCAGTCAATACCAAGTTGAGGATCATTCCAAGCAATAGCCCCCTCACTTTGCGGTGCATACAGGGAATCACATTTATATTGGAATATGGCCTCTGGGCTCAACACCACAAAGCCATGTGCAAAACCACGGGGTATATACACCTGACGGTGATTCTCACCAGAAAGTTCCACTGCCACATGCTTCCCGAAAGTTGGGGAACCCCTTCTAATATCCACAGAAACATCCAGCACCTTGCCACTCACAACCCTTACAAGCTTCCCCTGAGCATGAGCACCCTTCTGAAAATGAAGTCCCCTGAGGACACCATATGATGACTTACTCTCATTATCCTGTACAAAAGTGACATCCAACCCTGTCTCCTCCTTGAACCTGGCCTCGTTATAACTCTCAAAGAAATAACCTCTCTGATCTCCAAATACCTTAGGCTCAATAATCAAAACGCCCTCCAACTCTGTCTTAATAACTCCCATATCTACTCAATTTCCTTAATACCAAACTTTTCACCCTCCTTAACAAGATTTACAAGGTACTGCCCATACTGATTCTTTATCATAGGCTGGGCAACCTGCAACAATTTGTCGGGAGTAATCCAACCTTTGCGAAATGCTATTCCCTCCAGACATGCAATTTTAAGGCCCTGTCTTTTCTCAATCACCTCTATAAAAGTGGAGGCCTCACTCAAAGAATCATGCGTTCCTGTATCGAGCCAAGCAAAACCTCTGCCAAGAGTCTGAACCTTAAGTTCCCCATCTTGCAAAAAATGCTGGTTAACAGTAGTAATCTCCAACTCTCCCCTCGCCGAAGGCTTTACATTTTTCGCTACCTCAACAACCTTGTTGGGATAGAAATACAAACCGACAACCGCATAATTGCTCTTTGGCACGGCAGGCTTCTCCTCTATGCTAAGGCAATTGCCCTCTGCATCAAATTCCGCCACCCCATAACGCTGCGGGTCACTAACCCAATACCCAAAAATTGTAGCCTTAGCCTCCTGCTCCGCTGCCCTGACAGCCTCTTTAAGCATAGGGGTAAAATAACTTCCATGGAAAATATTATCTCCAAGCACAAGGCAAACACTTTCCTTCCCGATAAACTTCTCCCCTATTATAAACGCCTGCGCCAACCCGTCAGGCGACGGCTGCTGTGCATACTCAAACTTCACACCAAAATCCTCTCCAGTACCCAGAAGTCTCTGGAATGCAGGCAAATCCTCAGGAGTAGAAATAATAAGAATATCCCTAATCCCCGCCTCCATAAGGACAGAAATAGGATAATAAATCATAGGCTTATCAAAAACCGGAAGCAGCTGCTTACTCACCCCCTTGGTAATTGGGTACAACCTTGTCCCCGAACCTCCCGCCAAAACAATACCTTTCATTAGTGCACGAATTTTCCTATACAAAAATAGTAAAAACTTCCACTACCAACAAAAAACAAACCCCGCAACCTCATCCCGAAGCTGCGGGGTTTGCCCGACTTAACCTAACTTAAAAACTATTTCAACTATATAACACACTTCCACAAAGAAAGTTCTACTTGGCCGCAAAAAAATCAATAGCCAGATCCACCAACAAACCCAAGCTATCGGGAACCTGCCCAAACTCCCCATTACCCAACGAAGGCTTCACAGCACAAAGGAGAAAATTATTGGCCAAATGAAGCATCTTGGCACACTTATTACCAGCCCCTTGATTATTAAGCACCAACTCCAAACCTCTGAACACACTCACGGCAGCACTCGCCTGCTCATAAAACTTACTCTCCACATCAACATCTGAACCAACTTTAACAGCATAACTGCACACCTGCAAAAGCCCCGCAACACTCAAAACATCAGAACCACTCCTGTATAACACATCATCCACACTAAAAACCTCATCCCTATCAAAAATAACATCCTTGGCATAAGAAGACTTGTAAGAATTATACTGCACACAAGAAAACTCCTTATCAATGGCATTAATGAAACCCTGGACATACCATCTGGCAGAAATACTGTCGAGCTTCTCATACGAAACCCTCAAAGGAGTCCTCCCATTATTGTACACAATCACCCTCATCTCATCAACTCCTTTGTACACAACACTATAAGGCAACACCTTGGTAACATAATTCAAAGACTGAATCATTACATCCTTACAATTAGAGTCAAGAGCCTCCTGCAAATTCACTCTACAAATTTCTAAAATCAGATGGTCTTCCATAATCAAAACATTTCTTACAAAACAACCACCACTCAAAAAAGTTCAAACCACCACACAATCCAACTCCCTAGAAACACACCAATCCTCCTCCCGACAAAAACAAACCCCGCAACAAAAACAACACTCCCCAGCCATCATCCCGACGCTGAGGAGTGCTCAGATTATAAACCTGATAAAACTTATTTCACTTAAATAACAATAATCAATTACTCCTTTTCCCCTGGCACAGGCTCCACACAAGAAGACACATTACCTCTAATATTTACAGAACCACCACCAAAACAGCCATACTTAAAATTTGCATTGGCACCAGTGCTCCCCTCACTGGCAGAATTCTCTGCTGAAACCTCAGTAGCCGTAACCTCCATCTGAAAATCAACATGCACATCATCAATCAGAAGATTTGGAAGCGGAACAAGCCCAAGGAACGGAGCCTGAACCTTTATATCCTGTGGTTTTGGAGATCCCTCTATAGGTCTCTGAAGATTAAACTCAACCATACGGGTTTTACCCTCATCATTAAAACCTATCTCAGTCATAAACTCATAAGCAGACTGTGCAAGCTTCTTCTGAGAATCGCACACTGCAACCAAAGGAGCCGCTACGAGTTCTGCAATAGGAATACCCACAAATTTATTAGAAACACTGTTTGGATCAGGCTCAGTAACCAGTTTATTTTCCTCCGCCATAAAATATAAATATTAGGAATAAAACAAAACCAATACAAATATAACCAAACAATCTACCAACACCAAATAAACACACCCCGCCCCTCATCCCGAGAAGCGGAGTGTGCCCGACTTAACCTAACTTAAAAAACTATTTCACTTATAGGAACAACAACACAAGCAAAAAAGTTCGATAAGCCAGTAAAATTTTTCTTCCCGATAAATCAACAGCTTAAACAATAGGGCTTGACCGCTTGATCATAAGACGATTTCTTTGAATAATAAATCCAAACCACTATCTTTGACACAGCAATTGCATAGAAAAGCAATAACGCCAAAGCATTATAGATTATGAGAGTATTCCACGGAAGTGCCATAGAAGTAAAGGAACCTGAAATCAGAACCGGCAAGTTCACCAAAGATTTCGGAGAAGGATTCTATTGCACAAAGCTAAAGAGACAGGCAAAAAGATGGGCAATGAGAAAGGAAACTCCCACAATCAGCACATACGAATATACTCCCGACAAATCTCTCTTAATCCTTGACTTCAAAGGTATGACAGACCAGTGGCTGGATTTCATAGTAAACTGTAGAAAAGGCATACCACACAACTATGACATCGTAATTGGAGCCATGGCAAACGACCAGATCTTCAACTACATTGAAGACTTCATAGATGGTGTCATCACGAGAGAACAATTCTGGGTCTTAGCCAAGTTCAAATACCCCACACATCAGATATGCTTCGCCACAGAAGCCTCTTTGCAATGCCTAAAATTTGTTGAATCCGAAAAACTAAGCAAGAAATGACAGGACGCGAACTAAAAAGACACAACGACCTCTTCTACCTCTGCGCCCTGATAGAATACATAGCCAGGGCAACAAAGAACAGGAACAGGGTAATAGTAAACGCCCTTGGCGAAGAGCGTCTGACCAAGATATATAAACTTGCAGACATCTACCACAGCGACAACATCGCCCGCGTAGCAGACGACCTCATCAAAGAGTGCAACATAGAAAACGACTATTTCGACATCACAAACGTCAAATACACCGTCCCTAGCTATTGGGACATAGCCAAAGTATATAAACGCCTCATCATAAGCGTATCCCAGGACAACCCCAAACAGTACATCAAAACTCTCATCACGGTCTATAACTCCTGGATTGCAGACAAAATAGACGACTACAACAGCAGCTTCTACTACGACTCAGCAGACTGTATCTACCAATCCTATTTGGTTGGTAAGCCACTATAACAAATCAAAAAACACACCCCGCCCCTCATCCCGAGAAGCGGAGTGTGCCCGACTTAACCTAACTTAATAACCCAATCCTCCTCATTAAGAAAAGTCCGACCAAACACACTCTGAAAAGACCTATCAACCTTATAATCATACACACCATTTTTATTCATTTCTCTCCTTTCGTAAGGCTTTCCAGTATAATTTCGCCAAACAGCACCATCAGGCCCATCAACATGTGCAATCGACAGCAAAGCAAAATACTCTGCCAAATGCCCCATAGTCATAAAATCCATTTTAATACGCCTGCCATCATCCTTATATTGGTACCATTCCTTACGCACAATCTTTGAAGCAAAATCACATCCCAAATAATCATTCCATTCATTAACTATCTCATCTATTTCACTTCCAGTAAACAAAATATCATCTACCCTATTACTCAACTGCACACCTAACCCCTTAACAGCATTCTTCATTTTATTGGCAGACCATCCCCTTGGCCTATACACAGCAAACGCCTCATTAAAAATATTGTATGAAAATTCTTTTAAGCCAATAATCTGTTTAACCTTAGGAACAAGCCTATCCTTCACCCACAAACTCTCCCCACCCTTAAAAAGATTGTAATAATATTCAGACTCTTGAGAAGTAAACTCAAATTCAAACATCCATGATTTTGTACTTTTCCCCTTTTTCAAATGCAAGCCATATCCATACTGGGCACTGGGTCTTTGAAACGCCTGCAGTCCAATTGGCTTTATCAAACCATTCATGTAACTATCCATCGGGAAAAGAGGAATTGTATCATTATCATAAAAAGGATCAAACACATACAACACTCCTTTATGAACCCCTTCCCGATAATAATCATATAAATCCTTCTCCGCATTATATTTACATACAGCAAAAAATAAAGCAACATCCAAATTACTTGTCAAATCCAAAACCTCAGTCTCTATACCATAATGTTGGGCAAGTCCCTCAACAGAAACAACAAAATTATGTCTCCTAAAAAAATGCTGTATAACAGGATGAGTGTCCAACAACCTCTTAAAAGCAACCAATCTCATTCTATTAAAGAAAATCTTTTCATCTGACGGATTCCCTCTGTATATAGTTGGCAAACACGGAACATACTCAGAATTTTGGCCTCTATACAAATAATGAACAGTACCTATCTCCGGAATAAGACATTTCTCACTGCCATTTCCGGTCAAAACCGCCTCAAACGTTCCCAAACGCTGTTTATGAAGCTCAATATTTGCTGAAGAAAACTCTCCCACAAAATCCTTGGCATTTATTGCTTTGGTTAAAGATGATTTGATATCAAAAATTCTCATTTATTGGAAATAAAATCAGCACATCAAATTTAGGAAATAAAATCACTTATCATTCATCCTATATATCCATATAATATGTAAATTTATAAATAATAACAATCTTAATCCCGACTAGTATTCATTCCAAATATCAATTAAAATTAATTAGGCAAACCACCAGGAGATCTCATCAAATACTTTGAAATGTAACAATTATTAAAGTTAATTGTATATATAAGGGTTAATTTAGCATACCACCCCCTGCATAGATTTGGTGAATAATTTGGTTATATCCTAATTATTTCTTATTTTTGCACACCAAAATTGATTAGTAGGGGAATGAAATTTACAATTGAGAATATTGAAGAGTTTTCAGGAGAAATGGCTCAGATATATTCTGTCATGTTTGAAGGTGACGACATGACATTAATGGATCATTTTTTTGAAGAAAACGCTCAATATCCAGAAGAGTTAAAGGAGATAGCAAAGAAATTGGAATCTATGGGGAAATACACAGGGTGTAGAATCCAATTTTTTAAAGAAAATGAAGGAGCCCCTGGAGATGGCGTCGTAGCATTTAGGTATAAACGAATGAGATTATATTGCTTAAGAATAGATAGTGCTTGCATAATAATAGGAGATGGAGGATATAAGCCTCCAGAAATATCAGCTTATCAAGAAGATGAACTATTAAACTCTAAAGCCCAACAGATGAGAAAACTTGCCGAATGCATCAATAAGGCAATAATTGAAAAAGACCTAAAGGTTGAGAAAGACGGGACAATTACAACTACTGATTTTATAGAACTTGATATATGAGTACCAACAGAAGAAAGTCATCAGCCACACTAGCAGAAATTATGTCTTCTATTTCTGAAGAAGATAAACGTCGCACACGTGACAGAATGCTTATTGCTGTCAAGATAGCTGATGCATTAGAAGCAAAGAAACTTTCACAGAAAGCTTTTGCAGAACGTATGGGAAAGAGTGAGTCAGAAATATCTGAATGGCTCTCTGGTAATAGAAATTTTACTGTTGACACATTATCTGATATTAGTGATTGCTTAGGTATTCATCTGCTTCCAAATTCAGATATAAGAACAAAAAGAATTTCAACTTATTCGACTCACAGAAAAATTACTAAAACACGTTCTCCATTTCCATACATTATGTCAGGAAATAGCATAATGAAACCATCCACATATGAGTGGAGTACTTCAAACAATTACGCTTTTGCTTAAATTTGACAAATATGGACATCAAATATAGACTTGAGTCGATTAATGAAACTGAATATAGATTCAACTACGATTTTAACTACGACTCATTTAATCTCGAAATGATCAATATACAGATTGGCCATGATATGAAGCCTATTATGGAAGAAGACAGAATTGTTGTTAGTGCAAAAGTAAATATTGTTGACACTTCAACAGATACAATACTTGCAACAAACGCAATATCAATGTCATTTGGGCTATCACCTATAAAAAGTATCATTTCATTTGATAAAAAGGGAAATGTCACCACACAAGATCCATTAATCTTAGACACCTTTATTGTTGCAACGATAGGAACACTACGAGGAGTACTTATGAAAAATCTTAAAGGTACGCCTATTAGTTCCATATCAATACCTTTGATTCCAATTGAAAATTTTAGATCAAAGAACCCACAATAAATATTTGCATCAATATTCGCACTACTATATCCTGCTCGACTCTGGGCAGGTTTTTTTGTGCACCACGACAACAGTAAAGACAATATTGGCATATTATAGACCATCAACATCATTACTCTTGAAGTTCACCAAATTTATTACAACATAATATCATCCCTACAAAAATAATATAGCATAAGAATTAGAAATTAATGAAATAAATTCCTAACTTTGTATCAATGGTATAGTAAATTACAGTGCTAACTTTTACTGCAAAACTCCCTTTAACTATATTTGATAGAGCTATCTCAGAGTATTCAATATTATATTATAGTGTGATGTTAAATACGCCTAATTATTACTAACCGTTATATGAACAATTAGGAGGAGAAAGTATAAACTATTGTTACATAGAGATAATTATGAGTTATATTAATGTTGACAATTTAGATTGCCTTTTTAAGGAATACGGATATGATGTAAAGGAAAAATCTTCATCTTATAGGGTATACTTGCTCAATCAAGGTATGTATCATGGAGCTGAAATTCAAATAATGAATGATGATATTGATGCAACTCCAATACTTGATCGTTATTCCAAACTAGGCTATCATGCAAAACAACAAAGGTTTAAATCCATTGAAGATGCTGAAAATTATTTGTTTACAGGTTTCTTTAATACACAAACCACAGCTAATGACATTAATAGGAGATATTCAGAATTTGCAGCTAATCAAGTAAAACATTACTGTAATTGCGACTTGAAGTACCAATACATTCATACGCCATACTCAATATATAGTGACAATACAGAAGAAACGATTAATGGAACTATCGATATCATTTCTGCCATAAAAAATGCAATTGATAGAAAAGGAGCACACCTAGTAATAGTGGAAGCAGCAGCAGGTTTTGGCAAGACATGCACAGCATATGAGATATATAAATCATTCATAGACAGGAGTGAATATCAGAAACCTATTTTCACCGAATTATCAAGGAATAGAGATGCTAAGCAGTTTAAATACATTCTTTGGGCTGAAATTGACAAAGAAAAAGACACTACTGCTAAACAAGAATTAGTTATATACAATATAAAAAAAGGTAAAATACCTCTTATCATAGATGGATTTGATGAGCTATTATCTAAGAACATTGATAATGGAAAAGCTGGTCAGTTAAATGAGTTTGAACAAATTGAAACAATGCTATCTACCATTGGAGATTTGTTAACAAACGAAGCAAAAATTATTCTCACATCGAGAAAAACTGCAATTTTTGCAGGTAATGAATTTGAGGATTGGGTAAATTCTTACAATGGGAATTTTGATGTTATCAGATTTCAATTAGAAAAACCAGATATAAAGCAATGGCTTTCATCTGAGCGTTATAATGAAATCATTGATAAAAAGGTACCATTAGATAGTATCTCAAATCCAGTACTACTAACCTACTTGCGCAATACTACCAAAACCGATTTTAGCGATTTATTAGTATATCCTGAAACTATTACAGATAAATTTTTTGAATTTCTGTTGAATCGAGAAAAAGAAAGACAGAATCTTATTATACGTTGGGAAGATCAAATGCGCATATTTGAGAATTTAGCCAAGTCTTTCGTTGAGTTTGATATTATGGGCGAAAGCAGGAGTTTCGTTAAAGAACTTATTATAGAATATAATAAACAGCAACTTCTGTACTATAAAGAGTTAACTCCAACAAAACAAACGTTGGATGAACTTGCAGATACACTCACAAATCATGCTTTATTAGATAGGGCTGGAAACAAAGATTTTATTTCATTCATAAATGAATTTATTTTTGGGTATTTAATAGGAAAGTCCATTCAAAATGGAACATGTACTTTTTTACAAAAACTTAACTCAATACCTGAATACCTAATAGAATTAGCAATTTATGCATATAAATATTCTTCGAATGAAGATAAATTACAATTATGGAAAAATATTTCCTTAATAAAGGATAAAGTATCAATAAATCTCGCTATTAATATTGATTGCATTCTTACAAGTAGGATAATTGGAAACCATCAGAATGCAGGATTTAATTCTTTACATTTTGAAGATGTCAGTTTCATAAGTGAAAAGTGCAAGTTTTTGGATACCTCATTTGTTGATTCTATTTTTGAAAGATGTAAATTTGATGTAAATGCATTTGATAATGTTACATTTACAGGATGTAAATTTATTGATTGTACAGTTACAGATGAAATATCTCCCGAATCCAATAATATTCATTGTTATGGGTGCGATGATTACGATACAGGCTTTATACATTCTTTTATAAATGTTGTAAAAACTTCTCTATCTACGGAACCGGAAAATACCTGTTTAGAAATTAATATTCTTAGCAAGTATTTTAAAGTTGATGGTAAAACTCCTAAAATGAGGTATATATCAGCTCTAAAAAAGGAATTTTTAGAAAATAATTTAGGATATGGTATAGATATTATTTTTGAGACATTTGACATATTAAAGAAAAAAGGCATGATTCTGATTGATGGGAATAATTCACATATCTCTAAATCAGGTATTACTTATTACCATAAGAGCATACAAGTATGATTGCAGGAAATAAAGTTTTAAAGGAAATAGTCAAAAATCTAGAATCTGTTTTAGATAGATGCGGTATAATGTATCACGTATTTTATCGCACCAAATCTGCTCTATCAATAAAAAATAAACTAGAAAAAAAAGCGGACGAGTATACCAGACTAAACAAGAAAATGCAGGATTTACTGGCACTTCGTATCACTTTATATTTCACAGATGATGTTGAGCTTGTCCATACATATTTAAAAAATCAGAGTAACTTCCTCAGCGAATCTGTGGATGAAGCTAAAGTTGATAAATTTTGTCCTAAAAGACTGAATTTGGTAATGAGCATATTGGAACCTTACAAGGAAGATATGTATGCTGCAATCAGAGAGACTGGCTACAAAGATCTCATTGATGAAACCTACGAAATTCAGATTAGAACAATTTTATCAGAAGGATGGCATGAAGTTGAGCATGATTTACGATATAAATGTCAAACTGATTGGGACGAATTCAAAGAAGAATCTAGACTCTTAAATGGTATCTACGCTACTCTAGAAAGCAGTGAATGGGCAATGCTTACATTATTCGACAGGCTATCATATTCCCAATATAAAAATAAAGCCTGGAATAGCATGCTGCGCAATAAAATGAGACTCCGTTTCGCTGATAAAGGATTATCTGAACAGCTGTTAGATTATTTATCAAATAATAGTAAGATAGCCAAACAATTGTTTAGAGCAAATAGGTCCTTTGTATTAAAACAGGTAATGGAGAAAAAATTTGCTTTTCCGCTGACATATGATACTGTTTTACACCTCATTAATCATATCATTGTAAAAGAAAAAACATTAGCACAATTTGAAGATGAAGTTCTAAAAAAGGATATGGATTTGTTATTTGGAGAAGTATAAACTACATAGTCCAATAAAACTATCTAAGATATAGATTTCAAATTAATATAAAGATTCATTATTTCGAGATATGCACCAATCTGTCATACTCTGTCCTATTTGTTCCCAATTTTTAGTCTGAAATTCATATAAAACAGGACTAGGAAAATCGTTTATTTTTATCTTTTCCAATACAGCTTTCATAATATTCTCAATCAAGCCCTCATATATAACGTCCTTTTCCTCTTTTGAATTTACATATAAATCAAAATTAGATTCCTTACTATATAAATTGGGATTTAATTCATAACACTGACGAGCAAATTCATAATATGCAGGATCAGCCATAATGCTATTCTTACGAATACCTTTTTTAATATCAAAATACGGCAACATTATTTCCGCTTTCTTTTTTAAACAATCGTAATGGTTCTTTTTTACTTTACCAACTTCGTTTTCCCATTTATCTAGTATATCAATATAATTCGATGGAATTAAATTTTCAATTTCGTGAACTTTTAATGGCAAAAATTTATAATATGGTGCCTTCCTTCCTAATTTTACACATTTTTTATATGTATCATTCTTTTCTATATCACAACCAGGATACCTCATATCGGTATCTAAGATAGTTAATGAAACATGTTTTTTACGAAGTTCTGATTTTATAACTTCTACAATTCTTCCTCCTCCACCATGAATGCTATTGTATCTGAAATTTGCAGTAATGCCACATCTAATTTTATACCAATCTAATATATGATTATAAAAATCAGCATCACATAAATCTTCAACCACTAAACCAACTGGAGCTACGCTTTCTAAAGTAGATACATCCTCAGGGCATATCTGAGCAACTTGCCTACCATTATCATCTTTTCTCGTTACTGGATCATCTAAAACAAGTTCCAAATAATATTTGACAAATGGAGGTATAACATTCAAAGAATAATTCTGCACTAGCTTAGAAAAGAGTGGAGAAAGTTCATTATCATGTTTAAACCAACAACTCGCCTGATATAAGATATCATAATCACCTAATATCAGATGATTGCTTTCAACAGCAGAAATACCAAGTCTTTTTAAACTCTGTTGTATTATGTTAAATTTAGGGTGCTTCTCATCCACCAACAGAGAATCTGTCAGATAATATAACATTACAGATCAATCTAAAGGATCAAAAAATCCATAAGGCCAGTCATTAAGCTGTCCTTTATTGTTAAAACTTATTTGCCTAACCTCAGTCTCCTTAAAGTCTTTACTCTTTTCAAATAAGACTACATTAATATCATCAGGAGATAACACACCTTCTCTAATTCTACGTCCAAGACGATTAATGATTGCTTGACTATGTGTTTCTACAATAAGGCTACCAAAATGCGCTGGTTTCCCTTGGCTAAGTTTTATATATTCAGCAAATACATCAGCAATCTTTGCCTGCATAGCAGGATGAAGATGCAATTCAGGTTGCTCAATTAGCAAGCAATTTGAGCGAGTACTTCTAATTTGTGAAAATCCATGCATTCTAAGATTTTTACTATAATTTATACTCAACCAAATCTGGGTAATGATTGGAAGTATTTGGGAATATCCAAAACCAACATCTACCAAATTCTCTTGACCTTCATTAGATGATAATAGTATACTGCTTTGCCCTTGAAATGAATTCGTTACAACCTTTTTACCTAGAATATTTAGGCAAAAATCCTCATAGGAGTCTTTACTCTTATCAGACAATGAAGCAACAAATTCTGCAAGATTTTTCCCATATGAGTCTATCTCATTTACATTCAAGCCTTGACTTCTATAAAATCTATTTGCTTCTGCCCTAATTGGTGCAATATACCTAACATTCTGATAGAAATTTGATAATTCCTGATTAAGATAACGTAATAACTGATAAATATAAAATGGTGCAATTCTCTCAGAAAGAGATAAAAAATCTTGATTATTTTCATTCCATGAAAAGGCCACATTTCTCAACGACATCAATTGTGTCTGACTTTGTAGTACTCTAAGGAATTTATAATTTTCATTGGTCCAATCCTTTATTACAGTATTAAGACGAGTATAATTTTTCAATCTCTTATTACAATGTTTACGCAAAGCCTCAACTGCAATTCTATACAAATAATCAGCAATATCTGTTGTACTCGAATTTTCCTTCTCCAAGACTGGACGCCATGATGGTAACATACCATTATATGTATTCTGCATCCATCTCCATTTTCCAATATTTAATTCTTTACCATCAACACTGAATTTTACTAAACTCAATCTCTCATCTATAGAAAATTTATATTGCACAGAATTAAGAGTTAGAACTATCTTATTAATAAATGTACCTACTGTATCATTTCTATAATGAAGCGAAAGTAAAACTTCATTGATTTGATCCAACGAAAGAGTTGAATATGACTCATAGTACCAATAATTAATATGTGATAGAATAGGCTTCTTGATTACATAACTGAATACCATATCATCACTTACCTCAGCATAGCGCCATTTTGCTGTATTATAGTCACCAAAATCAACAGAAGAATAATCAAACCATGAGATTGGACCACGGAGATTTTTCTTTATAGATTGAGCAAAAAGAGGAAAGGTTCTCAAAAATGAACTTTTACCGCTACTATTAGAACCAAGCAGTATATTAAGTTTATTCAACTTTATAAAACCAGTATCTCTAAAACTTCTAAAGTTCTGTATTTTTATCGAATCAATCATTGCAAAATATTATATCATATTATTAAACTTTTCCAATAATATCTATCTTGTTTACAAATAAATTATCATATTTCCCACACAAGTCTAAAAGTAATTCTTCTGCAGATCAATAATTACAAATAATAACAAACTTTGCTTTCAAAGTTACAAAATCTCCATAATAAAACAAAAAAAGGCCCGCAACTAGCGAGCCTCCATTTACAACTTCATAATATCTTCCTCACCAATCGGTTCATACGCCCCATCCTTCATCTCTAAAATCACAGTCCCACTCTCCAACGAGCGCAAAGTATGCCAGACACCCGCAGGAATATTCAACGCACAAACCTCTCCACCTGCAGCAACCACAAAAGAAGCCTCAACCTCCCCAGAAGAACTATAAAACTCCTCCACCACTTTACCCCGCAACACAACAAAAGTCTAAGAAGTAGCCCTATGCCTATGCACAGGCACTACGCTCCCCGGCTCAATAGCATTCAACATCCTCTGAGAAGAATCCTCCCCAGAATTCCTCAAATCCAAATTCATCCTCAACCGTTCAGAAGCCTTCGCCTGCTCAGTCAAGCCATCCAAAAGTGTCTTGTCAATCTTAATACTCATAATCCACCAAAGTATTTCTTCAAACCCGCCAAATACTCCTCATACAAATGATAGCAGACAATTTAATCCCTCCTAAACACATCCCTAGTATATACCTTCTCCTGCACATCATCCAGGCATGCATCATACCTATTTGCAATAATTGCATCACATTGCTCCTTAAACGCCACAAGATTATTCACAACCAAACTGCCAAAGAAAGTAGATCCATCCTCAAGCGTAGGCTCAAAGATCACCACTTTAGCACCTTTAGCCTTAATCCTCTTCATCACACCCTGAATAGCACTCTGGCGGAAATTATCAGAATTAGCCTTCATAGTCAAACGATACACACCAACCACAACCTCCTTTTCAGAACCAGAAGAAAACTCATTATTCCCTGAATAGCCATAATACCCTGCCTTAGTCAACACCTGATCTGCAATAAAATCCTTTCTGGTTCTATTACTCTCAACAATTGCACTCATCATATTCTGAGGCACATCATTATAATTCGCCAACAACTGCTTTGTATCCTTTGGTAAGCAATATCCTCCATATCCGAACGAAGGATTATTATAATGAGTACCAATCCTAGGATCGAGGCCAATACCATTGATGATAGCCTGTGTATCCAAACCTTTCACCTCTGCATAAGTATCCAGCTCATTAAAATAAGAAACACGTAAAGCCAAATACGTATTAGCAAATAACTTAACCGCCTCAGCCTCCTTCAAGCCCATAAACAAAACAGGCACATCTTCCTTAATCGCACCCTCTTGCAACATGCCAGCAAAAGTATGAGCAGCCTCCTCAAGATGATTATCAGCAATAGCACGAATAGCATCATTCTCAGCATCCAAAGAATCAATCATCTTAGGATATCCTACAATAATCCTTGAAGGATAAAGATTATCATACAAGGCCATACTCTCTCTCAAGAACTCAGGTGAGAACAACAAACGCAACTTATGCGAAGCATCCCATCCCTTCTCCTTAAACGCCTTTGCATACTTCACATACAATGAACGGCAATACCCCACAGGAATGGTACTCTTAATAATCATTGTAGCATCCGGATTCACCTCCAACACCAAATCAATCACATCCTCAATATGGTGTGTGTCAAAAAAGTTTTTCTGCGGATCATAATTAGTTGGAGCGGCAATAATCACAAACTCTGCATCCCTATACGCAGCAGCCCCATCTAGAGTAGCTACCAAATTCAACTCCTTCTCTGCAAAAAACTTCTCTATATATTCATCCTGAATAGGACTCTCCCTACGGTTAATCTTCTCAACCTTCTCAGGAATCACATCCACAGCCACCACCGAATGATGCCGCGCCAAAAGTGTGGCCATCGAAAGACCAACATAACCAGTACCTGCTACTGCTATTTTCATAATCCCGACAAATTTTCTTCAAAGTTACTAAATCCACACAACTAAACAATAAAGGCCCGCAACGGCGAGCCTAAATTATTCCTTAACAATCACCCAAAACGTCTGAAATATCAACTTAATATCATACCAGAATGACGCATTCTCCACATACTCCAAGTACAACTTAATCTTCTCTTGCATTATCACCTCAATGTAGTACTTCTCCGGATCTTCAGCCTTCTCCATCAACTCATTCTCATTCCTGAACTTAATTGAAGCTGGATCTGTAATACCTGGACGTACATCAAGCACATGCATCTGCTCCGGAGTCCAATAATTCACATAATGACGCACCTCAGGACGTGGCCCTACAAGTGACATATCCCCAACAAACACATTAATCAACTGAGGCAACTCATCAATCTTGAATTTGCGAATGTAGTATCCCGAACGAGTAACACGAGGATCACGTCCTCCAATAGTTACAAGACTACCCTTATCTGCCCCGACCCTCATTGAGCGAAATTTAAAGATACGAAAATCCTTATTGTAGCGCCCAACACGCACCTGCCTATAAAATACCGGACCAGGAGAATCCAACTTAATCCATATAGCCACTAAAAACAGCACTGGGCTGAGAACCAACAGTCCACAGCCCGATGCCAATATATCAAAAAGCCTTTTCATCAGATATTACTTATAATATCAACGAAATTAGAAATTACATACTCCACATCCTCATCAGTCAAACGAGTATGTAAAGGCAAAGTAACCTCATTCTCATACTGAGCAAAAGCATTAGGATAATCAGCAATATCAAATCCAAGATTCTTATAAGCAGTCATCATAGGAAGTGGCTTATAATGCACATTACAAGCAATGCCACGCTCAGCCATCTTAGTAATCACAGCATTTCTCTCCTCAACACTCCTCCCGACAAGTCTCACTAGATACAAATGCCCACTTGAAGCATGATTCTCACCATAATGATTAAGCACCTCAGCATTACACTCCGCAAGAGCAGCATTGTACTTCTCAATAATCTCTCTGCGACGAGCCAGCAGTCCTGAATAACGCTTGAACTGAGCCAAACCTATACCAGCCATCACATCAGTCATATTGCACTTGTAATTGGGAGCAACAATATCATACTCCCAAGCACCTAACTGAGTCTTAGCAAGCGCATCCTTATTCTGACCATGCAAAGACAATAGCTGGAACCGCTTGTAAATCCACTCATCATCGATACCAGGGATAGGCTTCCAAGTCAAAGCACCACCCTCTGCGGTAGTCAAGTTCTTAACAGCATGGAAAGAGAATGAAGTGAAGTCAGCTATATTACCACACATCTTGCCATTCTGCTGCGCGCCAAAAGCATGAGCAGCATCAGCAAGCACCACAACTCTACCAAACGCCTTCTGAATCTCATTAGCTGGTTTAAACAGATGCTTCTTAGCCTCAACCGCTGCAAACACCTTTGAATAGTCACACACTATACCTGCAAGATCCACAGGAATAATCACCTTTGTTCTCTCATTAATCGCATCTGCAAGTTTCGAATAATCCATCTCAAAAGAACCTGGAGCAGTATCAACCATAACAACCTTGGCTCCAACATGACAAGTCACACTTGCAGTTGCAGTATATGTATACGCACATGTAATAACCTCATCACCAGGGCCAACCCCCAACACATGAAGAATCATCTCCATACAAGCTGTAGCCGAGTTCAAACACACAGCCCTGTTTGTACCACAATAAGCAGCAATCTGCTTCTCAAACTCCTTGGTCTTAGGACCAGTAGTAATCCAGCCCGAACGAAGCGCCTCAGCCACTTCCAAAACTTCAGCCTCTGACATATCTGGGGGGCTGAAGGGAATGTTTCTTAACTTGGTATTCATATTTTCATTCTATTTCATGTAAATTAATAATAACAACATCTTGATTTTCAGACAAAACTATAGTTCCTTTATCATTTTCAGCATTTTCCTGTCAGGATATGCCGTAAACTCATAAAGCACCTTATACATTCACTTTTGGTAAAAGGTTATAGTTGACTCATTATTGTAGTAGACGGTAGTCAACGACAGTTTCTCTATACCTATCTGATTCTCTATTTCCACCAAAAGAGCCTTACCGACTCCCTTACCCTGGGCATCAGCATTCACACCTATGGAATAAAGTTCGCCATAATTCTCATCATCCTCCATCTCATCACTCTTCTTGGTAAAGTTCTTTACCAATCTCACCAATGCATGCGGATTTGTGAACAACAGTCGCAAGCCCACCATCATAAATTTCAAGGCATTGCCTTTTATCAAACAGCCATTAAAACCCTTGCACTCCTTTGTTACAGCCGAAAACCCCAGGAGTTTACCGTCCTCCTCCGCACTCAAAATCACTGTTTCATCACTCTTGATAAAGCAAAAATAATAGATCGACAGAAAACTATCACCTAAAGAGGTCAGGAAGAAACTATGGAATGCTCTCTTGTGTATCGACACAACTTCACCGACATCACTCGTTTTTGCTTTTCTAATTACCATACCAATGTAAACGTGATACATTAGTATGAATAACTATACTAATGTATCACCTTTGATATGTCTGTATCAAATCTGCATCAAAATAGTATTTTCTTACCTTCGGATTATCGAAGTATTCCTTGTCAATATCTTTTGTAGATTTGATCACCTTAGCAGGGGAACCAACAGCCACAGAATAATCTGGAATATTCTTTGTCACTACAGAGTTAGTTCCTATTATACACCCTTTGCCAATCTTTACTCCGGGCATTATATACGAACCGGAACCCACAAAAGTATATGCACCAATTTCCGTTGGTTTCAGGATATAGCCAATACGCTCTTCTTTGGGAACTTTCATATAATGCGCTCCCATGAGTCGTATTGCATTATGGCTGCTATGAGAGAAAATCCCCACACTGGAGCCAATCTGACATCCCTCACCAATTGTCACACCTGCTGATGCATCTATACGAGTATAGTGATTAATCCAAACATTATCTCCAATGACAAGCTTGTCCTTGTGTATAATGTCAACACTTGCTGATATTCTTACATCTCTCAAGTATCTTTTTGTCATTCTGTCCCAATAACCATAAACCATAAACGGACGATGGAATAAAGACAGACAATGCTGTACGAAAGATATAATATATCCGGCAAAAGAATAATAAATTATTTGCTTTATACCCTTCTTGTCTCCACCATTCTCATTTGGCTTCTGGCACGGAGAGGTAACTTGCTTATACATTGACATTTAGTTAAACCTTATATATAACACTAAAAAATCTCTATCATTTTTGAGGTCAGATACTCGTAATCATACTGTTTGGCAGCCTCCTTGGCCCTCAGGCTCATTGCCTCATATTCAGCCTTTGGCATGTCAACTAGATTAAGAATAGCTTGAGCATACTCCTGTGCAGACTGAAACTCATTGGCTATACCAATATTATACTTGGTTATAGGACAATACGCCATACGGATATTACAGCAAATAGGCTTACCGCTCGCCATATACTGGAAAGATTTACTCTGGCTACCGCCATAATGACCAAATCCACCGGGCATGTAGTTGAGGACATGCACATCTGCCTGCGACACAATGTAAGGCACATATTTAGGCTCAACCCACATATCTTTGAACAGCACATTCTTCAAGTTGTGTTCCTTGCAATAAGATTCCAAAACAGGACGCTCATCTCCATTGCCATAAATAAGGAACTTTATATCATCTCTCTCCTTAAGGACTTCTGCAGCCTTAACAACTTGCATTACATTATTGGCAAGACGGATAGAACCCAGATACATCACCTTTTTTATGGATGTATCCAGCAAGTCTGCATCATCCATCGTATAATACTCCTTGTTAAACTCAAAATCCTTCAGATCCACACCGTTATTGATATAATGAACAGTGTTCAAGTCTATAGGACCACCATGCGCCTTGTCCCATCCCTGATCAATGATATAATCTCTGCCTCCTTCCATCGAAAAAACATGCTCTGCTGCTTTTATATACATTTGTTTTTCATACCATCGCAATATCTTTATAATAGGATTATTCTTCCCCATCACACCCAATTCCACAATGGATTCCGGATATAGATCAAGTACTTGAGTGATATATTTTGCCCTAAGTCTTTTTGCCAAATTCGCAATCTTATAACCTAATAGGAAGGATGGCACATGTATAATCACATCCGGTTTAGGGAACTTTTGAGCCAATTTCGCAACCTTGTGTCTAAACTGCAATGCACTGATTATACGCTTGACCCTACTATTTCCGTATTGAAGCGTATTTATGTGAACGAAGTGGACATTACCATAACTTCTCTCCATATAATGAGAACCATCTTCAATGATGTTCATATCCATATTATGCATCACAGAGGATGCAAATATCTTCACATCGTATCCCTTTTCACCTAAATACTGAGCCAACTTAATGGTTTGCAGCCTTGGTTCCAAATGAGGCGGCATTGCACTCATATTTACTAGCCATATAATTTTAGCCATAACTAACAATATGTAGTTTATTATTCAAACATACTAGTGATGCGTTAACCGACGCATCTACGATTATAAATAATTAAAAATTAATATATTATATAAGTTCTCTGATAACCTCGATTTGAAATGAGTTCGTAATTTTGTGGGATAACCACAGTGATTATGAACGAAGGTAAGTATGTTTTTACTCAGGTCACCAGTCTCATTCCACGTCAGATCTTCCAACGACTCGTAAAGAAGTACAATGGAGATCACCGAGTACGAGAGTTCAATTGAACGAATCAGCTAAAGTACATGCTTTTCGGTCAATTGACTGCTTGTAAATCCTTGAGAGATATTTGCTTTTGCTTAAGCGCACACCAAGATATCCTCTATGGACTTGACATCACGACATCTGTAAACGAATCTTCGCTTTCCAGAGCCAATGAGAACAGAGACTATCGCATTTATGAAGGACTTGGGCTGGCACTTATTAAGATTGTTCGCCCAATGTACTCACATATGAGGCTTGGTTACATTGCTCCGCAAGACCATGATATATTTGCACTTGACTCCACCACAAAATCATGCAGTTTGAAACTGATGAACTGGGCACAAGGCAAGTGTAGTAAGGGTGCTGTTACGATGCACACACTCATAGACTTGCGAGGTAGCATACCAACCTTTATCCATATCACTGACGGCCGCTATCACGACAGTAATGTCTTGGACATGCTGGACATTGTTCGTAATACCATATATACTATGGATAAGGCCTATGTCGACTTTGAAGCACTTGAACGAATCAACTCCAACGGTGGATTCTTCGTAACAAGAGCCAAGGAGAATATGAAGTATGAGATTACATCTACCAACTTCAACATTGACCAGTCAACCGGGCTTATGGAAGACCATATGATCCGTCTTACTGGCTATAAGTCCAAGAAGCTTTATCCAAAGGAACTCCGCCTGATAAAGTTCTGCGATAGCGAAACAGGAGGACTGCTCACGTTCATCTCAAATATTATAGACCAACTGGAACTCAATAGGTTAGAGATTGCCAACATATATCGCCACAAGTGGGATATAGAGTCATTCTTCAAACTCATAAAGCAGAATCTTACAGTGAAGCATCTGCTGGGTTGTTCAGAGAATGCAGTGAAAACCCACTTATGGATAACGATCTGTTCGTACCTGCTGCTGGCCAGAATCAAGGCAATGTATGATAGTCCTTACTCAATAACTGAGATCGGAACTCTCGTACGAGTCTTTGCCTTGGTCAAAACGGACATACAAAAGCTGGTGACAGAGCCACAACCACTCATTCTAAATCAAGATGTCAAAGAACCAAAATTATTTTAAAAAGTTAACGCATCAGTACTAATTCAAACATATTAACCAATCGCACAATTTCAGCCACTTTCTCCATAGTAATGGCAGGTCCTATTGGCAAGCTCAGCTCCTCATCTGCAAGTCTTTCCGTTACAGGTAGACTAAGCTGAGGCGTATTCCATATCTCTTTTGCATAACACTCCTGATTGTGAGGAGCGATAGGATAGTGACAAACAGTACCTACACCATTCTGCTCCAAGTAATCGTGCAAACGATCACGATTCTCCTTACCCTTCACAATGATTGGAAAAAGGTGATAAGCATTCTGTTCATCAGGAAGAAGGTCAGGAAGAGTAATCAACGGATTATTGATGTGCTCATAATAGTAGTGAGCCACCTCTTTTCTATGCTGGTTGTCTTCTGTCAAGTATTTTAACTTCACATCAAGAACTGCTGCCTGAATCTCATCCAAACGAGAGTTGCGTCCAGCATACTTGAACACATACTTCTTCTGGCTACCATAGTTGGCAAGCGCACGTACGCAAGCAGCAAGCTCAGGATCGTTGGTAGTAACTGCACCACCATCTCCCAATGCACCAAGATTCTTTCCTGGATAGAAAGAGTGACCTGCTGCATCACCAATGTTACCGGTCACACGACCGTCTGTATGCTTACAACCATGGCTCTGAGCACAGTCCTCTACAAGCTTCAAATTGTACTTCTCACAAATAACACCAATCTTATCTGTATAAGCCAAACGGCCATAAAGATGCACAATAGCAATAGCTTTAGTCTTAGGAGTGATAGCTGCCTCAATCAAGTCATCATCAATCTGAAGTGTATTAGGCTTTGGCTCTACAAGAACAGGCACAAGGTTATTCTCAGTAATAGCAAGAATAGTTGCGATATAAGTATTGGCTGGCACTATCACCTCATCTCCCGGCTGCATGATACCCATTTCAATATAGGCACGGAAGATCCATATAAGAGCATCCAAACCGTTTGCACAACCAATAGTATGCTTACAACCAATGAACTCAGAATAATGCTGCTCAAAAGTTTCGTTCTCCTTACCCTGGAGATACCAACCGCTATTGACAACACGAGTTACAGCATCGTTAATCTCTGCTCCGTGAAGAGCTGTTACATCTTTAAGTGAAAGAAATGGTATCATGTTAATATGTTTTATGTCCGTATTTTTCTACCCAATATTCAAATTCTTCTATCATCTGAAGGATGTTATAACTTTGAGGTTTAATATTATGTAATACATATTGCTCTATTTCTTCTGTAAAATTTTCAAACCCATATTTTTTAATGGCATAATAATTAACAGAATTTGGTTTTCCCGGAATATATCGAGAAAAAGGTCTCACATTTTTCATGCAAGCAGAATTTGTGGCAACAATTGAATAATGACCTATCACCGTATATTGATTAATGGTGCACCCCATTGCAACATTTGCACCCTTCAAAACTTTAGCAATACCAGCTAATACAGACAAATTTGTAATTACAGCATTGTCTTGTATATGACAATCATGTGATATATGTACACCTTGCATAAGGTAGACATTATTACCAATGATTGTCTGTTCTTCGTAACAAGGTTGCTCAATTAATGAAAACTCCCTTATAATATTATCATTCCCAATTTTTACGATTGGACAATCAAAGCCGTAATTAACTTTCTTCGTATCCGTAGCATCACATCCCAAAACAGTGTGTGGCCCTATATAATTATTATTTCCAATCTCAATCGGACCTTTAATAATAGCATATGGGCCTATTTCATTATTTTCGCCCATAATTACATCCTCTCCAATAATTGCAGTTGGATGTATTTTATTCTTGCTCATGTTCCTCATCAATTTGTTTTCTATAAGCTAGGTAATCTTCATAATTTCTAATATAATCTTCCTTCTTATATACATCAGACGCAAGCACCATGCAGACAGCACCAGAAGAGAAATCTTCCAAATCACGCCACATTCCTGGCTTCACATATAGTCCATGATAAGGACGATTCAAAAAGAAAGAACGTTTACACTTACCATCATCAAGAGTAACGCGAAAAGATCCTGAAGCAGCAATTATTAACTGACTCAAATCTTTATGAGCATGCGATCCTCGATTCTCTCCACCAGGAACATCATAGAGATAGTACACTCTCTTCACATCAAACGGGAGAGTTTTGCCATTCTCTACTACAGTAAGGTTTCCCTTACGATCACTATGGTGTTTATCCAATTCCACCATGGTGCAATCGAATACATTATATTTTGCCATCTGCTATCTGTTCTAAGAATTCATCATAATCACGGATATAGTCAGTAGGATCATACTTGGTAGATGCAAATTCTAAAGCAAGTGAATTGGTAGAAAAATTATCCATCACTCTCCAGATACCCTTAGGGATATAAAGACCATAATACGAGCGATTTAGGTGAAAAGTCTTCTTCTCCTTGCCGTCATCCACAATTACATCAAAACTGCCTGAAAGAGCAATTATAAACTCTTCAGTTTCTCTATACGCGTGTCCTCCTCGACTTTCACCTCCTGGCACATCATATACCCAATATGTACGTTTAATTTCAAAAGGTATGTGTGTACTATTCTGTACGAACGACAGGTTTCCTCTTGTGTCAAGGAACTTAGGGAGTTCAATTATCTTTATCTGATTTATATGCATTATTCTTACTCACTTTTGATATTATAAATTAAGAATTCAACTTCTCATTAAAGATATTTTTATAAATAGAAATATAATGATTTAATTGTTTTTCCCAATTAAATTCATTAATAATTGCATTATAACCACGAACTCCCATTTGTATAGCTTCATTCTGGTTATTTATAAGCCACTCCATTGCATTTTTAATTTGTTCAATATTATTAGGATCAACACAGATTCCACAATTATACTTATCTATTATCAATTCTTTCCAAAGAATAAAATCAGTACATATAATAGGTAATCCACAAGTCATATACTCGAATATCTTATTTGATCCTAATTGTCCTTCTTTGTCACAACAGAACGGGACATAATCAAGAATAACTATACCACATAATGATGATTTCATTATAGTATCCAACTCTTCTTTTTCTATCCATCCCAAAATTTCAACTCTGTTTTTTTTATCTAAATTAAGGATAGATTCCTTTAGCCGATCAGAAATCGACCCTACTATTCTATATTTAGTATCTGATGATACTAAAGATAAAGCCTTAACTATCACATCTTGATTGCTGTACTCATAGACAGTCCCTTGATAAATAAATGAGTTTTCTTTGTCTATTGAATCATTACTCTTTATATTCTTGATAGATGGATAGTTTGATACAAAAAAGGTATTAGCATTATACAATTTTAGTCTATCGACCATATTTGGAGAAACGGAAAAGATGGCATCAAATTTTGGTAACACTATTTTATAATAAAAATGAATAAATTTAGCGCCTAAATATTTTCCAACTTTAAAATGAAAATATAATGGAATAACGTCTGACCAATTCTCATGACTATCAAAAATAACTTTCTTCCCTTTTTTCTTTAAGACACGGCCAACTTCTACTAATTCAAAATCATGAAATTGATATATATCAGCATTTAAATGGATCAAATAATTAACAAACTTTTTATTAAAAACTAGTAATCTAAAACGCTCCCACTTAGAATACTTATGATTACTATAGCTTTTTATATAAATATTATTTCTTACCTCATCTGGTTTTCCATCAGCACAAATTAAAATGACGTCAAAGTTACTATCTATCTGAGACATCATTTGTCTTTTATATATTCTTGCATCATATCTAGGATGCGCAACGGTTATATGGCAAATTTTCATATTTTTTTATTTGAGTTTTGTTATATATCTCTGGTAGGGGCACGATTAATGAAAAAATAATCATGATCGATGATGTTATGGGTGTAAAAATACTTCTTCCATAAAAAAGAAAAGATACATAGAAACATAAAAAAAGGACAAAATTCAACCGATTATAATTGATATTCTTTAATGATCGGCATAAGAATAATATAAAACAACTGAACCCAACCAACCCGGAATTAAAAATTATATTGACTATCCCATTGTGAGGATGGTTCATTGCAAATAATTCCGGATATCTATCCATATAGCCTGATATCCCATAATTAAACATTATCTCTTCTATGTACTTAGGACTATTGGTAAGTCCCAATAAATATGTCGAGATATTATCAGAATTAAAAATTGCACCCAAGTATGACATCCACAATATCCCCCTATTCGTGAAGATTGTGGAATCTTTAAAAAAGAATTCTGTACATATTCCTAATCCTATTAAAAGAAAAGTAAGTATAAATAACAATGGAATAAACCGAATTATCTTTTTATGTGATGCATAAACAAACAGTTTATTTGCCAACAAGAAAACAACATACATCAATAGCACGGTCCTGTTTTCGCATAATATACACGAAAAAGAAAACGAATAAATAAATATTAATAAACGATATTTTTTTCTATAGTAGAAAGAATAAAAGAAACAAAAAAACACAAACGAAGAGACCTCTCTATTCAAATCAGATAATTGTGGTGCTATCAAAATAGAAATTGGAGGGACACATAAAGATATATAATAAAGCACTTTCCATAACAATTGGCCATATTTATATCTTACGCGAAACAAGAAAACATAAAACACAAAAACATAAAGCAGTACAAACCATGCCTTTATCCCCTCTGAGTTATATATAAAATCATTGTATATTTTATCAATGAATACGAGTAATAGAAAAGGGAAAATAACATGCAACTCTTTTTGGCTAATAATTAAGTACTTTTGACTAATAATAGCGAACGCTGAAAGAACAAGTATAAATGCATATAAAAATGTTAAGCTAAGATTAAAGCACACACCTATGAATATTGATATACATATTACCAATATTGTACTTTTATATAAATTCAAAGTCTGAGAAGGATGATTCATTTTATTTTAAATCATCAATTATAAAACATAATTCACTAATCAGATTTCCCATATACCATTTATCTTTATCCCTTAAAACATTTGCTTTATACTTTGTAATTATATTTTTTTCTTGGGAATATTTACGAATACATTCCCTCAACTTAGACTCATCATATGGACACGCCAATCCATAATCATTCCTATTTATAATATCAGCGGAATCACCACTAATCGAAGCCAAGACAGGTAAGCCTATGTTAATATAATCGTATAGTTTTGAGGGAATACAATAATTAGAAATTTCCCCACTTAATGATAAGAAGCCAATATCTACATTTTGTGATAAAAACTGTAGAAACGCTTCCCTATTCATAGAGTCGTAAAACTCAACATTAATCCCTGAGAAATCGAATTTTTTGAAATATGATACATTGCCAATAAAAATTACTTTCACATTAGAAAAACCTCTTGATGCATACGCTAAAATCTCAGGTGATTGAAGATGTCCCATTGCTCCACCATATGCTATAGTAATAACATTTGAAGGTTTCTTTTCTGACACATAGATAGTTTTATCAATATACCCAAAATAGTTGCAATATACTCTATTTTGTAGTATTGGATATTTCTTCTTAAGTGACTCTGCATAAAACTTTGTAGAAGTAACAATAGCATCAACACTGCTTAGATATTTCCTTTCCGAAGAATCCCTTGATACATGGAATTTTTGACTGATCTTAAACAGTTTTCCATATATAGTAGTATATCCCAAAGGATCATGAAAATTTACCAAAAATTTGCAAGATACCTCTTTCTTTAAATAATATCCTAACATTATAGTACCTAATTCTCCTCCGGATGTACAAAATACAATATCATCATCTTTTACGTATTTTTTTAAATATTTACTTGCCCTTTTAGCCCAAAACTGCAAGTAATCTTCTATAATCCCTATATGTTCTGCATATGATAATATTCTAGTATTCTTGTTTATTGGAATAAAAATTGAAGATTTAGTGTGTATAATATGATTGTTATTATAATTTGGTGCTACCACAATTACTTTATAACCTTTATTAATTAGATTCGTAACAGTTCCTTTCCTTATAACTGAACCTCCATCATTTGTATCAAGAAGTGTCCTGGTCACATAATAAATAATCATTTTCGAATATAGTTTAATATTTTATTAAAGATATGAATATCCGTTGATAATATCACCAAACAGCAGACAGCAAAAGCAATTGTTGTTTTCAAAAAGAAATTTAAAATAGTTACCTCCATTGAAGACACAATAATATACTCAAGGAATAACAATATAATGAAAACTATAGAGATCAGAAGTAATTTTCTCCATTTATAATTAATCTTTTCTAATCTTGAAGCTTGTATAAAAGTCCATAGGACATAAATAGCATTAGAAAGAATTGTATTCACAACTGCAGCTACAAACCCCCAATGAGGAACGAAGATGAGATTCAATAATAAATTAGCCCCTCCCATTATAATACAACCAGCCGATATTATCCACGATTTCTTATAAAATTGAATAATTTGATTAGGGAATCTTTGTTGCATCCCAAGAACATAAACAAATCCTAAAAAAGGAATTAATATATAAGCTTGCTCATAAGCATCAGACCCCATAATTTTTACTATCTCCTTAGAAAATAAAAATATAATCAGATTAACTAATATCATCACACTCCAAATAATAACAGAGAAATCAGCAATTTTAATTTTTGTTTCTTCTTTGTTATTAACTAAGCCAGACATTGCTAATGGGGTCATCGTTCGTGTAATTGCATCACCAGCCACATAAACCAATGAAGCTATCTGAAAAGCAAAGGAATATAAAGCCACTGTTTCCATATTTACATACTCCGCTATTACCAATCGATCCGATGCTGCTGAAATTAGACTACCCAACATAGCCGGCATCAAAGGTATTGAGTATTTTAAACATGATATAAGTATAGATTTGTCAAAGGTAAAAGTCAATAAACCTTCTTTCCTATTATAATAATAGTAGAAAACCAATAGATATAAAGCAGCTATAAAGGTACCTATTAATCTTGAAATAATTCCTAGTTTAAAGATTATCAATAAAATTAAGGATACACCACCATTTACCAATGTTGAAGTAACATCTAAAATAGTAATCTTAGATGTTAATAAAGATTGCTCTAAATGTGATTTACATAGTAATGACAACTGACTGAATAGAGTGGGAATAAATGCAAGAAAGGCATATGGAAAAACAGGAATATACAGCAGATCCTCAAACCATATCAAAGAAGACAACAAGATTAATGCAATTATTAATCCCCCAAATAATAAAATAGACCAATAAATTGTAGAAAATAATGTTGATATTTTATTTTTCTCACTTTTACAATCATGAAAAAAACGAACATATGCTGAGTCTAGACACAAAGAAATTAAAATAGGTAAAAAAGATATAATAGAATTTATACTTTGTAATATACCATAATCGTGTTGTGTAAGATATCTAGTATAAATAGGCATCAAGATAAAACTTGTCCCCTTTGTTAAGAAACTAGACAATAAGTACCACTTTCCATATTTGATCATCGCCCTATTCCACGACTGCATACGTTCAGACATAAAATTAAATACACTTAAATTGAGATAAGTCCTCTATACTATAATCAGAATTTCTATAGAATTCTTTTTGATAACTCATCACTCTCTCTTCATAATTAATTAAGTCATCATGGTTAAATTCACTTAGTTTTTTAGATATATAACTATGAGTATTAAAATAAGGAAGTCTAGGATATAACCATTGTTTAATCTTATGTGCTAAGATATTGAAATCGTATGAATATTTGTTTTTTTGAAAACTATTATAATTATTGTCACCCAATAGAGCAATAATCTCATTACCAACCCTAACATGATTATACCCATCATGCCATAGAGAAAATTCTGACAATACTCTTAAACGTTCAAGTTTTAGATTATCAAAACCATATAAATTATTATTGTTATAAAAACCATCTATAGCTTTCTGTAATGATTCAACAGAGTCAAAATTAGGTGAACCAAGATATACATTTGATCTAGGAAAATCCACACCAGAAGGATTAATTAATCCGGTCTGTTTTCCAAACATCCATGCTTCAATAACCGTAGTAGATTCGTATGTTAGCCAAAAATCTGAGATAGCAATACAATCAACAATCGATTCTTTTTTTAAGATCAATACATTATCATATAAATCTGTTTTATCTATACCTGACATATCTAAACCCGCGGTATTACCTGGATGTTCCTTAAGCAAGAATAAAATATTAGGATTAGCTTTAATGACTTCTAGTAAAATCGAATTAAACGATAATTGATCCTCTTTAAAACGAGCTATATCAGAATCAGAAAAAATATTTTGAAACAAGATATAACGTGGATCCGAGGGATACAAAATTCCAAAATCCCAACAACCAACTCCTATAACCTTAGAATACTTGGATTTATTATGCTTTGTTAAAAAATCCGATTTTTGTAACTTAGGAAAGATATTATAAGCATCTAGCCCTACTGATCCTGATACTTTTATTTTCGATTCTAGATAAGGATAGTGGGATATCGACATCTCTCTAGTTCTATTTGACCATTGTATATTATAATCTTCGTACATCATTCTTTCATAATTCCATCCCCATACAAATTGTTCAATATTGCTTTCCTGAAAATTACCTTCTGAAACAAGGGTAAGTACTTTAATACCTTTAATTTTTGCATACTTTACTAGTTGATAATTAATCAGGGCACCTGTTGCATTTGTAATAAATAAAAGCCTAGGTTTCAGAACATCTATCAGATGAAAACCTTCAAATACGGAGCCACAAGAAACTCTAAGACCACATAATCTCAAATAATTATTAACTAATGTTGCTACATTCCTATCACGTGAAGGATAGGATGTCCACTCTAAATTTAGAACATCTATATTATCTTTTTTCATATATTTATAAACTATTCGTAACAAATGTATAATAGCACTATTGTCCAATGTAGACTACAATATTTGACATTTAGAGCTATAAATCATCTCTTTAAAGACTAGGTTCTTATTGAGTAACTACTCCCCAATATTTTTTTGTTAACTCGTTCTTCATTAAGTAGAAATCTTATTTTCCTTTACTTGTATCCCTTTGGTGATGCATCACTAGAAAAGGGAAATTTATCATTGTCAAATAAGTGATATAGGGGTTATTCTTCAAGATCATAAAATAGAATTTTACGTTAAAACATCTATTAGAAGCCTCAATAATGCACTTAAGACTCATTTTGGGATAGTAATATATTCTTAACTCATTAACAGTTCTTGCTGAATAACTAAAATTTGGACACTTATAAGTGCCTTTACCCTAGTAAAAATGGGCATAAATAATTTAGCAAGACAGGCGCAAAACTCGATAAGAATCAAGATGTTAATAAGATAACCCTATTTAAATAATTAATGTATCAGCACTAAATTCCCTTAATAACTTTTACTGAATTAGCTCTAAACTCATCCTATCCCCCTTCTCCAAATCTCTATTTACTCGCTTACCAAAACACTCATTTAAGTACTTAGGTGCAAGGCCAAAACCGGGTCGTACAGAGCGAAGATTCTTTTCAGTTAAGACATCGCCAGCCTTCATATCTTCGGCAATATAGAGTGAGCGAGAGAACTGACGACCTATAATCTTGGCTGGATCTGTTGGATAAAATACCTCTCCTAACACTTCTTCAACCTCTCGGATAGCTTTGACCATACTTGCAAACTCTTCAGGTTGCATAGAGAAAGCTGAATCAGGACCACCCATATTGCGGTCAAGTATTATATGTTTTTCAACAACAGTAGCACCCAAAGCCACAGCTGTAATAGGCAGGGTATTAGTCATAGAGTGGTCAGAAACACCTACTTTTACTCCAAAACGCTCTTTCATATCAGGAATAGTCAAGAGATTTGCCTTGTTCAATGGTGCAGGGTATGCAGAAGTACATTTCAAGAAAGTAATGTCATAATTACCCACTGAATAACATGCTTCTATAGCATCCTTAATATCCGTCTCGGTTGCTATGCCTGTCGAAATTATCATTGGCTTGCCCTTGCTTGCAGCATAACGGATAAGATTCACATCTGTTATCTCAAAGCTTGCTATTTTATAGATTGGATTTCCACACTCTTCTAGAAGATCAACAGCAGTATTGTCAAACGGAGTTGAAAACAATATTATATCTATTTCCTTTGCATACTCAAACAACTCTTGATGCCATTCCCAAGGTGTATATGCTTCTTGGTATAATGTATGAAGATTGTATCCATCCCACAAACCTCCATGTATCTGGAAATCCTCTTTATCACATTCTAAGGTAATTGTGTCTGCTGTATATGTCTGTATCTTAACAGCATCAACACCTGCTTCTTTTGCAGCCAGCATGGTCTTCTTAGCCATCTCAATGCTGCCATTATGATTGGCGGATACTTCAGCTATAATAAAAGTTTTTGCCATATATTGTTTTAATGTTTCCTTAATTCAAAATAAACGAACTCACCATCTGTCCCCACCTGCTTAAATCCTAACCTAAGATTCAACTGCTGGTTACGAACATTGTCAATTTTCACCTTCTCCGTTACAATATTCAGTAACCCTTGCTCAAAAAGGAAATAAATAAACTCCTGCTTCATAAGTTTTCCATAACCCTTCCCCTGAGCCTCAGGAAACAAATATATCCCCGACTCACCTGTTCCATCACCTATTATAGGATTCACACCCTGCGACCCAATCATTGTATTATCTTGTATAACATATACACCATAATAAACACAATCATTGCGAGAGCTTAATCCTTTAATAAATGCAAGGTGATTCTCCCATGGGATAAAATCAGTATTGACCATATATTTACTAATCTCAGGATTATTCCTTGCGTTCCATACTTTTTTACTATCGTCCAAAGAAAGTTTCGTATAGTTAACAAAACGGAAATGGGCAGTCTCAAATGTATCAGGGTAATTCATATCACAATGAGTTAAATAACTGCTTATATTTTAATGGTATAAGAGAAAAGTCCAGAGAATGAGAAGGATTGAACAGAAGAAGCTCATCAATAAACACAGTATTTGACACTTCTCGTAAATCTCCCAATCCCACACAATAACCTTCTTGCTTATACATCAACGATGTCTCAATTTGATTGTCCACAAAATATCCATTGGCGACCTTGCAGCCTGAAGCCAAAGCCTCGATACTAATAGTACTTGACGGAAGAACAGCATATTCTGCCTGTCTCATCTTTATAGACATCTCTTCCGCTGTCAAATTCTTATATACTGACGCTTTGGTATAATTTTTCAAGTTGTCGTAATACTTATATGCATCACCTACAATCACAGTTATATCCTTAACTCTGGAGTCTCCTTGTAGGAAAGAAAGAAACTTTTCCGTCATATTATCAAAATCACTTCCCCCAAAAGCAAGTAACCAACGACCATATACCTTCTTCACATCTTTATGTTGTTCTATGAAGGGTTTCCGCAATAGTGCATATTCTAATCCTAAGCATAGTTTTGTATATGGCTCTACATCATACTCAGATGTTGACAACAATGCTGGATTCAAAACTGCATTACTCACAAAATGACTGTTATGAAGGTCATCCACACAAACCAATTTACAACCTATTCCCATTATTGTCCTCTGATATTCTGTTGTGAAAAAGTAGTTATCCAAGACCACTATTTCATCTCCATTCAGAAGATTAATGAAATCCTCAAATTTTGTTTCTTCCGTTAGGGCTATATAATCACACACCTTCCCCATTTCCTCAATCTGATAAGTGGATGGAGAAGTTGTAAAAAAAGTACAATCAAAATCGTCTTTAAGCATATCAGCAAGTGCCAAAGTACGGATGAAATGTCCGTACCCTATTGTAGCACTTGCATCTGCTCTGAAATATATTTTACGCTTTGACATTAAACTTAATTAAGACGTTTGAAACCAGTTTGGCACACTGGACCTTCAAGAGCCTTCATTACATCCTTACCATCTTCAAAATCTCGAATATCAGCAAAGATTGGGTCGAGAGCATCAAAGTATCCATCGATTATCTCGGGAGTATGAGCTAAAGAAGTATACATCAATGTGCCTGCCAGATATCCCTTCTTCAACATTTCTTGAGTCACATAGGTCTTATAAGCAAGAGCATTTGGAGAGTCAAAAGTATAGCCAGCAAGAGCAGGAATACCCCATTGGTTAATCTTCAAACCATATTTATCAGCAAGTGCCTGCCAACGAACTTTATTCTGTTTGCCAAGTTCGGTAATATACTCCCATGACTTGGTTTTCTCCATTACATCCAAAGCGGCCAATGCAGCTGTAGGGCCTATACGGTCTGTCCAGAAAGTTGAGCTAATCCAAGAACCTTGAGCTGCATTCATAATTTCTTTCTTTCCAACTACAGCTGCAATTACATAACCATTACCCATAGTCTTACTATAAATAGTCATATCTGGATATACGCCATACTTTTGATGAAGTCCACCGAATGTTTCACGAAAACCTGAAGTACACTCGTCAAAAATAAGAATTACGCCATATTCATTACAGAGATTGCGGATATGCTCAAGATAACCTTCATCTGGTCCAAAATTACGGCACACCTCCATCTTTACTGCAGCTAAATCAGGAGTATCTCGGATGATATTCTCTATTTCTTCAAAATCATTGTAGTGGAAAGGAATTGATGAGCCACGAAGACCTTTAGGAACACCGGCAGTTGGAATGCCAGGAAGTAGATGACCAGAGAGTGCATCGTTCTCTCCAAGATTAACAGACACATACCAATCGTGCCATCCATGATAACCACAGATAGCTACTTTATCCTTTCCTGTATAAGCACGTGCAATACGAACACACATTGAGTTAGCTTCACCTCCACCACGAGTATAACGTACACCACCGGCCCAAGGATTCATTTGAAGAAGACGTTCAGCCAAATAGACTTCTTCCGGACAATTAAGAGTAGTAAGATTTCCATCACGAATTACCTTCATGACAGCTTCATCAACTTCCTCTCGAGCATAACCGAGGGTATTTGTTCCTACACCCATCAAGCCACAATCTATATACTCACGTCCATCTAGATCCCAAACTCTACATCCTTTTGACTTTGAATAGTATGCCGGCCAGTTCTCTGGTAATAATTGTTCCGGCCTTTTTGAAAGCAATGATGTACCACCAGGTATCAGTTGTTTAGCTTTCTTATAGAGTTCTTGTCCTTTTCCCATATTGTTTATTTATATATAATTTGATCATTAGCAATTGATTTAGCATATCCCTCGTTATTAGCAAAACGGCTATTGATTGCATATAGCTCTTTGTGGTCAAGGAGATAATCTATATACTCCTTCCAACCTTTCTCTATTCCAATGTTTTCAATAAGAGCTTTGATAACCTCAAAATCCTCAGGCTCATCTATAGTAATGCGATAATCATCGGCATTATACTCTCCATCAGGATTTGGATAATTATAAGTATTAAAGATAGCTCCACCTTCTGCTGTACCGTTTTTCCAAATATAAGGTGTAACATGCTCTCTCTCTGACTTTAAATTTGCCTCTTTATAAGCCTTTTCAATAGCAGAGAATTTCATAACTTCTGTATCAAGACCATCAGGGAAGCTTTTAGCCTCGGTGTGAACATAATCATACTCCGGATGCTCTAAGGCAAATGTCACAACAGCATCGATTACATTGGGGTCTATTAAAGGGCAGTCTGATGTTAATCTGATCACATAATCAGGCTTCTCGGATTCAGCCGTGCCATAAAAACGTGAAAGCACATCCTCTACAGATCCTTTGAAGTATTCTACACCTAATTTGTCTGCAACTTCAACAATAAACTTTGAGCCTTCTTCATCAGTTGTAGCAATCTTCAACTTATCGATAGTTTTAGCCTGAAGAATTCTTTTGAGATGAATTTCCAAAAGAGTTTGTCCATTAACCTCTTTCAAAATCTTTGCAGGTAAACGGGTTGAACCGTAACGAGCTTGTGTAATTGCTAATACTTTCATTTATTTCCAATTAATAGGTTTTAATAATTCCGTTTCTTTCACTTCTATAGACAAATTCACATGCTTCTCAGATACAGACTGAAAGTTTGTTAGTAACTGGTCCTTGGTATCCACTCCAATAAGAACTCCATCGATGTGAGGATTCTGAATATTATAATTCAGTGCAACTTCTGCTACACTCAAGCCTGTTTGTTGAGCATATTCATCCAATGCCACTAAATATGGTTTCAGAGGTAAGAGTTTCTCAGGCAAGGTATTCCTATCCTTGAAGAATAATCCTTGCAAGAATGTAGAACGTACATGAATCTCAACATTCATCTGTTTTAAGCGTTCAAAATAAGGTTCAAACTGGCGATCAAAGATGTTGAATGGTATCTGAATCAAATCAAAAGGAATTCCATCTTCCAAAATCAAATCCAACTCATAGGGTTCATAAAGAGAAAATCCAATCTTTTCAACCTTGCCTTCAGCTTTTAGATGGACAAAGTCATTCCAAATAGCCTTATTTTCTGTATACACGGAGAAATGGTGAAGGAGGTAACCATATAGCTTTGAACATCCTAAGTTTAGGAGACTATCCCTTAGTACTTCTCGTATCCCTTTATCACATTTAGGATATTTAGAAATAATCTGGAATTTATTAGATGCATTGGTCTCTCCCAACACTTCTTCAGAATTGCCATAAGCTGCAGATGTATCAAGAAGAACTATTCCACCATTATAGGCTTCATTAAGAATTTCAGATACCATCTGAGTGTCAGGCTTTCCGGCAGAGTTGATACCATACTGGCAGCCAAACTGCACAGTACCAAGGACTAGTTTATTTGTCTTCATATTAGTTTATGAACTCAAGTACTTTCTCAATCACCCAATCCTGTTCCTCATCAGTCAATGAAGGGAACATTGGAAGAGCCAAACATTTAGAATAGTACTCTTCTGCTACAGGCATATCACCATCCTTCCATCCAAGGCTTTTGTAATATGGCATAGTGTGAGCAGGAATATAAAGTACCTGTGAGAAGATATTATTCTGCCTTAAGAAATCATACAACTCCTTGCGATTTTCTACCTGAATGATGTAAAGGTGGAAAGCATGTGTTATGTTTTCTGCACGGAATGGAGTACGAATAGAAGTACCTTTAAAAGCTGTATCGTATTTATTGGCAATCTCGTTTCTTCTCTCAATGCTCCAATCCAAACGCTTCAACTGGCTAATGCCAAGGGCTGCCTGAAACTCGGTAATACGATAATTGTAGCCAAGTTCCTGCATCTCATAATACCAACCGCCATGATTTTCCTGAAGCAAAGCTGGGTCTTTGGTGATACCATGAGTGCGATAAAGACTCACCTTGTCATACAATTCTTTGTTATTAGTCGTAATAGCACCACCTTCACCTGTTGCAATATGCTTTACTGGATGGAATGAGAATACTGTAAAGTCTGCATAATGACCGTTGCCTACCATATTCTTTACACCCCTACTATCTACCAAAGAACCGCCCGGCGCATGGCAAGCATCTTCTACAATGGCAAATCCATACTCATCAGCCAAAGCACGCATACGCTCTATGTCAACAGGATAACCAGCAAAATCTACCGGCACTACAGCTTTATATGTACCCTTTGGAGAAGCCTTAAGGATTTCTTCCAACTTATCTAAATCCATTAAATAGGTATCCGGATGAATATCACAAAATACTATCTCAGCTCCACAATAGCGGAATCCATTGGCACTGGCAACAAAAGTAATAGGTGTGGTTATTACCTTATCGCCCGGCTTTATATCCAAGGCCATGGCACAAAGATGCAAGGCTGCAGTACCATTACT
>JAZNUT010000011.1:0-42637 GCA_045592425.1 Candidatus Egerieisoma sp.
AAATACATTAATAGAGCAACGAGACGACCGGTCGTCTCGTTGCTCTATTAATGTATTTACTCGACAATTACTTTACTGTAATGGTCTTTATATTCAGTGTTCCTGTTACATCGAATGTAACGCTGTTGGCATTGCCACTCCAATTGCCGTTTTCGAAACTTCCTGTCGAGGGTGTCATTGTTGCTACCTTGTAACCATCGAATACAATATTTGACATATTGCCGTCGGTGGTGCTGATGGTTATCTTGGAGTTTTTGTAAGTGCGAAGCTCAACTGTTCCGTCGGTCTTTGTCCAAAATCTTACAGGAGTACCTGCCGCACCCTGTGCAACCTTGATAGAGATGTTGCCGTTGGTGAATGTTATCTCGTTGAACTCGACGCCTGCCCCCTGTGTGGCGCCCTCCTCAATCTCGGCAGGTGTCACCGAGGGAGTGAGTGCTGTGGGGTTGGTAAAGTCGAATGTGGTTGCCTCGCCGCTTGCATCGTCGTTGTTATCCTCGCCTTCCTCGCCTTCGCCCTCATCGGGAGTGGTGCTGCCGTCGGCTGCCTCGATGCTTATTACCATTGTGTTGACAAACTCGCTGCGGCTTACACCAATAGCATAGCCTGTGACGATAATCTCTTTGCCGTTGAGGCTTGCATCGATGAGGCCCTCTTTGGGATATGAGATGCTGCCCACTGCTGTCTCGGCACCGTCAATCTCTACATTATAGTAGTAGCCGTCTATTGTGAGTACTCCTCTGTAACGGATATATTTTACCGAGGGGTTCTCGAGGTAAGAATCCATTGCAGCGCCGCTCATCTCGGTAATAGCGGGGTGGTTCACTGCCGCTGTTCCAACCTTCTCTATTGTCGATGTGTTGGGGAACTGCAAAAGTCCTGCATAGAGTGTGGTCTCGCCACTCACTTTTACCACGTCGCCTGTGCTGTATCCCTTATCTTCGCCAAGATATACAAGGATGGTACCTGTACCGTCGTTAACAAGGAATCCGCGTGCGTAGGTCGCTACAATTGTACCCTGAACGGTTGCTGCACCTGCGCCTGCTGCAATTACGCTGCTGATGCTGCTGACACCCTCGGGAAGCTCGGGCTCGTCGGTGGCATCACCAACAAACTCGTATGCAGATACGCTCTTGAGTCCGGCTACACCAAAATATTTCTCGATGTTACCTGTGAGCTTAATCTCTCTCTTGTAGTTCTTGGGGTTGTCGACAAGGTTGAGCGCGCTGCGCACCGCACCGCTGGGGAGCTGTACGGGCATACAGTTGTCGGGGTTGGTCTCATCGGGCGATGCTGCAATAAGGAGATTGGTGTTTGCTGTTGCCGATGCGCTGAAAGTGCATCCGTCGCTGTAAACCTGTCCGTTGATAGTTCCTACAATATAGCATTTTACTATTGCGGGGAGTGACTCGCCGGCTACAAAGGCTGCTTTTGCCTCGTCGACAGTGTACTCTTTAACCTCGGGTTTCTCGTCCTCTACAACTGCGCCGTGTGCAACGATGAAGTTTCTAACCTCCCAGGTTCCGGCTTTCTCCTTTGCGGTATATTTCAGAGCAAATGTAACGCTGCTCTTGCCTAAGAATGTCTCGGGGACTGCTACGTGTGCTTTTGCAAATGTTACCCAGTCGACGCCCTCGGTTGCGTTGTAGGGAACATCGGTCCAGGTGGCTGTTGCGGGGTCGCCTGAATAGTCGCTGCTGATGAGCAACTGATGGTTGGCTGCTACCTTGCCGCTCTCGGCATAACGGATGATATACTCGAATTTTATGTATGCCTCGGTCTCTTCGCTAAAGTCGACAGCGGGTGAAATGAGCCAGCTCTCGGCTGCGTTGTTTGCACCATCGATGTATGAAGTAGCTTTTGCGGTGCTGTAGTCAATTACCCAGGGGTAGTTGCCTACAGTCTGTGCCAATGTAAATGCTCCAAAGTCGGTGGCAAATGTTTCGTTGATGTATTCACCCACTCCTGATGCGCTACCTTCGCCCTTACCGTGTGCTACAACGAGGTTCTTTACCTCCCAGGTTCCGGCTTTTGCCTTTGCTGTGTATTTGAGTGCGAATGTTACGTTTGCTTTGCCCATAAACTGTGCAGGAACCGATACGTTTGCCTTGTAGAATGTCTGCCAATCGGTACCCTCAACAGCCTTGTAGGGGAGGTCGGTCCAGGTGGCTGCCGCAGCGTCGCCTGTATAGTCGGTGCTGACAAGCAGCTGGTGATTGGCTGCCACCTTGCCACTTTCGGCATAACGTATGATGTAGTCGAACGATACGTATGCCTCGGTCTCATTGGTGAAGTCGATGGGCTCCGATACAAGCCAACTCTGTGCGGCGTTGTTTGCACCGTCGGCATACGATGTAGCCTTTGCTGTACCATAGTCGATTACCCAGGGATAGTTGCCCTCGGTCTCTTGTGTGCTGAATGTGCCGAAACTGTTGGCGAAGCTCTCACTGATGTATACGCCCTGGGGGAGGGTACTGCCGCCGGTGTTCTCTCCGGGAAGAGTATAGGGGGCGGGAACATCTTCGCAGGCATTAAACGCAAATGCAGCCAATGCCATAATTGCAAAATTCTTGAAAAGTTTCATATTGCTGAGTTTTAATTATTTACGGGGGTTATATCATTTGTCGAACTGAGCATAAACTGCCAATAATCGCGGTAGCGTGTAAGTACACCTACAATGTCGATGTTGCCTTGTGGAAGTACCTCGTTGGCAAAGTCGGCGTATGTGCTGAAGCGGAAAAGAATGTTTGTCTTTCCTAACTTTATCTTGCGCTCTACCACATTGTTGTATGCCTCGTTCTCGGGTGCATAGAAATTGATGCCGTTACCCTCCTCGAAATGTACGTTGCTCAGACGCACGTAACGGGGTAGGGTGGCTTTGTTTGCACTTGTTAAGAAGTCGGCATCTATTGTCTGTGGCTCGATGCCGTGATAGTCGGCCGATGGTTTTCCTACCAATTTAACGTGCTTGGGGAATGTGGTCTTTGACATACGACCTATGCTGCCGTTGTATAGTCCGCCAATCTGTGCAAGATTGCCGTAGCCGCCAACGTGCAGCCCCTTGCAGTTCAAAAGAATCTTCTGTCCGCGTGCCATCACTGCATAAAGGCCTACGTCGTTTACTCCTACTATAATAGAACCTGTACCATCGTCAATGACAAACTGTTTGTAGATGTTACCGCTCTCGTCGTTGGCAATTACAACGCCCTCGATGATAATATCTTCGGTTACTTCGGCTACACTGCTCGATGAAATTACCGAGGCATATTTTGCCTTAATCTCGGCAATAGTGGTATTTGCGGCGCCAATCTCATTGTTACCAAATGGGGGCTGCTCAAAATCGGGCTCGTCGAAATCGTTCATACAGGCGGTTGCCGTAAAAAGCGCCACCCCTAATATAAATAGATATTTTAATGTTTTCATACTCTTGGAATTTCAGTGGTTAAAAACGTAGTCCGATATTCAAATAGAAATTGAATGCGTTGGCATAGTACAGATAGGGGTTTTTCGAGAATTTATAGGTACGTGCCTCGCCGTCCGAGTAGTTGTCGTCGCGGTTCTGCTCGTATCCTCCTGTAACCATATTCTCGTTGTTGAGTACATTCTGTAACTGTAGGTTGATGTTCAGACGCTGGCCGCCACGCAGATTGATGCTCTTGCCGATAGAGGCGTCTACCATCCATCCTGCCTTGCCTTTGTACTGTGAGGGAATATCGAGTATGGTGTTACCCTCGCTGTCGATAACAGGGTCGCCTACCACGCTCGCCAAGCGGCGGTACGATGAAGCACCGATATATACGTTGTCGAAATATTTTGCGGCAGCGCTAAGATACCAACCGTTGGTGTTGTAGTCGGCGCCGATGCTGAGTGCTGTAAGAGGAGTTCCGTCAACTTTTACACCGTTCATAAATACTTTGTCGCTCTGTACAACTTTCTCGTTCTCGCTGATGAGGAATCCGCTTGCGTTGTCGGTATACTCGGCTCTGTTCCAGTTTCCTATGAAATTGAACGAGAGTGCCGATGTTACGTTAAGCACCACTGCTGCCTCAATTCCGCTGTGCACCTTGCCCAATCCGGTCATCGACAGGTAGGTGAAGTTCGACAGCATATCGTTGTAGAATGCGCTCTGCTCGACTACATCGTCGAATTTTGTGTAGTAGGCAGCCACCTGTGCCATAAGAGGGCCGTATGTGAGGCGGTATTTAATCTCGCCGTTGAGAATCTTTTCGTTCTCGAGTCCGTAGACAAAGTCGTTACGCATACGGGGAGCTATGAATGAGTTATAGGCGAGGGGAGCGCGCTGCTCGTATCCGCCTCCCAATATAATGGTATTGTTACCATTTATGTTCCACTGTATTCCCAAGCGACCGCCGCCTCCCAAGAAGCTCGCTGTGCCGCTGCTTCCCTTTGAGTTGTTGATGGCTCGGCCGTTGCGCATATTACCGTAGCGCTCAATGGTTGTTCCGTCGATATGTGCGCCTAAATGAAATTCGACTTTACGGTCGATGTATGAGTGTTGTGCAAACAGACGTGCTGTGTTGACATAAATATCGTAGTCGTAACCAAATACATCGTCCTTTTTAATTATGCGGTTGGGGTTGTCGACGTCGTTCTGAACATAGTCGCTGCCGGGAGCAAAATCTCCAACCGAGAACTTGTCAATATCGGTGCCGTAACTATCCGAGCCTAAAAGGTCGTCAAGGGTCTTGTAGTGCATACCTTTTGTGGTTCCAAGATTTACACCAACAGTGATGCGGTTGTGCTTGTTGAACTCGTGGTTCAGTACCGAACCCAAGTTCAGCATCATCTGGTCGTTGTTGCGCTTCTCGACATAGTAGAGAGCGTTGCCACCTACTGCATTTGCCTGCTGGTTGGCAAAGTACATATAATCCCAATTAATCTGACGGTTGGCCTTGCTTGCTGTCCAATAGTCGTAGCGCGACTGCCAATCGGCAACCTCGTCGTCGGTAGGGGTATATGTGAGATCCCACACGTTATATGCTGCGCTTGGCAGGTTTTGGTAGTAGTTGGGTCGGGGATCGGCAGCGTTACCGTTCCATCCGAGGGCTGTGGTACCGTATTTCGAGTACTTGCCCACTACCGATGTTGTGAGCTTAGTGCTGTTGCTAATCTGCCAGTCCCAAGTGAAGAGGGCTGTAGGCTCGAACGATGTCACCACGCGGGCATTGCGCTTTTCGCCATTCTGATAACCCCAGTTGGGATTGTAATAGTGGCTGTTGGCAAGCCAATAGGCCTCCTCGGTGGCTGCTCCCTGCTGTGCGCGCTCTGTGGGTGAGCCCCAAGTGGCAAATGAGATAGAGTGATTGTCATTTATTCTCTTTTCGAGAGCAAGAAAATAGCCCAATGAGTTGTAGAATGTTCCCTCGATGACACCTTCGTTGGCCCAACGATAAGAGGCCGAGGCTGTAAGCGCCCAACCGTTATCCATCAGTCCGGTCGAGTAGGTGTACATTGCACGTGCAATGTAGTTGCGGTTACAACCCACCAACGATGCTTTGTGTCCTGCTGCATATTGGCTGGCGCGCATATTTATATTTACCGCGTTCGACAGGGAACTGTGTCCGAAGCTGTTCTCGCCAATGTATGTCGCAGCCTCGCGGTTGCGGGTGGCATCGTTAAGACCACCAATCATACCATAGCTGAAGTTGCCTCTTTCGGCATCGTTAAGCATAACTCCGTTGGCATAGACATTCTGATACATATTCTCGTAGGCACGTACCCTGAAACGCATCAGACTGAAAAGAAAATCGACCTCCGAGGCATAATAGTCGTCGTTGGTACTCGCCGATACGGTTGCACCTTGAATAACATCCTCGCTCTCGTCGAGCTGCCCCTCGGAGAAGGTGAATGCATTCTTGTCGGTCTCGTCGAGAGCGTTACCCTCCTGTGGTTTTATGCTGTCCCACAGATGACGTATCGCAGGGTCTCTCTTAATCTCCTTGTCGAGTCTTTCTTTGCCACGTGTCAGGTCGGTCTGTGCATTTAGCATCGATAAACTCAGCAGAAGCCCAATTAGCAGCAGTGCTGCCTGCTTTGAAAATCTATTCATAATATTGTTGTTAAATATTTTCTCTTTTTGTATATATGCACATAAATAATGTGCATAAAAAAATCTCACGAAGATAGTGAAAAACTGTTTAGACGACAAAAGGATTTTTGTATTTTTACATAGTAAAAACCTAAAATAGCAGTTTGTTTATAACTTTTTTGAGCTTGATGCGACTATTGTTCTAAAAAAGTATTATTTTTACAAATCATATCGGTGTGTGATAATGATGATAATAAAGATAATTGTTATTAAGAAAAGTATATGAGAAAATTTGTGATTCTTGTTTTTGTCTCGGTGTTATTCTTTATTGGTGCAACTGATGCCGAGGCGCAGAAGAAGTATGAGGTTTACAGCGTAGGATTCTATAACCTCGAGAATCTGTTCGATACAATCCACGATGCAGGAAAAAACGACTATGAGTTTCTGCCCGACGGAACAAATAAGTGGGGTACGATGAAATACACAAATAAGCTCAAGAATATGGCAACGGTGCTTAACGAAATGTCTACCGATATGCTCCCAATGGGACTTGCTGCTGTCGGTGTCTCTGAAATTGAGAATTACCGTGTACTCGAAGATCTTGTCAAACACCCGATATTATCGGCTCGCGGATGGGATATTGTTCACATCGAGGGCCCCGACCGTCGCGGTGTCGATTGTGCGTTGCTCTATAACCCTAAACTGTTTAAACCTGTGGCAAGCAAATTGGTGCCATACACCACCGAGGATAATGATACGACATATAAAACACGCGGCTTTCTTACTGTAAGCGGAGATATGGCAGGCGAGCGCGTGCATATCATCGTAAACCATTGGCCGTCACGATATGCATCGTCTCCGGCACGAGAGAGGGCAGGTGTGCTTGTAAAGGCTGTGAAAGACTCGCTTATGGCTGCGCAACCCAATTCAAAAGTGATTATTATGGGTGATATGAACGACGACCCCGATGACAAGAGTATGAAAACCTGCTTAGGTGCCAAGCGCGAGCAGAACCAGATTAAAAAAGGCTCCGACCTCTACAATCCCTGGTGGAACATATTGCGAAAGAACGGATTGGGAACACTTAAATATAAAGGAAAGTGGAATCTCTTCGACCAGATTGTTATCAGCGGTAATCTTGTGGGTAAAGAGCGCTCTACACTCAAATACTATAAGCCCGAGATATTCTCGCGCAGTTATATGTTGCAGACCGAGGGAAAATATAAAGGGTCGCCTAAGCGTACTCACGCAGGCGGTGTGTGGCTCAATGGTTACAGCGATCACCTGCCTGTGATTATATATCTTATTAAGGAGCAGAAATAATTGAATCATCGGGAATACTTCATATTGAAGTGCTCCCGATGATTTTTTTGTTATAGACGATTATAAATCCATACGACTCTCTACCATCTCCCAGTCGACTATCTCCCAAAGACGCTTTACGTGCTCGGCGCGGCGGTTCTGATAGTCGAGATAGTAGGCGTGCTCCCAAACGTCGATGCCAAAAAGCGGCTTACGCTTCCAACGCAGAGGGTTGTCGCCATTATGGCAGCGCATAATCTCGAGTTTTCCACGTTCGTCCTGTGCAAGCCACACCCACCCCGAACCGAAAAGGGCGCTGCAAGCATCCTGCATCTTTTGTCTCATTGTCTCGAAATTGCCGAAGTCGAATCTGATGGCGCTAAGAAGTGTGCCGCTTGGCAGATTGTTGGCTTTGCTCAAAGGGGTGAACTGCTCGAAGTAGAGAGCGTGGTTGAGAACCTGTCCGGCATTATCGAGAAGCGGCCCCTCGGGTGCCTGTCGCACAATCTCGCGTAGGCTCATTCCCTCGTATTCATTGCCGTGAGCAAGACGGTTGAGGTTGTCGACGTATGCCTGCAAATGCTTGCCGAAATGCAGGTCTATTGTTGCGCGGCTGATGACGGGTTCAAGCGCACTTGCGGGGTAGAGTAGCGAGGGCATCTGATAGCCCATTGTACTGTTTCTTACTAATGTACTCATATTTTGTTTTTTTCGGATGATGATTTTATAACAAGAATTCGGTTGCAATGTTCGACCATCTTATGCAATCAAATGAAAAATGCTATTGAAAAAATAAATTTTCGGGTATTGATTGTAGAGGTGTAAAAAAATCTTTATCTCTTACCGAGAGCTTGTTAAATTTACCTCTAATCCTGCCGTTATTACGCAAGTTCTTTGTATCTTCGCAAACTTGTTGCTTTGGAAAATTACGAGCAAACTGTAATCTGTTGCGATATGATGATAAACTATGAAGATGAACTGAACGGTGCCCAGTTAGATGCTGTGCGCTACCTCGATGGCCCCTCGCTGGTGATTGCCGGTGCGGGTTCGGGAAAGACAAGGGTGCTTACCTATAAAATATCTTATCTGCTCGAGCAGGGCTTCGAACCCTGGTCTATTCTTGCGCTGACCTTTACCAACAAGGCTGCGCGCGAGATGAAAGAGCGTATAGCAGCTCAGGTTGGCGACCGCACAGCCTCTTATCTTTGGATGGGTACATTTCACTCTATCTTCTCGAAGATTCTTCGCCGCGAGGGACATCTGTTGGGTTATGACAGTAATTTTACTATATACGACCAAAGCGACTCACGCTCCCTTATAAAAAGCATAGTAAAGGAGATGCAGCTCGAAGAGAAAGTGTATAAGCCAAATGTTGTTGGCGAGAGAATTTCGGCGGCAAAGAGTCGCCTTATCTCTGCTGCCGACTATGCTCGTGATCAGGGGCTGCGTGGCGACGACCAACGTGCCCGTATACCCTCTACTGCCGAGATTTACAGTCGCTACGAGGCTCGCTGTCTACAAGCAAACGCAATGGATTTTGACGACCTTCTTGTTAATACCTATCGTCTTTTTAACGAACATCCGCAGGTGTGTGAGAAATATGTGCAGCAGTTTCGATATGTGCTTGTCGACGAGTTTCAGGATACAAACTATGTTCAGGGATGTATAGTGTGGCAGCTTACTCAGGCGCGAAGGGCAGTGTGTGTAGTGGGCGATGATGCGCAGAGTATCTACTCGTTCCGAGGGGCCAATATCGGCAATATATTGGGTTTTACCGAGCGTTACGGCAATGCGCGTGTCTTTAAATTGGAGCAAAATTACCGTTCGACAAAGATGATTGTCAATGCTGCCAACAGTATTATATTAAATAACAGCGAGCAGATTCACAAGACGGTATTTTCGGAGCGTGGCGATGGCGAACCTATAAGGGTTTGTTCGGCTTATTCCGATTATGAAGAGGTTGAGATTGTATCCAACCGCATTGCCGAATTGCGTCGTCGTGGTCTTGCTTTTAAAGATTTTGCTATTCTCTATCGTACAAATGCGCAGTCGCGTCTCTTTGAGGAGGCTTTCCGTAAACGTTCCTATCCTTATAGAATATATGGGGGCCTGTCGTTCTATCAGCGCAAAGAGATAAAGGATGCTATTGCCTATTTTCGCCTTGCCTGCAATCTGCGCGACGAGGAGGCTCTAAAAAGAATAATCAATTACCCTGCACGTGGAATAGGTGACACTACATTGCTTAAATTGCGCGACCACTCCAATGCGCTGGGCACGGGAATGTGGCAGGTGCTCTCGCAGCCATTGGTCTACGGGTTTCAAGTCAACAAAGGTACGCTGGCAAAATTGTCCTCCTTTGCCGAGATGATAGACTCTTTTGTAAAGGTGGCTGTGGAGAGCGACGCTCTGACTGCGGCGCGAGAGATTGTGCGCGTCTCGGGACTTTGGGCCGATATTTTCACCGGTAACACTGTCGAGGATAGAAGTCGCCAAGAGAATATGCAGGAGCTTATGAATGCCATCAGCGATTTTGTTGATATGCGCCGCGAGGAGGGTAACGAGAATGATAAACTCATCGACTATATAAACAGTGTGCAACTGCTTACCGATCAGGATGTAGAGGGCGAGGCATCCGACGATTTCGTCACTCTTATGACTGTTCACTCGGCAAAGGGCTTGGAGTTCCCTGCGGTATTTGTTGTCGGACTCGAGGAGGAGCTCTTTCCTAATTCTATGGCGCAAAATTCCATACGCGAATTAGAGGAGGAACGTCGTCTTTTCTATGTGGCAATAACACGAGCAAAGGATTATTGTATGCTCACTTTTGCCAAGATGCGTTATAAATTCGGTACATCCGAGTTTGCCGAGCCCAGTCGTTTCCTAAAAGAGATTGACCGACGTTATATCTCTTTCGTGGGTGGTGCCACCCCAATGGGACAGCAGCGCGGTGGTTATGGTATCGGAAGTAGCAGTTACGCAAGTGGTGGGCTCTTTGCGTCGACTAATATGCGCAGGGGCGATCGTCGCAGCGACTATTCGCTTGAGCACGAGCTGCCGCAAAGACCATCGTATGCACAGCCGGTTCAAAGACCGACATATAGCAGTGCGTCTCGGAGCGGTGAATCGTCGCACAATGATGCTTACCGACAGCCTGCACGTTTACAACGTCTCAGTGATGCGGTGCGCGAGAATCCCTCTTCGAGTGGTGCTAATGTAGCGCTTGCGGTAGGAGTTATTGTCAGTCACGACCGCTTCGGAGTAGGGCAGGTGCTATCGCTCGAGGGTAGTGGAGATAATGCGAAGGCGAAAATCCGCTTCAAGAATGCGGGTGAGAAGATTTTGTTACTTAAATTTGCAAAATTAAAAGTGGTGCAATGATGCTGTTGTTACACCTATAATGTATATAATATGAATAAAGAACAGATAATGCAGGTGCCATCGCCCTGTTATGTGATGGAAGAGACGCTCTTGCGTCGTAATTTGACTCTTATCAGCCGTGTTGCGCGTGAGTCGGGTGTCGAGATTATTCTTGCTTTCAAGGCGTTTGCTCTTTGGAAGAGTTTCCCTATTTTTCGCGAATATATAAACTCGGTTACGGCAAGTTCAATTCACGAGGCGCGTTTGGCATACGAGGAGTTTGGCAGTAGGGCACACGCCTTTTCGCCTGCATATATCGATGCCGAGTTTGATGATATGATGCGCTATTGCAGCCATATATCTTTCAACTCCTTGTCGCAGTATAATCGCTTCTATGAGCGTACAAAGCAGTGGGAGCAGCCTGTGTCGTGCGGTATAAGAATAAACCCCGAATATTCCGAGATTGAGACCGAACTTTATAATCCCTGCGCTCCCGGCAGTCGTTTCGGTGTTACAGCCGACCTTTTGCCCGATGAGTTACCCGAGGGCTTAGAGGGCTTCCACTGTCATTGTCACTGCGAGTCGAGCTCGTATGCGCTTGAAAATACTCTTGTACACATAGAACAGAAATTCGGAAAATGGCTCAGTAAAATTGAATGGCTTAATCTGGGTGGAGGACACCTTATGACACGCAGGGATTACGATGTGGAGCATCTTATTGGACTTCTTAAAGGGCTTAAGGCGCGTTATCCCAATCTGCATATTATTCTGGAGCCGGGTTCGGCATTTGCTTGGCAAACAGGCTCGCTTGTTTCCTCGGTGGTGGATATTGTCGAGAGCCGTGGCATACGCACCGCAATCCTCGATGTCAGTTTCACCTGTCATATGCCCGATTGCCTCGAAATGCCATATCAGCCTACTGTGACAGGCGCAGAGACTCTTGAACCCAATGCGGTAAAGGGCGCTCCCTTTGAACAGAATATTTATCGTTTGGGTGGCAACAGTTGTCTGAGTGGCGATTATATGGGTAGCTGGAAATTTGCACGGCCTCTTTCTGTTGGCGATAGGGTAGTGTTCGAAGATATGATACACTATACAACGGTAAAGACAAATATGTTCAACGGTATCTCGCATCCATCGATTGCGATGTTGCACGAAGATGGCAAAATTGAGATGTATAAAAAGTTTGGTTACGAGGATTATCGCGACCGTATGTGCTGAAAAGTCCCGTTTTTTCTCCTCAAAAGGAATACTTATGGAGAAAAAACGCTTTTTTCTTAAAAAAAAACTTCAAAAAGTTTTGCAGGTTACAAAAAATACCGTACCTTTGCACCCGTTGAAAGAGCGCGGCTCACGAATCTTAAGCGAAGATTCATATAGTGAGGGGTTCAAATTAGATAAATAAATTTGCGGAATTTTCGTGCCAGCGAGAGCAGAAGAGCTTGCTTTTATGCCGAGCGCAGCCGAAAATCTCGTAAATTTCGAAGAAATTTGCGGAAATAGCTCAGTTGGTAGAGCACAACCTTGCCAAGGTTGGGGTCGCGAGTTCGAGCCTCGTTTTCCGCTCAAAAGGGTCTCAGAGTTTTCTGGGACCCTTTTTGCGTAGAGGCTTGAACGAGCTTCCCCATCTTCCCCATCCTGCCCCATCCTGCCCCAACCTGCCCATCCTGTCCATCCTGCCCATCCTTGAGGAGGGGTGTGGAGATTCTGTGCCCAGAATAGGTTGTTTTCCGTACAGAGTTGCGGCAGAGGGACATTCTGTGTCCAAAAAGATACCTTTCCCAGCACAGAATTGTGTTCCAGGCAATTTTGTGCCCAGAAAGGGCTGTTTTCCGTACAGAGTTGCGGCAGAGGAGCATTTTGTGTCCAAAAAGATACCTTTTTCAGCACAGAATTGTGTCCCAGGCAATTTTGTGCCCAGAAAGGGCTGTTTTTCGTACAGAGTTGCGGCAGAGGGGCATTTTGTGTCCAAAAAGATACCTTTTCCAGCACAGAATTGTGTTCCAGGCAATTTTGTGCCCAGAATGGGCTGTTTTCCGTACAGAGTTGCGGCAGAGGAGCATTTTGTGTCCAAAAAGATACCTTTTTCAGCACAGAATTGTGTTTCAGGCAATTTTGTGCCCAGAAAGGGCTGTTTTCCGTACAGAGTTGCGGCAGAGGGGCATTTTGTGTCCAAAAAGATACCTTTTTCAGCACAGAATTGTGTCTCAGGCAATTTTGTGCCCAGAAAGGGCTATTTTCCGTACAGAGTTGCGGCAGAGGGACATTCTGTGTCCAAAAAGATACCTTTTCCAGCACAGAATTGTGTTTCAGGCAATTTTGTGCCCAGAATGGGCTGTTTTCCGTACAGAGTTGCGGCAGAGGGGCATTTTGTGTCCAGAATGGGCCTTTTCTTATATTTTCTGTTTTATTTCTCCCTCCATTTTATTATATTTGTGTATTACGTTCATTTTGATAACAATTAGTAATTGATTGGTATGGCTTTTAATATAAATCAGAAGATTCATAACTTGGCTGAGGTTGGGGAGCTTTTACTGGATGATGCTCAGATTGTCCTTGGAGACCAGGCGATAGAGAGGATAGTCAGGTGCAGAGAGTATCTGGATAACCGTATGAAAACCCAGAAAGAGCCTATTTACGGTATTACAACCGGTTTCGGTTCATTGTGCAATGTCTCTATTGATGCAGAGGATTTGAGCCAGTTGCAGAAAAATCTTGTAATGAGCCATGCCTGTTCTATCGGAGAACAGGTGCCGCAAGAGGTTGTTAAACTTATGATGGCTTTTAAAATCAAATCCCTTTCTTATGGCTATTCGGGAGTGCAGCTGCAGACAGTTCAGCGCCTTGTGGATATGTTCAACAATAAGGTTTTTCCGGTTGTTTATCAGCAGGGGTCTCTTGGTGCCAGTGGAGATTTGGCCCCTTTGGCAAATTTGACACTTCCATTATTGGGATTGGGAGAGGTTAATTATAACGGGCAGAGATATCCTGCAGAGGAGATTAACAACAAGTTTGGCTGGGAGCCTTTACATCTTGCAAGCAAGGAGGGGTTGGCCCTTCTTAACGGTACCCAGTTCATGCTCTCGTTTGCTGTGTGGAACCTTATTAAAACCAAGAAGCTTGTTGCATTGGCAGACAAGATAGCTGCCCTCTCCATAGATGCATTTGACGGCCGCATAGAGCCTTTCACCCCTGGAGTTCATGCTATAAGACCACATAAGGGGCAGGCGGATACAGCTCAGACAATCTTGCAATACCTGCAGGGGAGCGAGATTGCATCCCGTCCCAAAGAGCATGTTCAGGATCCTTATTCTTTCAGATGTGCCCCTCAGGTACATGGTGCATCCAAGGACGCAATTGCCCATATAGAGAATGTTTTTGTAACAGAGATGAACAGTGCAACAGACAATCCTACCATTCTTCCTCATGAAGATCTTATTGTCTCTGCAGGCAATTTCCACGGTCAGCCTCTTGCCATACATCTTGATTTCCTTGCCATAGCAATTGCGGAGATAGGAAGCATCTCTGAGAGGAGGACTTATCAGTTGATATCGGGAAAAAGGGGATTGCCTTCATTCCTTGTTGCAAAACCGGGTTTGAACAGCGGATTTATGATTCCTCAGTATGCCCAGGCGAGTGTGGTGAGTCAGAACAAGATGCTTTGTATGCCAAACAGTGTTGATACAATAGACTCGTCACAAGGGCAGGAGGACCATGTAAGTATGGGTGCCAATGCTGCTACCAAATGTTATAAGGTGGTGAACAATGTGGAGACCATCCTTGCAATTGAGCTTTTTAATGCAGCCCAGGCACTTGAGTTCCGCCGTCCGCTAATGAGCTCACCTGTATTGGAGGAGTTTGTGGCACAGTACCGTAAGGTGGTGAATTTTGTGGATGTGGATCAGGTGATGTTTACCCATATAAATAATACAAAAGAGTTTCTTAATGAACAGAATGTATGAGAGAGAGACTTTTTATAAATATTAGGGAGCTGGTGGGAATCCAGCAGGAATCTGCCCTTAAAATAGGGGAGCAGATGGATATTCTTGATGGGATTAAAGATGCTTTTCTTTATGTTAGGGAGGGGAAAATTGTCCAATATGGCCCAATGGCCCAAATGCCGCAGGAACTTAAAAATATGACAGAAAGCAGCATTTTGGCTTCGGGGGTGGTGGTTGATGCAACCGGCAGATTCATAATGCCTGCATTCTGTGACTCCCATACACACCTGGTGTATGCGGGGAGCCGTGAGCAGGAGTTTACAGACAAGATAAAAGGGTTGAGCTATCAGGAGATTGCCCGTAGGGGTGGAGGAATTCTCAATTCTGCAAAACTCCTTTCGCAGACATCGGAAGAAGAATTGTTCCGCAGTGCATTCCACAGGGCCCGGGAGATAATGTCACAGGGTACTGGAGCAGTGGAGATAAAGAGCGGTTACGGGCTCAATCCGGCAGATGAAATAAAGATGCTGAGGGTGATTGCCCGCCTTAAGGAGGAAACACCTCTTACAATCAAATCAACTTTTTTGGGTGCACATGCTTTCCCTGCAAAATATGCCAATGACCATAACGGCTATGTGGAGGAGATTATAAATGAGATGATCCCTATGGTGGCCGCGGAGGGATTGGCTGAGTATATAGATGCTTTCTGTGAGGATGGCTTCTTTAGTGTGGAGGATACAGACCGCATTTTTAATGCCGGTATAAAATATGGCCTCAGGCCAAAGGTACATGCTAACCAGATGGGATTCTCCGGAGGTGTGCAGGTAGGTGTAAAGTATGGGGCAAGAAGTGTGGATCATCTGGAGAGTACAGGTCCCGACGAATTTAAAGCCCTGAAAGGTTCGGATACTATAGCAACCATTTTGCCGGGAGCAACATTTTTCCTCAATATGCAGTATGCTCCGGCAAGGGAACTGATAAATAATGGCATTCCGGTAGCGATGGCCAGCAACTATAACCCTGGAAGCTGCCCGAGCGGGAGCATGCAGTTCCAGATGGCACTTGCTTGCATAGCAATGAAACTTACCCCTGCCCAGGCTCTGAATGCGTGTACCATCAATGGTGCTTTTGCCATGGATGTGGATGATACGTTGGGCGGAATAACTGTGGGCAAGCAGGCAAACATTATCCTTACAAAGGAGATTTCTTCTATAGATTTCATTCCATATGCATTTACAACACCATTCATAGAGAGGTTGTATATTGCGGGGAGGGAGGTTTAAGGGATTAGTTATCGGGAAAAAAACACAAAAACACTATACATTATGGAGAACAGACGTTACAACACTTTTTACACTCCGCTTGGATTGCTTAATGTGGCACATCTTGGGCACGGTTCTGTGCATATCGACTGGGAGGGGATGCATATTTATGTTGACCCTTACAATGATGCATACGATTTTACAGGTATGAAGAAGGCAGATCTCATTATCCTTACCCATGCGCATACAGACCATTATGATTGCACTGCCATAAAGAAGATTGCCACCCCAAATACAAAATTTGTGGTGAGCAAGGGGGTGGGTACCTGTTTTGACAATGATCTTACAAGAATGAATATAAATGTAGATAACAATCCTCTTAATGTGGATCCTTCAACCACATTGGAGAACATGAAAAAGAGCATTGTGTGTTTACAGAATTGCAGCATTGCAGTTATGCAGAACGGAGAGAAGATAAGGGCAAGAGGTGTGGATATTGAGGCTCTCCCAGCCTATAATGTGGAGCAGAAAAGGGATAACGGAAATCCTTTCCATATAAAAGGTGAGGGTAACGGTTATATCTTGGATTTTGGAGGATTCAAGGTTTATTTTGCAGGTGATACGGAGCTTATTCCTGAGATGTCTGCGGCAAAGGGGGTGGATATTGCATTTCTCCCTAAAAACTTGCCTTATACCCTTTCAGATGAGAAATTCATTGAGGCGGCAAATATGATAAAGCCAAGGAATCTTTTCCCAATCCACTATTTTGAGATTGACGGAAAGAAACTTGCAGCTGGGTTGGTTCCTGGTATAAGTATGTATATAGATGGTGTAAATTATTAGGATATGCAGAAAAAGATTGTTGAGTGCGTGCCCAATTTCAGTGAGGGACGCAATTTGGATATAATCAAACAGATTACAGATGTAATTGAGAGTGTTGAGGGGGTAAAACTCTTGGATGTTGATCCGGGTGCTGCCACCAACCGTACAGTGGTAACTTTTGTTGGGGAGCCTGAACCCGTAATGGAGGCGGCATTCCTTGCAACTGCAAAGGCGGCCGAACTTATAGATATGAGGGGGCATCACGGGGAGCACCCAAGGAGCGGAGCAACAGATGTATGTCCTTTTATCCCGATAGCAAACGTTACAATGGAGGAGTGTGCCCAGTATGCCCGCGCAGTGGCCCGCAGAATAGGTGAGGAGCTTGGTATCCCTGTATATTGCTATGAGGCGGCAGCATTTACTCCGGAGAGGGAGAATCTTGCATTCTGCCGCACAGGGGAGTATGAAGGGATTCAGAAGAAACTTCAGGACCCTTATTGGAAACCGGATTTTGGCCCTGCCGAGTTCTCTGAGAGGGTGGCCCGTACCGGTATTACCAATGTGGGGGCAAGAGATTTCCTTGTAGCAATCAACTATAACCTCAATACAACCTCTACCCGCAGGGCAAATGCAATTGCTTTTGATGTGAGGGAGAAAGGGCGTAAGATGAGAGAGGGGGGAAGCCTTCTTGGCAAGGTGCTTCTGGACGAGAACGGAGAGGAGCGTTGGTTGCCTGGAACACTTAAAGGGTGCAAGGCCATTGGATGGTACATAGATGAATACGGCATTGCCCAGGTCTCCATGAATGTTACCAATATATCAGTTACCCCTGTACATGTTGCATTTGATGAGGTTTGTGCAAAAGCGCAGGCTCGTGGCATAAGGGTAACGGGAGCTGAGATTGTTGGCCTTATCCCTAAAAAGGTGCTTATAGATGCAGGCAAATATTACCTTGCAAAACAGCAGCGTTCTGCAGGTATTGCCGAGGAGGAGATAATAAAGATTGCAGTAAAATCAATGGGGCTGGATGACCTTAAACCGTTCAATCCAAGAGAGAAGGTAATTGAATATATGTTGGAGGATTCTGCTGCTGTGGGGGCTCCTAAAAAGCTTGTAGATTTTACCTGCAAGGGTTTTGCTCTTGAGACGGCAAGTGAGTCTGCTGCACCGGGTGGAGGCTCAATATCTGCTTATGCAGGTGCATTGGGTGCTGCTCTTGGAACAATGGTGGCCAACCTCAGCGGACACAAACCAGGTTGGGATGACAAATGGAAATATTTCTCAGACTGGGCTGAGAAGGGGCAGGCAATTGTCTCTGAACTGTTGTACCTTGTAGATGAGGATACGGCTGCATTCAACAAGATAATGGCCTGTTTTGGAATGCCTAAGGATACCCCTGAGGAGAAGGCTGCCAGAAGTGCCGCTTTGCAGGAGGCAACAATCTATGCTACAGAGGTCCCTTTGCGTACCATGAAGGCTTCTTACAGTGCTTTTCCTCTTGTAGAGGCGATGGCTAAGGATGGTAACCCTAATTCAGTTTCAGATGCCGGTGTAGGTGCCCTATGTATCCGCACTGCAGTTCAGGGAGCATATCTGAATGTTAAGATAAATGCGTCGGGAATAAAGGACCGTTCCATTGCAGATGCTATACTTGCCCAGGCTGCTGAAATTGCCTCCCTTACAGATGCAAAAGAGAAAGAGATATTAGAAGTGGTGAATAAGGTAATAGGCTGATATAAATAATCAGATAATTATATAGTGCAGGACGACGCAGTCTCCTCTGCTTCGTCATTTCGCAAGCGAATAACTCGCAACCGTCGAATGAGGTCCTGCATATATATATTTATCTGCTTATTATTATCTGTTGCAGCTATTACCATAACAATAAAAAGAGCAACCCGTTAGGATTGCTCTTTTTTCTATTATATAGGGAGTAATTACTCTGCCTGTCCGGCCATACGTTTGTATGAAGCCAAACGAAGTTTTGCAAACTCCTCAGTAAGTGCGAACAACTCACCAGCCTCAGCAGGGAAAGTCTTAAGCAATGAAGCGTAACGAACCTCGCCTTTGATGAAGTCCTGGAACTTGCTCCAATCTGGCTCTTTGCTGTCCAAAGTGAACGGATTCTTACCCTCAGCCTCAAGAGCAGGGTTGAATCTGTAAAGATGCCAGTAACCGCACTCAACAGCCAATTTCTCCTCTCTCTGGCTCTTGCCCATACCAGCTTTAAGACCGTGGTTGATACAAGGAGCGTAAGCGATGATTAGAGATGGACCGTCGTGAGCCTCAGCCTCTTTGATAGCATTTAGGAACTGAGCCTGGTTAGCACCCATAGCAACCTGTGCTACATATACATAACCGTAGCTCATAGCCATCATACCAAGGTCTTTCTTACGGATCTTCTTACCTGAAGTTGCAAATTTGGCAACAGCACCTGCAGGAGTTGATTTAGATGACTGTCCACCGGTGTTAGAGTAAACCTCAGTATCAACTACCATTACGTTTACATTCTCACCTGATGCAAGTACGTGGTCAAGTCCACCGTATCCGATATCATAACCCCAACCGTCACCTCCAAAGATCCACTGGCTGCGAGGAACAAGAACATCTTTGTACTGAACAAGCTGTTTGCAGATGTCGCAGTTGCAAGCCTCAATCATAGGAACAAGTTTCTCTGCAATCTCTTTAGCAGCTTTAGCGTTGTCTTTATTTGTCAACCACTCGCCGAACAATGCTTTCATCTCAGCGCTGCAGCAGTCGCACTCCATGCCTTTAACCATTAGGTTTGCAGCAGTCTCTCTTAGTCTCTCAGAACCAACTCTCATACCAAGACCGAACTCAGCATTGTCCTCAAACAATGAGTTAGCCCAAGCCGGACCTCTGCCGTTCTTATCTTTGCAGTATGGAGATGCAGGGAATGAACCAGAGTAGATAGAAGAACAACCAGTAGCGTTAGCTACCATCATTCTGTCACCGAACAACTGGGTGATAGCTTTGATGTATGGAGTCTCACCACAACCTGCACAAGCTCCTGAGAACTCAAACAATGGCTGTGCGAACTGTGAATTCTTAACATTCTGCTCTTTGGCAACAACGTTGTCTTTGTAACCGACATGTGAGTGTAGGTAATCGAAGTTTGCCTGCTCAGCCTCCTGAGTAGCAGCTGGCTGCATAACAAGAGCTTTAGTTTTTGCAGGACATACATCAGCACAGTTACCGCAACCTGTACAGTCGGCAGGATCCACCTGCATTGTAAAGAAGTACTCTTTAAGAGGACCGTTACCTTTAACTCTCTTAATTGCAACTGGAGCTTTTGCAGCCTCCTCCTCAGTCATAAGGAATGGACGGATAGCAGCGTGAGGACAAACGAATGAACACTGGTTACACTGGATACAGTTCTCAGCATTCCACTCAGGGATATGGGTTGCAATACCACGTTTCTCATATGCAGCAGTACCTGCAGGGATAACGCCGTCTGCCATATCTTTGAATGCGCTTACAGGAAGGTCGTTACCACACTGTGCGTTAACGATGTCAGCCACATTCTTAACCCACTCTGGAGCCATACGTTTGAATGAATCGGGAACGAACTTGCCTCTTGAAAGGTTGTTCCACTCGTAAGGAATCTCAACTTTAACATACTCACCACCTCTGTCAACTGCAGCGTAGTTCATGTTAACGATATTCTCACCTTTTTTACCGTAGCTCTTGTCAATAGCTTTCTTCATTGCGCTAACTGCAACCTCGTAAGGGATAATCTCAGAGATTTTGAAGAATGCAGACTGAAGGATAGTGTTGGTTCTGTTACCCAAACCAATCTCCTCAGCAATCTTGGTAGCGTTGATAATGTAAAGGTTGATGTTTTTGTGTGCAATCTCAGCTTTAACGTGGTCTGGAATTCTCTTAAGAGTCTCCTCAGTGTTCCACAAGCTGTTCAACAACAAAGTACCGTTTTTCTTGATACCTCTCATAACATCATATTTGCCAAGATATGAAGGAACGTGGCAAGCTACGAAGTCTGGAGTTGATACCAAATATGGAGAAGTGATAGGAGAATCACCGAATCTCAAGTGTGAGCAAGTGAAACCACCTGATTTTTTAGAGTCGTAGTCGAAGTAAGCCTGGCAGTATTTGTTGGTATTCTCACCAATAATCTTAATGGTGTTTTTGTTTGCACCTACAGTACCGTCTGAACCCAAACCGTAGAATTTAAGCTCTGCTGTACCAGGTTTAGCCAAGCTGATCTCCTCCTGCTGAGGAAGTGACTTGAATGTAACGTCATCAATGATACCAATAGTAAAGTCATTCTTAGGCTCTTTAGCCTCCAAGTTCTCGTAAACTGCAAGAATCTGTGCAGGAGAAGTGTCTTTAGATGAAAGACCATATCTACCGCCAACAACTTTAGCATTGATGCCGTGCTCTGCAATCATAGATTTTACATCTACATATAGAGGCTCGCCAACTGCACCTGGCTCTTTGGTTCTGTCAAGAACAGCAATTCTCTTAACATTCTTAGGAAGAGCTCTTAGGAAATATTTAGCTGAGAAAGGTCTGTAAAGTCTTACAGTAACAACACCAACTCTCTTGCCTTTAGCCATCAAGTGGTCAACAACCTCTTTGATGGTCTCGGTTACAGAACCCATTGCAATGATTACATTCTCTGCATCCTCTGCACCGTAATAGTCAAATGGAAGGTAGTGGCGGCCTGTAAGCTCGCTGATCTCACCCATATATCTTGCAACTACATCTGGAACAGCCTCATAATATGTATTACAAGCCTCTCTGTTCTGGAAGTAAACGTCTGAGTTCTGTGCAGTACCTTTGGTTACAGGAGCATTAGGGTTAAGACCTCTTGCACGGAATTTAGCCAATGATTTGGTACTTACCATCTTCTTAAGATCCTCAGCGTCAATTGCCTCAATTTTCTGAATCTCGTGTGAAGTTCTGAAACCGTCAAAGAAGTGAACGAACGGAACAGATGATTTGATTGTAGCCAAGTGTGCTACAGCTGCCATATCCATAGCCTCCTGAACGCTTGCAGAAGCAAGGAATGCAAAACCTGTCTGTCTTGCAGCCATAACATCCTGGTGGTCACCAAAAATAGATAGAGCGTGTGAAGCAAGTGCTCTGGCCGAAACATGGAAAACTGTAGGAAGAAGCTCTCCTGCAATTTTATACATGTTAGGAATCATGAGCAACAAACCCTGCGAAGCAGTGAAAGTTGAAGTAAGAACACCAGCCTGAAGTGAACCGTGAACAGCACCGGCTGCACCACCCTCACTCTGCATCTCAACAACCTTTACAGGCTCTCCAAAAATGTTCTTTTTACCAAAAGCTGACCACTCATCTACCAACTCCGCCATTGTAGAAGATGGGGTGATAGGGTAGATGGCTGCCAACTCACTGAACATGTATGCCACGTGAGCCGCAGCATAGTTACCGTCGCAGGTAATGAATTGTTTTTCTTTAGCCATTTTTACTGAATTAAAAATTGTATAATTAAGTTATATGTAATAATCTGATAGTTAATCACTTGTTTTGCTCTCAAAAAATTAAGGTACAAGTAATGAAAAATCGTTCAAATGTACTAAATAAAATCTAATTTAAGAAGGAAAAACAGAGATATTTCATACTCCCGAAAGCAAAACGAGAGAGGTACCTGAAAATACCTCTCTCGTATAATTTGCGGGGGATGGGGATTATTGGATTCCCTCTACCTCCACTCCTTTTGCAATTTTGCCTATAAGTCCCTGCAACACAGTTCCCGGGCCAACCTCTGTAAAGTGGGATGCTCCGTCTGCAACCATGTTCTCAACAGACTGGGTCCATCTTACAGGGGCGGTAAGCTGTACAAGAAGATTAGCCTTAATCTCTGCCGGATCTGTGTGTGGTTTTGCATCCACATTCTGATATACAGGGCATACCGGTGCGTTGAAATTTGTCTTCTCAATAGCCTCTGCCAACTCAACTCTTGCAGGGTCCATAAGTGGTGAGTGGAATGCTCCGCCAACTGGCAATACCAATGCCCTTTTTGCACCTGCAGCCTTAAGGGCAACACAAGCTTTCTCAACAGCCTCCACCTCTCCGGAGATAACAATCTGGCCGTTGCAATTGTAGTTTGCAGCCACTACAATACCCTCTGTGGCAGCACAAACATCCTCAATGGTCTTTGCGTCCAACGCAAGAACAGCAGCCATTGTAGAAAGTTTCATCTCACAAGCTTTCTGCATGGCCATAGCACGTTTTGAAACAAGCACCAAACCATCCTCAAAGCTCATTGCACCTGCTGCAACAAGGGCAGAAAACTCTCCAAGGGAGTGGCCTGCAACCATCTGGGGATTAAAATCGGGAAGACATTTTGCAAGGATTACAGAGTGAAGGAAAACAGCAGGTTGGGTAACCTTGGTCTGTTTCAACTCCTCTGCAGTACCGTTGAACATTATATCTGTAATTCTAAAGCCAAGGATTTCATTAGCTTTCTCAAACATCTCTTTTGCTACGGGATTGCTGTTGTAAAGCTCCTGACCCATACCGGTAAACTGAGAACCCTGACCAGGGAAAACATATGCTTTCATAATCAAATAGTGGTTTTAGTTTTTTAGTGCGGCAAAGATAGCTAATTTTTTGTATTTTTGCCTCCCGACAAATTTTGCATTGAAGGCCCCTGTAGTTTAAAGGATAGAATATGAGATTCCGGTTCTCAGGGTGGCGGTTCGATTCCGCCCGGGGGTACTACCTTTCCCCTGCACTATAGCAACTCTTCTAATGTGCAAAAATGAATCCGAAATAGACTCTTGGCCCGGTTGGCTTGTTGAACCCCTCCGAATTTACAGCAAGGAGACCTGTACAAAATACCTTGTTGTGGCTCCCGCTCAATGCCCAACGTAAAGCTGTTTATGTTTAACCCGTACGGGTTGTCGCCACCATACTGGTATCCTCCGTGCACCATCATTCCTCCGGAGAAACCCTTAATCACTTTATCCTCCTGGGCATTTGCTGTTGTAGCGCAGCAAACCAGAAGAATAAGGCTTGCCAAAAAACTGAAAACTCGTGAGTGTTTATATCTTTTTCTCAGATCTCCCTATTTATTGCTATATGGTTAAGACATCCTTCTTGGGAACCTGAACATAATTGCCAAAAATGCAACCAGTCCCAGTGTAAAAGGGTAATACAGATGTTGGAGTATGGCAATTGAAGAGACCCCTGCAAGCCCGCTGGCCATGAGCATCTGGGCGCCGTATGGGATAATTCCCTGAACAAAGCAGGAGAAAGTGTCCAGAATGCTGGCACTTTTGCGCGGGTCAAGTTTGTATTTTTTTGAGATGTCTTTTGCTATCCTTCCGGTGGTGATAATTGCAATTGTATTGTTTGCAGTGCAGAAATTTGCAAGTGAAACGAGTGCTGCAATGCTCAACTCCGCACCCCTCTTTCCACTTATTTTGCGGGTCATTTTCTCAATGAGATACTCCAGACCTCCTGCAACCCTTATCACCTCCAACATACCTCCGGCAAGCATGGTTACAATAATGAGGTCTCCCATCCCTGCAATGCCTGCACCAATGTGCCCAAGCCATGTCACCCAGCTCAGCTTCCCGATGGCAAATCCTATAACTGCATTTGCAAGGATACCAGATGCAAGTACAAGCACAACATTTACACTTGCAATTGCCAGACCTATGACCAGGAGGTAAGGTACCAGCAAGGCTATGTTCACACTCTCAACGGTGGGGGTATAGTCCACCTGCAATCCCATAACTACATAAATGGCAGCTACAATTATTGCGGCAGGTGCTGCAATGAGGATATTTGCCTTGAACTTGTCCGACATGGAGCACCCTTGGGTGCGGGTAGCGGCAATGGTGGTGTCTGAAATGAAAGAGAGGTTGTCTCCAAAGAAAGAACCGCCCACAACAATTGCAGTGATGAATGGTGCTGAGATGCCGGTCTCGGCGGCAATGCCGGTTGCTACCGGAACCAGTGCCACAATGGTTCCCACGCTTGTTCCAACCGCCATTGAGATAAAGCAGGATGCAAGGAACAACCCTGCAAAAAGGAGTTTCCCGGGCAGCAGCTGAAGTGTAATGTTTACTGTAGCTTCAATTGCTCCAATCTCTTTGGCTGTTGTGGCAAATGCCCCGGCAAGGATAAAAATCCAGATCATAAGGAGGACATTCTTATGCCCTGCTCCCTGAGAAAATACGGTTATCCTATCCTCAATCTTCCCTTTGAGGCAAACTGCTACCGCATACACAGATGCTATTGTAAATGCCGATGCAATAGGAATCTTATAAAAATCCCCTGCAACAACAGATGAAACCAGATAAACTATAAGAAACACCAACAGTGGTGTAAGTGCAAACCATCTCTTTTTAAGCATGCTTCAAAAAATTTGCGCAAATGTAATGCTTTTTTTGTAACAACCTTAAAAAGGGTAGGCAGGCAAGCCCGCTCCATTATAAATGTTCCCCTTGCAATAGTCTTCTGTGCAGTATTTTACTTTTGCAGGGGCTGGTACAGCCGGGTTCCATACTATCAGCCGGTTGTTTTCAATTTTGGATAGGGCTGGGTGGAAAGCCCCGTCTGCTCCGGCAATGTGGAGGTATCTGGCCATCTCACCCGCTTTGGCGGGGACAATAGAACCGTCGGGAAGAATATTTCCAAAATGGAGCCCTTCCCCGTTATGGAAAGTAATCACTGCTTTCCCCTCCTTGAACTGTATCTTCTTGAGAAGTGGTCCCTGGTGCTCCATATCCATCCCATACTCCCTGGCAAGTGCCCATAAGGCAAAACGGTGTGCCGGAACAACCTTGTTCTTGGGGTGGATATCCAGAGAATCCCCCACATCAATGGCGGTTGCCATTCCAATGTCTTTCAGCATTTTCTCCTTCCATACTTTGGCCTGCTCAAGGCGGATTTCCCCGGGAAGTTCGCCGTAGGGTGCTACCTGCATATAATAGAATGGGAGTCTCTTTTGCCCCCACAAAGCCCTCCAGTCCTCCACAAGATCTGTAAAAATTGGGGCGTAATCATTGGCCCTCCATGCATTTGATTCTGCCTGATACCAGATGTTACCTTTTATAGTATAACCCAAAATAGGGGAGACCATTGCGTTCCAGATTGCTGCTGGGGCCTTATGCGGATACTTCTCAATAACAGGCATTCCGGGTGAGTACCCTTTATACACCCTGTTATAAATGGAGTCTTCCCTCATAACCTCATTCCTTATCCATGATTCTGCATGTGTTCCTCCAAAGGCACACAAAATTATACCCACAGGTCTTTGCAGCTTCTGGTGCAGCTCCCTTGCAAATAAAAATGCTATGGCAGAATATCTCTTTGCATTGCAGGGGGTACATACAACCCACTCCCCTTTGCAATCCTCTCGTGGGGTGTTGTGGTCCCATTCCTCCTCAACTTTGAACAAATGTATGTTGGGGTAATTGGCATCTGCAGCCTCGGCCTCCCAATTGTACATTCCTGTCATCCAGGTATCTTTCCAGTGCGGCATCATCTCAAACTCCATATTGCTCTGCCCGCTTGCCATCCATACCTCCCCAATGAGGATGTTTTCTACAATTGCCTTTTCATTTGAGTTTCCCGACAAAAATTCAATCCACTGCCCACTGCAATGCCCTGGAGTCTTCACATTCAGGCTCCATCTCCCTTGGGCATCTGCAACTGCCCGGGAACCCTTTCCCCATGAAGTTTTTACAGTCACCTCTTCACCCGGTTCACCCCATCCCCACAATTTCACACTCTCCTTCTGCTGCAAAACCATATTGTCTGATATAATTGCCGGTAACTTTATCTTTCCTTCTGCGTGAAATGTGCCAAAAAATATGGCAAAAAATAAAACTATAACCTTTCTCATAATTAGGGTAAAATTAAAGTACTAAATTATAAATATTTACACAAAAAGACGACGTTATTTTGAAAAAGGATGCAACAGCGGATGTTTAACTTGCAATATATTAGGAGGTTGGAGCGTTGCGGGGCGAAACACGATTTGTAGCGGCACTTTTGCTGTTTCCAAGTGGTATATTTGTGTTGGAAAAAGTACGGATATGGATCAGATATATATAGATTCGCTTAATGCGTTAATGGTTTACAAATATGATTTGGATGCTGTGGTGTTGGAGTTGGAGAGGGTAGAGCACCATAACAGTGTGTTGTATTTTGTTATGGTGGGTCTGGTTGTGGCAGCGGTTTTGGCAGGGGTTGTAATTGTAAGGGGTAATAAAAAGAGACTTGCAAAGGAGAAACTTACAAATAAACTTTTGAGCCGTCAGGCCGAGGGGTTGCCTCTTCTTGCGGATAAGGTGAACAAGATTTCCAGCAAAAGCATAAAATTGTCGGGAGCATTATATGATGAATTGCAGGAGGCAATCTCTGATGTTAAGACAAGCAGCAAGAGTGGTATTGTAGAGGTGGTTAATGATGCGGATTTTTTGAGGCTGTACCCTTTTATAAAGGAGATGGATTATTTGAGTGCGCAGGAGAAACTGGTACTTATCCTTACGGAGGAGGGGTGCCCGATTGGGGAGATTGCTTTATATATTGGTACTACTGAGGCTACGGTGAGGGCCATTAAATCCAGGATAAGAAGTAAGCTGACTCAGTCCGGAAGTGTTGGCTGCAACTATAAAAAATTGAAAACATTAAAAAAGAATTAGCTATGAAAAAGATTGTAAAATCACTATTGGTTGTGATGTTGCTATGCGTATGTTCAGGAATGTATGCTCAGGATAAGAATGGCCAACAGGAGAGTATCCCTTTTGCCCTTGTGGATGAGAAACCTACCTTTAACGGAGGGGATGTTAGCAGTAGTTTCACTCTGTGGGTGTTCAGTCAGATAAAGTATCCCGAGGAGGCGTTCAAGAATAATATACAGGGGAGGGTTACCCTTAAGTTCCTTATTGCAAAGGAGGATGGTAAAGTTAAGGATGTAAGTGTTCTCAGGAGTTCAGGTAACCGGCTTTTGGATGATGAGGCTTTAAGGGTTGTTTCAATGTCACCAGCATGGACCCCTGGAAAGGCTGAGGGGAAAGCTGTGGATGTGACATATGTATTTCCAGTTGTTTTTCAGACCAAAGGCTCAGCTAATGCCTCAGATAGTAGTGCATCAACTATAACTGCAGAGGGAGCCCGTGAGCCTGTCCCGTTTGCATTAGTGGAGCAGAAGCCTACTTTTATGGGTAAGGATCCTAATCCCGATTTTACAAAGTGGATGTTTGCTGAGATAAAGTATCCTGAGGAGGCAAAAAAGAATAAGATTCAAGGAAGGACCACTCTTCAGTTTGTAATATCCAAAACAGGTAAAGTTAAGGATGTAAAGGTGGTGAAGAGCTCGGGAAGTGAGATATTGGACAATGAGGCTGTTAGGGTTATTTCCATGTCGCCTGATTGGGAGCCTGGCAAGATGAAGGGTAAGGCAGTTGATGTGAAATTCACATATCCTGTAGTGTTTATACTAAGGTAGTTGTCGGTTTCCTCTTTGGGGAATCCAGTTTCCTCAGTACAAAATGAGAGGCGGTCCGTTTGGGACCGCCTCTTCTGTTTGTATCTGTCGGGAAGATGAGATTACTCAATGAATGCAAGAATTTCACCTTTCTCTACTGTATCTCCCTGTTTTGCTGTAGTTGCAACTATGCGGCCGGTGATAGGGGCAGGAACCTCTGTAGGGCCAAAGAATGCCTCAACGTAGCAAACTGGTTTGTCCTGTTTGAACTCTGTGCCAATGTTAGGTGCAGTTGATACATCTGCAACATCATACTGCCAGATAACTTTACCTTTAACAGGTGATTGTACCGGTTTTGCATTAGGGAATTTTGCAACAAGTGCATCAATGTCAAACTTAGGCATCTCAACAACCGGGCGGGTAACAATAATAGGAGCACCTGCTTTAGCTTTTGCAGCCTCAAGGTCAGTCTCAAAACGTTTCTTAGCTATGCCGCTCTTATAGTCTCTGTACTGACGCTCGTGCATTGCAAACTCAAACAACTCCTCATCATCCTGTCCGCGGTCCCAACCCTCTTCTTCCATCATCTTCTCAAACTTAGGAAGCTCGTCTGGGAACTCATCCTGTGGATTGCCTGTGTAGAACTCAAGACCTTTCTCTTTAACAATCTCAATGATCTCTGGAGCAAGCTCTCCTGGAAGTTTACCGGTCTTGCCAAGGATCATGTTCATTGTATCCTTGTCAATTGTCTTCCATCTTGGCTCACCTTTAAGAGTGTGCATCAAGTTCATAAGGGCAGTATTCTTAACATACTGGCTGAATGGAGTTACAAGTGGTGGATAACCCAAACGAGGCCATACATACTCTACCTCCTGGAACAACATTACTGCAAGCTCGTTAAGGGTAACCTCTTTCTTGCCCTGGTTTCTTAGTGACATATTGATAGCTCCGTGGAAACCTTTCAAGTCTGCCATCATAGAACCCATCATACCGCCAGGAAGACCACAACCTACAAGAAGTGATGAACACTGGTAGTTGGTTGGCTCAATGAAATATCCAAGATAATCATCAATGAAAGTCTGGGTAAGTCTTCTTGCCTCCATGTAAGCATCCATGTTTATGTCTTTAACAAGGAAACCTGCATCTTTCAACATTGCCTGGATAGTGATAACATCCGGATGGATTTTACCCCATGAAAGAGGCTCCATAGCAACATCAATATAATCAGCACCTGCTCTTGCAACCTCAAGCATAGAAGCTACAGAGAAACCTGGGCCTGAGTGGCCGTGGTACTGAACCTTAATGTGTGGATATTTTTTCTTGATCTCAGTAGTAAGTCTGCCAAGGAATGCAGGACGTCCGATACCTGCCATATCTTTCAAACAGATCTCATCACAACCGTACTCAACAACTTTATCCACAACGCCCATGTAGTACTCAACTGTATGAACTGGAGAATAAGTGATACTTAGAGCAACCTGAGAAATCATGCCGCCTTTTTTGGCGCCGATAACTGAACCTTTAAGGTTTCTGTGATCGTTAAGGCCGCAGAAAGAACGGGCAATATTTGTTCCTTGTTTAGCTTTAACCTTATACATAAGGTGACGCACATCCTCAGGAACCGGATTCATTCTTAGAGCGTTCAAACCGCGCTCCAACATATGTGTCTGAATGCCTACCTTGTTGAAAGGAGCAGTCCACTCTCTAACAGCCTTGTTAGGATTCTCACCAAAAAGTAGGTTAACCTGCTCAAATGCACCACCGTTGGTCTCAACTCGGTCAAAGCAGCCCATGTCTATAATAACAGGAGCAATTTCCTTAAGTTGGTGAACCATAGGTACATATTTACCTGATGATTGGCGCATGTCTCTGTACAAGAGAGAGAATTTAATTTCGCGTGCCATAATTTTTTTTAGTGTTTTATAGTGTTTTTTTAGTCTTGCCTGTTTACAAGTTCACAAATCTAATAAAAAAAGTGCTGATTTAGTGAGAAATTGAGAAAAATATTTTATAATTTTACACTCTGTAAAAATTCATTAATTTGGCGTAGAAGTTGTGTTTTTTCGGTAATTTTCCTCCCGACAGAACACAGCTTTTTAATTTTTTACACAAAAAAGTTGCACGAGAAGAAATTTTGTGTACCTTTGCAATCCGTTTGGGAGACATCCCTACGGAAAACAACATGGTGGTTGTAGCTCAGTTGGTTAGAGCGCTGGTTTGTGGCACCAGAGGTCGTGGGTTCGAATCCCATCTTCCACCCAAAGAAGCAACCGGATGACGAAAATCATCCGGTTTTTTTGTACCCGGATGCCATGCAAGCTTGCTTGCAAATGGCAGACTGGACACAAAAAAGATGTGCGTCAGCACATCAAGTTGCTCTTGGAAGGGCCCCCGCGGCGAGCGGGAATGGGAATGCGCAGCCCGTCAGGGCGAGCACAATCCCATTTGGATGCTTCATGCGAGCGGGATGGGAATGCCGGAGGCCAAATCCCATTGCAGGGTCCCGCAGCTATTCCCAAGACAGTGGCGCACTGAGGCTTTGCTACAAGCCACTCCAGGGCCAGTCAGTTGCACTAACGGTAAAGAAAGTTTACGAGTGGCGCACAGGAAGTGGGCTACAGATGTATGTGAGAGGAGTAAGATGCGCCGTTGTCTTGGCAGTGATGTTCAGATTCTATATATTTGTGCATTATGAAATGTACATTATGAAAGAGATTTACAGTTTCCTCTCGGAACTTTCCCAAAACAACAATAGGGAATGGTTCAATGCAAACAAGGATAATTACCTTAAAATAAGGAAAACATTTGAGGATTTTGCCCAGGCTCTGATAGAAAGAATTGCCCAATGGGATGATGATGTGGCGGCATCAAATCTGTCGGTGAAGGATTGTACATACAGGATATACAGGGATACCCGTTTCAGCAAAAACAAAGATCCATATAAAACCCATATGGGGATATTTATCTGTAAGGGCGGGAAGAAATCCCCCTATGCAGGGTACTATCTTCACATAGAACCGTCGGGGGGAAATAATTTTACTGGTCTCATAGAACCGTCAGGAGAAAATACTCTTTCCGGTCTCAAGGAACAGTCGGGAGAGAATACTCTTCCCGACAGCAGGCAGAAAGGGGTACACACCCAAACCCCACTCTCCATGGGAGGCAGTTTTATCATTGCTGGCACATACAGATATGAATCAAAGGTGCTCCGTAGCATAAGGGATGAGATTTCTGTAAATGGAGATTCTTTTCTTGATGCAATCAGGCAGGCCGAGGGCTTTTATACTGAGGAGTCGGATATGCTCAAAAAAGTGCCTGCAGAGTTCTCTTTTGCCCCCGATAAATGGCACAATCTTCTCAGATACAAAACCTTTGCCCTCATAAAACCAATTGATGACAATTATGTTTGTGCCCCTGATGCACTGGATAATATTGCAAAGGACTTTCGTAGCTGCAGTACATTTCTCAAGAAAGTGAATATGGCTATGGACTACGCATACGAGGAGATGTAATGTCACTTTTCCGGCAGCACTACAGTCGTCCCTTTTCCTGTAGCATCACAGTCTATGCAACATTTGTGCGGCGTCTGATTCCCCACACATACAGCAGCAGAATCACATTCATCAGGAGTGCGTAGATAATTGCCGGTATGGCCATCTCTCCGCTGTTGAAGATGAATGGTGAGGAGGCAATGGCAATGGCCTGGGCGGCGTTCTGCATACCTACCTCAATTACAATGGTGCGGCGGGTACCGGCGTTGAACCTGCCTGTGCGTGAAATGATGGAGCTGCAAAGCATAGCCATAAGTATAAGGCAACCGGATGCAAGTCCCAGCACTCTGAAGTTTGCAATAATTTCCGATGTGTATTGCAGGAAGAATACTCCTGCCAGCAACATGAGGGCAGGGAAGGCACATTTGCCCAATACCTTGTTAACCTTAGCGGCAGCCACCGGTTTGTAATGGCGCAATGCAATACCCAAAAGCATAGGGACAAACAGCAGCACAATATTTTGCATAAGCAATTTCCCGACAGGAAGCACCACATAAACTCCGGTGTGTTGGGTAACAAAAGCAGAAACCCCTCCCATTACAAACGGCAGGGTAAAAAGAGTTATGATACTGCTGATTGCTGTAAGGGTAACAGAAAGGGCCACATCCCCTTTTGCCAGCATAGAAAATACATTTGAGGAACTTCCCCCCGGGCAGCAGGCAATCAGTACCAGTCCCATGAAATAGACAGGAGGCAAATCCAGAACCCAGGCAATACCAAACGCTATGAGCGGGAGAAAAACCAATTGTCCCAACATTCCCACCAGCACCCCTTTGGGGTTTTTGGCAACATTGGCAAAAGCTTCCTTGTTAAGGTCGGTTCCAAGGAGGAACATCAGCACAAGGAGTATAGGCATTACAATCCAGACAGTATTCATACAAAACAAAATTTAAACATAGCAATTACTGCAACAGCAGCATCAGTCAATTAAAATAAAAATTGCAGATGCTACAAAAAGCAGCGTGAAAATTAACAAATTTCTGGCAGTTGCACCCAAAACTGGGTTAAGGGCAGCTCCTGAACCTGCAACCAATTTACGCCAGGTGGCAATATGTACAACAAGATATGCTGCAGGGGCAACAAGGGCAATATCGCATACCACAAACACAGCAACAGCAATAGCCGCAGCCAAAATTCCGGCAATAAAATAATACCACCCCATAGCTTTCCGCCCAAAAATCACCACAGTGGTTCTTTTTCCTACAGCCGCATCATCCTCTTTATCCCTATAATTATTTACTACAAGTACATTGGCCGCCATAAGCCCCACTGCAACAGAAATTGGGAGGGAAACGGAAATCCCTTCCCAGCCACCCTGCTGCAGATAGCAGGTTAGAGTAACCGGTACAACTCCAAAAAACAGCACTACCGCCACATCACCCAATCCATGGTGGGAAAGGGGATATGGCCCGGCACTGTAACCCAATGCAAACACCCCTATGCAAAGCCCTACAGGAATCAGCCACCATCCACCATAAAAAAGCATGAGGCAACCTACACATGCAGCAGCCAGCAAAGTTCCAAAAGTGGCGTATTTCATGGCTGTTGGGGTGATGTCCCCCTCAGTTACCCCTCTGCGGAATCCCTGACGCCCTTTACGGTCCACTCCATTTTTATAATCGTAATATTCGTTGCCAAAATTTGATGCAATCTGGGCCATAAGGGCAAAAAGCAGGCATAGCACGGCAGGAACTGTTGAAAAATCACCTTGCATTATTGCACAGGCCACCCCCGCAATCACTCCGGAGATGCTTACAGGAAGAGTCCTCAAACGCATTGCCTCAATCCACTTTTTCATTTCACTCAAAATTATTTAATCCCGATATACATACGGCAAATGCCCAAAGTGAGACTTTTATGCAATACTTTGCCAAACCCTGCCTGGTGCATCATTGCCATAAACTTTTCGGGTGCAGGGAAACGCAAAACAGATGCAGGAAGATATTCGTATGCCCCTCTGTCTCCCGATATCCATCCTCCAATTGTAGGGAGTACTTTAAGGAAATACAACTTGTAGCACCAGCGGACAATGGGATTTGAAGGTACAGAGAGTTCCAGGATGACTAATTTGCCCCCCTCTTTCAATACCCTGTACATTTGCTGCAAACCAATCTCCAAATGCTCAAAATTACGCACTCCAAAACCCACTGAAATTCTGTGGAATGAGCCGTCTGCGTAAGGAAGTTCCTCACAATCACCCTGCACAAGCTCTGCCTGCACCCCGGCTGCAGCAATCTTCTCACGCCCAATGGCCATCATCCCCTCTGAGAGATCTATACCAGTAATTTTGCTCTCTGCAGGGGCTTTTTGGGCTATTTCAATAGTGAAATCTCCCGTTCCGCAGGCAACATCAAGAATATCCAGCGGCTGATTTGTATCTATAAGCTCCTTTACTGCCTTTCTTCTCCACCCTTTATCTATATTAAGGGAGAGGATATGGTTAAGTTTGTCGTAATCGGGAGCAATGTTGTCAAATAATTTTCTTATTCCTTCCTTTTTTGCCATAACTGAAATGTAGTAATTGCAAATGTACTACAAATCTTTTCTTCTGCTTATCTTTGCACCGTCAATTGTTTAATATTTGTGATATGAAAAAACATTCTTTTAAAGATTGGATTATTGCCACACGTCCATGGTCGTTTCCTGCATCGGCAATGCCTGTGCTGGTAACATTGGGTTTTATGTTCTGGAAAGGGGAGGAACCAAATTGGATTATAGGTTTGGCGGCACTTTTAAATGTTGTCCTTTTCCATGCTGCCGGCAATACCTGGAGTGATTATAAAGATTATAAAACCGGAGTGGATAGGGATGATACAGTTGGAGGTCTCTCTATAGTAAGCGGACAGTTTGAGGCAAAAGAGATAAAGAAACTCTCTCTAATCCTTTTTGCAGTGGCCGTTGCAGGAGGGTTGGCATTGGTATATTTTACTGGTTTGCCAACATTGTATTTTGGCTTGGCGGGAGCTCTTCTTACTTTGTTTTATCCCTGGCTCAAATATCACGCACTTGGAGATTTGGATATATTCCTCAACTACTCGGTAATCCCTATGTTGGGAACATCGTTTGTGGTAACGGGGCAGATTCATCCGCAAGTTCTTATTCTGGCTGTACCTGTAGGTCTGATTACAGTTGGTATTCTGCATTCCAACAATACAAGGGATATTGAGCAGGACAAGAGGGCCGGTATTAAAACCTTTGCAATGTGCATAGGCAAAAAAAGTTCTGCGTGGCTGTACTGTTTTGAGGTCATGTTCCCGTTCTTGCATATAGGGGTATTGGCAGTTGCCGGTCTGCTCCCTTATTGGAGTTTTCTTTCATTTGTTGTGATGCCTGTTGCATTGGGCAACTCCAAGAAAGCATTGCGTTATCCGCAGGAGGGGATGAGTGCCCTGATTGGGGTTGATGAGAAAACAGCACAGCTGCAGTTGGGGTTCAGTATGATGCTGTTCATCTCATTTATTGTTGCAGGGATATTCTAAACGGTATTGTTTGGGGACTGTTTCAGACAGTCTGTAAATTTCTGGGAAAATGAAAAAACTTGTTTTTACAATTATATTGGCTGCAGTGCTGTGGAGTATAATGTTTCTTCCGGTAACGGCTCCATATGTCAACTTCTGGTGGATGATGACATTTTCTGCCTGTACCCTCAGTATCCTCTCTTCTCTCTTTAATCCTGGCTGGTGGAGGGGCGTAAAGATCAATCTTGCAAATGTATTGCTTGGAGTGGTCATTGCGGTTGCTTTGTGGGGCGTTTTCTGGGTTGGAGACAAGATGTCGCAGATAATGTTCAATTTTGCCCGTCCTCAGGTAGATCTCATTTACGGGATGAAGGAGGGAGAGTCTCCGTGGTTGCTTACCGCCCTTATGCTCTTTCTGATAGGTCCTGCTGAGGAGATTTTCTGGAGAGGGTATGTGCAGAAAAGTTTGCAGCAGAGGTGGAACCCAAATTTGGGTTTTGTTGTTACAACGGCAATTTATGCCCTTGTACACGTGGGGTCGTGCAATTTTATGCTTACAATGGCAGCTATGGTGGCCGGAGCAGCGTGGGGATTGCTCTACAGATTTTTCCCACAGAGATTTGGGGCAATAATCCTTTCTCACGCTCTGTGGGATGTGGCTGTATTTGTGTGGTTCCCAATATAAATTCTTTACAATAAGAACTTTTTTATAATTTTGTTACACTTTTGCGGTATTATGTGCTGCAAAAGTGTTTTTTGTTGAGTAAATTTCTGAAATTCAAAATGAAAGGGAAGGTAACGAAATGTGATGTACAGGCTTGGATGAGGAAAAAAATCCTTATTCTGGACGGTGCGATGGGTACAAGTATTCAGAAGTACAATCTTTCTCCCGACAATTTCTTGGGGGGGAAGGGAAACAATGATATTCTGAACCTTACAAGGGCGGATGTAATAGAGGCTATACATAAAGAGTATATAGAGGCAGGAGCAGACATAATTGAGACAAACACTTTCAGCGGAAATGCCATTTCCCAGAAGGATTACGGGCAGCAGGAGAAGGTATATGAGATTAATCTGCGAGGGGCACAGATTGCCAGGAAGGCAGCGGATGAGGCGGTGGATGCAGAGGGAAATCCCAGGAAGGTGCTTGTGGCAGGAAGTATTGGCCCTACGGTAAAGTCCCTCTCTTTATCTCCCGATGTAAATGAGCCGCAACGCAGGGATGTCTCTTTTGAGCAGATGGCGCAGGCTTATAAGGTGCAGGTGGAGGCACTTGTTGAGGGCGGGGTGGATATTTTGCTGGTTGAGACCGTTTATGATGCTTTGAATGCAAAGGCCGCCTTATATGCAATTTCACAAGTTGAAAAGGCCGGTGATATTCCTGTAATGGTTTCGGCAACAGTGAATGACAGAAGCGGAAGGTTGCTCAGCGGGCACACTTTGGAGGCCCTTTATACAGCGTTGCAGCACTATCCTATAATGAGTTTTGGTCTTAACTGCTCTTTTGGGGCACAAGATCTTGCACCGTTCATAGAGCAGTTGCAAGGGTTGCCATGTGCTGTGAGCATTTATCCCAATGCAGGTCTCCCAAATGAGATGGGGCAGTATGACCAGACACCGGAATATACCGCAAAATATATAAAGGAGCTTGCCCAAAAAGGGTGGCTGAATATTGCCGGAGGATGTTGTGGAACAACACCGGAGCATATCAAAGCTGTGGCGGAACAGCTTGAGGGGGTTGCTCCAAGAGATTATGCAGTGGCAGTAAAGCAGATTGAGGTTGCAACTGCGGGGGTAAATGTGGTGGCTACAGCGTGTAGTGCAGTGGCGGCTGACAGCAGCAGGGGGGATATTGCACAGGAGAGCAACATGTTCCTGAGCGGCCTTGAGGTTGCAAGGGTGAACAGGCAGGAGTGCAACTTTGTGAATGTGGGTGAGAGGACCAATGTTGCGGGAAGTGCAAAATTTGCAAGGCTTATAAGGGAGAAAGAGTATGCGCAGGCGGCTGATATTGCCCGCAAACAGATAGAGGACGGGGCAACCATCATAGATATAAATATGGATGATGCAATGCTCAACGGGGCTCATGAGATGGAGACCTTTGTAAGGTATATCTCCAATGATCCGGATATTGCAAAAGTTCCGTTTATGATAGATTCTTCCAACTGGGAGACAATTCTGGCAGGTTTGCACAACTCTCCGGGTAAGGGGATTGTAAACTCGGTGAGCCTTAAAGAGGGTGAGCAGGAGTTCCTCCGCAAGGCAAAAGAGATCAGGGCTCTTGGTGCAGCCATTATAGTTATGGCTTTTGATGAGCAGGGGCAGGCTGTAACTTTCGAAAGAAAAATTGAGATATGCCAAAGGGCCTTCAACCTCCTTGTCAATGAGGCGGGTTTTGCCCCTAATGATATAATTTTTGATGTGAATATCCTTGCAGTAGGGACCGGAATTGAGGAGCACGACAACTATGCTGTGGATTTCATAAAGGCAGTGAGATGGATAAAGGAGAACCTCAAGGGGGCAAAGACATCGGGAGGAGTATCCAATTTGTCTTTCTCTTTCAGGGGGAACAATACTGTGAGGGAGGCAATGCATTCGGTATTCCTTTACCATGCCATTGAGGCAGGGCTGGATATGGCTATTGTAAATCCATCCATGTTGCAGGTGTATGACCAGATAGAACCGCAGCTGCTCAAAAGGGTTGAGGCTGTGGTTTTGAACGATATCTCCATTTTGGGTGAGGATGCAGCAAGGTATGCGAATGCTACAGAGGCCCTCATTGAACTGGCTCAGCAGATTAAGGAGCGTGAGCTTGCAGCCAAGGAGGCGGCGGGAGCGGCAGGGGGTGCCCAGCCCCAGAAGCAGCAATGGAGAGAGGGCTCTTTGGAACAGAGGGTGGAATATGCTTTGGTTAAAGGTGTCACACAATATATAGGGGAGGATATGGCACAGGCTCTTGAGCAGTACAACTCTCCTGTGGCCATTATTGAGGGTCCTCTCATGCAGGGGATGGATAAGGTGGGTGAGCTTTTTGCCCAAGGCAAGATGTTCCTTCCTCAGGTGGTCAAGAGTGCAAAGGTTATGAAGGAGGCGGTGGCCATTCTTCAGCCACATATAGAGGCTCACAACGCCCAATCGGGATGTAGTGTAAAGGATACTGTTGTGATTGCTACCGCAAAAGGGGATGTGCATGATATAGGAAAGAATATTGCCTCTATTGTCTTGAACTGCAACAATCTTAATGTTGTGGATTTGGGCGTTATGGTGGAGAATGCTGCAATTGTTGAAGCGGCATTTGAGCACAAGGCGTCACTCATAGGAATAAGTGGCCTTATCACCCCTTCTCTGGAGCAGATGGAGCTCCTATGCAAAATGTTGCAGGAGAACAAACAGAGGATGCTCTCACAATTGGGATACCTTATCCCTGTAATAGTGGGTGGCGCAACAACCTCATCTGTACATACGGCGGTAAAACTTGCACCTTTATATGATGGCCCTGTGATTCATGGAGGGGATGCCTCAAGGACAGCGGGTATATGCAAAAGGTTCCTTTCGCAGGGTAAGGAGGAGTATATCCACATCCTGCAGCAGGAGCAGCAGGGAATCAGGGAGGCATATGCATCAAGGAGTGTGAATTACCTTTCTTTGGAGCAGGCAAGGGAGCGGGCTGTAAAATTTGCTCCCGACAGCTTTATCCAGCCTCAGGGGTATGGCGAGGATAACCTTACTGTAAAGGATCTTCCTTTGAGTTATCTGCATGACTATATAGACTGGAGTGCCTTGTTGAACTTCTGGGGATTCAAGGGAAAATATACAGATATTATTTATCGGGAAGATGAACTTGGCCGCCAGGCTGAAAAAATATATGAACAGGCTATGGCTCTTCTTGGAGAGGCTATGGTTGGAGGGGAGTTCAAGGCATCTGCAGTTGTCAATTTCTATGAGGCTGCTGCGGCTGTTGAGGATGGAGAGGATGTGATACTGGTGTATGAGAAGCCCGGAGGGGAAGTCATATCAAAGTTCCCTATGCCAAGACAGAGGAGGGAGGGGAGCGGTTACCGTAGTGTGGCCGATTATTTCCCGGCAGCGGGTGATGGGAAATATTCCGTATTGGGAGTATTTGCAGTTAAAGTGGAGGATTTGAGGGAGAGCGAGTTTGACCGCAAGTCTTACGAGTTCCTTTTGAGACACAGCCTTTGTGCGCGTCTTACAGATGCCCTTGCAACCTGGGTACAGGAGCAGGTCTCAATGGAACAGAAGATGATCCGTCCTGCGTTCGGTTACCCTGCATGCCCGTCTCATTCATTGAAGAAAGTGGCATTTGACCTTATAGATGCACCAGGTAGGTTGGGCGTACATCTTACAGAGAGTTATGCGGTTTATCCGGTTACAGTAATTTGCGGATTGCTTGTGGCTCATCCACAGGCCGAATATTTTGGAGTATGAAAGTAGCAGACATTTTAAAGGGGGATCACAAACCCTTTACATCATTTGAGCTTGTACCGCCCCTAAAGGGATCGGATATAAACAAATTGTACAAATCAATTGAGCCCCTTATGGAGTTCAATCCCCCTTTTATAAATATGACAGCCCACAGGGATGAGATAGAGTACCGTCAGACTCCCGACGGAGGGTTCAGACAACTTACCGTAACAAAACGTCCGGGGACAGTGGCGATAGCTGCCGCCATAATGAAGAAGTTTGATGTTGAGGTGGTTCCCCATGTGATTTGTGGAGGGGCGACAAAAAATGAGATTGAGAACCTTTTGCTTGATCTGAACTTTTTGGGGATACAGAATGTTATGGCGTTGAGGGGGGATGCAATACCCGGAGAGAAGTATTTCACGCCAACTGCCGGAGGCCACAGGCACAGCAATGAACTTGTAGAGCAGATTGCCTGCATGAACAGGGGAGTGTATTTGGATGATGCCCTTGTGGATGCTGTCCCTACAGATTTCTGTGTGGGTGTTGCAGGATACCCTGAGAAACATTGCGAGGCGGCAAACCTTGATATGGATATTGAGTATTTGAAGAGAAAGGTGGAGTGTGGTGCCGATTATATTGTAACCCAGATGTTTTTTGACAACAGTAAATTCTTTGCTTTTGTAAACAAGTGCAGGGAGGCGGGTATAACTGTTCCAATTATTCCGGGAATCAAACCTATCTCTACCAAAAAGCACATTGAGCTGTTGCCTCAGGCTTTTTCTATAGATATTCCACAGGAACTTATGAGGGAGCTTGTAAAGTGTAAAGACAATGAGGCTATATACAAGCTTGGTATTGAGTGGGCAACCATACAATGCAAGGAGCTTTTGGAGAATGGGGCAAGGGCTGTCCATTTTTACACAATGGGCAAGGCCGACAATATAAGGGAGATAATAAGAAAGGCTTTTTAAAGGTTTATAATATGGGATTCGGATATTATGTTACAGGTAGGGGAACCTCTTTGCTAAGGGGTATCCTTGCACTCTTATTGGGTGTAAGTTTGTTGTGCTGGCCCGATTACACAGCAGGGCTTATTGTAAAGCTGATTGCAGGGTTTCTTGTTGCAATGGGGGTGGTGACCTTGATCACAGCCCTTTTGGCCGCATCAAGGAGCAACAGTCCAATCCCAATGATTGTTGCATTTAATGTGGGTGTCTATCTTGTTTTTGGCCTTCTTGTATTTCTGTTCCCAAATTTCTTTTTGGGGCTTATCGCATTCCTTTTTGGGGCTATCCTTCTGGTTGCAGGGGTTTCGCAGATAATAGGTCTGTATCAGGGGAGCAAATACACACCTTTGTCGGGAGGAATGTATGTGATACCTGTGGCAATAACTGTGTGTGGAATTGCACTGTTTTTCTCTCCAAGGGCCTCTACCCAAATCCTTACAATGATTTTTGGTGCAGCGGTAGCCTTGTATGGCGTTTCAGAACTTTTGGCAGTGTGGAAACTCCGCAAACCTAATATATAAAGTATCCTATAACTCCGCTGAGTATTATTACCAGTATGGGGTTGGCTTTAAAGATCTGGCTTGCTATGAATGCTCCTGCAAAGAGTACCCAGCTTGTCCAGTCTATGAAGTTGTCTTTGGTTATGAGGATTCCGGCTGCGGCCCCTATCATTCCAATGACAACAGGCCTGAGTGTTTTCATCAGTGATGCAAAAATATTGCTCTCTTTGAATTTACTGTAGATTTTGCAGATGGAGAGTATTATTATAAAGGAGGGGAGACATACTGCAAAAGTGGCAACTATAGATCCAAATATGTTTCCTGTAACCGAGTAACCCACATAAGTGGCACTGTTTATCCCAATTGGACCCGGCGTCATCTGGGAGATGGCCACCATGTCTGTAAATTCCTGAGCTGTTACCCAGGCGTGGTTCACCACCACCTCATTCTGTATGAGGGAGAGCATGGCGTATCCTCCGCCAAAAGTGAACAGCCCTATAATAAAGAAGGTGTAGAAAAGTTGCAGATATATCATTTTTTACTCCTCCTTATGGTTAATACTGTAAATACAACTCCCACAACCAGCAATATATACAGAGGGGAAACCTTTAAAAATATAATGAGCAGAGCTGTTGCCACTGCCAATATCCCTGTGTAGATGTTGAGCCTGGCCTTTTTTGCCATATTTATCATTGGAACGGCAATAAGGGCTACAACAGCGGGCCTTATCCCTTTGAATATTTTTATTACTGTAGGGTTATCCTGGTATCCGGCAAAAAACATTGCTATAAGGAGTATTATAAGGAATGAAGGGAGTGCACTTCCAAGGGTTGCAACTATGCTCCCTTTTACCCCTCTGAGCCTGTATCCAAGGAATATTGATATATTTACGGCCAAAATTCCCGGTGCGGATTGGGATATGGCAAGAATGTCGAGAAAGTCGTTCTCCTCAATCCATCTGTTTTTATCTACCACCTCTTTCTGAATTATTGGAATCATGGCGTATCCGCCACCTATTGTAAAGGCTCCAATTTTGGCAAAAGTTGTGAATATTTTAAGGTAAATGTTCATTTGTCAAATGATGAGGTGACAAAATTATAAAATTTTTCCAATTGTAAATCAGTGAGTTGAAAAATATTTTCAAAAAAAGTTTAAAAAATATTTGGAGAATTAAAAAACTACCCATATCTTTGCAACCCGTTTGAGAAACGAATGAGACTCAAGCGAGAAAAAAGTTCATTGAAAATAATAGAAAGACAAGCAGCATAGTTAATAAACTATGACCTTTGTAGATATACAAAGAGAGCGTAATTCCTTTGAAGGAACTATACGAGTTACAGGAGCAAGCAAAATAAAGCATATATATACAATGAAGAGTTTGATCCTGGCTCAGGATGAACGCTAGCGGCAGGCTTAACACATGCAAGTCGAGGGGCAGCGGGATGTAGCAATACATTGCCGGCGACCGGCGCAAGGGTGCGTAACGCGTGAGCAACATGCCCGTT
>JAZNUT010000012.1:0-1539 GCA_045592425.1 Candidatus Egerieisoma sp.
GGGTCATTGTCAGATAAGGATGTTATGAAGTTGGCAGGGGTTTCACCCAACACATATTATAAGTACAAAGCTGCACTTAAAAAAAGTAGCGCAGCTAATTGAGAAAATATGATAATTGTTTTATAATATAACAAACAGTTCGCAAAACTTGAATTTGACGAGGTCGTAACCATGAAAACCAAAAACCTTGCAACGATGTATGCCATTGTTGCAGCCGCACTATATGCAATCAATGTCCCATTCTCCAAAATGCTGTTGGGCTATGTAGAACCCACTATGATGGCAGCATTTTTGTATCTGGGTGCTGGATTGGGAATGCTTGTTTATAGCATTGTTTCCAAGGCAACAGGAAAGGCAACACCCACCGAACCGCTGACCAAAAAGGAATTGCCCTATACAATCGCAATGGTGGTTCTGGACATTGTTGCCCCCATTCTCTTGATGTTTGGCATCAAGTCCTCCAATGCCGCAAATGTTTCCTTGATTAACAACTTTGAAATTGTAGCAACCTCTCTGATTGCGTTGTTTGTCTTCAAAGAGGTTATCTCCAAAAGACTGTGGATTGCCATTGCTTTGGTAACAGTTGCAAGTGTTATCCTATCTTTTGAGGGAGCAGGCTCATTCGAGTTCAATATCGGTTCTCTGTTTGTTTTCGGTGCGTGTCTGTGTTGGGGCATTGAAAATAACTGCACAAGAATGATTAGTAATAAGAGTTCTATTGAAATCGTTGTTATCAAAGGCACTTTCTCTGGACTTGGCAGTTTGATTGTTGCATTGACGATTGGTGAGAGCATACCTTCGGTTCTTTGGATGGTGTGTGTATTACTGCTTGGCTTTGTTGCCTATGGTTTGAGCATCTATTTCTATGTCATGGCACAGAAAGATTTAGGTGCAGCCAAGACAAGTGCCTACTATTCCATCGCTCCGTTTTTGGGTGTTGCTTTTGGTATGCTGATTTTGGGTGAAAGACCTGCAATCCAGTTCTATGTTGCCTTGGTTGTTATGATTGTGAGCACTTATTTTATGATTAAAGACACCATCGAATTACAGCACACCCATGAGCATAATCATACCCATTTCCACGAACACAGTCATGGAGATACTGTCCACACCCATGAGCATACACACACCCACACGCATATCCATGTCCATGGCGAGGACAGCGACAATCACGAGCATAATCATCAAACAATGTCCCATGAGCATTTGCACACAGTTTGACCAGTTCCAATTTACTCGAACAGATTAGGACCGCTGAACGGCGGTCCTTTTTTCGTAAGGGGCCTGCTGATGGCGCTGTTCGGAAAAAGAGAAGTTGTTTTCAGAACGGTGGGCGATAAGCCCATTTGCAGCTGCGGTGCCAAGATCGACCGCCGCGCCTACTATGTGGCGGTGCGTCCGGAGGATGTGGGTCGGGCCTGTGCTGTGCTGGTCACCACCGTGGGCAGACCTCTCATCAGCGACGAGCTGGTGGTGCCGCAGAAAAAAGCGCAGGAGTGCGTCGTGTGAGAGAAAAACCAAAAGAGGCGGGGACAAACC
>JAZNUT010000013.1:0-40041 GCA_045592425.1 Candidatus Egerieisoma sp.
ATCAACACCCTGAATTTTGATTGATGTGATAGCAAAACCCTCAAGTGAAGATAATAGTATTCTACGCAACGCGTTACCTATTGTAATACCATACCCAGGCTCCAAAGGTCTGAATTCGAATTTACCAAAGGTCTCGGTTGAGTCGAGCATTATTACCTTATCCGGTTTTTGAAATGCTAAAATTGCCATTTTCTTTAATTTTTATTAGTGTTACGCTTATAAGCAAGAATTCATTATTTAGAGTACAACTCAACGATAAGCTGCTCGTTGATAGTCTCAGGAATCTCTGTTCTCTCAGGCATATTCAAGAATTTACCTGAAACTGAAGCTGCATCCCACTCCAACCATGAATATCTGTTTGCTGAAGCTGCCAAGCTCTCCTGAACAACCTCAAGGCTCTTAGATCTTTCTCTTACACCAATAACATCACCAGGTTTTACAAGTGTTGAAGGGATGTTCATTGTCTCACCGTTCAATACAATGTGGCAGTGTGATACAAGCTGTCTTGCAGCTGCGCGTGTAGGAGCAATACCCATTCTGTAAACAATGTTATCCAAACGAGACTCAAGCAACAAGATAAGGTTCTCACCAGTTTTACCTTTCATTTTAGCTGCTTTCTCGTATAGGTTACGGAACTGTCTCTCCAACAAACCATAAGTATATTTTACTTTCTGTTTCTCTTTAAGCTGGATTCCGTACTCAGAAGATTTTTTTCTCTTCTTAGCCAAACCGTGCTGTCCCGGAGGATAATTCTTCTTCTCAAAACTTCTATCAGCACCGAAGATTGGCTCTCCAAATTTGCGGGCAATTTTTGTAGAAGGCCCAGTATATCTTGCCATATTAAATCAAATTTTAAGTGTTAGGAATTATACTCTACGGCGACCTTTTGGTCTACAACCGTTGTGAGGAAGTGGAGTAACGTCAATAATCTCAGTTACCTCAATACCTGCACCATGAATAGTACGAATAGCAGACTCACGACCGGCACCAGGACCTTTAACATAAGCCTTAACTTTACGCAATCCTAAATCGAAAGCTACTTTAGCACAATCTGCTGCAGCAACCTGAGCTGCATAAGGAGTGTTCTTTTTAGAACCTCTGAAACCCATTTTACCAGCAGAAGACCAACTGATAACTTGACCCAAGCTATTAGTTAAAGTCACAATTACATTGTTGAATGTTGATGAGATATGAGCCTCGCCATAAGCATCAACCTTAACAACTCTCTTCTTGTTAGATACTGTTTTCTTTGCCATATTCTTAGGTTCTATTATTTAGTTGCTTTCTTCTTGTTAGCTACTGTCTTCTTCTTACCTTTACGGGTACGGGCATTGTTCTTAGTGCTCTGACCTCTTACAGGAAGACCCAATCTGTGACGGATACCTCTGTAGCAGCCAATGTCCATAAGACGTTTGATGTTCAACTGGATTGTAGAACGAAGCTCGCCCTCAATTTTATACTCTTCTGCAATTGTTGCACGAATTGCAGCGATTTGGTCGTCTGTCCAATCTTGCACCTTAGTATTGAAATCAATTCCGTTTTTGCTAAGGATTTTTTTGGCAGAACTGTGACCAATTCCAAAGATATAGGTCAAACCTATCTCTCCACGTTTGTTTTTTGGTAAATCTACTCCGGCTATACGTGCCATAATTATCTTTTTTTTTCTTTATTGTTTACAATTGGAAATTATCCTTGGCGCATTTTGAACTTAGGGTTCTTTTTGCAAATTACATATAAACGACCTTTGCGTTTAACAATTTTGCAGTCTTCACTACGCTTTTTAATGGATGCTTTTACTTTCATTGTATTTAGTTTTTATTTGTATCTGAAAGAAATCCTTCCCTTTGTCAAATCGTAAGGGGACATTTCAACTCTTACTTTATCGCCAGGCAAAATTCTAATGTAATGCATTCTCATTTTTCCCGATATGTGTGCGATAATCACGTGTCCATTGTCAAGCTCTACTCGGAACATGGCATTGGACAACGCCTCAATAATTGTTCCATCCTTTTCTATAGCAGATTGTTTTGCCATATATTTTCCTTACAATTTAAATTATTAAAACTTATTTTCGATATAATCAAATGTTGTCAAGACATCAGCTTTGCCAGCTCTTACGGCCACCATGAACTCAAAGTGTGCCGAGCGTTTTCTGTCAACTGTGCAAACATCCCAACCGTTTTTATGAAGATAGACATCTTTTTTGCCAGCGTTAATCATTGGCTCAATACAGATGACCATACCTTCTGTGAGTTTTTTGCCTTTACCAGATTTTCCATAGTTGGGAATTTCTGGGGCCTCATGCATATTTGTACCTATGCCGTGCCCCACTAATTCTCTAACTACTGAAAAACCAGCCTGTTCAGCATATCTCTGAACTGCTTCCCCTATATCTCCAACTCTATTTCCAGCTACAGCTTTTTCAGCCCCCAAATATAGGGATTCTTTTGTAACTTTTAAAAGATTTGCAGATTCGGCATCTATTTCACCAACAGGGAAAGTATAGGCAGAGTCACCATAGAATCCTTTATAGATGGTTCCGCAGTCTATAGAGACTATATCTCCTTCCTGCAACGCGTAGTCACTTGGGAAACCGTGAACAACAACATCGTTCACTGAGATACACAATGTGTACGGGAAACCGCCATAACCAAGAAAGCCAGGAATTGCCCCATGATCTCTGATAAAGGTCTCGGCCAATTTATCCAAAGCAATTGTCTTTACTCCAGGAACAATAGCCTTTCCAACCTCTGCCAAAGTCTTTGAAACCAAAATGGCATTCTCTCTAAGGATCTCTATCTCCTCGTTGGTCTTCAGTCTTATCATTTCAAAAGAACTATCAAAAAATTACATTCCCGAACGGCCTTTAAGACGTCCTGTCTTCATTAAACCGTCGTAGTGGCGCATAAGCAGATGACTCTCAATCTGCTGTAGAGTATCCAACACTACTCCAACAAGGATCAACAAACTTGTTCCACCGTAGAACTGTGCAAACTGGTTGTTAATTCCCAATTTCATAGCAAATGCAGGCATGATTGCAACCAAAGCAAGGAAAATTGATCCAGGCAATGTAATGCGTGACATCACTGCATCAAGATACTCGGCTGTTTTCTTACCAGGTTTTACACCAGGGATGAAACCGCCATTTTTCTTCATATCCTCTGCCATCATTGTAGGATTTACAGTTACAGCTGTATAGAAGTAAGTAAATGCTACAACCAACAAACCAAATATGAAATTATACCAGAAGCCTGTATAGTTACCAAGAGTGGCGGCTAATCCACGGGTAGCATCAAAGCTTGACAACATAATTGGGAACATCATCAAAGCCTGAGCAAAGATAATTGGCATAACACCTGCCGCATTAACTTTCAAAGGAATGTACTGACGAACTCCACCATACTGTTTGTTGCCTACAATTCTTTTTGCATACTGTACCGGAATTTTTCTGGTTCCCTGAACAAGTGCAATAGTAGCACCGGCAATGAAGAACCATACTAGAATCTCAACTATCAGCATTAGCAATCCACCTGTATTCTGGCTGAGTCTTGTTCCAATCTCAGCTACAAGTGCAAATGGAAGTCTTGCAATGATACCTACCATGATGATTAGAGAAATACCATTTCCTAGGCCGCGGTCAGTAATTCTCTCACCCAACCACATGATAAACATAGTACCACCAATAAGAACTATAGTTGCAAATAGGTTAAACGAGAATCCTTTTATCAAAAACGCTGTCTCTGGCAATTGTGTATGCAAGTTTGTAAGGTAAGCTGGACCTTGCAAAGCAAGAATTACAATTGTAAGATAACGGGTCCACTGATTCATCTTCCTACGACCGCTCTCGCCCTCACGCTGCAATCTCTGGAAGTATGGAATCATAATTCCCAAGAGCTGAATTACGATAGATGCAGAGATGTAAGGCATTACACCAAGTGCAAAAATCGAAGCATTTCCGAAAGCTCCACCAGAGAACATGTTCAACAAGCCCATAAGGCCGTCCTGTGTCTGAGCCTCCAAATTTGCAAGCTGCGTAGGATCTATACCTGGTACCACTACGAAGCTTCCCAATCTATAGACCAAAAGTAGCATGATAGTGTAAACTATCCTTTTACGCAACTCTTCAATCTTGAAAATATTCTTAATAGTTTCAATTAGTTTTTTCATTGGTTATATTAGATTATTGTTGTAGTACCCTGAGCAGCCTCAATTTTTGCTACTGCAGATTTTGAGAAAGCATTTGCAGTTACATCCAATTTAACTGTCAACTCACCTTTACCCAATACTTTAACCAAATCTTTTTTAGAGATAAGACCATTCTCAATCATAGTGTCAACTGTAATTGTAGTCTGGCCGATTTTCTCACTTAGTGCCTGAAGGCTTGTTAGGTTGATAGCCTTGTACTCTACTTTGTTAGGATTGTTGAATCCGAACTTAGGCAGACGTCTCTGGATAGGCATCTGACCACCCTCAAAACCAATTTTACGAGAGTAACCTGAACGTGACTGAGCACCTTTGTGACCACGTGTAGATGTTCCACCGTGACCAGAACCCTCACCACGACCAATTCTTTTCTCTCTTCCAATAGAACCTTGTGCAGGTGTTAGTGTATGTAATTTCATTGTCAAATCCTCTTAATTAGTTGATCTCTTCTACTTTTACAAGGTGTAGAACTTTCTCTATCATTCCTTTATATACAGGAGTTAGTTCCAATTCTACAGAGTGTCTGATACGGCGAATACCTAGTGACTGCAAACAAGCAATCTGACTCTTTGAAGCTCCGTTCTTACTTTTAATCTGAGTAACTTTAACTTTTGCCATAATCATTACCTCCTTAACCATTAAATACTTTATTCATGTGTACACCTCTCAAACCAGCAACAGTGTAAGCATCTCTAAGCTCTGCAAGAGCAGCAACTGTAGCTTTTACAAGGTTATGAGGGTTTGAAGAACCTTTAGATTTAGCCAATACATCATGAACACCTACTGACTCAAACACTGCACGCATCGCACCACCCGCTTTTACTCCGGTACCGGCAGCAGCTGGTTTCATAAATACGTTTGCTCCACCAAATTTAGCAGTCTGCTCATGAGGAATAGTGCCTTTATATACTGGAACTTTAACAAGGTTTTTCTTTGCATCCTCAATACCTTTTGAGATAGCAGTAGTAACCTCATTAGCTTTACCCAAGCCGTAACCTACAACACCATTCTCATCACCTACAACAACTATTGCTGCAAAACTGAAGTGACGACCACCTTTTGTTACTTTAGTAACTCTTCTAACTGCAACTAGTCTATCTTTTAGCTCTAGCTCGGTAGTTTTTACCTTTTTTACATTCATATTTGCCATAGTTTCTTAGAATTTAAGACCACCCTCACGAGCGGCATCAGCCAAACTTTTTACTCTACCATGATAAAGGTTTCCTCCACGGTCAAAAGCAACCTCTGTAATACCTTTAGCAAGGGCACGCTCTGCAGCAGCTTTTCCTACCAAAGCAGCAACCTCTGTTTTGGTTTTGCCTTTAGCCTGCTCTGCGATAGCTTTATCTCTTGATGAAGCAGCTGACAATGTAACACCGTTAACATCATCAATCAACTGCACGTAAATCTGGCAGTTGCTTCTAAATACACACATTCTTGGTTTCTGAGCAGTACCATTAACCACTTTACGAATGCGGTAATGTATTCTTTTCTTTCTTTCAATTTTATTAATAGCCATAGAACCTTCTCCTTATTATTTAGCGCCAGCCGATTTACCAGCTTTACGACGAAGTTGTTCACCAACGAACTTGATACCTTTACCTTTGTATGGCTCAGGTTTACGCAATGAGCGAATTTTAGCTGCAACCATTCCTAGCAACTGTTTGTCACAGCTCTTAAGAACTAGAATTGGGTTAGCACCTTTCTTAACTGGCTCTGCCTCACCTTTAATCTCTGCAGGAAGTTCAAAGTGAATATCATGAGAGAAACCAAGGTTGAACTCAAGGATCTGGCCTTTAACCTCAACACGGAAACCAACACCAACAAGCTCCTGTCTTGTCTGGAAACCGGTTGAAACACCAACAACCATATTGTTGATTAGTGCACGGTACAAACCATGCAATGAACGATGGCGCGGCTGATCTGTAGGTCTGCTTACAGTCACTACGCCTCCCTCTACGGCTACTTTAATGTCTGCGTCAACCTTTTGAGTCAACTCGCCTAGCGGGCCTTTGACCTTAACCACATTATCGTTACCTACTGTAACAGTTACTCCTTGTGGAAGGCTTACAGGTAATTTTCCTATTCTTGACATAGTAATTAATTGTAATTAATTTGTTTGAAATAATTGATTAGTAAACATAGCAAAGCACCTCACCACCAACATTCATGTTTCTTGCCTCTTTATCAGAGATGATACCTTTGTTGGTTGAAAGGATAGCAATACCCAAACCGTTCAATACTCTTGGCATCTCTGCAACGCCAGTGTACTGTCTTAGACCTGGTTTACTAACACGGATAATTTTTTTGATAGCTGCTTTCTTGCTCTCTGGATGATATTTAAGAGCAATTTTGATTGTGTTGAATGGAGTACCCTCAACAACTTTGTAACTTAGGATGTAACCCTTCTCATGAAGAACGCGGGTCATCTCTACTTTCATTTTTGACGCAGGAATCTCAACCACTTTGTGGCCTGCCAAAGATGCATTACGGATTCTTGTCAAAAAGTCTGCTATTGGATCAGTCATTGTTAAAAAAATTTTTTTTAGAATCGACTCCCTTGGGAGCCCGATATCCAACGTTAATACTTTTTTTATTTTATATAACAGAAGGTGTGCACCCTACTCCAAGTATGATGCACCCCCTTATGTTTCTACCAGCTAGCCTTGTGAACGCCAGGGATAAGTCCTTTGCTGGCCATTTCACGGAACTGAATACGGCTGATACCGAAAATACGCATATAACCTTTTGGTCTTCCAGTGATTGAACAACGGTTGTGCAAACGAACTGGGCTAGAGTTTTTAGGTAGTTTGTCAAGAGCTGCGTAGTCGCCAGCCTCTTTCAACTGTTTGCGTTTCTCAGCATATTTGGCACATAGTTTTGCGCGTTTTACCTCGCGTGCCTTCATTGATTCTTTTGCCATTATCTTTCCTCTTTAGTTATTCGTACTATTTTTTAAAAGGCAAACCAAACTCGCGAAGAAGTGCCAAAGCCTCCTCGTCTTTCTCGGTTGAAGTAGTGAAAGTAATCTCCATACCAAGAACTTTGGTAATCTTGTCAATGTCAATCTCAGGGAAGATGATCTGCTCTTTAATACCTAGAGTGTAGTTTCCTCTACCATCCAATTTCTGGTTGATACCTTTGAAATCTCTGATTCGAGGAAGAGAAACAGCAATAAGTCTCTCAAGGAACTCATACATTCTTGCACCACGCAAAGTAACTTTAACACCAATTGGCATACCTTTACGCAATTTGAAGTTTGAAATATCCTTCTTAGAGTAAGTAAGCATTGCTTTCTGACCTGTAATAAGAGTTAGCTCCTGCTGTGCAACCTCAATAAGTTTTTTGTCAGCAGTTGCCTGACCCATACCCTGGTTGATAGTGATCTTCTCCAAAACTGGAACCTGCATTACTGATTTGAAACCGAAGTCTTTCATCAATTTTGCAACGATCTCCTCTTTGTATTTCTTTTGTAGTGAAGGAACATAGCCCTCTAGTGATACGCTTGGAACAGCGTTTTTAGTCTCTTTTGCCATTATTTAATTTCCTCCCCAGATTTTTTAGCATAGCGAACCAGCTTACCGTTCTCGTTAACTCTGCGGCCTATTTTAGTAGCGCCACCTTTAACTGGATCTACAACCTGCAAATTAGAAATGTGAATACCAGCCTCTTGCTTGATTATACCACCCTGTGGGTTTTGGGCATTAGGTTTAGTATGTTTACTTACCATGTTGAGACCTTCAACAATGGCGCGATTCTTATCTTTATCAACGCTAAGAACTTTACCGGTCTTACCCTTCTCGTCACCAGCGTTTACAAAAACCATATCGCCTTTCTTAATATGTAACTTCTTATTCATAATACAGTCCTTATTATTATAGCACCTCTGGAGCTAGTGAAACAATCTTCATGTAATTGTCACGCAACTCTCTGGCAACTGGTCCAAAGATACGGGTTCCGCGAACCTCACCCTGGTTGTTCAAAAGAACGCAAGCGTTCTCATCAAATCTAATGTAAGAGCCATCTGCACGACGAATCTCTTTTTTAGTACGAACTACAACTGCTTTAGAAACCGAGCCTTTCTTTGCATCTGCTCCTGGGATAGCGCTTTTAACAGCAACTACAATCTTGTCTCCAACGCTTGCGTAGCGACGGCGAGTACCGCCCAACACACGAATGCAAAGAACCTCCTTTGCACCGCTGTTATCTGCTACCAATAATCTTGATTCTTGTTGTATCATGGCTTATTTAACTTTTTCTACAATTTCTACTAATCTCCAGCATTTTGTCTTGCTCAATGGACGTGTCTCCATTATTCTTACAGTATCACCCTCGCTACACTCGTTCTTCTCGTCGTGAGCAACAAATTTTGTGGTTTTATTTACGAACTTTCCGTAAATAGGGTGTTTCTCTTTTGTTTTTACAGCAACTACTACAGATTTCTCCATTTTGTTGCTAACCACTATACCTATTCTTTCTTTACGAAGTTTTCTTTCCATGAATCCTCAATTATTTGTCCAACTGGCTCAACACTGTAAGCATTCTGGCAATATTTTTTCTTGCTTTCTTAATTTGAGATGAATCCTCTAATGGAGAGATTGCATGATTCATCTTAAGTGTGTCAAGATTTGCTCTCTCAGCGTCGATGCGCTCCTGCAAATCTTTTGCAGACAATTCACGTATTTCAGCTATTTTCATCTTAGTTTTCTCCATTAAATATTATTCAACATAATCTCTACGAACTACAAATTTTGTAGTAACAGGAAGTTTCTGTGCACCAAGGCGTAGAGCCTCTTTAGCAACCTCCATTGGAACACCCTCTATCTCAATTAGCATTCTACCTGGAGTAACTGGAGCAACAAAACCCTCTGGAGCACCTTTACCTTTACCCATACGCACCTCAGCAGGTTTTTTGGTAAATGGTTTGTCAGGGAAAATACGGATCCAGATCTTACCCTCACGTTTCATATAACGAACTACAGCCTGACGTGCAGCCTCAATCTGTTGTCCGGTCATCCAGCAACTCTCCAAGGTTTTGATACCGAATGATCCAAAAGCCAACTGATTGCCTCTCTGGGCTACACCCTTCATGCGGCCTTTCTGTTGTCTTCTAAATTTGGTTTTCTTTGGTTGTAACATAACTCTTAGTATAATTTATTGATTCTCAGCTATTTGGCTGTAACGGAGCCCAATTGCTGGGTTGCAAAGATACACAAATATTTTTATATGCAAATATTTTTTGTAAAATTTTATCAATTTTAGTCAAAAAAATCAAACACCCAACCTCTGCATTCTCACGCAGTTACAAACATTGAAAAAAATTCCGCACCCCCAATTTGGTCTGAATTGGAAAGTGCGGAAATATCTGTAAAATTATATTCTTCCCGACAGCCTATTTTTTATCTTTTTTCATCTGTTTTGCAACTTTGATGGTCTGCTCCCAAACCCTCATGAAGTTTCCACCCCAGAACATGGCAAGCTCCTCCTCTGTGTAACCTCTCTTGAGAAGCTCTACGGTAATATCCTTCATTTTTGAACAATCCTCCAATCCGACCATACCGCCACCACCGTCAAAATCGGTTCCAAGACCTATATGCTCAGGCCCCACAAGATTCTTTATATGATCTATATGGTCTGCCAGATGCTTTATTGTAGTCTCGTTTCTTGGAGCATTTGTAAGACACCATCTTCCTGTTGCAATCTGAATCACGCCACCAGTTGCTGCAATATCCTTTATCTCCTGGTCTGTAAGGTTTCTCGGATGATCCTTTATAGCCCTTACAGCAGAGTGGGATGCAAAAACAGGAGCCTTGCTCAGCTTTATTATATCATAAAGGGTAGAGGTGCTTGCATGGGATACATCCACCAACATTCCAAGCTCATTCATCCTCTTTACCACCTCCTTGCCAAAAGCAGACAAACCGCCATGTCCATTGGGATTGTAATATCTTGAGGCATCACATATATCATTGGTATAATTATGACAAAGGGTTATATATCTGCAACCTGCATTGTAGAAAGAATCAACTTTTGCCAAATCTGTACCAACGCCGTATCCGTTCTCCAAAGCCAGAATTACAACGCTTTTCCCTTTTTTCTTGAGTTTCTTCAACTGCTCGGGAGCATAGGCAATTTCCGCCTCATCCTCACGCTGGGCCACATAATTCTTAAAGAGTCTTATCTCCTCCATAGCATAGGCATATACAGAGTCTCTCGACGAATCTTTCAAAGGTCCCTGATCCAGATAAATTGCAAAAAACGCCGCATCCAGGCCACCTTTTTTCATCAAAGGGAAAGAGACCTGCCCCTTGGCAACACTCCAATCCTCACTATCGGGATGATTGAGATACATTGCCGTATCATTATGGGTATCTATAGTAATATATTTGCGGTGAATCTCTTCTGCCTTCTTCTGATACTCCGCATCCGAAACCTGTGCATAAGCTCCAACAAAAAGGAGTTGGGCCGCCAACAAAAACAAAATTTTTCTCATTTCAATTATTTCTTTTTAATCCACCAACCCATTTTAACAGCAAGAAGCACTATAAGTGCTGATAGGGCAAGACATCCCAATGAAAACCACAATCCCATTCCGTTTACAAACATGATAGGGACAAATGTTATAAGGAGAATCTCCACCGGAGCAATAGGGAGATATGCCAAAGCATAATCATCCATTGCCTTGCTTGCAAGTTTAGGATCCACAATCCTTATAAGTGCAATACCCATAGCCATGGTTCCTGTCCACCAGCCCCATGCGAATATGGTACGCTCAAACCAGTAAGTTTTTGACAATCTCCTGCCAAAGAAGAATGTGACTGCAAACACCATAAGTGCACCTGCCACAATCAGAACTACCAGTGGAAGGGCATATTTTACCACAACGCCAAGTTTGATGGATGCCACTCCAAATGCCACAAGCAAATCTGTAGCCATACTGCCTATCCTCTGTGTGGTCTGAGGACATATATATTCTGTAACTTTTGTAGCATCAAACACCTTCTTGAGCAGCAGACCAACAATAAAGGCACAACTGAAGACAGGAAGTTCCAACTGAGGATACAACTGTTTTACCCCAATACTGAGTGAATATCCGAGAAATGCCACCAACAGCACAAGTGCAAAATGGAATGTAAGCGGCTCTATGGAGATTGCAGAAGTGGTTGCACTCCCTATAGAATCCCTTTTCTCCGGTGGTACAAGACCTGAGCGCAACTCATTTGGAAGATCTGCAAAATCTGCAATGAAAGCTGTCTGTTTGTTCTTTGCCGCCCATTTGATCATAATAAGGCCACCGATAATTGCACATATCACACCTATAGTGGCGGTTGTCATACCAAGAGAAGCAGCCTCATCCCAACCAAGTCCGTTAAAGGCCTCTCCAATTGCCGCAGCGGTACCGTGGCCACCATAAAAACCGGTAGAAAGCATTACTCCAAACGCATCATTTAGCTCCGGCCAGATAAGTTTGAGGACAAAAAGTCCGAACAATCCGCAAAGTCCCCATTGTGCCAACATGCCAAGCTGTGCGTAAGCCCACATAGGGCCAACCCTGCCGGCAACCTCTTTGGCAGAGAATTTTGGAGAAGATAGGGGAAGTGCACCAAACACCAATGCAATAAGGACTGCCGCATAAGTACCCATACTCCCCGACAAAGGGAGCCAACCCAATCCGTTAGGTCCCAAAGCAAGGCCCAGCACACCCGCTATGAGGCTTGGCGGTATGAACAGTTTCTGGATAAGCTTTACTTTCACTCTTATCAATTTGCCCACAAGTATAAGGGCAGATATTATTCCCAGGTCTGTGAGAAGAACCCACGGAGTAAACACTTCTGTATTGAACATATTTTAAGATTTATAGTTTTTACAATGTTGGTAAAGTTAGTACTTTTGCAGAGAACTATGGCCAAATTGTTTGCAAAATATTGTTTTATCACACTTATTTGCCTTCTGAGCTCCAATTTTCTTGCTGCCCAGAAGACAAAAGGGTACTCCATAGGCTATGAGATAGTGAATGGCGACACCCTTTATGTAGATAAAATATCTCCCGCATATGTATTCAACAGGCCGGAAAGGGTAAAACAGACCAAACAGTGGCGGAAGTTTTACAGGACTGTCTATAATTTTGCCAAAGTTTATCCCTACGCACTTAAGGCCAAGGAGATAATGAGAGATGCCGACAGTACAATAGCCCACTCCAACTTCACCCCAAGGGAGAGGGAAAAGTATATAAAGGAGTATGAGAAAAAATTGTTCAGGGAGTTTGAAAAGCCACTGAGGAAACTCACTATAACACAAGGCAAGCTGCTGCTCAAACTCATGGACCGTGAGATGGGTCTCTCCTCATTTTATGTTATAAAGAATTACAAGGGAGGGGCCGCTGCCGGATTCTGGCAAGGGATAGCAAAACTGTTTGGCTCAGACCTTAAGAAACAATATGACAAATATGGAGAAGACAAGATAGTGGAAGAGCTTGTCCAGATGTACCATAACGGAGTCTTCTGGTACCTTTACCACTCTATGTTCATGGAGTGACAGGCAGTGCCGTCGAACATCAGATAATCATAATCATTTATCCACTCTCCCAGAATAAAGAGCTCCCCTCCACCAGAGAGGGACATCTGTTTCCTGCAATGGAAATGGCCGAATATAAAGAAATCCACCGCCCCGCCATGCTCTCTCTGCAAAGCGTTGGCATATTGCACAATCCTCTCATTCTCACCCTGCCACACCCAAGGGTCATCCTCATGCAACAATCTGTTGTGCTTGCTCCACTGGTGAGCCAAAGCAAATGCCCAACGGGGATGCAATCCACTGAATAACCACTGCAGGAATCTGTTTTTAAATATACCGTTGAGCAATTTATACCCAAAGTCACCTTTCCCCAAACCGTCACCGTGGCCAAGACAGAAAGTCTTCCCCCCTATCTGCGTTATATATGGCTGCTGCAGGATTTTCAGCCCCAATTCCTTCTCAAAATAGCTGTATGTCCAAATATCGTGGTTACCGTTGAAAAAATAAACCTCAACCCCTCTGTCAACCAATCTGGCCAAAGCTCCCAAAGTGCGGGTAAAATTGCGGGGGATCACATTCCTGTACTCGTACCAGAAATCAAAAATATCCCCCAAAAGATAAAGAGCCTTGGTATTCTGCGGCAGATTCTCCAGGAAAGAGGCAAATTTCCTCTCCCTTTGAACCGGATCCTTATAATCCAATCCCAAATGGACATCCGAGACAAAATAATACAGCTCCTTTTCCATCAACACCCTACATTAAAGTTCCTGCAATACAAGCCAAACCTGCCAATGCACAATAAATTGCAAACATCCACAATTTGGCTCTCTTTACAATATTTATCATAAGGGTACATGCAAACAGACCTGAAACGAACGCAGCAACAAACCCCAACAATAAAGAGACAGGTGCTATACCGGATGCAGCTCCCGACAAATCACCGCCTACAAGTTCCAAAAACGCCTCTCCCAAAATTGGGATGAGCACCATAAGGAATGAGAACTGAGCCATATCCTCCTTTTTCACCCCCAACAAAAGACCGGTAGAAATTGTAGTGCCGGAACGGGAAAGACCCGGAAGAACGGCAAACGCCTGGGCAATACCTATAATCACAGCATCCTTATAAGTGACTGCGTGTCCTCCATCCTTCTGTTTTTTTGAAAGATGCTCACTGAGGGTCAGCAACAGTGCCGTAATGAGCAACATGCACCCTACAACCAAAAGTCCGCTGCCAAAAATTGCCTCAACATAATCTTTAAAGAAAACTCCCACCACAAAAATTGGAATCATGGAGACGCATATCTTAAAGATATACTCTTTCTGCGGATTCATACCAATTTTAAAGAACCCTGCCAACAAATCCCATATCTGCTTGCGGAATGCAACAATTGTACTGCACACTGTAGCCGCATGCACAACCACCTCAAAACTCAAATTGGAGGTCTCAATACCAAACAGCTCCTTTGCTATGGTAAGGTGTCCGCTGCTGCTTACCGGAAGAAACTCAGTAAGACCCTGGACTATTCCCAAAAGTACCGCTTCCAACCAACTCATCTCTCCCCCTCCCTATCTTTTTTCCCGACATGCATGATAGCCCAAATCTCAAATACCATTCCCACCAAAATAACCACAGGTGCCACCACCATACGCCTGAAACTGAACATCTCTGTATTGAAAACATTCGGATCATCACTTCCGCCACCTGCCATCAGGCAGTACCCCAACAGCATAACCGCAAAACCTGCAATTATGTAGAGTATATTCTTTTTGGGCAACGCAAAGCCACTATTGTTGTCAATCTCTTTCATATTTTATGTTTTAATAGTACAAATCATCATTATTGAGTGAAACCAGTTTGTTTACAACAAAAAACGTGCAGACAAGGCAAATCAGGGCTCCCAAAACCACAAGAGCCACAAGTACTGCCGCAATAAGTTCCATATTGAAAATTGTAAACATCTGTTCAAACTCGTTCCTTACAAGATAGAGGATACCCACAAGAGCAAGGGCTGCCAACAGCCCCGAGAACATCCCCTGGAACAGTGCCTTCACCAGGAATGGAGCCCTTATGAAACTCCGTTTGGCACCTACCAGCCTCATTGTGTAAATGGAGAATCTCTTTGAATATACATTGAGCCTTACAGTATTGTTTATCAACACAAACGAGACAAACATAAGCAATCCCACAAATATCATGAAGAAATATGCTATCCTCTCCATATTGTTGTTGAGCATCTGCATGAGGGATTCCTGATAGACCACCTCCTCTATGCTCTCCTCCTCCATTATGGAGGCTGTAAAGCTCTTAAGGCTGTCGGGATTGAAATACTCCCCCTTAAGGCTCATCTCAATTGATACCGGTATGGGGTTTGAATCAAATGCACTAAGGAAATCCTCCCCCAGAAGCTTCTGCATCTGCCTGGTACCCTCCTCCTTGGAGATGAATGAGGTACTTTTCACTGCAGGGGAAAGGTCCAGCTTGTGCTGCAGTTTCTTTGCCTGGACATCTGTCACATCCTCCTTGAGAATAGCCGATATTCTCACAGACTCCTTAAAGTAGTTCTGCACAGAGGTGGCGTTTATAGAGAGTACACCAAAAATGCCTATAAGCAACAGCACGAGCGATATGCTTATAATTGACGAGAGGTATGAATGTACAAGCCTCTTAGCTATGATATTTTTCTCTTTCTTTCCCATATGAATCAACCTCCAAAGATAAACACAAAATGTTTATTTAAAAATGTTTAATTATTTTTTATTATCTTTGTGCGTTAAAATTCCATTTCTATGAAGGAGACAAAAAAAATACTTTTCGTTAACTCAGAGATTACCCCTTATCTTCCTGAGACTACAATTTCTTCTGTAGGACGTTATTTGCCACAAGGCATTCAGGAGAGCGGCAAGGAAATCCGTTCTTTCATGCCAAGATACGGCAACATAAATGAAAGAAGAAACCAGTTGCATGAGGTTATCCGTCTCTCGGGTATGAACATTGTTGTCAATGATATTGACAGGCCGCTGATCATTAAAGTTGCCTCCATTTCATCTGCAAGGATGCAGGTCTATTTCATAGATAATGAGGATTATTTCCACAGAAAGTTCGTATATGCGGGAGAGGACGGCAAATTCTTTGAGGATAATGACGAGCGTGCCATATTCTTTGCCAGAGGTGTGTTGGAAACCGTAAAGAAACTCAGATGGAAACCGGATATAATACATTGCCAGGGATGGATGTCACATGTGCTTCCTGTCTATCTCAAGAAAGTATATAAGGATGACCCTATCTTTACAGACTGCAAAGTTGTCCTTTCGTTGTACGATGAGATTGCACAAGAGACTTTTGCTGCAGACATGAAGGCCAAAATGACCCTTCCAGGGATAAAAGGGAAGGATCTTGAGATCATTAAGGAAGCGAATGGCATAAATCTTGCTAAACTTGCTGTCCAGAATGCCGACGGTATAATATACGGCAGCCAGACATTGCCTGACCAGTTGCAAGAGTATGTTTCTGCATCCAAGTTACCGGTACTTCCGTTTGTTGACCAGTCGGATTCTGCATATATCAAGGAATATAACAGTTTTTACGACCAAATTTTAGGTAAAAATGCAGATTAGACATACAATTGTTCTTGCCATTACAGCCTTGTTCATGGCTGTTTCATGTATTACAGTAGATAAAACAATGGGAGAGGGTCTTATCCCTTCAGACCAGAATATTCCCGTCCGTTTTGCAGAGATAGATATACCGGTACAGCTCAAGTCTTCTCAGCCAATGCAGCAGATTTCGGCTACAGAAAGTGTATTTGGGTCAATCCGCACACCGGAGTTCGGATTGGTTGAATTTGCAACTGCAGCAGATGTATTCCCTAACACCACAGGTTGGGATTTTGGAAAAGACCCTGTTGTGAAAGAGGTCTATTTCATTGCGGCAATATCGTCTAAAATTGTTATGGAGGATGAGCAGGAATTCATCCCTCAGATTATCACCATTCATAAAACCAAAAAGAATGTTGACTCCACCACCGTGTTCCAGAACTCATTTACAGAGGCTGATTATGACCCTCAGCCCCTCAATCTGAGTGAATACACCTATTTTGGAGGAGACTCAATAAGGATTTACCTTGATAACAGCTATGCTGAGGAAATTCTCAAATCCACACAAGAGGAGAAAGATTCATTGGATCTTTTTGCACAGAGGTATAAAGGATTGCTTATCAAGAGCAACACTCCGGAAGATGGAACTTATGGAGGCAGGGAGAATGTTTTCACATTTGGAGGAGGATCCATATTTATCCTTGTGGATTATCAGCCTACATGGGAAGAGGGACTCAGCAGAAAAGATACAATTTTTACCCTTTCATGTGGAAGGGACTTCTGCCTGAATCTGTCGTCATATGAATCTGATGCAATGCAGACAAGCGAGCCGCTTGAGATTCTTCCGGTTGAGGGAGTGGCAGGTGTCAAGCCTTATATTTCAAAGGATCAGTTGAAGGATGCCATTGATGCATGGAGAATCAGCGAGGGGTATGAAGACAAGAAGATTGCCATTGCAAAAGGTGCCCTTATATTCCCGTTTGAGATACCTCAGGACAATGATATGACCAAATATCCGCAAAGCCTCTATCCATGTTACAGGGATATGGACACTACATTCAATGTTGAGTGCTTCTATTCATTTGAGGATATCAATGTTACAGGATATTCAATTGGTGCAATCAACAGATCTCTTTGCGAATACAAAGTTGACATCCCTACAGTAATACAGGATTTTGTAAACAAGAGCAAATCTGAACTTGACAACACATATAATATGTGGATGATGCCTGTTTACTCAGAGACAGACGAGACTTACGGAACCACATATTTCTACATAGACAATGCAACATACTATGTGGGCAATATAAACGGTCCTAAGTATTCAAAGGTTCATGAGGGGGAATCAAAACCACGCAGGCCTAAACTTCAGATGGTATATACAGTTATTGACAAGTAGGATTTCTCCTACTTGTTCAATTGCTGTACTTTACCGCCAACAACTCTCAGCGAGCTTGAGATCACACCTTTCTCTATAGCGTTTGTGCTGTCTGCAGCAGGTTTCACTATGTTGTAGTTCACTACAAATGTGTCTGATGAGTTTACTCTCTCCACAGATGTAACCACTGCCTCAAGATTACCGCACTGCTGTGCAATCATCACTTTTATATCGTCACTCAGTTTGTTGAAATCTTCCATTGCCCTGTTGAAGTCCACCTGAAAATCCGGAGCACAATATTTGGCCGCAGTCTCATATTCATTAGCCAAAAACGCATCCAAAAACTGTTGTGCACACTCTTGTGCCTGATTTGCTTTGTTTGTACATCCCACTGCAAGGATTACAGCAACAGCCAAAAATAGTTTTTTCATAATTGTTATAGTTTTGTTAATCTAATTTTACAACTGTTATTCCTGAGCCTCCAAACTGTATATCCTCATCATTACAGCTTACTACTCCAGGTACTGTTTTAAGATATTTCCTTATCTCCTCCTTTAGAATTCCATTCCCTTTACCGTGGAGAATCTTAACTTCACCCATCCCAACCATAAGGGCATCATCTATGAACCTGCTTACAATCTCAAGGGCATCCATAAGTCTCTCACCCCTTATATCAATATTCGGCTTGAAATTAAGCTTCCTCTCCTGAATACCCTCACTGTGATTGGACATTTGCTTTGGAAGTGCTTTTACAGCACTGTTGAACTCATTGTTGGATATATGCTCAACATTTGATTTCTGCACCTTGCTGATAATGCTTCCAACCGCCACATTAACCCAATTGCCTCCCACCTGCATAATCTCACCTATCAGATCACCACCTTTTATTCTCACCTTGTCTCCCACTTTGAGTTCCTTTTGCTGTACAGCAGGTTGTTCCGCAACAGAAACGGCACCTGCCCCACTTTGCTGTGCCCCACCTTTGGAACCTCTCTGAAGCCTCTCCTCCTTGCGTTTTTTCCTCTCCAACAGCTTCTGCATCTTGGCCTCAATCTTTTTGTCATTCTCACTCAAAGAGTCCTCATTTACCGCCTTGTTGAACTCCTCCAACTGTTTGCGGGCAGCTTTTGTCCTCTCTTTCTCAGCCTGGGCCTCCTTAATCTCCTTAATTGTAGCCTCAACTTTTTTGTTGGCCTGGTCTATAATCTCCTGAGCCTGCTTTTTGGCCTCCGCCAATATCTGTTTCTTCACACTTTGGATATCACTCAACTCCTTCTCATACTTCTCTGTAATATTCTCAAGTGTTTTGTCTGTATTCTTTATCCTTGCAAGCTTCTCATCCAAAGCCCTGCGATTACGGGAAATCTTTCTCAGCTGCTTCTCCAGGTCAACATACCCTGTACCGGCATTCTCCTCTGCAACCCTTATGATATGCTCAGGCAAACCAATCTTGCGGGCCAGCTCAAAAGCGAATGAATTGCCCGGCAAACCCACCTCCAGTTTGTATAGTGGCTGGATATTGGCCACATCAAAGAGCATTGCCCCATTAATCGCCCCATTCACCTTCTCCGCATAAAACTTGAGGTTTGTATAGTGGGTGGTAATGACACCAAACACCCCTTTAAGTTCTATATTCTCCAATATTGCAAGGGCAATAGCACCACCTGCAGTAGGCTCTGTACCGGTACCAAACTCATCTATGAGAACCAGTGAATTATCTGTTGCCTTCTGCAGCACCTCCTTCATATTGGTAAGGTGGGAACTGTAGGTACTCAAATCATTCTCCAGAGACTGCTCATCCCCTATATCAATAAAAATGTCATCAAAAATCCTGAACTCGCTCACCTCACTGGCAGGAACCAGCAAACCCCATTGGAACATATACTGCAGCATCCCGACAGTTTTAAGGCATACAGACTTTCCACCTGCATTGGGTCCCGAAATCACAAGGATATGCTTGTCGGGAGTAAGGGTAAGGGTAAGGGGAACTATAGGTTTCTTCTCCTTTTTGAGGGCTGCCTCCAGGATGGGATGCCTCCCCTTTACAATCTTTAGGGTTCCGTCTGCAGAGATGATAGGTTTGCCCGCCTCCATCTGCATTGCCACAAGGGCCTTTGCCCTAATGAAATCTATCTCTCCAATAAACCTTGCCCCATCTATGAGCTCGGGAAGATATGGACGCAAGAAATCTGTAAACTCCCTTAAGATACGCATTATCTCCCTCTGCTGGGCAAACATCAGCTCCTTTACCTGGTTGTTGAGCTCCACCACCTCTATAGGCTCAATAAAGACTGTTTTTCCTGTGGCAGACTCATCATAGACAAAACCCGGGAGTTTGCGCTTATTTACCGCACTTACCGGAATAAGCAGGCGGCCATCTCTGGCAGAGATACTTGCATCCTCATCTGCAAGCCCCTCCTCCTGGGCTCTCTTAAGTATCTGCTGAATCTTTCTGGAGATGGAGTTCTCTTTCTCCCTTAGTGATTTCCTTATGTTGAACAGTTCCGGGCTGGCATTGTCCCTCACCTCTCCAAAACGGTCTATGATGGATTCTATCCTGCGGGACACCTCCGGAAAAAACATAATTGGCTCCGCCATTGCCTTGAGCGCAAGATATGAGCCCTCTTTGCAGCTTTTGAAGAACGAAAGCACCCCCCTGAGATTCTCCACAAAAATGTAGAGCTTGCCCATATTCTCCAGCGAAATTGAAGAGTAATCCACCTCCAGGGGTTTAAGGAACTCTATGCTGTCTATAAAGCCATTCTGCGGAAAACTGCTCTCAAACATACAGATCAGACGCATCTCGTCTGTAAGGATAAGCCTCTTGCTTATTGTTACAGCATTATGCGACACCTTCTCTGTATTTACCCTCTCCTTGGCATAGTTGGTAGAACAGCGCAGCAGGAGCTGCTCCCTAATCTTCTCAAACCCTAATTTCTGTTCTATTTTTGTGCAGTTATCCATTAGCAATATTTTTTCCCATGCAAAGATAATATTATATATTTGCAATGGAGAATTTAAGTTATGAGCTTACCCATAGTAATAACACTATATGTGCTGTTTATCATCCTCGCCTACCTTATAGGCTCAGTGTCCGGCTCCATTTTGCTGGGACGCTGGTTCTATGATATTGATGTGAGGGAGTATGGCAGCAAGAACCCTGGTGCCAACAACACCCAAAGGGTTTTGGGATGGAAAATGGGTTTGCTTGTACTTGCCTTTGATATCATTAAAGGTGCAGGAGCAACATCACTGGTATTCTTCTTCCCATTCACTCAGGAGACAAACGGCTTTGTGGCCACCCAGATTGTATTTGGATTTGCGGCCATAATGGGGCATGTATTTCCTGTATTCCACAACTTTAAAGGGGGAAAAGGGGTTGCCACCATGTGTGGGGTATTGTTGGCAATACACCCGTTTGCGGTACTTATCTGTACTGCCATCTTCTGCATAACCCTGTTTGTAACAAGATATGTCTCTGTAAGTGTGATTGCGGCTGTAACCTGTTTTCCGTTTCTGGTAAACACACTTTTTGCCCTTTGGTTAGACCCAAAAGAGACCCTTGTAATAAAGATATTCAGCATAGTGGCAGGATGCACAATATGGCTGTGCCACATAAGCAACCTTAAAAGGCTCTACCACGGAAAAGAGGAGAAATTCATAATAAAGAAACCTTTGAGGGAAAAATCATGTCCACTCCCTCCAAGAGATGGCAAGAAATGAATTATTGCCCCTTATAAGAGTTCTCTATAGCCAGACGAAGCTCTGTAATTGAGCCCATAGTCTTTATCTGCCCGTCCTTTACAAAAGAGATATTTCCTGTCTCCTCAGAAACCACTATCACAGCTGCATCTGTCTCCTCAGACAAACCTGTAGCCGCCCTGTGTCTCATACCGTACTGGGCTGGGATATTTGGATTCTCGGTAATGGGAAGAGTACATCTTACCGCCACAATTCTGCCGTTTGCTATAACCATGGCCCCATCATGCAGCGGAGAGTTCTTGAAGAATATATTTCCAATAAGTCTTCTGTTTATCTTGGCATCAATAATATCTCCGGTTTCAATCACAAACTCCATAGAAGAAGTGTGGGCAAGAACTATAAGGGCACCTGTCTTTGTCTCACTCATCTTTCTGCAAGCCTGTGTAATCTCATCCAAAGACTCCATCTCTATTGAGAGCCCCCTGTTGCCAAACAGATTCCCAAAAATCTTTATCCTGCCATTCTTCAACATATAGGAGTTTCCCAAACGGAGAAGGAACTTCCTTATCTCCTGCTGAAACAACACAATAATTGCAATAACTCCAACACCCAGAACCTGTCCCATTATTGCAGAAAGGAGACTCATATTTAAGGCATTCACCACTGCCCACGCAATATAAAGCATAATGATACCCACAAAGATGCTTATGGCCGCCGTACCCCTTATAAGCTTATATACATAATAAACCAGCAATCCTACAAGGAGGATATCCAGAACATCCATAAAGTGTATATCTACAATACTGAACATAACCCTTAAATTAAATGAATACCAAAGTTATGAAATTTATTCTACATACGCCAAAGTTGCAATGCTAACCTTGCATTCAAGCTGTTCCACCAGAATTGAGGCACAGGCCTCCAATGTGGCACCGGTGGTGAGAACATCATCCACCAATAGGATATGCGCCCCCCTTTGTGGCACCATTCTGCAGTATCTGTTAATGGCATAGGCATCCTTTACGCTGTCCCAACGCTGCTGCCTCTCCTTTGAGGTTTGGGAGGTGGCAAACCGTTTCCTGAGCAGCAGATTTGGAATAATTTGTGGAACCCTCTCCTTTTCTCCTCCCGACAAACCTTTCCTTATCCCCTGTGCTATCACCTCAGACTGGTTGTACCCTCTTGAGAGGAGCTTCCTCCAATGAAGGGGGACTGGGACTATGTAGTCAAATTGAGATAAGTTGTCGGGAAGAAGTTTTTCCCCCAACATCTCCCCAAGATATTTTCCTATTGGGGTGTGTCCGTTATATTTGAGCAGGTGGATTGGTTTGCGCCAGTTATTGGTGTAATAGAAAAGGGAATAAACCCGCTCCACGCGGCACCTGCCCCAGAAGACCTTCTCCGCCGGATTGTTCTGCACATTCCAGAAATGGGTAAACGGCATATCCGCAAAGCACTCCAAACAAAAATGCTGTTCATGGTAATTCAAAGGAACACCACAAACAGCACATATCTTTGGGAACAACAAATCAAAAAGTAACTTCCACCACTTCATATCCCTATAACCTTCTTACTTTGCAAATCTAACCATAAATAGGTAAAAAATAAAGGGATATGTATTGGATATTAATAATTTGTATTACCTTTGCCGCCGCTAAGAGGCAATAGTGGAAGGATTTGACTGCTTGCAACCACATTAAAAAATGCTAAAACGATTCTTATCATTTCAGCACAAAAAGTCAAAATCTTGCACTAAATTAATTTGGTATTAATTTAATTTAGTTTTTGAGTTATGTCTTATTTGTTTACTTCAGAGTCTGTTTCAGAGGGTCATCCAGATAAAGTGGCAGACCAGATTTCAGATGCAATCCTTGATGAGTTCCTTCGCCAGGACAGCGAGAGCAAAGTTGCTTGCGAGACTTTTGTTTCAACAGGTCTTGTAGTTGTTGGCGGTGAGGTTAGAAGCGAGGATGCTTATGTTGATATTCAGCAGGTGGCACGTAGAGTGATCAACAAAATTGGTTACACCAAGGCTGAGTATATGTTTGACGGCAATTCTTGCGGTATCCTTTCTGCTCTTCATGAGCAGTCTCCAGACATTAACCGTGGTGTTGTTGTTGCTGAGAAGGATGAGCAGGGTGCAGGTGACCAGGGTATGATGTTCGGTTATGCCTGTACAGATACCCAGGAGTACATGCCATTGGCAATTTATCTTTCTCATCTTGCTCTTACCGAGCTTGCGGATATAAGAAAGAACACTACTCTGATGCCTTATTTGAGGCCGGATGCAAAATCACAGTTTACAATTGAATATGCAGATGATGACACTCCTGTACGTATCCATACAATTGTAATCTCAACCCAGCATGATGAGTTTGACACAGATATAGCAATGCAGCAGCGCATTAAGAGCGACATAAAGAATATCCTTCTTCCAAGAATGGTAGCCAAATTGCCTGCTGAGACTGCAGCTTTGTTCAAAGATGATTTCATTCTACACGTAAACCCTACAGGCAAGTTTGTAATTGGAGGTCCTCATGGAGATACCGGTCTTACAGGCCGTAAAATCATTGTAGATACCTACGGTGGCAGAGGCGCTCACGGTGGTGGAGCTTTCTCAGGCAAAGACTCCAGCAAGGTTGACCGTTCAGCCGCTTACGCAGCACGCTACATTGCAAAGAACCTTGTGGCAGCTGGTGTAGCTAAGGAGATTCTTGTACAGCTTGCATACGCAATTGGTGTTGCAAAACCTGTAAGTATCTTTGTAAATACCCGTGGCACTTGTCTTCTAAACGGTGTAACCGACGGTGAGATTGCAAAGAAAATTGGAGAGATGTTTGATTTGCGTCCTGCAAAAATCATTGAGAAATTCCAGCTTACAAACCCTATCTTTGAGGAGACTGCCGCTTACGGGCACTTTGGTAGAGCTCCTTACACTAAAGAGGTTAATGTAAGGGAAAACGGCCAGTGGATTAAAAAAGAGGTTCAGTTCTTTGGTTGGGAGAAACTTGATGCAGTTGAGAAAGTTAAAGAGACTTTCGGGCTATAAGAATAATCAAACATTTATATAAAAAATGCGGCTGGTTCCATTTTGGACCAGCCGCTATTGTTTATTAAAAACTGAAGCCTAATAGAATACCCAAAGTTCCCAAATAATCTGCACAAATCAGTTGTCTAAAACATATCCTTGCGTCAAAAGCGGTTTTTCCATTTTCTGAAAATTTGAAACTCCAGCCAACTTGGGGTGTTATGGTCACCCCCCATAGTCTGTTTTTGTCGGCCAGTTCCATAAATGCACCACCATCCAAAACTAAAACCATGGATCTCTTATTACTGCGTGGTTTTTCGCTTCTCAAATCTGCAAAAAACGAAAGTGCTTGAGGAGCCCCACTTCCAGTTAAACCTCCCATTGCCCCGTACAAATCATAGCCAATACCTCCTCCTAATTTTAAGGTATTGCTTACAGGAACAGCATATGTAATATTTGTAGTAATATCTATTATTCCTCCAATACCTATCCCTGTTCCTGCAACTACTTCAAACTCTTTTTTAATATTTTGAGCATTGGATAATGAAAAAACAGTAAATAGCAAAACAATTGATAACAGTATCTTTCGTAGCATGATATGTGAATTTATTTAGTTAAAATCGTACATTATTTTTCTATTATATTCAAAATCGTAATCACTAACTTGCCAATCAGCATAAACACTGGCAGCATACAGATTGTCATCTCCATATCCATCATATCCCCAGTTCATAAGAACATAATTATACTCAACCTCCTCTATTTCCTCCTTCCTTGATATAATTTTTAAGTTAGCTTTTTTTCTATCAAAATTAGAACTTTAACATCTAACTTTACAAAATAAAATCTATGATATACAACTTTATTGCACTGATAATAAAATACTTAAACAGAGCAATATCTCTTTTTTTCTATGACGAGATATATTGGGCTCAAGTTCTTTGTTTTTTCTGTTTGGAAAGGCCAGTTTTTGCCAATAATCTGGATTTTCTATTGTATACAGTTTCTATTGGAATATTCAGGAAAACGCTCATGGCCTTAGCTGAAAAGCCTGAGTAAATATAACATAAGAGCCTTTTCTCTTCCTCATTGAGATTGGGGTATTTATTGTAAGTATTATTTATGAGGTTATTATTTGAATCATTGATGATAGTCTCCATCCATTTAAGGTCTGACTGGTTGGTACTGAAATCTTCAATAATGTTCTTCACTTCTTTAATAAATATTTCTTTTGCTTTTGGAGTACTATGTTTCTCGTAGAAAACAGTAGAAAGATTATTAATTAAACTAAGCCTGTTGTTTATCATTTCATGAGCATTGGTATTGGCAGAGCTTAGCTGAATATTCTGCAGCCTAAATTTGTTCTGCAAATTCTGCAAAGTATGCTGCAAATCTGTTAACAGATACAGGTAACCCTCCAATTCTTTATCCTTTTTGTTTAACCATGCCCTGACTACAAGCAAAACTATGCAAATGATAGTACAAAACAGCAATATTCCCAGCACCATAATTTTCCTATCTGTTTCCAATTTATATGTGCTGTATGCCAAATCTTTTTCAAGCACCTGCTTCTGTATTTCCAAAACGGGTTGTTGTAGATTTCTGCGGACAGCTTTATTTTGGAATTTGACACTTTTATCAAATGATTGAAGTGCCGCTTTTGTTTCTCCTAATGAATTAAATATATTGTACTCCCAATAGAGTAAATTTGTTGTATCATTAATTCCTTTGCAAGATTTCCAAGCTTCTTGTAATAAGTAATTACCTTTATTTAAATTTCCTTGTGAATAGTGATATTTTGCTAAAGCTGCACAATGGATAGAGGTTTTATCTCCAGCTTCTATATTATATTTTTCCAACATTTTTTCGGCTTTATAATACATCTCTCTTTGCACATATTGGATAAATAAATATTTAGAAGAAAGCTCTATAAGAATGTCATACTTGGTGTTTTCTCCTGCTTCTAATGCCTTCAAATAATAATATTCACTTTTATCATATAGAGTATCTTTAGTGGTTTCAGCCATATTCCAATATGCCCCTGCTATCCCAAGTAAAGTATAATTGGCATGTTTGGTCATTCCGGCTTCCCTATAATAATTGTAAGATTTAAAAAAGGCATCCAGGCTTTTAGGGTAATCATAGTGGTTCTCATATATATATCCCATTTTGTTGTAGAGTAGGCCCAATAAATATCCGTCATTTATTTTTCCTTCATATTTTTGAGCTTGGGATAGTGCAGTTATTGCCTTAGGGTAATTCTTTGCATTGTCATTTATTACCCCTTTGTAGTAATGGGCAAGAAATCTTTCTCGCACATTCCCTTTTTGGGAATACCAACTTTCTGCAACAGATATTAAAGAATCATCTGTTACATCTATGTAGTTTTTATCTAGAGCTTGAGAATACAAAAGGGCAAAGCGGGCATTTACCGCCTTACCCTTCATATTGGTATGTTTTATGGAATCCAAAACTACCAAAGCTGTCTTAGGAGACTCATTCATAAGAGCCTCTGCTCTATCTAAACCCTTATTATAATTGGCTTTGCACCCAATAATTGCCAAACCAATAAGAGCCAGTATAAGCTTTTTAAGGATATCCATTGTATAGTTTGTTTAAAAACTATTTTTTCTTCTTTTTAAGATCCTCTTTCAAATAATAATTCCCGTCTTTACCCTTCTTGTACTCTTTCCCTTTGCCAATGGATCTGAGGTACTTTATATACTGCTGCTCATCCAAAATGCCCTTGAAAGAAGCAAGAGTTTTATCAATCCACTTCTCTTGTATGGTCTTGAATGCATTATAATCCTCGCTGCCTCTTGCCCTAAGGGCCTCAATATCCTCCTGCAAACCCATAAAATTCACACGTAGGGTAGAATCTACATAAAAGAGCTGTGCCCCCTTAAGGCCGAGTTCCTTTTCCAATCTGTCTGCCTCCTCTATGGCCATCTCCTCGGGAGATTTCTGCGGCTGCTCCTGTGCTGCCAATGGAGAAAATATAAAAAGGGCGGCAATTGCAAGGAGTATTGACATTGTGTATTTCATAATCTTCTATTTTTAATGGTTTATTGATTATTACAAATATAGGGCTTTTCTTCCAATTTGAAATTTTGTTGTACATTTGGGAGGAGAAAACGATAAAATAAAAATATATGAAACTATTTTTTAGAACACTATTGGTTGTTGCAGCCCTAATGCTCTCTGTAAATGTATCGGAGGCGTGCAGTAACCTCCTTATTACAAAAGGGGCCACCAAAGACGGCTCTGTAATGGTAACCTACTCTGCGGACTCACATGTTCTGTATGGTGAGTTGTACTATACACCTGCCGGGGTGTTTGCCAAAGGGAGCAAATTAAAAGTATTTGAGTGGGATGGTGGCCATTTCTTGGGAGAGATAGCACAGGTGCCCCGCACATACTCTACAATGGGAAACATGAACGAGCACCAGCTTATAATTACTGAGACAACATTTGGCGGCCGTTATGAACTGGTAGATACTACTGGTATAATAGATTACGGTTCACTCATCTACATCACCCTGCAGCGTGCAAAAACTGCAAGGGAGGCCATTAAAATTATGACAGAGCTTGTAGCGGAGTACGGATACTGCTCAAGCGGAGAATCATTCTCAATTGCAGACAAGAATGAGGTGTGGATAATGGAGATGATAGGAAAAGGGACCAAACTCAACACCAAAGGGCAAAATGAGAACAAAGGGGCAGTATGGGTGGCAATCCGTATTCCCGACGGATATGTCTCAGCCCATGCAAACCAGTCCCGCATAGATAAAATCCCATTCACCGATACAGAAAACTGCATGTGGGCAGATGACGTGGTATCATTTGCAAGAGAAGCGGGCCTTTATGAGGGGACAGATGAGGATTTCAGCTTCTGTGACACATACGCTCCTGCAGACTTCAGCGCATTGAGAGCATGTGAGGCAAGAGTTTGGGCGGCATTCAATATCCTTGGCGGTGGAATGATTGGAGACAAACCTGCTATGGATTACTTTGATTTTGCAAGCGGAGCAAACCCTGCCAACAAAATGCCGCTATACATTAAGCCGGCACACAAACTTACAGTAAAGGAGGTTGCTGATGTAATGAGAGACCACTTTGAGAATACCCCGCTCGATATGAGGAAAGATATTGGAGCAGGTGGATTTGAACTCCCTTACCGTTGGAGACCATCGTCATTTGAGGTAGATAGCGTAAGATATACAAACGAGCGTGCAATAGCAACACAGCAGACAGGTTTCTGGTTGCTTGGTCAGGCCCGCAGCTGGTTGCCAGATGAAATTGGAGGTATCTTATGGTTTGGAGTGGATGATGCGGCTACCTCTTGCCTTACACCTATCTATTCAAGCGGCTTGAGAGCCCCAAAATGTTTCCAGACAGGTAACGGCAACCTTATCCAGTACTCTCCAACATCTGCATTCTGGCTTTTCAACAGAGTGGCGCAGTTTGCATACTTGAGATACAACCTTATTGCACCTGAAATACAGAAAGCCGCTAATGAGCATGAGAATGGTGCTTTGCAGATAATCCCTACAGTAGATGCAGAGGCCCTCAGACTTCATAAGACAAAACCGGGTGAGGTAAAAGAGTACCTTACCGTATGGAGCGAGAAATTTGCAGACCGCATGTTCAAGAAATGGAAAGAACTTGATGAGTACCTGCTTGTAAAATTCATAGACGGCAATGTTAAACGCCAGAATCCAAACGGCTCGTTCAAGGATAATGGAGCAGGCAAGAACATCCCTGCCAGCCCTATCCAACCTGGCTACAGCGAGCACTGGAAACGCAAAGTTGCTGAGGATGCCGGTGAAAGGCTTAAGGTAATTCAACCAGAAAATAAATAATGGGCTCAAACAAGGCTAAAGGATATGTATTGGCAGCAGTTTCATCTGCCACATACGGAATGAATCCACTCTTCTCCCTACCGCTTTATGCAGACGGGATGAGTGTGGATTCCGTATTGTTTTTCAGGTATCTGTTTGCGCTGCCAATTGTTGCATTCATGCTCAAGAACGGAGGAAGGAGCTTTTCTGTAAGGAAGAGGGAGATATTTCCCCTGTTGATGGTTGGAGTGTTCTTTGTCCTCTCATCAATCACCTTGTTCAGGAGTTACCATTATATGGATTCCGGTATAGCTTCTACAATCCTTTTTGTGTATCCGGTTATGGTGGCCCTTATAATGTCACTCTTCTTTAAGGAGCGCATTTCCCTGTTCATGTGGGGATGCATAGCTCTGGCTTTAGGGGGAGTGGGATTATTATACAAGGCGCCTGGCGGGACATCTCTCAGCCTCACAGGAATTCTTTTTGTCCTTGGCTCTGCACTTGCATATACACTGTACCTGATTACAATAAACAAGACAGTGATTAAAGATGTCCCTTCAACAAAAGTTACATTTTATGTAATTTTGTTGGGCTTTTTCATATTTATGGCTCTGGTACTTTGGGGAGACGGATTACAGACTCCTACAAAATGGTACCTTTGGCTGGATCTGCTGGCTTTTGCCCTGTTCCCTACAGTAATTTCAATGTTGTGTGCAACCAAGGCAATTGTTTATATAGGCTCTACCGCTACCGCAATTTTGGGGGCACTTGAGCCGGTTACGGCAGTCCTTTTTGGAGTGGCAGTTTTTGGAGAAACCCTTACCGGGAGAGATGTGGCTGGGATTTTGCTCATTATTGTTTCCGTTACATTTGTAGTGGCTCTCCCAAAACTTAAAAGACAATATAGAAAAAACAAATAACACGCAGTGCTACAAGCAATAAAATACCAAAAATAAGGTATTGGGCATTAGGATATCAAGTGTTACTTTTGTAACGTAAAGATAGAGATATTAGTTAAGCCATTTATTATTGTTTGTTAGCACAGGCCGCCCCACAAAGGCGGTCTGTACTGCATTAAGACTAATTGGATTATGGAAAGGATTTTTACTGCAAGGGACACAATGGAGACCCTCATTACAACAAACTACAGGCTTTTGGGCATGCTCAGCCGTTTTGGAATATCATTGGGTGTTGGCGACAAGAGCATTGAAGAGGTGTGCAAACTCAGCGGTGTGGATTGCAATACATTCCTTGCTGTGGCCAATCTGTTCATCAATCCGGAATCTCAGTCGGATGCGGATTTTTCCGTAAATGACCTTATACTATATCTGAAGAATTCACACTCATATTATACAGATTACCGTCTCCCCGCTATAAGGGAGGCACTACAGAAGGCTACCGCAAGCGGTGGCAAGGATATGCAGTACCTTATCCTCAATTATTTTGACGATTATGCCACAGAGGTTGCCCGCCACATGAACCAGGAGAATGAGGAGATTTTTCCATATCTGCACAAACTTATTGAGTGCTACCAGAATGGGACCCCGCTTACAGGGGGCAAAAACCAGCATATCTTCAGTGAACAGCACAATTCAATAGATGTGAGACTGGGTGAGCTTATAGACATTATTGTAAAATATTACCCTGGAGGTGCATCAAATGATCTGAATACCGTTCTCTATGACATCTTTGTATGCCAGCAGGATTTGGAGAGCCACAACCTTATAGAGGATGTTCTCCTTATGCCTAAGGTTAAGGAGATAGAGGAGGCTTTAAACCGTAACAAGGAGAAAAAGTCTGATGAGGGGACACTCAGTGAGAGGGAGACAGATGTGCTTGTACACATTGTTCATGGCCTTACCAACAAGGAGATTGCCGCCAAGATGTTCCTCTCTGTACATACGGTAAACACCCACCGCAAGAACATAATGAACAAGCTTAAGATTCACAGCCCTGCAGGACTTACCATCTATGCAATTGTAAACAAGCTTGTATCAATTGAGGAACTTGATATAAAGTAGTGACATCACCAGCAGCAACAGAGTCATAAGGGGGGCAAACCACACTCCCCTTATTCTGTTCTGTCCGGGGCGTGTATTGCAGATTCCAACCTTAAGGGCATCATTCTTACATACCCTCACACACTCTCCACACAGATTGCAATCTATATCCACAACCCTTTTCACACTCTTTACATCCACTTTGTAAGGGCATACATTGTTGCACTCCCCACACCCTTTGCATTTGTAGATATCCCTATGGATATGCAGCAACGATATATTGAACTCAGTTTTTTTTACAGTAATCTCAAGTACATACCCGCATACACACATCACCCCAACCATAACCCATAGGGGAACCTCCACCCCCGCCATAAGGAGCCCCCAGTTGCACAGGAGCACCAGCATGAACATAACGGTAAGCCTGAATATATTGCTTGCAGCATTTACCGGACACAGATATTTGCAGAAAAACATATTTCCCACCACTACCACAGATAGGACAAGTATGGCTATCACCACATTAAGGAGAAATACCCTGTAATCAATAAAGAGCACTGTAAGGAGAACATATTTTACAGCTCTTAAAGCTTTGTCTGCCACAGACCATCTGGCAATGGAGAGATACTCCTTCCTCCTCTTTTCATTTATCCACTCCTGCATAAACCCCAAAGGGCACAGATTACTGCAGAAAAGCTTCCCGAACAGCAGATTCCCCGCCCCTACAAGAAACATCAGAAACACCTTTATGGCATCTGTATTGCGCAGGGCACCCCCATTATATGCAATAACAATAACCGCACAAAGAGAACACAACTGCAATGTATCCCTCAGCCTGTCTAAAGTGGAACTTTTCATAAAAGGAATCTTTACACACAAATTTATATATTTTCTATCTTTGCGCCATGAAATTTTTTGACAACCATACACACAGTACCTTTTCTCCCGACAGCAGTGCCACTGTAAAGGATTCAATCCTTACAGCAATGCGTCAGGGGAACCTTATGGGAATAGCAATCACCGACCATTACGACACCGACGCCCCAACAAGGGACCAGGAGTTTATCTTCAACCCCTCCCACCAGCAGGAGGAAATCTCCAAGGTCTCCCAAGAGCTTAAGGAGGAGATGGAGGGAAGAGGATTTAAGGTGATGAGAGGGATAGAGGTGGGGCTTCAGCCACAGTGTATAGACAAGATAAAGGACTTTACAGCACAGTACAACTTTGATACGGTGATAGGATCAATCCACTTTGTGGATGGACTTGACCCCTATATGGGAACATACTACACAGACAAGGATTACAAGAGAGCCTACAGCAACACCCTGGAGATAATGTACAGATGTATCACTGCATATGCAGATTTTGACATTTTGGGACATTACGACTATGTGGCCAGATACTCCCCATACGGCCCCGGGTGCAGGGACATTACCATGGCTCAGTTTGGAGACTATTTGGAACCAATCCTGCAATTTTTGGCCCACAACGGGAAAACTTTTGAGCTCAACACCAAAACATATAAGAACCACAAAGGGTACATTCCCCTGCTGGACACACAGGTATTGAAGAGGTTCAGGGAAATGGGAGGAGAGGCACTCAGCCTGGGATCTGACTCCCACAACACCCAAAGGTATGCAGATGAGTTTGAAAAATACGCATATATAGCAAAACAATGCGGCTTCCGCTATCTGGTCTATTACCAGAACAGGAAACCGCAATATTACAAGATAGAGCTATAAAGGGAGGGACCTTTCGGTCCCTTTTGTCATTTAGAACAATCCAACAATCTCCCCATCCCGGGTAATATCCATTGCCTCGGATGCAGGCACCTCCGGAAGACCAGGCATCCTCATTATTTCACCGGTTATCGGGATTAGGAAACCTGCTCCAGATGCAATCTCTATCTCCCTTACTGTTATTATGAAGTCTTTTGGCCTGCCAAGGAGGGCAGGGTTGTCTGAAAGGGATTTTTGTGTTTTTGCCATACAAATTGCAAGATTCTCCAGCCCCAAATCGTAGATTTTCTTAAGGTCTGCCTTTGCTTTGGCTGTGTAATCAACAGCTACTGCACCGTAAATCTTTTTGGATATGGTCTCTATCTTCTCCTCAACACTCTGCTCCAATGAGTACATTGGGCGGTATTGCCTTCCCTCAACAAGACTCTCCTCAACCGCTGCAGCAACCTTATCTGCAAGTTCAATTGCCCCCTGGCCACCTTTTGCCCAAACATCGGCAACTGCACATTGTACCCCAAGGGATGCACAATACTCTTTAATGAAATCTATCTCTTCCTGAGCATCAGTTGTGAATCTGTTGATTGCCACCACTGGGGTAAGATTGAACTGTTTTATATTCTCCACATGCTTCTGCAGATTCTCTATTCCGGCTTTAACAGAATCCAATCTGCGGGTAATCTCCTCTATTGGGCAGGTCCCCTCTGCACAGGATGTTGTCTCCTCCTTAAGTTCCTTCAAAGACATTCTGCCGTGATATTTCAAGGCCCTTACCGTTGCAACCAGCACAACTGCCTGAGGGTTCAGCCCTGCAAAACGGCATTTTATGTCCAAAAATTTCTCCGCTCCCAAATCAAACCCAAAACCGGCTTCTGTAATGGTATAATCACTCAGCGCCAATGAAGTTTTGGTGGCAATTACCGTATTTGTACCTTGTGCAATATTTGCAAACGGTCCTCCGTGAATAATGGCCGGAGTCTCCTCCAATGTCTGTACAAGATTAGGTTTTATGGCATCCTTAAGGAGTGCAGCCATAGCTCCATGGGCATTAAGATCCCTTGCATAAATGGGCTTCTTGTCAAATGTATATCCTATGAAAATGTTTCCCAATCTGCGTTTGAGATCCTGCAAATCCTCACTCAGACACAAAATTGCCATAATCTCGGATGCGGCAGTAATATCAAAACCCGTTTCCCTTGGTATTCCCGACGAAGTACCTCCCAATCCCACAACAATATGCCTGAGGGAACGGTCGTTCATATCCATCACCCTTTTCCAGGAAATGGTCCTTGGATCTATGTTAAGGGAGCGTTTCTTACTTTGGATATTGTTGTCTATAATGGCAGCCAACAGATTGTGCGCCTTCTCAACTGCAGAGAAATCTCCGGTAAAATGGAGATTGATATCCTCCATGGGAACCACCTGTGAGTATCCCCCTCCGGTAGCACCTCCCTTTATTCCAAATACCGGCCCCAATGAAGGCTCCCTAAGAACAACTGTTGTCTGACGGCCGGTTTTGTTCATTGCCTGGGCCAAACCTATTGAAACAGTTGTCTTACCCTCTCCCGCAGGGGTTGGAGAAATTGCCGAGACCAATATCAACGCCCCTTTTTTCCCCGTTTTCCTATCCTTATAGGTAAGAGGAATCTTTGCTTTATATTTTCCGTAAAGTTCAAGGTCTTCCTTATCTATATTAAGTTTCTCTGAGATTTTCTCTATATGGAGCATAGTATGCTCTCTTGCTATTTGAATATCTGATGCCATAATTTATACTATTTTAAAATCCTCTGTAAAGATAACAATTAATTCTGCCCAATATTGTTTAACCTGAGTGTGGTTTTAGTCATTTTTTAAAAATCTATAAACTTTTTTTGAAAAAAATTTGGAAGTTTAAAATTTATTCGTACCTTTGCAATCCCAAACGAAACGAATGCGGGATTCGTCTAACGGTTAGGACGGAAGATTCTCATTCTTCAAATAGGAGTTCGATTCTCCTATCCCGTACAAAGGCTCTCAAACTTGAGAGCCTTTTTTCTTTCCCTCCGTTTTGTTGTTCCAAAACCATATCTTCCTATTACACAACACTATAAAAGCCATCATATAGATGGCTCATTTTGGTTGGTAAGCTTTATTTTGTATTTTTGCCGGCCAAAATTGAGCTAAAATGACACAACAATCAGGCAAACCAGGATTTTTATACAGATTTTTCAAATCTTACCTAAGGTTTGTACACGATAAAATATATTATAAGAACACCTATAGCATCAATCAGGAAAATATCCCTGCAGATGGTGTTCCAACCCTTATTGTTTCCAATCACCAGAATTGTCTGAACGATCCTCTGGGCATATTGTTCTCCTTCAGAGACCGTAAAGCCAATTTCATTACCCGTGCAGATGTGTTTGCCTTGCACCCTATAGCAAACAAGTTTTTGAGAGCCATAGGATTGCTCCCCGCATTCCGTATGGACCACGAGGGCGAGGGTTCTCTTGGGAAAAATGATGAAACATTCAAAATTACAGAACGTGAGCTTGTAAATGGCCGTACAATAATAATGTACCCAGAGTCCGGACATCAGGATAAAAGATGGCTGGGGCATTTCTCGCATGGATACCTCAAACTTGCCTTTGAGGCGGCAGAAATGGATGATTTCAATACAGAGATTTTTATCCTCCCATCCTGCAACCACTACCGCAACTACACAGAAATCCAGGGGCAGTTTATGGTAAAATTTGGCACCCCTATTTCCCTGAAGCCGTTCTATGAGCTCTACAAGACAAAACCCCGCACCGCAAAAAGACAGGTAAACGCACTTGTAAGGGAGCAGATAGAGAACCTTATGCTCAATATTGGGGATTTGGACAATTATAATGCAATAGATTATATCCGTACTACATTTGGCAAGTCATACGCAACAGAGAAAGGTATTGACACAAATTATCTTCCCGATATGCTTGTCTGGGAGAAGGAACTTTGTGCAAAACTGGAAAAGCTAAACGCTGAGGACCCTGCTCAAGGGGCATGCATTTACAATCTGGCAACAGAGGTGCAAAATGGGGTGAAAGAATTGGGGACAAGGAGCCAGGCTTTGGAGAAAAAGCCGTCGGGAGTAAAATCTGTCCTTAAACTTGTTTTGGCGGCAATTTCTGTAGAATTGTACATTTTCTCATTATGGCCTGCATTGTTCCTTTACGGCATCCCTTATCTGGTACATAAAAAAGTCAGTACCGATATCATGTTTTTTGGAACATTCATGTATGCTTTTAATGTACTGTTCCTTATTCCAGGTTTTGCGTTGGCCACATTTTTTATAACCTTTTTTGGAACAGGTTCGTGGATTTTTGGACTTATTCACGTAATTATTATTCCTTTACTTTGCATTTTTGCTTGGAATTGGACCAAATGGGTTAGGAATACCATTAAAGATTTGAGATGGTTGCTCACTTGTGGCTCCCAAAAAGGGAAAGAGTTGCAGAGCAAACATGATGAACTTTGGAAGAGATTGAGAAATATATAAAATTTAATTTTTAAACTGACTTTATGGATAGACGAGTTGTAATTACCGGAATGGGTATTTATTCTTGCCTTGGAAAGACTTTGGATGAGGTAAGGGATTCTCTTTATTATGGGAAATCCGGAATCATTTTTGATTCGGTTCGCAAGGAGATGGGTTTCAGATCTGCCCTTACAGCACATCTGGAGATTCCCGATTTGAAGAAAGAGCTTAGCAGAAGCCAGAGAGTTTACATGCCTGAGCAGGCCAAATATGCATATTGCGCAACTGTAGATGCACTAAGGCACGCCGGTATAGACCAGGATTATCTTAACAGCCACGAGGTTGGTATCCTTTATGGAAACGACAGCAGTGCAGATCCTGTAGTTAAAAGCGTAGATACAATGAGGGAGAAAAAAGATACAACCCTTGTTGGTTCAGGAGCAATTTTCCAGAGTATGAACTCTACCGTTACAATGAACCTTGCCTGTATCTTCAAGCTTAAGGGTATGAACCTTACCGTTTCTGGTGCTTGTGCCAGCGGTTCACATGCTATAGGATTGGGAGCCCTTCTTATTAAGAACGGCTTGCAGGAGATGGTTATCTGCGGTGGAGCCCAGGAGGTGAATCCTTTCTCTATTGGAAGTTTTGACGGTATAAGTGCATTCTCCGTAAGGGAGAGCAACCCTACAAAGGCTTCCCGTCCTTTTGACAGAGACCGAGACGGTCTTGTTCCCGGTGGTGGTGCTGCCACTGTAATTATTGAGAGCTATGAAAGTGCTGTAAGAAGAGGTGCCCCTATTATTGCAGAGGTACTCAGCTACGGATTCTCATCTAACGGAGACCATATTTCTGTTCCTAATGTAGATGGTCCTGCACGTTCATTGGAGATGGCTCTCAAACTTGCCGGAATAGACAAGAATGAGATTGGCTACATTAATGCACACGCAACCTCAACCCCTAAAGGTGATGCAAATGAGGCTAAAGCAATTTATCAGGTATTTGGAGACAACATGCCTGAGGTTACCTCTACAAAATCACAGACAGGACACGAGATGTGGATGGCAGGTGCATCTGAGATCATCTACTCTACACTAATGATGAAGAATGATTTCATTGGTGCAAACATAAACTTTGAGAACCCGGATGAGGATTCTGCAAAACTCAATATCCCAGGCAAGAGGATTGAGAAGAAGTTTGACACTTTCCTTTCAAACTCATTTGGCTTTGGAGGAACAAACTCAACACTTATTGTAAGAAATTTATAACTTAATAAAACAACAGAACAATGACTAAAGACGAAATGATTGCAAAAACCATTGAGGTTCTTGCAGAGGAATTTGAGGTAGAGACTGAAGTGATTGTTCCTGAGGCCGACATCAAAAAGACTTTGGACCTCGACAGCCTTAGCCTTGTAGATATGGTTGCACTTATTGAGGAGACTTTTGGCGTTAAGATAAAAGGTACTGAGGTAGCTTCTATCAAGAACTTTGGCCAGCTATACGATTTTGTTTATGAGAGAATGGACAATTAATGACCTTATCCCTCAACGCAATCCTATTGTAATGGTAGACAAATTATGTAGTGCATCCCCAGTGGGTGCCACTACATCTTTGTTTATAAGCGAGAGCAACATGTTCTGCCACCACGGCCACATTGCCGAGGCCGGCATAATTGAGCATATGGCCCAGAGTGCATCTGCAATGGCCGGCTACAACTGCAGAATTGCAGACAAGCCCGCTCCGGTAGGATTTATAGGTGAGGTGAAGAAGTTTACCCTAAATTTTCTTCCAAAGATTGGGGAGACAATGGAGACAACCATAAATGTTGTATCTGAGGCAATGGGAATAACCCTTATAAGTGCCTCAACATCTGTTGGAGGCGAAGTTGCCGCTACCTGCCAGATGAAAATTTTCATAAGAGAAGAGTAATGAAACTGCAGGAAAGTTATTTTAACATAAGGAAAATATCGTATCCCAACTCGGATACCCGCCACGGGAAGTTTAAGATAGACCTTATCCCAACCCATCCTGTGTATGAGGGGCACTTTCCGGGAGAACCTGTGTGTCCTGGAGTATGCACCTTGCAGATGGTGAAGGAGTGTGCCCAGATTATGGCACACGAGCAGTTCCTGGTAAGCTACATAAAGCAGTACAGACTGCTCTCTGTTATTACACCCCAGGAGCATCCCAACCTTATGGTGGAGATACATTTGAGCCAGGAGGAGAAGGAGGGGACCGGAATCATCTACAAAATGAAGGCAACAGGGAGCAAACTTGGTGTTCCCGATATGAAATTCTTTGAAATATCTGCAGAGCTCTCCCCTATAAAATAGCGGAGACCTACTGCAGGCATTTCTGGCCAATTTGAAATTATGACAGATCTTGTAATAAAACTTTATAGGGCGCTGGGCAGGAACCGCGCTCTATTTTATACCCTGCTTGTTGCATCCTCCCTGCTGTTTGTATTTCTTGGGAGCAAAGTTGTATACGAAGAGGACATCTCCAAACTGCTCCCGTCTACAGACGAGAGCAAATCTGCAGGCTTTGCATTCAATAACCTTAAAGTAAAGGACAAGATTTTCCTGGAGTTCCTCCTTAAGGATACAACTGCATACAACGAGGAAACACTCTATACCCTGGCAGAGGCTTCTGATGCCTTTGCCGATTCCCTTTTGTTACAGGATACTGCCACAAACTATATAGCAGACCTCACCTGGAGGCTGGATGACTATATTCTGCAGGATGCCCTGGGCTACCTGTTTGAGAATGTGCCCCAGTTCCTGGATGAGCGCTTCTACCCTGCCCTGGATTCAATCCTCAACCCTGCATACGCAGATGAGGTTATGGCAGAGAATGTGGAGCTGCTCTACTCCGCACAGGGAATGTTCTGGTACGATATAGTAAGGACAGACCCCCTTGCAATGCGCAAGATATTCATGGAGCAGAACAAGGATATTGCAGGGATGATGGGAGGCACATACAAAGTTGTGGAGGGGCACTTCTTTACTCCCGACAGCACAGTAGCCCTTGCATTCCTCTCCCCCAACTTCAAGGCATTTGACTCACAACAGGGAACTTTCCTTGTAGAGATGCTGGAGAGGGAGATTGAGAAATTTGAGGCGGCCAACCCAGAGGTTGAGGTCCTCTTCCACGGAGCTCCCGTACAGAGTGTATTCAACTCAAGACAGATAAAGAGCGACCTTGCCACAACATTGAGTTTCTCCCTTGTACTCATCTGCCTTATCATATGGTACTGCTTCAGGAACAAGAGTACCCTGGCAATGCTGCTGCTCCCTGTGGTGTACGGGGCATTCTTTGCATTGTCGGGAATATACCTGATAAAGGGTGGTATGTCCCTTATGGCCCTGGGTATTGGGGCAATTGTACTGGGTGTGGCTTTGAGCTACTGCCTGCACGTGCTTACCCATTACAAATATGTAAGTGATCCGGAGAGGGTGCTGCGCGAACAGACCAAACCGGTGATTATGGGAAGTCTCACCACCATTGGTGCATTTATGGGGCTTCTGTTTACAAAATCTGAACTGCTTTC
>JAZNUT010000014.1:0-49563 GCA_045592425.1 Candidatus Egerieisoma sp.
GAAAATAAAAAATCCCGATTTTCGTTGAAAATCAGGATTTTACATTGTTTTGCTTTTCTTTGCTGTGGTGCCACCAGGAATCGAACCGGGGACACAAGGATTTTCAGTCCTTTGCTCTACCAACTGAGCTATGGCACCATCGTTTTGGGATTGCAAAGGTAGATATTATTTTTTATTCTCCAAATTTTTTAAGAAAGATTTTTTAATTTTGTGTAAGATTTTATGACCGCTAACCCTCATATACGGCGCTATGCCTCTGTTATTCTTCCTGTTAAGTACGGTGGAGAGGTTTCTTATTTTTTGCCGGATTTTCTTAATGCGGAGAGGGGCAGCTGGGTTAGGGTTGATTTGGCGGGGAAGAGTTATCTGGGGGTGGTGAGCAGAATTCTTTCAGACAATGATATTCCCACCCATACTCCCGACGGCAAGTTGATCCAATATAAACCCATTCTGGCCATTGAGGAGCTTCCAAGGGTACTTCCTACTGAGATTCTCTTTTGGGAGAGGGTTGCCCAGTATTATATGTGCAGCACCGGCGAGGTGTTCAAGGCAGCCTACCCTACCCTGCAGCTAAGACAGGAGAGTGTCAGGCCCCGCAAGAGAATTGAGCATTTTCTGGATGCTGTGGCTAGGGATGCAATGGCGGGGAACGCTGTGGCTATGGATGCAGTGGCTGGGGATGCAGTGGCTAGGGATGCAGTTGGGGCAACGGCTCCACAATTGTCGGGAGTGCAGCAAGAAGCCTACAACAAGATCATAAACAGTTTTAATGCAGCCCCAGGCAAGCCTGTGCTTTTGAGGGGTGTTACCGGGAGTGGAAAGACTGAGATTTATATTTATTTGGCTCTGGAGCAGCTGCGTCAGGGGAAGAATGTTCTTTTTATGGTGCCGGAGATTGCTATAAGCAAGCAGCTGCAAAGCCGCTTAAAGAGGGTGTTTGGGGAGCGTCTGCTCACATTCCATTCTAAGCAGACTGCGGCTGAGAAGGCCCGAATCCACAAGATTTTGCAGTATAATGCCTCCTGCCAGGGCTACGTCCAAGCAGCAACGGCAACCGCAATAGAGGCGACACAAGCAATCAACACCGCTACCGTAATTTTGGGTACACGCTCCAGTTTGTTTCTCCCTTTGGGCAATCTGGGATTGGTTATTGTGGATGAGGAGCATGATTCAAGCTATAAACAGACAGAACCGGCTCCAAGATACCATGCCAAGGATACTGCCATAATGCTTTCACAGCTCCATAAATCCAATATTCTGCTGGGCTCGGCCACCCCATCTTTTGAGAGCGAATATAACTGCATTGCAGGGAAGTTTACTTTGGTTGAGCTTAAGGAGAAGTATTTTGGGGCCATCCCGCCCAAGGTTGAGATTATTGATACCATTTATGCCTACAAGACCAGGCAGATGGTTGGGAATTTCTCCCAAAAGCTCATAAATGAGATACGCAAAACCATAGATAGCGGCTATCAGGTGCTGGTTTTCCGCAACAGGCGCTCCTACTCCCCTATTGTGGAGTGTATGGAGTGCGGCTCAATTCCTAAGTGTCCCCATTGCAATGTCCATTTGAGCTACCATAAGTACAACAACACTTTAAGGTGCCATTATTGTGATTTTATAGCCCATTTTACCGGCGTGTGCAAAAGCTGCGGTACCGCCTCTTTCAAATATAGGGGAGCCGGTACGGAGAAGCTGGAGGAGGAGCTTGCAGCCATTTTCCCTACCGCCACAATTGCCCGCTACGATGCCGATATTGCAAAGAGCAAAAAGGCCGAGGAGCAGACAATCAAGGATTTTGCAGAGGGTAAGATACAGATTCTCATAGGTACCCAGATGATAAGCAAAGGGTTTGATTTTGAGAGGCTCAAACTGGTTGCCATCATTCAGGCAGAGACCATTTTGGGGATTCAGGATTTTAGGGCAGATGAGAAGGCAACCCAGCTGCTCAGTCAGCTTATGGGGCGTACAGGGCGCCGCGGGGAGCAGGGAAAGCTCATTATCCAGACCAACCAGAAAGAGCACCCTGTCCTTACAAAGTTGCAGGATAACAATATTCCCGACAGTTCTTCCATTCCACCCCTTACAGCCCAGCTGCTGCAGGAGAGGAAGGAGTTCCTTTTTGCCCCTTTTGTAAGGATGGTGAAGGTTATTGTAAAGCACAGGGATGCGGAAAAGCTGGATGAGTTGTGCAGGGAGATAGAGAGTAAATTATCGGGAAGAAATAATCTGGAATTCAAAGAATTGACCGGCCCTTTCACCCCTGTCATTGACAAGGTTAGAGGGGAGTTTGTAAAGTGCTTCTACATTAAATTTGCCCGCAACAGCCGCCTACAGCAGAACAAGGAGGCCCTGCAGGAGTGTATAAGGGAAATAAAAGGTTATCAGGCTATTGTTGTTGATGTGGATCCTCTCTAATCATTTGGTATGCGGAGGCACCACTACCCTTATTGCCTGCGGCACCATTTCAAAGGTAAAAGGTGAGTTCCCCACCGCTTCCCCATCTATGTGTATATTGCTTGTCGGGATACTTTCAATTGTTATTTTTTTGCATCGGCCATGAATAAGGGTGGAGTTGAGGCTCCCCTTCTGTATTGACAGCTCCATAAGGGACCCATCTCCCTTGAGTTCCGCCAAACCGGAAAACACCTTGCCGCTGTAGAACTCCTCACCATCCGCCATAACCCTCATTTTAACAGGAGAATAGCTTAGGAAAGCATGAAATCTCTTGCGCAGATAGCGCCACTTGCCATACTTACCCTCATCTTTAAGGAGATTGTATCTGAAGTTTACTGCAGCATCGTATCCTATCCCGGCCCAATTCACCATGTAACGGGTATGTTCCACTCCGGTTTCCTGGTACAAGATTTTTGCCACATCACGCAGTACGGTATTTTTATGCACCAGAGATTTTACCGCTTCTGACCATGTTTTGGGAGCACCTTTAATCTGCCTCCTCTCATTTTTATCTCCTATAGGAATTACTGCCAATGATATCTCTGTTGAGGGTACTGTTTTTTGAATGAATATACCGTTCACCACCTCATGGACAGTGCCGTCCCCTCCTACTGCCACAATATTGCGGTAACCCTCATTTATTGCCTTTACAGTAAGCTCCACAGCGTGGTGCTTGTGCTCTGTGAACAGGCATGTGAAATGGAGCCCGCTATTGTACATCATATTGGAAATGACGGGCCAATCTTTAAATCCCCTGCCGCCGCCGGCCTTGGGATTTGCAATTACCATCCACGCATGAGTTATTCCCATATTGTTGAAAACTTTATCCTACGCAAATGTAATAAAAACTCCACTCTTTAAAAAGATTTCTTAATTTTGCGTGTTAGAGATTTTTTTATGGGAAAAGTTATAGCTATAGCAAATCAGAAGGGAGGCGTGGGGAAGACTACCACAGCAATTAACCTTGCAGCATCATTGGCTGTTCTGGAGAAGAACACCCTGCTTATTGATGCTGACCCACAGGCAAATACTACGTCGGGACTTAACTTTGACCCCGACTCAAACACCAAAAGCACCCTGTATGAGGTTCTTATTGGTGAGAAAAGCATAAACGACATAATTCTACAGACAGAAATAAAGAATCTTAAGGTTGTTCCGTCTCATATAAACCTTGTTGGAGCAGAGATTGAGATGCTCAATATAGATGAGAGGGAGAGTGTCCTAAGAAAGAATATAGAGGCCCTTCAGGAGCAGTTTGAGTATATAATCATAGACTGTTCACCATCGTTGGGCCTTATTACCATAAACTCGCTTACAGCTGCAGATTCTGTAATTATCCCCGTACAGTGCGAGTTCTTTGCTTTGGAGGGGTTGGGCAAACTGCTCAATACAATAAAGCTTGTACAGAACAGGCTCAATCCTCAGCTTGCAATTGAGGGATTCCTCCTTACAATGTTTGACGGCCGTTTGAGATATGCCAACCAGATTGTGGAGGAGGTAAGGCATCATTTTGGCAGTATGGTTTTCCAGACAATGATAAACAGGAATGTTAGACTCAGTGAGGCACCAAGCCACGGCAAGCCGGTAATTCTGTATGATGCCCTCTCTACAGGATCAAACAATTACCTGAACCTTGCAAAAGAGTTCATTTCCAAACAGCAGCAGGAGCAACAACAGGAGCAATAAGATATGGCAAAAATTCAGACAGGTCTTGGAAGGGGGCTCGGTGCCCTTATTTCTGACGTAAACTCAATACAGCAGAGTGCCAACAGGAGCAGCGTTGCCGAGCCTGCCCGTCCGTTGGTTTCAACTTCAGAAATTCAGATAAGCAAGATTGAACCAAACCCGTACCAGCCACGTACAGAGTTCAATCAGGAGGCGTTGGAAGAGCTTGCAGCCTCTATAAAACTGTTGGGGCTTATCCAACCCATAACTGTAAGGCCGCTACCTGATGGAAGATACCAGATTATCAGTGGTGAGAGAAGGTTCAGGGCCAGCCAGATTGCAGGTCTTGAGACAATCCCGGCGTATATCCGCAAGACAGATGACCAGGGGATGCTTGAGATGGCAATTGTTGAGAATATCCAGAGGGAGGATCTAGACTCCATAGAGGTTGCCCTAAGTTTCCAGAGGCTCATAGAGGAGTGCAATCTTACCCAGGAGGCAATGGCAGAGAGGGTTGGCAAAAAACGTGCAACTGTAACCAACTATCTCCGTCTTCTCAAGCTCCCTGCAGAGATTCAGTTTGCCATCCGTGCAAAGAAGATCTCCATGGGACATGCAAAGGCTCTTCTTGGGTTGGAGTCTGACAAGGACCAGCTTAAATTTGCCAACCAGATAATTGAACAGGATTTGTCGGTGAGGCAGATTGAGCAGAAAATCCAGAAGTTGGGGGAGAAAAAACAGAAGAAGGAGAGAGAGGAGTCTCCTATAATGGAGCTTTCTGAGAGCCATTTTAAAGTTATTGAGATTGTTGGAAAATACTTCAACAACAATGTGACTGCAAAAAGGGACAACAAAGGGGCCGGTGAGATAACAATAAGATTCAATAACGACAAAGAGATAGAGGAGTTCCTTCAGGCACTTGAGAACTCAAATCTTTAAAGACAAAATTATAACTGACCTGCGGTGCATAGGATATATATCATAATAGCAATTTTGGTTACAGGGTGCTTTGCACTCTGCGGCACATCGTATGGTCAGATAGTGAACCAGAATTTTGTAAACAACTCCCCTCCGGGCTCAGGGACACAGACAGGGCAGACCAACAACCAGCAACAGGATGAGGAGGTGATAATGTCAACCAAGCCTTCCTTTACAATAAAGAGGTACTTTAAGGCTTTGGCACACAAAGACTCAATGAAGGTGAGCCACATGGCAATAGGCTCCATAATCCTCCCCGGAACTGCCCAGATCTACAATAAGGATTATTGGAAACTCCCTCTTGTTTATGGTTCAATAGGCGGATGCGTGGCAGGGGCTGTCACATCCAAAGAGAAGAGCAGCCGCAACTGGTTCATAGCAGGTGCAATTGCATGCTGGTGGGGCAGCGCTCTGGATGGAGTATATTCATATAAGAGCAACACAAAACCTCTCCCTGCAAGGGCCTCAATGCTCTCTGCACTGGTACCTGGTTTGGGGCAGGCATACAACGGAGACTACTGGAAAATACCCATTTTCTATACCGGACTTGGAGCATGTGTCTATGCCCTCAGCTTCAACCAGACCCAATATGACAGATACAGGGAGATATATATTGCCCAAAGTGAAGGGACCTACACAGGCAACCTCTCCGTTGACAACATAAAATGGTACAGAGACCAGTACAGACGCTACAGAGACTACTCAATAATAGCAACAGTACTTGTTTATGCTCTCAATATCATTGATGCGAATGTTTTTGCCCATTTCAGCACATTTGACATTAGTGATGACATCTCCTTTAATGTGGAGCCGGCACTGATACAGCCTATAACACCGCAAACAAACACTTTTGCATACAACAGCAGCCAGTTTGGACTGCAGATGAACTTGAAATTTTAACAAACACATACAAAAACACACTTTTTAACAATGTCCTACTATAGAACACTGCTAATAACCATTACACTTATTTTTGCAATCCCTTTTGCAGCCAGTGCACAAAAGAAACTTACAAAAAAACAACTTCTTAAAGAGAGGGTAGAGCTCCAGAAAACCATAGACTCCCTAAGGGGAATCATTGAGGGGGGAGCACTTGAGATGTCAGATACAACACAATTTGAGGAGTCTGCAACCAACGGAACATTCAACTATGAAGACAATATGCAGTTTGCAGATGTTGACCCCGGTTGTAATCCCGACAGCCTTCTTTCTATGTGGTACATACAGAAAAGGCTTACCCTCAACAGTGCAGAGACAAGCCTGGACAGTGTGAACCTTACTTCCAATATTCCCGATGAGGTATATATTGAAAGATTGAACAGGATAAACTCCTTCATTCCACTCTCATACAACAGCATTGTAAAGAATCATATCATCTACTACACAGAGAAGATGCCCACAAAAGCCAGCAATATCTTGGGATTGAGTACATACTACCTTCCAATGTTTGAGGAGGTATTTGATTACTACGGACTTCCTAAAGAGCTTAAGGCAATGGCCATCATTGAGTCTGCCTTTAACCCTGTAGCAACCTCAAGGGCAAGGGCAAGAGGTATGTGGCAGTTCATGTACAGGACAGCCTTGCAGTATAACCTTAAGATAAATTCATATATTGACGAGCGTTTGGATCCCCTTGCATCAACCCATGCAGCAGCCAAATACCTTAGAGATTCATATACCATTTTTGGAGACTGGTTCCTTGCAATCTCTTCATACAACTGCGGTGTAGGTAATGTGAACAAAGCTATCCGCAGAGCGGGAAGCAGGGATTTCTGGAAAATCTACCCTTACCTGCCAAGAGAGACAAGAGGATATGTTCCTTCATTCATAGCAGCCCTGTATATGCTTGAGTACTACAAGGAGCACAACCTGCAGCCAACCCAGTTCAATCTCCCTGCACATGTAGATACCGTTAATGTGAACAAGAATGTCCACTTTGAGCAGATTTCTGCAGTTATTGGCATTCCGTTGGAGGAGCTCAAGAGCTACAACACCAAATATACCCAGAATATTGTACCGGGTGCAAGCGGTGAGTGCAGCATACAGCTCCCTTACAACTATACAATTCCATTTATAGAGAAAGAGCAGGAGATTTACGCATACAAGGACAGCGTTTACTTTAACCCTATAACCAAACAGAGCATTAAAGAGAATGCCGCAAGCAGTGGCGGCGGACAGATTACCCACAGGGTTAAAAAAGGTGAGACCCTTGGTCACATTGCAATGAAATACCGCGTAAGTGTAAAGAACCTTATGAGATGGAATGGTCTTTCATCCAAATCTGTACTTAGAATAGGACAGAGACTCACCATCTATAACGGCTCTGGCCCTGCCGTATCATCTTCAGGCAGCTCAAAATCGTCGGGAAGCTCATCCAAATCAGCGGCTACCAGCAAGAGCAGCGGCTACGAGTGGTACACAATCAAAAAGGGTGATACCCTATTGGGCATTGCCTACAAGTTCAGCGGTGTGAGCCTTAATGACATTCTAAAACTCAACGGCCTTACCAAGAACTCCAAAATCTATCCTGGCCGCAAGATTAAGATCAGGAAATTGTAAAGATACATATACGAGGGTGACCAAACGGGTCACCCTTTTGTTTGTATTCTTATATAGATGCAACGTAATGAATCGAGACGATAATATCATTTTTATGTACTACAAAAAAATTATCATCTCCAAGTTTAATATTAAACATTTTACTTGCATCATCTAAGACTTCTTCCAAATATAAACTCCCAAAACCATTTGACAACATAGATTTTAAATTCTGTACTGTTTCCCCAACCCTAAGATTGCCGTAAATCAAATATGCAGAAGAGGAGCAATCAAAAGCCGTAATTACCCCATTGTTGAATGACATACTTAAATATGATGTCTCAGATTCTTTAAAAAGATAAAACTCATCAATACCTCGGTTTTCATCTGATAAATCAACTGTATAGTAGATGGTATACATACCCAATGCATCTACAATTGTTTCTTTATTAACAGGGGTACTATTCAAGTCCAGGTTATTAATTTTTTCTGGATAATTTGACATATATTGTGCATAAGACTCAGGCATTAAGAATATCATAAATAATACTATAGTAATAAGTTTTATAATAGTCTTCATAATTATAATGTTAAATAATTTAATTATTCATTGCAATCCAACAATGTGATTTCTACAGATGTAGTTGATATTATTGCATTTAAAAAATTTGCCGGATATTCAGATTTGCTTCAGATGCAACATCCTCTTCTACTTTAAATGAAAAGCTGCTTGGTTTCCCGGCAAAATCCCCAGTCCAATTGTAGAATTGATATTCCCAAACAGGTTATGCAACAAGTCAGTACTACAGAAAGTACTTTTAATGGATAAAGTTTTTTACGGTATCGCATACGCTGAATGTTTAAAAAGTTAATAAATATTAAGTGATGTGGTACCATTCAGGCCCTCAGGCTTGATTTTAAAGAACTGCTTGAGTGCGCGCTCTATGCGAATATAAATAAAATAATTTATCGATAAAAGATAATTGGAAAATATTTTAAAAAATAATTAGTAAAAAATGATAAGAAACTGACCCTTTGGTAAAAAATTTGCAGTAGAAACAGGTACGGAGGTTGATATGAGAAGGTTAGTTCTATTAGTTGTTGTCTTGGGTTTGGTGCAGGTGGCGGCAAACGGGCAGAGTGGAAAAGAGAGTATGGAATTGTGGCTTGAGAGAGTGGCAGATGAGTATGCATTGCAAATGGAAGCAGACGTGGGAGAAGAGGCGCTGGATGAGATTATGGAATCCCTGCAGCGGCTGTTGGAACGCCCCCTGGACATTAACAGGGTTACCCGCTCCCAACTGGAACAGATTCCCCTGCTTTCAGATTTCCAGATAGAGAGTCTGTTGGAATACAGGCAGAACAGCGGACCAATCCTTTCAAAGACGGAACTTGGCCTTATAAACGGGTTTGACCCTTATGTGGCCTCTTTGCTGGAACCTCTGTTGCATTTCAGCACAGACAATGGGGGAATTAAAAAGGGCGTTTCCACCTCTTTGCTCCTTAAAGGGTGGTGGAAACCAAAGGACAAGGAGTATATTGGAGCCCCGTTCTACAGCCATATAAAGGCTAAAAGTACAATCAATGAGAAATACCAGATAGGGTTTGCCCTTGAGAAAGATTACGGAGAAAAGGTAACCGGAAAGGGGCAGCTCCCTTTGGGGGATTTCTTCTCGTTCCATGCCCGGGGAAAGGATCTTCACCTTGGGAATAACTTGAAAATTTCAAATATTATTATAGGAGACTACTCCATAAGGATGGGGCAGGGGCTTACAGCATGGGGGGCATCCTCCATTTTCTCAGAGTACTCTGTTCAGGGGATACGGAAGAGAGGGGCCACTGTAACCCCTTATACCTCATCAGATGAGAACAGTTTCTTTAGAGGGGCTGCTGTAACTGTGCAGCAGAAACTGGGCAGTTTCTCCTCATTGGAGGGGAGTACATTTGTATCCCTTAAAAAAGTGGATGCCAGAAGGGATGGGGTAAAATACACCTCACTCCCCACAGACGGAGTGCATAATACGGAGAGTCTGCTGGGAACCCGAAAGACAATGTCGGAGCTTGCCTATGGGGCCACTATTGCCGCAAAATGGAAAAGCGGAAAGGTGGGGCTAAACTGGTTGGGATACGGATACAACCTGCACAATGGAAGGAGGGTACAGGAGTACAACAAATACCAGATGTATGACGGACAGTGGGGGAATTTCTCTGCAGATGCCTCAGTATTGGTCCGTAAAGTAAAACTGTTTGCAGAGGTGGCTATGGACTACGGTGGTGGTATGGCCATACTTGCCGGGGCAATAGCAAAACTGAAGGGGTGGGAATTCAATCTTGTTGGGAGGAGTTATGCAAAAGATTACATTGCCCCGTATGCCAATGCCTACAGTACAATAAGTTCCTGCTCAAACCAGCAGGGGGCGGCTGTAACTTTCCAGAAAAACATATCAGGGATAAAGCTGTCGGGAGGAGGAGATTATACATATTATCCATGGGTGAGGTACAATATACCCGTCCCCTCTGCGGCTGCAAAAGTTTGGGGAAAGGTGGAGAGTACCTATAAGGCATATTTCTGGAATGTGAAATTTTATGAGAACTGGGCTTCCTATGGAAACAGACACAAGATTGGGGCAAATGGCTCCCATGCTGTGCAGATTGCCCCATGGCTAAGGTTTAGGATAAAATGGGCCATGGTTTCTGACGGGTTGGAGAGTATGGGGGGATATGCCTCTGCAGATGCAAAAGTTCAGGGTATGGGTGGTAGGATTACAGCCATTGTGCAGGGGGCATATTACAATTGCAAGGAGTGGGGGAACAGGCTCTATATGTATGAGCAGGATCTGCCATCTTCATTTGCAAGCCGCCTTATGTATGGAGTGGGAATGTGCTGGTATGCCCTTGTCAATTGCAGGATAGGGAAAATATGTACCGCATATCTTAAGATCGATAACCTCCCTAAGATCAAATTGGGGTTGAAAATGAGGTTTTTTTAGTAGCTTTGCATACTTTAAAAGCAAAAAACTATGAGACCGGAAAAAACATTAGGCGTATTGGGCGGAATGGGCCCTGCTGCAACAGCAGATTTTCAGAGAGTTCTTGCAGAGAGAACCCCTGCAGCAACAGACCAGGAGCACCCAAGAATGATTGTATATTCACACACCATTACCCCAGACAGGACAACTTTCCTTCTTGGAAAGGGACCAGATCCTACGGAGTACATTAAGGACGGCTTGAATACCCTTATTGGATGGGGAGCTGATATCCTTTGCGTAACCTGCAACACTGCACACTATTTTATAGACGGGTTCAGGGATGAAATATCAAAACCCATTGTACATATCATTGACGAGACTATCCGCAAGTCTGCAGAGGTTTCTCCACAGGGCGCATGGCTTACAGCTACTCTTGGAACAATGAGGACAGGCCTTTACCAGAAACACGCAGCTGATATGGGGTATAATTTCCGTATCCCTTCAGAGGAACTGCAGGTAGAGATTCATGATGCAACAGATATGGTAAAAGCCGGAAAACATAAGGAGGCAGGTGAGAAATTCCGCGGCATAATTGAGAAGCTTTGGGCCATTGAGAAACTTCCTGTAGTAGGAGCTTGTACAGAGATTCCTATTGCATACGCAAATACAGGCCTTGACCCTCAGATGGGTATTTCTTCACTTGAGGCTTTGGCTGACGGTTGTATAAGAGAGTTGTACTACACTAAATAATCTGAGCCATTATGAAAAAGATAAAGATAGCCCTGCCGGTGCAGATTCTTATTGCACTTGTTCTTGGCGTTGCTTTTGGAGTATTCTTCCACGAGTATGTAAAATATATCAGCTGGGCCGGAGAGATGTTCCTCCGCTTCCTAAAAATGATAGTTGTACCTATTGTATTCTGCTCTATGGTTACTGGAGTAGCCAGCCTTGGAAACCAGGGAGGATTGGGCAGAATTGCAGGAAAGACATTCGGTTTTTATGTAAGTACTACACTTGTGGCTACAGTAATTGGCCTTGTACTGGTAAACGTGTTGCAGCCTGGAGTAGGCTCGTCGTTGGTATCAGATACAGCAGCAGCTTCACAGCTTGCAACTGCTGAGAAAGTGTCGTTGGGGCAGCAGATCATTAACATTATCCCAGATAATGTATTTGCAGCCCTTACAAAAGGAGATCTTCTGCAGGTAATTTTCTTTGCCATCCTGTTTGGATTCTTTGTAACCAAGGTGGAGGATAAGGCAAGAACCACAATAGTGGATTTCTTCCAGGCAGGCAATGACGTAATTATGAAAATTACCCTTGCGGTAATCAAACTTGCCCCTTACGGTGTATTCTCAATTGTGGCAAAAATGATTTCACAGCAGGCTGGAGATATGGACAAGCTGATGAGTGTTGCGCAGAGTTTGGGAATGTTTCTTCTTATTGTTTGGGTAGGCTGCATGATTCATTTCTTTGTTGTACTTCCAAGCGCAGTTTACTTCGTAGGTAAGGAGAACCCTTGGAGACATATGAAAAAGATGTCCACTGCAATCCTTACTGCATTTTCAACCTGTTCGTCGGGAGCAGCACTGCCTATTTCAATGAAGGATTCTCAGGAGAAATGCGGTATCTCAAACAAGATTGCAGGTTTTACATTGCCTCTTGGTGCAACTATAAATATGAACGGTACTGCATTGTATGAGGGTGTTGCAGTAATTTTCATTGCTCAGGTTTATGGAATAGACCTTTCTATCCTTGAGCAGATAATCATTATTGTAACTGTGCTTTTCTCAGCAATTGGTGCAGCAAGTATCCCTATGGCAGGTCTTGTAATGCTTTCTGTAGCAATTTCTGTAGCCGGTCTTCCAATGGAAGGTATTGGTCTTGTACTTGCTGTTGAGCAGCTATGCGACATGCCAAGAACAGCTACCAACTCTTACGGAGACATGTGCGGTGCTGTTGTAATTGCAAAATCTGAGGGAGAGAAACTTACAATCTAAGTTATCCTTTCCTTATTGATATAAAAAAGCGGGTGGCCGGAAGGTCACCCGCTGCTGTATAAAAGAATATATTTCTACACCTTAAACTTGTAATCTTTAATCTGGGCAAGCTCCTCGTTTGCCTTTGCAATCTTGCTTGCAAGATCGGCTTTAAACGCCTCAAATTTTGCAAACAGCTGCTCATCTGCACTTGCAAGAATCTGTACAGCAAGGATAGCAGCATTTTTTGCACCGTCCAATGCCATAGTTGCAACAGGTATTCCCGACGGCATCTGAAGGATAGAAAGGATAGAATCCCAACCGTCAATTGAGTTTGAAGATTTGATTGGAACACCAATTACCGGAAGCGGTGTTGATGCGGCAATTACACCTGGAAGATGAGCTGCACCACCGGCACCCGCAATAATCACCCTTACACCCCTCTTGTGGGCATTCTGGGCAAATTCATGCACCATATCAGGGACTCTGTGTGCAGAGAGTGCATTTATCTCAAAAGGAATCTCCATCTCCTCAAGGAATTTGGCAGCCTGCTCCATAACTCTCATGTCTGATGTACTGCCCATTATAATACTTACTTTTGGCTCCATAATGCTACATTTTATAATTCTACTTACAATGAAAATCAAAAATAGTATTATTTTTGTATTTTTAAAGGAAATCTGGCCAAAAACTACATACAATGAATAAAATAACACTTCACTCCAAACGTTTTAAGGTTTGTAGAACCGCTGCAGAGATAGATGAGGCTGTTGGTAAAGTAGCAGCACAGTTGAACATTGATATGGCAAATGTTGATACACCCATTTTTTTGAGTGTACTTAACGGTTCTTTCATGTTTACAGCAGATTTGATGCGTAAAATCAAATTCCAAAGTGATGTTGTATTCATAAAATTGGCTTCGTATGAAGGGACATCCTCTTCTGGAGAGGTCAAACAAATTATGGGACTTACAAAGAGTGTGGCCGGCAGAACTGTAATTATAGTTGAGGATATAGTTGAGACTGGCAACACTATTGAGGAGATGTACAAGATCCTTAAAAAGGAAGGTGCGGCAGACATTAAGGTGTGTACACTTCTGCTAAAACCGGATGCATACAAGAAAGATATTAAGATTGATTATGCAGCGCTTGAGATCCCTAATGACTTTATTGTGGGATACGGTTTGGATTACAATCAGTTGGGAAGACAATACAAGGATATCTACGTTTTGGACAACGAGTAATCCTTTTAAAAGTATAACAAAAAACACAATAAATTAACATGAAATTCTATTTGTTGTTTGGTCCTCCAGGTGCAGGAAAGGGGACACAAGCAAAGCTTCTTGTGGAGAAATACAATTTCCACCACGTTTCAACAGGAGACCTGTTGAGAAAAGAGATTGCAAAGGGTACGGAGCTTGGCCTTAAAGCCAAAGAGCTTATAGACGCAGGCAACTTTGTAGATGATGCAACAGTTGTTGCAATGATTGAGCATGAGATTGCAGGTAATCCTGATGTCAAAGGATTTTTGTTTGACGGTTTCCCAAGAACTGTATCGCAGGCCCAGATTTTGGACAAGATGCTTGCAAAACAGGGTAAAGAGGTTGACAAAGTGCTCTCCATCATTATCAGCGACCAGATGGTATTTGAGAGAATCAGCCACAGAGCTGCAATTGAGGGGAGAAAAGATGATGCAGATCCTAAGACAATACAGAACAGGATTGACACATACCACGCCAAAACTGAACCTATCATTGAGTACTACAAACCTCAGGGAAAATACAATGAGATTTGTGGAGTAGGAACAGTGGAGGAGATTTTCCAGAAAATCTCAGATATTCTGTAACATTATACCAAAAGATATGGCAAATTCAAACTTCGTTGACTACGTAAAAATGTTCCTTGCCTCCGGTAACGGCGGTAACGGTTCAATGCATCTTCATAGGGAAAAATATGTTCCAAAAGGGGGCCCCGACGGAGGTGACGGTGGCCGCGGAGGCCATATTATCCTAAGAGGCAATCCGCAGTTCTGGACACTTATCCACCTGAAATACAAAAAGCATATCAGGGCTGAGGAGGGTGAGTCCGGTAGCGGCAGTCTCAGACATGGCCGTAACGGTAAGGACATCTATCTTGATGTTCCCCTTGGGACCGTAGCCAAAGATGCCGAGACTGGGGAGATTCTTTTTGAGATTACAGAACCGGGTGAGGAGAAAATTATTGTAAAAGGCGGTAGAGGTGGACTTGGAAACGCAAACTTCAAGACCTCAACCAACCAGACCCCAAGATACGCCCAGCCGGGTGAGCTTGGAGTTGAAGGATGGTTTATCCTTGAGCTTAAAATCCTTGCCGATGTGGGATTGGTAGGATTCCCTAATGCCGGAAAATCCACCCTGCTCTCTACAGTATCTGCCGCAAGGCCAAAAGTTGCAGATTACGCATTTACAACCCTCGAGCCAAGTGTAGGTATTGTAAATTACTATGATGACAAATCATTTGTAATGGCAGACATCCCCGGTATAATTGAGGGGGCAAGTGAGGGAAAAGGATTGGGGCACAGATTCCTCAGACATATTGAGAGAAACTCTGTACTGCTGTTCATGGTACCGGCAGACAGCAAGGATATTCTGGCTGAATACAAGATTCTCCTAAAAGAGCTTAAGAAGTTCAACCCTCAGCTTCTGGACAAACAGAGGATATTGGCAGTAACAAAATCAGATATGCTGGATGATGAGCTTAAGCGTGAGATAAAGCCTCATCTTCCAAGAAAGATCCCTACAATCTTTATCTCATCTGTGGCAAATGAGGGGATAAAGGAACTTAAGGACATTATCTGGAAGACTCTCAACTCAGAATTGTAACAGCCGCAAAATATGCTTGACTGGTTAATAGAACTTGACAAAGAACTGCTTCTGGCCATAAACGGTTGGAACAGTTCTTTTTTTGACCCCATAATGGTCTTCATTACAAGCAAATGGAGCGGGATTCCCATATACATTGCACTTGTGTACATGATTTTCCGCAAGAGGGATACAAAAACGGCAATACTCATGGTTGCCGCCGTTCTCCTCACGTTTGCCCTTACAGATCAGCTGGCGGTACATCTGTTCAAAAATACAATTGAGCGTTTCCGCCCGGGTTGGGACCCCACAACAGAGCATCTTATAAGGATGCTGGAGCACAAGGGGGGCAAATATGGATTCATTTCCAATCATGCGGCAAACTTCTTTGGACTGGCTGTAATTTCGTCGGGAATATTAAAAAAGAAAGGTTATACCATATTCATATTCTGCTGGTCTGTGGCAGTGGCCTACAGCAGGGTTTATGTGGGCAAACATTTCCCCGGGGATGTGATTTGCGGAGCAATGTTCGGGGCTCTTGTGGGCTGGCTTGTACTGAGACTTTTCAGATTTGTTGTAAAAAAATATAATCTTCCTGCAGATGCTGTACATAAATGATTCCTGCACAGACCCTTATTGGAACCTTGCAGCAGAAGAATATCTTTTAAAAGAACTAAAGGAGCCTGTTTTCAGACTTTGGCGAAACGGGAGTTCCATTATCATAGGGCAATACCAGAACGCCGTAGCCGAGATAGATACAACCTATGTTAAAGAGAACGGGATTAAGGTGGTGCGCAGGCTCACCGGTGGCGGGGCCGTATTCCATGACCTTGGCAACCTCAACTACACATTCATAGAGGAGAAGAAAGCTGGAGAGGATGCCTCTGCCATGTTCAAACGCTTTACCGCCCCAATAATAGAGGCCCTCAACGCAATTGGGGTAAAAGCATACCTGCACGGAAGGAATGACCTCCTTATAGATGAGAGGAAATTCTCCGGCAATGCAGTGTGCATACACAAAAACCGCACCCTGCAACACGGCACACTGCTGTTCAACGCCTCAATGCACAACCTTGGAGCAGCCCTGAAATCCCGCCCCGAGAAATTCATAGGAAAAGCGGTACAGTCAAACAGAAGCAGGGTAACCAACATAAGTGAGCACCTGCCCAAGGAGGGATGCCCTGTTACAGATATAATCTCATTCAAGGAGTACCTGGCAGAATATATCTCTTCCCGATATAATATCACCCCATATACCTACTCCCCACAAGATCTTGAGGCCATAGAGAAGTTGCGTGCGGAAAAATACTCCCAGGCAGAGTGGAACTTTGGAAAATCCCCTGCATACAGCTACTCCAAGACATCAAAATTCCCCGGAGGACTTGTAGAGGTATTCATGAATGTGGCAAAGGGGGAAATACAAGAGCTTCAGGTAAACGGGGATTACTTCTTCAACCGCCCAACAGAGGAGTTCATTGCGGCAATCACAGGAACCCCTCACACCATAGAGGCAATTGCCAAAGCCCTTGAAGGGATTGATGTGAACGCCTACTTCAACAACATTACCAGAGAGGAGGTAGCTTCACTGTTTTTCCAGTAGAGTTTGGACATATCTATAAAGAACAGGAGGTTGACCTTTTGGCCAACCTCCCTTTAATTTATTCATTGGGCCTATTTGCCCATCTTTTTCTCTTTAATCTTAACAATCTGCTCCTTAAGCACATCTACACAGTCAACAATTGCATCTTCAAATGTAGAGGCATTTTTCTCTATGAACAGATCTTTGCCAGGCATGTTGATTCTGATTTTAACACATTTGTTAGCTGTGTCTGGCAGAAGGGTGAGTGTTACCTCGGCATTGATAATCTCATCATAGAATTTCTCCAGCTTCCCGACTTTCTTGTCAATAAAATCCAACAATTTAACGTCTGCGTCAAATTTTACCGATTGAACTCTGATATCCATACTAACCTCCTTTTTTAGCTCGTGGATGAGCGGTTAAATATATTTGTTTAAGCTGCTCAAACGAGTTGTGGGTATAGACCTGTGTTGCCGCCAGTGAGGAGTGTCCGAGAACCTCCTTTATACTGTTGAGCTCCGCACCCCCATTGAGAAGGTGTGTGGCAAACGAATGCCTGAGCACATGCGGCGAAATCTTCCCCTCAATCCCATTCAAGCCTGCCATTTCTTTCTTTACAACATTATTAACAAAATTAAGGTATATAGGTGCTCCCTTATCTGTTAAAAAAAATGCATTTTTGGTATCAAAGGCAAACTCTTTCTTTCGTCTCTGTAAATATAATAAAATTATTTCACATAATGCAGCAATAATTGGAATTTCCCTCTCTTTATCCCCTTTTCCCCTCACTTTAATGACTCTGCGGCTCAAATCAACCCTTTCTATGGTAAGATCCACCACCTCCTGCCTTCTCATCCCTGTGGCATATATAAGGAGGACAATGAGCCTGTCCCTGAGTTTTGAGTAGTCATCGGGAAGCTCCCCACAACAGTACTTCTCCAGAGCATCTTTCCTGAAGAAATGAGGAAGCCTCTTCTCCTCCTTGGGGCGGGGTACCCCTTTTACAGGGTTCTCCTCCAGCACCTCCTTTCCCATAAGAAACTTGCAGTACCCGCTCAGGGCACTCAGCGCAAGATTGACACTCCTTGCCCCAAGCCCATCCTGCATGGAGGAGACAATAAACCCCCTAATATTTAAGACAGACATGTTCTTCCCGATGGAATATTCCCCGTCACTCTTCTCCTGCCCCACAAATTCATACAGCTGTTCCTGGGTCTGGGCACCATATATATACATATAATAATTGAGCACAGCATCCTTGTACAACTGCACTGTACGGGGGGAATACCTCTTCTCCACACTAAGATAATCTATGAAAGAATCTATAAACATGTAAATTATGCCCAAATATTTTTTGTAAAGTTAAGAAAAAATACATACTTTTGCGGCTCAAATAAAAAGGAGGTGGTTTAAGATGATTATAGTTCCAATTAAAGAGGGTGAGAACATTGAGAGAGCTTTGAAAAAATTCAAACGTAAATTTGAGAAGACTGGCATTGTTCGCGAGCTTAGAAACAGAAAAACTTTCGTTAAAAAATCTGTAGCAAGAAGAGAGGAGCTTAAAAAAGCTATCTATGTACAGCATCTAAGACTTGACGAGGAGTAATTTCCCCGCCAGACGAGATAATTATACAAAAGGGTAATCCGGGACGGGTTGCCCTTTTGTTGTATATACCACAACGCCAAGGATACCAGGGGCAATAAAAAATCCCCGAAAAATCATTTCCGGGGATTATCATTATTGAGTATTGGAATTATCTCTTGTTAAGCTCTGCTGTCATTCGTCTCTGGGAAGTTGCTTTATCTGTTCTTATAGCAGGACCAGATGCACATCCACCCTCGCAAGCCATTACCTCAATGAATGGAGCAGGACATTTTCCTGTTTTTGCATAAACCTTAAGCATTGCAATGTTCTTCTTGTTAAGGTTTGCAACTTTAAGTGCAGGAAGGTTTGCTTTATCCAAGAACACTTTCACAGCCTGAGTAACGCCACCGTCCTGTGCAAAACCGTGAGCCTCTTTAACTGAAGTGAACGGCATTGTAAACGGCTCAATCTTGTTCATGTCAATATCAAAGCCGTCAAGAACAGAACCAAGCTCCTCAAATGTCATTACATAATCCACATTGTCGTGGTATGTAGCCTCTTTTCTCTTGGCAATACATGGACCTATGAATACAGTCTTGGCATCAGGATCCTTAGCTTTTACAATCTCTGCTGTGTAATACATTGGAGATTTTGTAGTGGAGATATATTTCTCCATCTCAGGCATATGTTTCTTTGCAAGCTGGATGTAAGAAGGGCAACAGCTTGTTGTCATGAACGGCTGACCCTCCTCCAATTTCTCCTCAAGCTCGTGAGCCTCTTTCTCTGTTGTTACCATTGCGCCCTGGGCAACCTCAATGACATCTGAGAAACCAAGTGATTTTATTGCACCGTAGATCTGCTCAATAGGCTCGCTGAACTGGCCAAGGATTGCAGGGGCAACCATTGCAACCACCTTCTCTCCACGTTTTATACTCTGAAGGATATCAAACACCTGAGAAATCTCAAAGATTGCACCAAAAGGACAAGCGTTGATACATTTTCCGCAGTAGATACATTTGCTTTCATCTATATGCTCCACACCGTATTCATCCTTGCTGATAGCCTTAACCGGACATACATCCTCACAAGGTACAGGGATATATACAATTGCATGATATGGACAGCTTGCGTGACATTTACCGCAGCTGATACATTTCTCATGATCTATCTCTGCCTGACCGTTGTTCTTGAAATGGATTGCATCTTTAGGACAGTTCATATAACAGCTTCTTGCAACGCAACCACGGCAAAGGCTGGTAATCTCATAGTTAACCTGCACACAAGATGAACAAGCCTCATCTATGACAGTCAGGATGCTCTCTTTAGGATTCACATCTCTTGTCATAGCTGCCTGAGCATAGTATGACAGTGGAGTAAGCTCATCTTTCTCATCTGTCATGTCAAAGCCCAAAAGTGGAAGTGATTTGTATTTCCATACCGCACGCTCCTTGTGGATACAGCAACGTCCTTTCACTTTAGATTTTCTTGGACTCAGCTCTATTGGAAGTCTGTCAATATTCTCTACCAGTTTATCCTCTCTCCACATTTTTACAAGCTTTGCAAGCAAGCCGTGGCGGACAATCATCACATTATTAGTAAATGCCATTAGAATACTTCGGTTAAAGGTTAAAATTCGTGCGCAAATATAGTAATATTTGCCCAAATGCAACAAATTATAGTAACTATAGGTGCGTTCCCTATATGAATTTGCTTATGGCATCAATAAATGCCTCCACAGATGCGGTTACAATATCTGTATTTGCAGAGAATCCGTAATGGATATTACCCCTGTTCTCTATTTGTATATGAACCTTACCCACATCATTTGAGCCTCGTGTAATGGCCTGCACCAAAAACTCCTCCACCACAATCTTCCTGTTTATGAGCTTCTTTACTGCAGAGAAGGCCGCATCAATAGGGCCGTTGCCCTCAGAGGTTGCCTGACATATCTCCCCGTCTATATTGAGCTTCACAGTTGCCATCGGCACTGAGTTCTTTCCACACACAACCTGCAGGAACTTGAGTCTTATCCTCCTGGCCGCCTCATTTCGGTTCACTCCAACTATAACCTTAAGGTCCGCATCATTTATATCTTTCTTGCGGTCTGCAAGAAGTAGGAATTTCTCGTATGCCTCATTAAGCTCATCGGGAGTAAGATTGAATCCGAGCCTCTCATAATGGTGCTTTAGGGCAGCCCTTCCACTGCGGGCACTCAGGGCAATAAGGGTATCATTCACACCTACATCAATGGGGTCTATAATTTCATAGCTCTCCTTATTCTTCAGCACCCCATCCTGATGTACTCCCGACGAATGGGCAAATGCATTCCTCCCCACAATTGCCTTGTTGGGCTGCACAGGCATCCTCATGAGGGTAGAGACAAGTCGGGAGATTTTATAAATTCCTCTATGCTCAATATCAGTATAATAAGGGAGATCATTGCGGCATTTGAGGATCATTGCTACCTCCTCCAACGAGGTATTTCCAGCCCTTTCTCCTATACCGTTTACAGTAACTTCCACCTGTCTTGCACCATTTACAACACCTGCAATAGTGTTGGCTGTTGCCATTCCCAAATCGTTATGACAGTGGGTTGAGATAATTGCCTTGTCTATATTGGAGACATTGTTTACAAGAAATTTTATCTTCTCACCATACTCCCATGGGGTGCAATAACCTGTGGTATCAGGGATGTTGACAGTTGTGGCTCCCGCCGCAATTACAGCCTCAACCACCCGTGCAAGATATTCATTATCTGTACGCCCCGCATCCTCTGCATAGAACTCCACATCATCCGTAAACCTGCGGGCATACTTGACAGCTTTAACGGCACGCTCAACAATCTCATCTTGGGTGGAGTTGAACTTGTATTTTATATGGTAATCGCTTGTACCAATTCCGGTATGTATCCTTTTCCTCCTTGCAAAATGCAGAGCCTCACCGGCAGCATCAATATCACTCTCAACCGCTCTGGCAAGGGCACAAATCACACTCTCAGATACATTTTTAGAAATCTCAACTACCGAATTGAAATCTCCAGGGCTTGAAGCGGGGAATCCGCACTCAATTATATCCACCTTAAGAGCCTCAAGGGAACGGGCCAACTCAATTTTCTCAATAGTATTAAGCTGACAACCAGGCACCTGCTCGCCATCTCTAAGGGTTGTATCAAAAACAAATATCTTGTTTTCCATCTTGTTTCAAATTATAAGCAACCACAAATATAGAGATAAATTAAAAAAAACATTATATTTGCACCAATGAACAACAGCCCTCATATCATTACAGGTTCATCCATGCCCTCTATGGCTATGGTAATGATGGGTATGTCCATTATGCGAATGCATCGCTAAGATGCTCGCCTTTTTCTCTTAGATTTATCTTGGGCCGGATGCACAAGGTATTTCACCAGCCAAAAAATTAACTGATTCTCAAAACATAATATTTGCAATTATGTCAAACTATAAATTTGATACACTTCAGGTGCGTGCCGGTCAGCAGCCCGATCCAACAACAGGAGCATGCATCACCCCAATATACCAGACATCAGCATACGCATTCAGGGATGTTGAGCACGGAAAGAAACTGTTTGAGCTTGAAGAGGCAGGAAACATATACTCAAGATTGGGCAACCCTACAGCAGATGTCCTTGAGCAGAGGATAGCGGCATTGGAAAAAGGGACAGCGGCAGTCTCAGCAACATGCGGAATGAGCGCACAATTCCTAACAATCACAGCCATCTGCAATGCGGGGGACAATATAATAAGTTCCATGGCCCTCTATGGCGGTACCTTCAACCAGTTCAAGGTAACATTGCCAAAACTTGGAATTAATGTAAAGCTCAACAAATGCAATAACGCAGAGGAGATTGAAAGCCTTATTGATGAGAACACCAAGGCCATCTATGTTGAGACAATTGCAAACTCAGATTTCTCTGTTCCGGATTTTCAGATGCTGAGCGACATCTGCAAAAAGCACAAAATCCTTTTCATAGTTGACAACACATTCGGATGTGCCGGTTATGTATGCTCCCCGATAGATTTTGGAGCAAACATCATCTGCCACTCCGCAACAAAATACATAGGTGGACACGGCAACTCCCTTGCCGGCATTGTAGTGGATTGCGGCAATTTCAACTGGTTTGAGAGCGGAAAATATCCCCAGCTTACCGAGCCATGTGCCTCATACCACAATATAAAATTTGCAGAGCATTTTGGCAATTGTGCATTTGCCGCCTACTTGAGATGTGTAGGATTGAGGGATTTCGGATGCTGCCTTTCACCATTCAATGCGTTTTTGGTCCTTACAGGATGCGAGACCCTTTCTCTCAGATGCCAGCGTACATGTGACAACACTCTTGCCCTTGCAAAATGGTTGGAAAAACACCCTATGGTGGAGAGGGTAAACTACCCGGGGCTTGAAAGCCACCCTTCACATGCCAACGCAAACAAATACCTGCGTAACGGATTTGGAGGTGTATTTACAGTAGATCTTAAGGCCAGCCGTGAGGATGCAGGAAAGTTTGTAAACAACCTCAAGCTATATACACTGCTTACCAACCTTGGTGACAACCGCTCACTTATCTCCCACCCTGCAACAACCACACACGGACAGTTGAGCGACCAGGAGCTTTTGAGCATTGGTATCACCCCTGGAACACTTAGAATAAGTGTAGGTATTGAGGATATAGAGGACCTTATTGCAGATTTCCAGCAGGCACTGGACTCAATAAAATAATCCCACGCCATTATGGAAAAGAGAATCTATAAACATATTGTCCCGCTGGAGCTGGAGTGCGGAGGGGAGATACAGCAGCTTGAGATATGCTACCACATATCAAAAGAGTACGGGATGGAGGATACCACCGTCTCCGGGGAACCGGGCCTGAAGAAAAAGGTTATCTGGATAACACATGCCCTTACCGCAAACTCAGACCCCACAGACTGGTGGGATGTGCTTGTGGGAGAAGGAAAGTTCTTTGACCCACGCAAATACACAATAATTTGTGCAAACATATTGGGCTCATGCTACGGCAGCACATCACCATGCAGCATAAACCCAAAGAGCGGGAAACCATATTTGCTTGAGTTCCCCAAAACTACAGTAAGGGATGTGGCCAACTGCCACAACATTTTGCTGGAGCACCTTGGGATTGGGGAGGTGGACCTGCTTATTGGCGGCTCGGTTGGAGGATTCCAGGCACTTGAGTGGAGCATAATGTTCCCACACAAAATAAAGAATATGGTTCTGCTTGCCTGCAACAGCAGGTTCACACCATGGGGAAGTGCATTCAATGAATCCATGAGAATGGCCCTGTACTCAGACCCTACCTTTGAGCAGGGGCTTGGGGGAAAAGCAGGACTGGCAGCTGCAAGATCAATTGCCCTTATCTCCTACAGGAGCTTTGAGGGGTACAACACCACCCAATATGAGCAGGATGAGGATTGCACATTCCCACAAAGGGCAGCATCTTACCAGAGATATCAGGGGAAAAAGCTGGTTGACAGATTTGATGCCTACTCATACCTGAGCATGCTTGACCTCACCGACAGCCACAATGTGGGGAGATACCGCTCAGGAGTTGTAAACGCCCTTGGAATGGTAAAGGCAAATACCGTATGTGTAGGAATAGACTCAGACGGCCTCTTCCCAACCTGCGAGCAGAAATTTATGGCAGAGCATATCCCTGGAGCAAGATACAGGGAAATTACATCAGCCTTTGGACACGACGGATTCCTTTTGGAATGGAAACAGATACAAGAAGTTATTGAGAGTGAGAATTTGATTTAAAGAGAAAGATTATGCAAGTATTGAAATTTGGCGGCAGTTCGGTTGCCAATGCAGAGAATATAAGAAAGGTGATTGCCATTGTAAAGGATGCCTTGGCAAATGACCGCACCGTAGTGGTATCATCTGCAATAAGCGGTGCTACAGATGCCCTTATCCAGATTGGAAAGAGTGCAAAAAACGGGGATGAGAACTACATCAACCTTATAGACCAGCTGCAGAGCAGGCACAATGAAATAATTGGAGAGCTCATTCCCCAGCAGGAGAGCGGTGCCATCATTGAGACCTGTAACTCCCTGTTCAACAAACTCAGGGAGATATGCAAAGGTGTATATCTGTTGAAGGAGCTTACCGAGCTCAGCCAGGACCACATTGTAAGTTTTGGAGAGCTTCTCTCTACAAACATAATAAGTGCAAAGCTCAAATCCCTTAACATAAGCCACTACTGGAAAGACTCAAGGGAGCTTATAAAAACCGAACTTCAGGCCGGGAAGAATGTGGTTATAGACAATCTTACCACAAACAATATTGCAGAGTTCTTCAATACAGACCGACACAAACTTTACATCATGCCGGGATTCATTGCCTCAGACCAGGCAGGACGCACAACCACACTTGGCCGTGGAGGCTCAGACTATACAGCATCCATAATTGCTGTAGGTGCCCAGGCCCGCAGACTTGAGATTTGGACAGATGTATGCGGTATGATGACAGCAGACCCGCGCATTGTGCCGGATGCCCGTCCTATCAGGAACATCTCCTACAAGGAGGCTCTTGAACTTTCTCACTTTGGTGCCAAAGTGGTATATCCACCAACAATCCAACCTGTTGTAAAACAAGGAATTCCAATTTATGTGAAAAATACTTTTGTTCCCGACGACTTTGGAACACTCATAGAACGCAACCCGCCACAGGGACAGGATAAAATAAGGGGAATCTCCTCTTCAAACAAGATTGCCCTTCTCTCTATGGAAGGGAGCGGTATGGTTGGAATACCGGGCTACTCAAGCAAACTGTTTGACACATTGAGCAAAAACAACATAAATATAATCCTCATTACCCAGGCATCGTCTGTACATACAATGTGCATCGCCATTGCAGAAGAGGATGCTGACAAAGCTAAAAAAGCTGCAGATGAGCTGTTTGCCTATGAGATTTCCCTTGGCAAAGTGGATCCGCTAAGGGTTGAGAAAGGGTTCTCTATCATCTCTCTTGTAGGAGACGACATGAAAAACCAGAGCGGTGCAAGCGGTAAAATGTTTGACGCACTTGCCCGTGAGGGAATTAATATAAGGGCCATTGCACAGGGCTCGTCTGAGAAAAACATCTCTGCCGTACTCCATACAGAGGATATAAACGACGCCATAAGGGCAATACATGCAGAGTTCTTCTCCACAACTGCAAACAGGATAAATCTCTTTATTGCAGGATACGGCACTGTTGCCAAAGCTCTTGTATCCATCATTTACGCCCAAAGGGAATCAATCCTTGTAAGAAGCGGCAAAGAGATTGTAATCTGCGGAATATGCAACAGCAAGAACTACATCATAAACCGCAACGGCATAGAGGAGGGTTTCAACCTTGCAGAGGGTGAGAAAAACATAAACAACAGCTATATTGCCCAGGTATGCAAATACAAGCTCAGCAACTCAATCTTTGTAGATTGTACCGCCAACGCCAACATTGCATCACTTTATGTAGATCTTTTCAGGCACAAATACTCTGTTGTGGCATGCAACAAGATTGCCAACTCATTGAGCTACGAGTCATACAAGGAGCTGTTTGCAACTGCAAGGCTCGAGAAGGTGCAGTACAGGTATGAGACAACCGTATGTGCTGCCCTGCCTGTACTGGAGACAATACAGCAGCTTGCAAACTGTGGGGACACTATAAGGAAGATTGAGGGGATTTTGTCGGGAACCTTGAACTTCCTGTTCAGCAGCTACAATGGGGAGAAATCTTTTGCCTCACTGGTTAAGGAGGCTGCCCAGCAGGGTTATGCCGAGCCTGACCCGAGATTGGACCTTGCAGGGACCGATGTGCTGCGCAAATTCCTTATATCGTCGAGGGAGGGAGGATTCCCTATTGAGAGGGAAGATATAGATTTCCAAGGATTTATTCCAGATGAAATCATGAACAGTGCCATTACATATTTCCCTGAGTACGCACAGGAGTTCTATGCCAAACTTGAGGAGTATGAGCCAGTACTTAAAGAGCAATATACAACAGCAGCAGCCAAAGGGGAGAAACTGAGGTTCATTGCAGCTCTGGATACTTCAGAGCAGACAGCTGCGGGAAAGCCAAAATGTACAATAAGTCTAAGAAGCATTGGAAAAGAGCATCCTTTCTACACTTTGGAGGGGACAGACAATGCTGTAATCATTGAATCAGAGTATTACCCTAATGCAATTGTGATTAAAGGTGCCGGAGCCGGTGCCAGACAGACTGCAGGTGGGGTGTTGAACGATATTTTAAAGTAAGATTATGAAAGTAGCCGTAGTTGGAGCCACCGGATTGGTTGGCAGAAATATGTTGAAGGTGCTCGCAGAGAGAAATTTCCCTGTAACGGAACTTATTCCGGTGGCATCTGAGAAATCGTCGGGAACCAGAATTTCCTTTAAGGGAGTTGAATATACTGTATGTACCCCTGGGCAGGCAATTGAGAAAAAGCCTGCAATTGCCCTCTTCTCTGCAGGGAGCGGGGTATCCAAAGAGTGGGCACCAAAGTTTGCCCAGGCGGGGTGTTATGTGATTGACAACTCAGCTTGCTGGAGAATGGATCCTACCAAGAAACTGGTTATTCCGGAGATCAACGGGGATGTGGTTGAGAAAGGGGATTATATTATTGCAAACCCAAACTGTTCAACCATTCAGATGCTGATTGCAGTTGCAGGTCTGCACAAGAAATTTACCATAAAGAGGATTGTAGTCTCTACATACCAGTGTATTACCGGAACCGGAAAAAAGGCTGTGGACCAGATGAGTGCGGAGAGGGAAGGTGTTGAACCGACCACTGTTGCATACCCGTACAGGATAGACCTCAACCTGCTTCCCCACATTGATATCTTTATGGAGAACGGATATACCAAAGAGGAGATGAAGATGGTTAACGAGACCCATAAGATTATGAGGGATGCAAGCATTAAAGTATCCCCTACAACCGTAAGGGTTCCTGTACTTGGAGGTCATGCGGAGAGCATAAACCTTGAGTTTGCAAAGCCATTTGAAATGGAGGAGATCTTTGCAACTCTAAAGGAGACTCCTGGTGTGGTTGTGCAGGATGCGGTTGCACTTGAGGGGGATGCCCAGCCATCTGCAATTGGCTCTACCGATAATCTCCCATACCCTATGCCGCTGTTCACCAAAGACAAGGATGAGGTGTTTGTGGGGAGAATAAGGAGGGATTTCTCACTGGATAACGGTATAAATCTCTGGTGTGTTGCAGATAACCTGAGGAAAGGGGCTGCCACAAATACGGTTCAGATAGCAGAATTATTGGTACAAAAGGGGTTGGTTTAACCCCTTTTTTTTGTACTTTTGCAAAGATGGCCCAAAAGTGCATAAAAAATGAGTGAACTTACAGAAAACCATATAAAAGCCTCTGATTATACAGAGGCAGATTTTGAAACCCTGAGCTGGAGTGAGCATATCCGCCGCAGATCCGGCATGTATATTGGCAAACTGGGAGACGGTTCCTCTCCCGACGACGGTATATATGTCCTTTTTAAGGAGATTGTAGATAATGCCATTGACGAGTTCATTATGGGATACGGCAAAAATATCCGTATCACTTTGGGTGAAGACAATATGGTTACAGTAAGGGATTATGGCAGGGGTATTCCACTTGGCAAACTTGTGGATGCTGTAAGCAAAATGAATACAGGTGCCAAATACGGCAGCAGTGCCTTCTCAAAATCGGTAGGACTCAACGGCGTTGGTACCAAAGCGGTAAATGCCACCTCAACATATTTCTATATCCAGTCATTCAGGGATGGTGAGAGCGCTTGGGCAGAATTCTCCAAAGGTGAGATGACCGGGAGCGGGAACACCACCACCACAGAGAAGAACGGCACCCTTGTAAAATATATTGCAGACCCTACCCTATACGAGAACTACAAGTACAATATGGAGTATCTTGAGACTATGCTCAAAAACTACTCCTATCTGAACACAGGGCTCTCGCTCAATTTCAACGGTACAGAATACAAGAGCAAACACGGTTTGCTCGACCTTATAAACGACTCCCTCTCAGAGACTCCCCTATATGAGCCAATCCACCTTAACGGCAAGGATATAGAGATTACCATCACACATGGCACAGAAAACGGTGAGAATATAAGCTCTTTTGTAAACGGTCAGAATACAATTCATGGTGGAACACACCTGGCTGCATTCAGGGAGGGTGTTGCAAAGACAATAAAAGATTTCTTCAAAAAGGATTTCGATCCTAAAGATGTAAGGCAATCCATAGTTGGAGCCATAAGCATAAAGGTTGTAGAGCCATCATTCTCAAACCAGACAAAGACATTCCTCAACTCAAAAGATGTTGAGCCGGGCGGACAGAGCATCAGGAACTTCATTGTGGAGTTCATCTCATCCGAGCTTGACAATTACCTTCATAAGAATCCTGCCCAGGCAGATGCCATACTCAAGAAAGTTATGGCAAATGAGAAGGAGAGGAAGGCTATATCGGGAATACAGAAACTGGCAAGGGAGAGGGCCAAAAAGGCCAATCTGCACAACAAGAAACTCAGGGATTGCCGTATTCACTATACAGACAAGGATCCCCGCAACCAGGAGACCATGCTCTTTATTACAGAGGGTGATTCTGCAAGCGGCTCAATTACCAAGAGCCGTAATGTGAACACCCAGGCTGTGTTCTCCCTAAGAGGTAAGCCTCTCAACTGCTACGGACTTACCAAAAAGATTGTGTATGAGAATGAGGAGTTCAACCTGTTGCAGGCTGCCCTCAATATAGAAGAGGATCTGGAGAACCTCCGCTACAACAAAGTGGTGGTGGCTACGGATGCGGATGTTGACGGCATGCACATACGCCTGCTCCTACTCACTTTCTTCCTTCAGTTCTTCCCGGATCTTATCCGTCAGGGGCATCTGTATATCCTGCAGACCCCATTGTTCAGGGTAAGGAAGAAGAACGAGACCTACTACTGCTACTCATCAGAAGAGAAGGAGAAGGCCATAAAGAAACTTGGCAAAAACCCCGAGATAACCAGATTCAAAGGACTTGGAGAGATATCTCCCGACGAGTTCCGTGGTTTCATTGGGGATAACATAAGATTGGACAGGGTAAGATTGAGCAAAGATGACACAATCCATGAGCTGCTTGAGTTCTATATGGGCAAAAATACCATGGAGAGACAGAGCTTCATTAAGGGCAATCTCCGCTCAGACCTTATCCTTGAGGAACTTGCAGAGAAATCAAACAACTATTAGACAATATTACAATTATGAGAAAACATATATGTAAATTTTTATTGTGGGTTTGTGGCTGGAAAGCTGTTGAACCACCTTGTCCTGGAAATAAAGTAATCATACTTGGAGTTCCTCACACTTCTGCATGGGACTTCATGATCTCGTTCTTCTACTACAACGGAGTTGGCGGCAAAGCCTCCGTTATGGTTAAGAAAGAGTTTTTCTGGGGCCCTCTTGGCCCTATTGTACGCTGGATGGGTGGTATTCCTGTTGACCGTGCCAAAGGTGCAACTGTTGCAAAACAGGTTATCGATGCAATGAACAAGGCAGACTACATGCACCTTGCAATTGCCCCTGAAGGGACAAGAAAAAGGACAGACAACTGGAAAACCGGGTTCCACACAATTGCCAAGGCCTGCAATGCAGATGTATATCTTGGATACTTTGACTGGAGCACAAAAACCATTGGTCGTGGTGAGAAATTTGAGCTTACAGATGATGTAAAGGGGGATCTTAAAAGGATTAGACAGCATTATAAGGATAAAGGTTATGGTGCAAAATACCCTCAGTTGTACTCTACAGGAAAAGATTTGGATTAGGTACAGTTTTTGATTGTACCGAGGTACCATTTAATAATATAAGAACATGAATTTTACTACTTTAAAAGGGTTGCTGCAGTATAGCACTGAGAAGTTTGCAAACAACAAATTCCTTTGTGTAATTGGCGGCGGACACTACACATTCAAACAGTTTGGAGAGAAGGTAAAAGCAATCTCTGCTCTGTTGCACAAAAACAATGTTGCCACTGGAGACAGAGTTGGTATCCTATGCCAGAGCATGCCAAACTGGGGTGTTGCATGTATGAGCTGCTGTGCATACAACAGAATTGCCGTACCTATGTTGCCCGACTTCTCAATTGACGAGATAAGGAATATTGTAAACCACTCTGAGTGCAAGGGTATTTTTGTTTCAAAGAGGCTCCTGCACAAGCTTACAGACGACATAAAGGAGAAACTTGAATTTATCATAGAGGTTGATGACTTTTCTGTCCTTAAGGGTGTAGAGTGCTCAGATACTGTAAATATTGAGGCTGAGGCTATGACTCCGCAGGAGGAGGATATTGCAACTATCATCTATACATCGGGAACAACAGGAAACTCAAAAGGTGTTATCCTTACCCACAAAAACCTCACTTCCCATGTGAAGATTGCAAATAAAATGAGACCTTCATTTGAATGGGATGTATGGTTGTCTGTACTTCCTTTGTCTCACACATTGGAGTTCAGCCTTTCATTCCTGCTCCCTATGCTTGCAGGATCTGAGGTTTATTACCTTGAGAAACCACCTGTACCAAAATTGCTTATGCAGGCATTCAAGGAGGTGAGACCTACCACAATGCTAACTGTCCCTATGATTATTGAGAAGATTTACAGGAATGCAATTCTTCCTAAGATCAATTCCAATCCGGTTATGCGCAAGATGTACAAATCTGCGGTGGGAAGGAAACTTATAAATAAAGTTGTCGGGAAGCAGTTGAGGGAGACATTTGGCGGCAGAATGAGATTCTATGGCATTGGTGGTGCCAAACTTGACGGTACTGTGGAGAAATTCCTTCTGGAGGCAAACTTCCCTTATGCAATTGGGTATGGTCTTACAGAGTGTTCTCCGCTACTTGCCGGTGCCACTCCAGACCTTGTGAAATGGCAGACTACAGGCCCGGCTGTTCCTGGTGTGCAGCTTAAGATAAACAACCCTGACCCTGTTACAGGAGAGGGCGAGATTATTGCCAAAGGACCAAACATTATGCCTGGCTACTACAAGAATCCACAGGCTACTGCAGAGGCATTTACAGAAGAGGGCTGGTTCAGGACAAAAGATTTGGGATACATTGATGAAAGAGGATGGCTCTCTATCAGAGGCCGCCTGAACAGTATGATTGTTGGGCCAAGCGGTGAGAATATCTACCCCGAGGAGATAGAGACAGTTATAAATACCCACGGCTGTGTTGCCGAGTCACTTGTAACAATGAAAAAGGGAGCCCTGATTGCCAAAGTGTGCATACACCCAGACAAACTTGAGGCACTTGGCAAAATGAAGGATGAGGCGCTTGCTGCTTACAATGCCAAGAAACTTCAGCTTATTGAGGCTTACGAGGCAAAGAAGGCAGAGTGGCTTAAAGAGTATGAGGGCAAGAAGGATGAGTGGAAAGTGGAGTATGACCAGATGAGGAGGGAGATGTACAAGAGCTACATTGCCAAGAAAGAGGAGGCTGCTGCTGTATATCTTGCCAAGAAAGAGGAGGCTAAAAAAGCCATGGAGAACAAATTGAAGGAGTGGGAAAAGGAGATCCACCAGTATGTGAACTCAAAGGTGAACAAGTTCTCAAAGATTGCCCAAGTTGAAATACGCACAGAGGCATTTGAGAAAACCGCCACCCAAAAGATAAAACGTTATTTGTACGCGTAAATATTGTGTGCAAAATTTGCTTGTACAAGGGCAGCCCTAAAAAATGGGTTGCCCTTTCTGTTTATTTTCACTACTTTTGTAAGCCTTTCAAATAGTTTCAAGCAAGCTGATTAGAAATACTTACTGATGAGAAAATATTTAACGCTTATCCTGTTGTGCTTTCTTGCACTCAATGGTGCCAAAGCACAGGATAACACAATTAAAGTTGTAGATTTTTATCTCAACGAGAACGATCTTGCCGCAAACATGCACGGCAGCATAGTTTATGACCAGAACGGTGAAAAATGTGCACTTATAAAGATAAGGACCAACCAGATAGGTTTCTCATTTGATGTGGGAATGTTGGGTGTTACCAAAACTGTACAGAAAACCGGTGAAATATGGGTTTATGTACCGGAGGGGGTAAAACACATTACACTATACCATACCAACCTCGCTTCATTGAAATATGATTTCAAACAACCGCTACAGAGAGCCAAAACTTATATTCTGGAACTGCAAGCCAAAGAGATCTTCAATGTGGTGGATGACAAGACAAAAGTGGGTACAATAAATCTGGAGATATACCCGCCTACAGCCAATATTGTCATAAACGCCATTCCTGTAAAACTTGACCAGGAGGGTAAAGAACAGGTGCAGCTTTACTACGGCCGCTACACATACGAACTTTCAGACCCCAACTATTACCCGGTAAGCGGACTGCTCAAAATTGACAGAAGTACTCCTCAAAACCTTAAAATAAGGATGAAACAGGCATTCGGATGGCTCAACCTAAGTAGTGAGGAGGGGTTGGACGGTGCTACCATATACATAGACAACAATGTGGTTGAAGGTACAGTAAATACAAACAGAATACCTGTAAAACACGGCAGCCACACCGTAAGAATTGAGAATCCGCTATACTTGCCTTACTCTGCCGATTTCTCAATCTCAGACAGCACCACAACCACACTTGCCGTAACCATGCAGCAAAACTACGGGACTGTAACCCTCAATTGTGCAGATCCGCAGGCTACAATTTTTGTGGACGGCCAACTAAAAGCAAAAGGGGCATGGACTGGCAAAATATCCACCGGCAACCACACATTTGAATGCAGAAGGGGTTACCACAACTCATCAACCAGAACCCTTAACATAGGTAACGGTTCCATAATTACCGTTCCACTGGATGCCCCAACCCCAATCCTTGGCACACTTGATATATCAACAAATCCGGAGGGAGCTTCGGTTTATCTCAATGACACCCTTGTAGGAACCACACCATTTGTAAACAGGAATATCCTTATCGGGGAAAAAACACTCCGCATAGAAAAACAATTCTATACAACAGAGGAAAGAGAGATTACCCTTTCTCCCGACAGTACTGTAAAAATATCTGTCCCTCTTACCAACAGGGTTCCGGTAAACATCTCAGCAAGTATTGACTCCTCAAAAATATATCTCAATGGAGAATATAAAGGTGTCACACCTTATGCCGACACCCTTGACGGTGGAAAATACTCAATAAAAGTTGATGCTGGAAAGAAATATAAGGCAATCAACAAAACTATTGATATTACCCCATATAACAACGAGTTCCATTACACTCTAAAAAGGGACTATACAAAGGCAAATGAAATGTACCTTGAGGTCAATTATATGCTGCCTACCAATGATTTAGCAAAGAGTATTCCTGTCCTTGGATTCAATATTGGGAAATACATACATAATGTATGTATTGAGGCAGGTATTGAAGCGGAATTTATAGACAGAGAATTCTATCTGAACAATAAGGACTTATCATATCAAAATGTTTATATTGAAAATCTCGAATGTTTTCATGGATCACTCGGTTATGGCATATCATTGAACAACAGACTAAGATTTACACCCCAAGTTGGAATACAATATGTCTGGCCACAGGCTTCAATGCAAGATATAACCCCATCTGACAGTGGTAATAATAGTTCAGGTTTCTATGATGTTTCAATGTTTGGCTTTAATGCCAATGCTTCATGTCGTCTCTCTTTTGCAGTATTGCCGTTTATGGGGATAAGTATAACCCCATCCTACAAAATTCCTATCAAGGAATCATCCCTATTTGAAATTGCAAAAAATACTCTTACACTTGTTAAAAACGCCAATTCCGGCTTTTCTGCTAAAGCGGGAATAGTATTCTTCTTTTAAATATAATTGACTCATGAAAAAACTGATATATCTCTTAATAAGTCTCACTCTACTTATTTCATGTGAGGATAATTTTGAGCAATATTATAAAGGTGGAGTACCATCTCCTTATGAATTTGATTTTCGCATAGTTCGCATAGAGTTTGATGAAAACTACATACACAATAATGATGAGTATAGGTATTATTATGAAATATATCAACAGTATTCAAATTTTCACAACAGTATCACATTCAAACTGCCACCTAAGAGTACAACCACTAAAGTACACTTATCTTCAACTGTTGACTGGGAGTTTACCAACATTCCAGAATGGCTTACTATCACTCCATCCTCTGGCAAACCAATAGTAACCCATGTTGATTATTACTACGGCTATTCTTCCGCAACAGATACTATCAGTTTTACTGCTGCTGAAAACAGCTATGTATCAACAAGAATAGCTAAAGTATATTTGGTTGGGAAAAAAGATGGCTGGAAAAGAGTGGATACCCTCAATTTTACGCAATATGGAATAAATCCAAATGTTGAGGGTTCTGTTGAAACAATTACAATGAAAGCCAAGGCAGATACTGCATATACATACATAAATTGCAATTGTGATTTTGAGGTAGAATGCAGTAACATATATTGGGATGAAGAAGAATCTATTGCAGATTGGTTCAAAGCGGAAATTGTAAAATCAGATCTAACCGATTACACACATAAAATAATTATAACTTCCAGTGACTATATACTCGCTTCTGATGAATATCACCAGCGTGAATATAACGGATACCTTAAATTCTATAGTAAATACTCGGAGGATGGGACCAAAGAATACTTTGATTACAGAATTGAAGTTATAAAAGAAGCACCGAGCATCACTATTGGCTCTGAATCGGAATATTACGGAAGCATTACAATGAATCCGGAGGGTGAGGAGCTAGAAATATACATTTCTGCAAACTGCGAATTTGAACTTAATCATGACTCCTGGTTCTCAGCAATATGTGAACCTGTCAATCACCAGTCATACACACATAAGATAAGAGTATCTGCACCAAAATATGTAATCCCAGACTCGGAAGATTATTTAAGTGAGTTGTATGGCAAAATAGAATTTGTGTACAAAGATAATAACAATAATCAGATATCTCTCAACTCATTGAGTATAACTCAAGAGAGCCCAAGCATCGATAGGGAATATGATGAATATTGGCAAGGATCATACACATTCATTCCTCAGTCAAGTTCTCAAAGTATTTATATTACTGCCAACTACGACTTTACAATAGAACACGAGGATTGGATTTCGTATAAAGCGGAACCGATAGAACATGAATATCATACACATAAATTAATTGTAACTGTTACAGATTACCCTATCACCAACAATAGTGACTGGTCATCCAGAGAGGGCAATTTAAAATTTGTTTATACAGATTCCAACGGCAATAAAGTTGAGGTTTATAACATAGATATTCGGCAAAATGCTCCAAATGCATATGCGACCAACAATTCATCTTTTTATTATAGCGGAATAGCAACAAAAGATACAATAGACATTACAGCAAACTGTCTGTTTACCACTTCATGTTCGGTTGACTGGATAAAGATAGATAATATCATAAGGAATGACTCTACATACAATGTACAGCTTGCAATAAGTGTAGATGAGTACCCTACTGAAACTTCATCTTATTCTTCCAGAAGTAGTTATATTACCCTATACTACTACAATGAGAATTCGGAGATTGTAAAATCTTTGGGTACAATATATGTCAATCAGGAAGAGCACACCATAACTACAGAGCAAAGCAAAACTTGTGATGTTAACCAGCAGGCTCACACCATTTCTTACACCATTAATGCTGAAGCCAACTGGGAAGCGGCCACCAATGTATCATGGATTCATCTGAGCACAACATCTGGAGAAAAGGGGAACCATACCATTTCAATAAGTATCGATGAACTCCCTACAGATTCTACCTCAAGGAGTGGAAATATAAAATTCTCCCTTTTTGGAGAAACAAAACTTACAATAACAGTAAATCAGGTAAAAACCAATTAACCAAAATAAAAGCAGTTTAAAAGGACATATCACTTCCACCAGGAAGATATGTCCTTTTTTCTTTTTCCATAATTTCCATTTTTAGAGAAGAGAAAAATTGTATCGGGAAGACGAAGTTTTTCTTTTTTAGAAAAAAATTTTGGGTTCTTGCTTATACGTATGCGACTGAATTAACTTTTAAAGTTTCAGCAATATTAAGAGGGTGTATTCAATTTGTCTGATGAATTTTACTTTTGGAAGCAATCCCAAACTCAGGAGAGATATTCTGCTTTATTATACAGATAATCGGGAGCCTTGCTATGACAAGCTCAATATCACTCTTTTACAGATGCCTTGTGCAAAATCTTTGAATATGAATGAGTGCAACCACTATTATGAATATTTGTTATCTTTGTGAGTTTTCAGTTGCGTACAAGCACCTCTTTATAAATGTAATAGATGAAAAAATATATAATCCTATTATTACTCTGCATAACCTATATGCAGTCTGCAACGGCACAAAACAACTCCATAAAAGTTGTGGATTTTTATCTCAATGAGAATGATCTTACCGCCAATATGCATGGTAGCACAGTTTATGACCAGAACGGGGAAAAATGTGCCCTGATAAAAATAAGGACAAATGTAGAAGGGTTTGTTTTCAACGCAGGATACTTGGGTATTGCAAAAACTATTCAAAAAGTGGGTGAAATTTGGGTATATATGCCTCACGGTGTAAAAAAACTCACAATCTCCCACCCTGTACTGGCCACTCTTGAATATAATTTTCCTGTTGGAGGGATTGAAAAGGCTCACACATATATAATGGAACTTAAAGCCAATCAGGTATTTGAACAGATAATTGAAGATAACTCAGAACAGGGAACCATTGTATTTATTGCATCTCCTAAAAATACGCATATTACCATAAATGGTGTTCCAATATACTTGGACTCATCAGGCAAAGGAGAGGAAAAACTTTATTATGGAAGATATTCTTATAGAGCAACTGCAGAGAACTATTACCCTTTATCAGGAATTGTCAGAATAAATGAAGAGAATAAAGAACAGACTCTTAATATTAATCTCCGACAAAACTACGGATGGCTTAAGATCCAATGCCCCGATGGATTGGAAGAGGCTTCAATATTTATTGACAGTACAAAAGTGGACAATATTGCTTCAATCCCTGTAAAATCAGGCAGAAGGATACTGAGGATTGAGAATCCGCTATATTTGCCAGTTGTGGAAGAGATTATGATTCAAGACAGTGTTGTAACTTCCTTCTCTACCACATTAATTCCTAATTACGGTAAAGTGAGTTTAACCGCCACCAACTCTAAATCTAACATCTATGCAAACGGAAGATTCCTTGGTAAAGGTATGTGGGAAGGGAAACTTCCTGCTGGTGTTCAAACAATAGAGTGCAGAGAAGAAGGTTGTATTCCCTCTATGATGCAGATTAATGTCATTAAGAATGCACCAACAGCAAACTATAATTTACCGTCACCAACACCTATATATGGTTCAATTGAGATAGAAACAACTCCCCAAGGAGTAGAAGTTTATCTTAATGGTGAGCTTATAGGAACAACAGGTAACCAACCCCTTGTAAAACACAACATACAAGTTGGGGAAAAAAGTCTCACTTTACGAGCCTCAAATTTTGCAATACTTAAAGATACGGTTACTGTATTTAGAGACAGCATCACAAGCAAACAATACACTCTTGAGGACAAGGCTTTTGTAACAATACAAACCAGCCCTGAGAATGCTACTCTTTTTATTAATGACGTGTATGTTGGACGCACTCCATACTCTGGCATAGTAAATACTGGTACTCAAAACATCACTATTAAACACAATGATGATTATGCCACTTTAAACAAGAAGATTAATATTCACTCAGACAACCAGACCCTCAAATATTCATTGAAAAGAGATTATGTAAAAAAACACGAGGTATATGTAGAGGGCATAGTAGGGTATAATAACAGTGTTCACTACGGTGCAGCACTGGGTTTCAACTTGTCCAAATATTTTAATTTGGAAGTTGGAGGCAGCGGCACTTCAAAAATTGATGTGAACAACAAATCATTCAGTCCATTTTGTTCATGGGTTAAAGCAGGTGCTTCAATACCATTATCTGGAAGGATCAGAATTACGCCTCAAATCGGATTACAATTCACGAATATCAATAAGACAGGGGATAACACCAAAGAAACAAACACCTTTATTGCCGGATGTAAGCTTTCTTACGCTTTAACAAAACATTTGGGAGTAAGCTTTACTGCTGAACAACGTTTCTTTGGACCGCATGTAGATGACAGTAATAAAGTCATTGATTTATCCCCTGAGCTACACCGTTTCCAAAGTGGATTCAATTCAAAAATTGGATTTTATTATTTCATTGGCTCTAAAGAGTATATTCCTTAATATAATTATTTTCTTTATCTTTGTAATTCGCTCAACTTATTACAAATAAGTGCTTTTACAAGCAAGCACAATTAACATTGATTTATGAGACTTTTCAAGACAATCCTGCTTACTGCAGTATTTGCGGTTGCTGCAACTGCTGCGTATGCCCAGAATACCAATACCTCTTTTAAAGAGAGTACCCAGAAATTTTTGAATGACTACAAAAAATTCACCCAACAGGCAAAGAAAGAGTATGGTGAGTTCAGGGACAAATGCAACAGGGAATATGCAGAGGCTCTCCGTCAGGCATGGGGTAAAGCTCCTTTGTATGCGGCAGATACAATACCACAGCTCAACAATTTGGAACCGGTGGCTTATAGGGCACAGGAACAGCCCACTCAGGTTAAGATACAGACTGCATCGGGATTATCTGTAGAGAGCCCATATACCCAAGATGATGATGTTAATCCTATTGAGGAGTTTATGGAACTCCCTGCCAATGATGAAAGGGTGTTGTCTTTTACATTTTATGGAACAGATTTGGCTGTCCGTATCCCTAAAAAGCAACCTAAGCTGAAGAGTACAGAGGAGAATCATATTGCAGATATGTGGGAGACTTTTTCTAAAAAGGAAGACTTCAACAATATGGTTTATGACTGCCTTAAGATTAAACAGGAGCGCAACTTCTGCGACTGGGCATATCTTAAAATGATACAGACTTTTGCAAGGGAATGGTACGGCATGGGCACCAATGAAAGTACACTTCTCACCGCTTTCATATACGCACAGTCGGGCTATAAGATAAAGCTTGCCCGCACCTCAACTGACATGAAATTATATTTGTTGTGTGCAACCAAATACAACATAACCGGCAGCCAGTACTCATTGTCTGATGGATACAAGTATTATGTAATAAAAGATGAAAAGGGTTCCTTCAGTGCATATCTGTTGCCAGACAACTTACATATAAGCCAGGCTGCAATGGAAAAAGAGAAGCCTCTATCCATGAACATAAGCAAAAATATGCGCCTGAGCATGAATACTGTGGGAGACAAAGCCCTTACAGGTAAGAGGTATCCCAATACAGAAGGTCATGTGAACCTGAATAAAAACCTTGTAGATTTTTACAACGATTATCCTTATTCATACCTGTACAGGGTAGAAAACAATTGGGTAACTTATGCAAACACCCCATTGTCTGAGGAATCCCAAAAAACCTTATACCCACAACTCAAGAAGGCTATTGAGGGGAAAGATACCCCTGAATCACTCAATATCATATTGGATTTTGTACAGCACGCTTTTGAATATAAAGTGGATGACGATGTTTGGGGTGAAGAGAGGGTCTTTTTCCCAGAAGAGACACTTCATTACCCATACAGCGATTGCGAGGACAGATCAATTCTCTTCTCCCGTATTGTAAGGGATATACTTGGATTGGATGTAGTATTGATATATTATAAAAACCACCTTGCCACTGCAGTAAACATGAACAGGGCAGATGTACCGGGAAGCTATGTTATAGATAACAACGGTAAAAAATATATAATCTGCGATGCCACCTATTTTGGGGCCACAATTGGCATGGAGCAACCTACGGTAAAAGGGGCACAGAAATATATTATCCAGTTATAGAGAGATCTCTTAAGCATAATAATACAACCAAAAATCATATCAAATCATGAAAAAAGCAATTCTATTGGCACTTGCGGCACTTATTATGATCCCTGCTGCATCTTTTGCACAACAAGCAAATTCGGACATTCTTAAAAAGCATAAGAAAGAGATTAAAGCAAAGAAGAAACAGTTTGAGGATGGCGGATGGCAGTTGTACGGTACATCACGCAGTTTTGATGTTGTCCTTGCAAAATTCTATGAGAAATTGGACAGCATGGGCAATGACGGACAGGAAATTAGTGGTAGCGCACCACGTTTCAGCTCAAAAAATGTAGGACACCAGATGGCATTTACAAGTGCTGCAAATAATCTTGCCCAGCAGAACTCAGGTAATGCAAGGGGCGTTGTTGAGAACAAACTTGCTTCAAACGGTAAAGATGTTTCAGAGGAGGTAGATATGTTTGTTGCATCTTTCGTGCGCAAAGTGGAGTTGGAGATTAAGGGGCAGCTTGAGGAGGCATTCAGTGTAATAAGGGAGATTGAGCCTGGCGTTTATGAGATGGAGTCCTATTTTGTTTATAACAAAAGATCAGCATCAGATGCCCGTTTGAGGGCAATAAAGAGTGCGGCACTTGAGTCAGAGGCTACAAGAGCATATGCAGACCAGATTGTAGAGGCTTATAAAGAGCAGGAATAATTGATATAAGTATTATGAGGAATTTTCTTTATCTCCTCCTTTTTGTCCTATTACCTGCTGCAGCTTTCTCCCAACAGATAAATGTGGATGCCATTAAGGCTGATACAACATTTATCTACGGAGAGGGGTTGGGTATGAGCATTGAGGAGGCAGATGAATACGCTTTACAGGACCTTCTTAAAAAAATATCCCTTAAAATAAGCAGCTACACCAACACAAGTGCTGTAGAGAGCAGTGTTGGTAGCACCCATCAGTCGAGCTCAAAATTTGAGAGCATGATTGAAACATACAGCCATGCATCACTTAACAACACCCACAAATATACTGTGAGTGTGGAGCCAGACGCACATGTTATCAGATGGATGAAAAGGTCTGAGATATCCAAGATGTTTGAGGACAGGATATTTAAGATAACCGACATGGTAAACTCTGCAGGAGAGAAACTCAAAGCCAGAAAAGTTGACCTTGCACTGCAGAACTATTATTGGGCGTATCTTCTTACCCAGACTCTCCAGAGGCCAGATGCCTTAAAATACACAGAGCCGGGAGATACTGTTTCCCACCCCATGATACCCTACATCCACAATAGGATAAATGACATTTTCTGCTCACTCTCTGCCAAAGTTATGGAGAGGGACAATGAAGACAACACACTACAGCTTTACATAACATACAACGGAGAGCCTGTAAACAGTGTAGATTATACCTATTATGATGGCCAGAACATGAGCAGCATCTACAGTGCAAGGGATGGTGTGGGTGTGCTTGAAATGGCTCCTGGAGACAAATCCAAAGAGATACATCTCCACTTTGAGTATATGTACTACAGGGAGAGGCATATTGATGCGGAGATTGAGAGTATCTTTAAGATAAGGTCTATGGAGAGGCAGAAATTCCCTAAAAATCATATAGTTATTCCATCGGGAATAAAGAAGGTCCACACTGTGGAGCGGGAAAATCTTATTACCAATGAGAGTATAAAGACCTCAATTGCAGCAAGCAAGATGCTGGAGAGCAACCCAGATGCCCTAAGGAATGCCCCTGCAAAAATTAAAGCTGTGGGAAATGATGCCCGGTATAAAAAGATCATAGGGGAGCTTCTTTCTTCCATTGAGAAAAAGGAGTACAATAATGCAGACTCCCTTTTTACTCCCGACGGAGCTGAGATTTTCAAACAACTCCTCAAATATGGAAATGCCAGAATTGTTGGAAAACCCGATTACAAGTTCTACAAGAATGGGGATGAGGTTATTGGCAGAGGGGGACAGATGGCTTTCTCTTTCAAGAACGGCCTCAGAAAATCTTTTGTAGAGGATGTGGTATTTACATTCAACAAGGAGCACAGAATCTCCAATATCTCATTTGGCCTTGGGCAGGATGCCACCAAAGATATCCTGCACAAAGGGTCATGGAATGAGAAGGCGAGGATTGCCATGATGGAGTTCCTGGAGAACTATAAAACGGCATACGCTCTTAAAAGGTTGGATTACATTGAGACTATCTTTGACGATGATGCCGTTATCATTACCGGCAAGAGGGTTTATATTGCCCCTAAAAGCAGCCCAAACCAGGAGGTTACTTTAACTACAAAAGGAGTTGAGACCATCAAATACAACAGGATGACAAAAGACCAGTTCCTAAGGCATCTTAAAATGTGTTTTGACGGCAAAGAGTTCATCAATATCCGTTTTGCAGAGAACAGGGTACGAAAAATGGCCACCGGAGGAGAGTTGTATGCCATTGAGATTGAACAGGATTACTACTCATCAAACTATGGCGACAAAGGTTACCTCTTCCTTATGGTGGATATAAACAATCCAAAACAGCCAATCATTAAAGTGAGGACCTGGCAGCCTGAGAAAGACCCTAAGTTTGGCCTTTACGGTCCGGGAGATTTCCAATAAGTTGTAGATTAGAATTATGAAAGCTATTAAGATTATTATACTTTCGGCTGTATTTGCAGTTGCATACACTTCTGCTTTTGCCCAGAATACCAATACCACCCATAATGAGGAGGTTGCCAATATCTGGGCGGAGTTCAATGAATATAAAAATGATGTATGGAAAGAATACGGCGAATACAGGGACAAATGCAACAGAGAATACGCAGAGTATCTGGAGGAGGCTTGGGGTGAAGTATCATTACAACCGGCAGACACAATGCCTAAAATGAAAAAGATACAACCTCAGGTATTTAAAGCGGAGGACTCTTCAACAGCTCCAAAGATTGAGACTGCAGCAGGTTTTTTTGCAAGAGTGTTCTCCAGAGGTAACAGGGAAGAGTTTGCAAAACCTATTGAAGAATATCGGGAGATCACTTCAATAACTGAGGATGACTTCAACTTTACATTCCTGGGCACCGGTCTGGCTGTACGTGTCCCTGATAAAAAGCCAAAGTTGAAAAGCCTATGGGGAAAGCATATTGCAGACTTATGGAGAACATTCTCAAAGAAGGAGGATTTCAACAACATGGTGTTTGACTGCCTTCAATTGAAAGAGAAGCACAACATGTGTGACTGGGCATATTTGAAAATGATTCAGGCTTTTGCAAGTGAATGGTACGGTAACAATAGTAACGAGGAAACTCTGCTTGCAGCCTTTATCTATACCCAATCCGGTTACAAGATAAAGTTGGGAAAAGATGACAAGAAGATGTATCTGCTCTATGCCAGCAATTATTCCATCCATGACGAGCAATGCTACTACATAGACGACACAAGATTCTATGTTGCAAAAAACTCTAAGGATGATGCGGGTATCAATGATTTCCTTCCCGACAATCTTCATGTAAGCAAAGCCACCATGAAGCATGATACCCCTCTTTCATTAAGTATCAACAAGAACCTGGTACTTGACACGAACAGTTTCGTTGGAAAGAATCTGCATGGTAAAAGATTCCCTACAGTTGTAGAAAAGGTTAAGGTGAATCAGAACCTTGTAGATTTCTATAACAATTACCCCCGCGGCTTTATTGGCAACACTTTGGGAAGCCAGTGGGTAACCTATGCCAATGCACCTATATCCAAAGAGGCCAGTGATGCCCTTTACCCCAAACTCAGAAGTTCCATTGCCGGTAAAGGTACTGTAGAATCTCTGAATATCCTTTTGGATTTTGTGCAGCATGCGTTTGTATATAAAGTTGACGATCAGGTATGGGGAACGGAGCGCATCTTCTTCCCCGATGAAACCCTTACCTACCCTTATAGCGATTGCGAGGATAGAGCTATCCTCTTCTCCCGCATTGTAAGGGATCTGATGCAACTTGAGGTGGTTCTGATTTACTATCCGGGACATCTTGCTGCAGCAGTAAATATAAACAGGTCCGACGTTCCTGGCACATATGTTCTGGACCAAACCGGCACAAAAAACTACATTATATGTGACGGTACCTATTTTGGAGCATCAATCGGCGAAGAACAGCCACAACTTAGAGGTGCGCCAAAGGTGATTATACAACTATAGATACTATAATAAAGTAAAGAGCCCCGGGGTTTAACCTCGGGGCTCTCACTTTATATTGTTACAGGAAACTCTTAGAATTTCTGCATCAACATCTCAACAATCTTGATAGCTGCATAGGCAACTGGAGTACCAGGGCCAAAGATAGCAGCAGCACCAGCTCTGTAAAGAGCATCGTAATCCTGAGCAGGGATAACACCACCAGCAACAACGATGATGTCCTCTCTACCAAGTTTCTTAAGCTCATCTACAATCTGAGGAACAAGAGTCTTGTGACCTGCAGCAAGTGAAGATACACCAACTACGTGAACGTCGTTCTCAACAGCCTGTTTTGCAGCCTCCTCTGGAGTCTGGAACAAAGGACCCATATCAACGTCAAAGCCACAGTCTGCGTAACCGGTTGCAACAACTTTAGCACCACGGTCGTGACCGTCCTGACCAAGTTTTGCAATCATGATTCTTGGCTGACGACCCTCTTTCTTAGCAAACTCAGCAACAAGCTCTTTTGCTTTCTCAAAGTCTGAATCGTTTTTAACCTCTGAAGAGTAAACACCTGTATTCATACGGATAACTGCTTTATAACGTCCTACAACTTTCTCGCAAGCATCAGAGATCTCTCCCAATGAAGCACGAGCTTTAGCAGCCTCAACTGCCAACTCAAGAAGGTTACCGCTCTTATTGGCAACTGCCTCAGTAATAGCGTCAAGACACTGCTGTACTTTAGCGTTGTCGCGGTTAGCTCTAAGCTCTTTAAGTCTTGCAATCTGCTGCTCACGAACTTTAGCGTTATCTACGTCAAGAATCTCAATTGGATCCTCTTTCTCAAGACGGTATTTGTTGATACCAACGATAGTGTCAATACCTGAGTCAATTCTTGCCTGTTTGCGGGCTGCAGCCTCCTCAATTCTTAGTTTAGGAATACCGGTCTCAATAGCTTTAGCCATACCGCCAAGCTCCTCAACCTCCTGAATGTGAGCCCAAGCTTTGTCAGCCAACTCTTTGGTTAGGCTCTCAATGTAGTAAGAACCTGCCCATGGGTCAATTGATTTACATACGCTGGTCTCCTCCTGGATATAGATCTGAGTGTTACGGGCAATACGTGCAGAGAAGTCTGTAGGAAGTGCGATAGCCTCATCCAATGCATTGGTATGCAATGACTGGGTATGACCAAGAGCTGCACCCATAGCCTCGATACATGTTCTTGCAACGTTGTTGAAAGGATCCTGCTCAGTTAGTGACCAACCTGAAGTCTGACAGTGGGTTCTCAATGACAATGATTTAGGATTCTGTGGGTTGAACTGATTAACCAACTTAGCCCAGATCATACGTGCTGCACGCATCTTTGCAATCTCCATGAAGTGGTTCATACCAATTGCCCAGAAGAATGATAGACGTGGTGCAAAAGCATCAACTGAGATACCTGCCTTGATACCTGTTCTCAAGTACTCAAGACCGTCTGCCAATGTGTAAGCCATCTCAATATCATTGGTTGCACCAGCCTCCTGCATGTGGTAACCTGAGATTGAAATTGAGTTGAACTTAGGCATATATTTAGAAGTGTAAGCGAAGATATCGCCAATGATTCTCATTGAGAACTCTGGTGGGTAAATGTAGGTATTACGAACCATGAACTCTTTAAGGATATCATTCTGGATAGTACCAGCCATCTCCTCAAGTTTAGCACCCTGCTCCAAACCAGCTACAATGTAGAAAGCCATAACTGGAAGAACGGCACCGTTCATAGTCATAGATACAGACATCTTGTTTAGAGGAATCTGGTCAAACAGAATCTTCATATCCTCAACTGAACAGATAGATACACCTGCTTTACCAACATCACCTACTACACGTGGGTGGTCAGCATCGTAACCACGGTGTGTAGCCAAGTCGAAAGCTACTGAAAGACCTTTCTGACCTGCAGCAAGGTTTCTTCTGTAGAAAGCATTTGACTCCTCAGCTGTAGAGAAACCTGCATACTGTCTTACTGTCCAAGGTTTCTGTACGTACATTGTGCTGTAAGGTCCACGTAGGAAAGGAGCCACACCAGCAGCATAGTTCAAATGCTCCATTCCCTCAAGGTCAGAGGCACTGTAGTTTGTCTTTACAGCAATCCTCTCTGGTGTCATCCACTCGCTGTTGGTCTGCTGGCCACAAGCGGCGCCACCGTTATATTTTAGTTCTGAAAAATTCGGACGCATAATCTTATATTTCTTTTGAATTTATTATTGCTTATTTAATACCCAATTTAGCCTGATAACCTTTTAGTGTCTCAAGAACATTGCTCTTAACACTAATGAAGTTCTCAATACCTTTAGCTACAAGCTCGTCTTTGCAAGCAGGCTCTCCGGCAACAACCACAATAGCTTTGTCTCCAACAAGTGAAGCAAGTTGTGGAACGCCCTCTGCATACTCGTCATCAGATGAACAAGCAACAATAATATCAGCTTTAGCCTCCAATGCAGCCTTAACACCCTCCTCAACAGAAGAGAATCTGTTGTTATCAACAACTTTAAAACCTGCTACAGCAAAGAAGTTGCAAGCAAACTGTGCTCTTGCTCTGCACATTGCAAGGTTACCATAAGTTACCATAAAGGCAACTGGCTCCTTACCGCTCTTCTCAGTTGCAAAACGCAATGCCTCAAATGGCTGTGCTCCTCTATATTTCTCAAGTGGCTGACCTACCTGAGCACCGCAAGCTGCAGGTGCAGGTTTTCTGGTAACAACCTCCAAAGTAACATCTTTGTCTGCTTTCTCAGTAAAGTTAGGATACTGGTTGGAACCAAGAATAATCTCTCTGCGTGTCTCAATTTTCTTGTCACGAGCATCTGCAGTAGCTTTGATTGTATTCTGGATGAAACCAGCTTTGAAAGCCTCAACATAACCGCCCATATTCTCAACCTCTGTGAACAATTTCCAAGAAGTATCAGCAATTGACTGGGTAAGGTTCTCAATGAAATATGAACCTGCAGCAGGGTCAACAACTTTATCAAAATGAGCCTCCTCTTTAAGGATAGACTGAACGTTTCTTGCGATACGGTTGCTGAACTCACCTGGAGCACGGAACGGATAATCAAATGGAAGTACCTCCAAAGAGTCAACACCTGCAATTGTAGCACTCATTGCCTCTGTAGTACCTCTTAGCATATTTACGTATGGATCGTAAACAGTCATATTCCACTCGCTTGTTACAGCGTGGATCTTCATCTTCTGGCAGCACTCTTTCTCTGAACCGTAAGCCTTAACTATGTTAGCCCACAACATTCTTGCAGCACGGAATTTTGCAATCTCCATAAAGTAAGTTGATCCAACTGCAAAAGTGAATTTGATACGTCTTGCTGCATCATCTGCACTTAGACCCAACTCTTTAAGTTTGTTGATGTACTCGCTACCCATTGCAAGGCCGAATCCCAACTCCTGAGAGATGTTTGAACCTGCATCGTTGAATGAGTAAGCCTCAACACCAATAACTCTTACTCTTGGATAATCCTTAACTGCATCAATAACAGCCTTTAGAGTATCCATAGATTTGTCTGAGCAGAAAGCACCTGTCTGGTTAAGGACTCTTAGCGGATCATAATCAAATGAAGCTTTCAAATCCTCAGCACCTACACCCTGAGCTTTTGCAACTGCAAGGAATGAGTTAATAATCTCTACAGAAGCACAGCAGCAACCTGTAAAGTTAACCTCAACTTTTGCAAGGTCAATACCCTTCAAAAGAGTTGCCATCTCAGCCTCTGAGATAGCTTTTTTGCCATCGATGCAGAAACCTACAGACTCAACACCTTTCTTAAGGCCGTCAACAGCCTGTGCATTTGCAGCCTCATAACCACAAACACATGCGCAATAGTCCTGACGTACCAACCAGTTGTTGTTGTCTTTTGTACCTCTTACAAAAGGGAAAGCACCAGCCTCACCGCCAAGGTGTTTTACACCCTCAAGGTTCTCGGCACGGTAGTAAGGGCGAACTGAAAAACCCTCCTGGGTTTTCCATACGAGTTTTTTCTCGTAGTCGGCACCTTTCAAATCTTTAATGATCACCTCTTCCCATTGTTCAGTGGAAACAGGTGGAAACTCAGCAAATAGTTTTTCTGCCATATTTTTATTTTTATATATGAATGGATAATATGATTTTCTTTAAAAATCGTTCAAAGTTAAGAATAATCTGTTTTAAAACCAACTATTTAAACGCCTCTTCAATTACAGAATCATCAGCAATTGCCGGAATGGTTACTTTCAGTCCAGGAGTCCTCTCCATTTCCCTCCTTATGGCAGAGATGGCTCCTCTGTTCCTTGCCCAACTTCTTCGGGCAATGCCGTTGTTCACATCCCAGAGCAACATGTTCCTTATCTTCTCATCAGCCTCAGGAGATCCGTCAATAACCATTCCAAAACCACCGTTCATAACCTCTCCCCAGCCTACTCCACCGCCATTATGCAAAGAGACCCAGGTTGCCCCCCTGAAGGAGTCTCCAATCACATTCTGTACCGCCATATCTGCTGTAAAACTTGAACCGTCATAAATGTTTGAAGTCTCCCTGTATGGAGAATCCGTTCCGGAGACATCATGATGGTCCCTTCCCAGCACAATAGGGGCGCTTACCTTTCCTTCCCTTATAGCCCTGTTCATTGCAAGGGCAATCTCAATTCTTCCTTGAGAATCTGCATAAAGGATACGGGCCTGCGAGCCTACCACCAGTTTGTTCTTTCCAGCCTCCTTTATCCAGTGGATATTGTCTGCCAACTGCGGCTTTATCTCATCGGGAGCATCTTTCATGATATCCTCCAGCACCTGCGCCGCCAGCATGTCTGTATATGCCAAATCCTCAGGTTTTGAAGAGGTGCAGACCCACCTGTACGGTCCAAATCCGTAATCAAAGAACAGCGGTCCCATAATATCCTGCACAT
>JAZNUT010000015.1:0-51095 GCA_045592425.1 Candidatus Egerieisoma sp.
CTCCACATAATCATCCATATTCAGGCCAAGACTGGCTGCAAAACTTTGAGGAGTATACTCTTTGCCCTGATAAACAAAACTCTCGGGAACTTTACCCAGAAAAGCATCGAACAATCCCTCCTGAAGTTCAGCAGGAATTCTCTTCTGATTCTTGATAGCCTCTGCCGAAAGCAGTTTCACATAACCGGAAAGCTCATTGTGGTTATGTGTTTTTGAATTATAATTGATACCCGGATAGGCCTCTTCAGGCATAAGTCCAAAATGTTTTACAACGTATGTACACATATGGCCAAGACTGCCCGGATTAACATTTCCTTTACCCCTTCTCAAATAATTGTCGGCAATTCTTCTGTTGTAATTATGCCTTACAATATACATTTCCGACAAATCATGCTCGCCCTTACCCATCCTCAACAATTCCGACTCCAGAAATGAAATTGTGGCAAAACACCAGCAAGTACCTGTCTTTGCCTGATTCTTTACAGAAGTAGCCGGATTCTCCTTGACAACTGTAAATTTATATTCGTATTGTGCGAACAGGGCTGAGCTCAAACATACAAGAGCGGCAGCTAATAGGAATTTTTTTTTCATAGCAAGAAGTGTTATAGATTAAAGACCCAATTTTTCACGGATATGGGCAGGAATCGCATTTTTATTAACCACAATATTAATGGTTTTCCATTTTACGAAAGGCTCTGAAGCATACCAGATACCTTTGTATTTGCCCGATGGGCCCCAAGAATTCTTAACCATGTAATATTTTGTACCATTCTGATCCTTTGCAATACCGTAGATATGCATACCGTGGTCATCGGTAGTTGTTTTGTTGTCATAACCGGCCTGTCTCATCTCCTGAGTGATAACAAGCTCTTTGCCAGGAGTCTCCTGATTGTTCATGGCAGCATTTTTCTCCTCTGGAGATTTGCCGATCCATCTTGCTTCATCAGAACCTGCCTCTTTCATATTGGCCTCAACATCTGGAACAATACCCAAACCGTTGCGGTTGAAACCTCTCTCTGATACATCTGAAGCCCAAGCAACAGTGTAACCGTTCTCAATTGCATAGTCAAAAATTGCCATCATCTCATCCAAAGGAAGGTTGTATGACAAATCCCAACGCCAGTTGTCTGGAACCTCAATTGCAAACTGTGAGTAGAATGGCTCATGAGTGAAAGAAGTGATTGAAACATAATCATCTGCATTAAGTTTCAAATAATCTGCTGCGTATGTTTTAGGGGTATATTCTTTGCCGTCAACAACAAATTTCTCCGGGCACTCGCCAAGGTAAGCGTCAAGAATACCGTTAAGACCTTTATGCCATGCAGTAGAAAGTTTTCTGTTAGGGTTTTTGATTACAGCGTTGACATAACCTTTAAGAACGCCAACAAGCTCACCGTGTTTGTTCATTGGCTCACCATAGTTAAGACCCTCCATCTCTGTCTGAGGAACCATACCATAGTGTTTTAGGGTATAGATAACATCACCAAATGAACTTCCCTGCTCGTAGTTGAGATTGCCGTCCAATCTTACAAATTTTACAGCTTTATCTGAATAGCCGTTCCATACAGGATACATCTCAGCAAGATCTATAGTTGCAGGAGCGCCTTTCTTAATAGCCTCAGACTCAAGGAATGAAATGGTTGAATATGACCAGCAGGTACCCGAACTTGCCTGGTTTTTAACTGGGGTTACTGGGTTCTCCTTAACAACAGTGAACTCGTAACCTTTAGGCTGCTCTACAGCCTTTTTGTTTTTTTTCTGTGCAAACACAGACGTTGTAGCAACAGCAATGATAGCTACAACAGCAAATGTTCTTTTAAGCATAATAGTGTGTTTTAAGTTATTGTTCTATTCAAATATTTTCCAGTTTACAAAGATAACATTTTTTATTGCATATAAAATACCCCGGAGGCAGTTTTATGCGCAGAATAATCTTCTGGTGCACAAAGTTGCTCCGGGGTGTTGTTTTACAGGTGCCGAATACTGTTTTACTTGCGGTTGAATACTATTCGGGAGTCTTTGGCATCAACCTCAATTACCCCCTCATTGGTTATTCTGCCCCCAATGATCTCTGTTGCCAGCTCATTAATAAGCTCTTTCTGCAAAAGCCTTTTAATAGATCTGGCACCATAGGCAATATCATACCCTTTAGAGGCAAGGTATTCAATGGCAGCAGGTGTAAACTCAAGTGTGATACCTTTCTCTGCCAACATCTGCTGTATCTGGGATATCTGCAACATAAGGATTCCGCGGATATTCTCTGGTGATAGAGGCTCAAACATAATCACCTCATCTATCCTGTTGAGGAACTCCGGTCTTACACTTCTTTTAAGTACCTCTATAACAGCTTCTTTACAATCCTGTAGGGCCTGCTCCTTGTTAACATCATTTATTTTGAGCATATAATCCTGAATAATGTCACTACCCACATTGCTTGTCATAATGAGGATGGTGTTCTTAAAGTTTACAGTGCGACCCTTGCCGTCGGTGAGCCTTCCGTCATCAAGTACCTGCAGCAAAACATTGAATACATCGGGATGGGCCTTCTCTATCTCATCAAACAGCACTACGGAGTAAGGTTTCCTGCGGACTGCCTCTGTAAGCTGCCCACCCTCATCGTAACCTACATAACCCGGAGGGGCTCCAACAAGACGGGTTACTGCAAAGCTCTCCTGATATTCACTCATATCTATACGGGTCATAAGATTCTCGTCATTGAACAAGAATTCTGCAAGGGCTTTTGCAAGCTCTGTTTTGCCCACACCTGTAGTACCCAAGAAAAGGAATGATCCCAAAGGACGCTTCTCATTCTGCAATCCTGCCCTTGAACGGCGGACAGCATCAGAAACAGCCTTGATAGCCTCATCCTGGCCAACTACCCTTTTATGCAGTTCCTCCTCCAGATGCAGCAATTTATCCTTCTCGCTCTGGAGCATCCTTTTCACAGGAATTCCGGTCCATTTAGAGACAACCTCCGCAATATCCTCCGGGTTAACCTCCTCATTTATAAGAGGGTTCTCATTGGCAGCCTTTTTGGCCTCAAGCTCCTCAGTCTCTTTCTGCAACTGCCCAATCTTGCCATACCTTATCTCTGCAACCTTTGCATAATCACCGTTCCTCTCCGCCTCATCAGCCTTAATTTTAAGATTTTCCATTTCCCGACGGTTATTCTGTATTGAGTCGAGCAATGCCTTCTCCTCTTTCCACTGTTTGTCATACACCTTCTGCTCTGCCTGCAACTGTTCCAACTGGGCAGTTATATCATTGAGTTTAGGGGATTTGCCCTCCCTCTTTATGGCTGCCTTTTCAATCTCAAGCTGCTTTATCTTCCTGTTAAGCTCATCTATCTTCTCCGGCACTGAGTTCATCTCAAGCCTCAATTTGGATGCGGCCTCATCAATAAGGTCTATTGCTTTGTCGGGAAGAAAACGGTTTGAGATATATCTGTGTGAAAGATCTACTGCCGCAATAATTGCATCATCCTCTATACGCACCTTGTGGTGATTCTCATATTTTTCCTTAAGGCCTCTGAGGATGGAGATACTCTCTGCAGGGGTTGGCTCATCCACCATTACCATCTGGAATCGGCGCTCAAGGGCCTTGTCCTGCTCAAAATATTTCTGATACTCGTCCAAGGTTGTGGCACCTACAGTTCTGAGTTCTCCCCTTGCAAGGGCCGGTTTGAGGATATTTGCTGCATCCATTGCACCGCTGCTTTTGCCTGCACCAACAAGCGTGTGGATCTCATCTATATAAAGGATAATCTCCCCCTGGCTCTCAATCACCTCTTTTACAACACCTTTAAGACGCTCCTCAAACTCTCCCTGATATTTTGCACCGGCAATGAGGGCACCCATATCAAGGGAATAAATGAGTTTGTTCTTAAGATTTTCTGCAACATCGCCGTGAACGATACGCTGTGCAAGCCCCTCTGCAATGGCGGTTTTGCCCACGCCCGGTTCACCAACCAATATAGGATTGTTCTTGGTTCTACGGCTGAGAATCTGCAAAACCCTCCTTATCTCCTCATCTCTGCCAATCACAGGGTCCAATTTCCCCTGTTTGGCCAAATCAATCAAATTAACTGCATAACGCTTAAGAGCACCACCCTGCTCACTCTGCTGATTGAATCCGTTCATAATTTCCTCCTTTTACGCTATAATAATTAATCTTAAACACATTTCTGTCTGCTACAATAATTAATCTTAAACACATTTCTGTCTGCTACGTTCATACTCAGCGCTCAAATAATTTACCAAACCCAAAACTCTGCCATTTAGGCACCAAATTACCCCTTTTCTGGCCCCAAACTGCCTAAGTGTCACCAATTTGGCGGAAAAAGGTGCCTTTTTGACCCCACCCCCCCCCTGCAACTCCAACATGGGGGAGAAAATGCCCCTACTCGGCCCAAAGTTGCCACTGGAGTACCCATTTGGCGGAAAAAGGGTATCTTTTTGGGCACAGAATCTCCTTTCTCAGCAACTCTGTACGGAAAACGGCTCATTTTGGGCACAGAATTACCCAGAGTGACATTTTGTGCTGGAAAAGGTATCTTTTTGGACACAGAATCATCCCCCGCTGCTATTCTGTACGGAAAACGCCTCATTCTGGGCACCAACTTGCCTGTAGTGCAATTCTGTGCAGGAAAAGGTATCTTTTTGGACACAGAATCCCCTTCCTCAGCAACTCTGTACGAAAAACGCCTCATTTTGGGCACCAACTTTCCTATAGTGCAATTCTGTGCAGGAAAAGGTTTCTTTTTGGACACAGAATCCCCTTTCTCAGCAACTCTGTACGGAAAACGCCTCATTCTGGGCACTAACTTGCCCGGAGTGACATTCTGTGCTGGAAAAGGTATCTTTTTGGACACCGAATCATCCCCCGCTGCAATTCTGTACAGAAAACACCCCATTCTGGGCACCAACTTGCCAAAAAAGAAATTCTGTGCTGGGAAAGGTATCTTTTTTGGGCACAGAATCTCCTCATCCCGCAAATCCGTACGGAAAACGCCTCATTCTGGGCACCAACTTGCCTGTAGTGCAATTCTGTGCTGGAAAAAGTGTCTTTTTGGGCACAGAATCCCCGCCATCCGCAATTCTGTACGGAAAACGCCTCATTCTGGGCACCAACTTGCCTGTAGTGCAATTCTGTGCGGGAAAAGGTATCTTTTTGGGCACAGATTGCCGTGCCGCAAGTTGCTACAGAGGTACTTCTGAGTTGCCATAAAGGTACTTCTGAGTTGCCACAGAGGTGCTTCTGAGTTGCCGCAAGTTGCTACAGAGGTGCCACAGAGTTGCCACAGAGGTGCTTCTGAGATGCCACAGAGTTGACTCAGTGGAGGCAAAGTGGATTTTGCATGATTTTTGTTACCTTTGCAGCAAATTTTGGCTTATGTTATTTACTCTTTTGAAGTCCCGAATCAGAAAAAGGCGCCTGGCTCAATTCAGAACCAATGCTACCCCTGTTTTCCTTAATCTGCAACAGGTTGGGAGCATGGCTTTTCTGTTCAAACTTGAGGGAGAGGCCGATGCAGAGGCTGTAAAAGAGATTCATAATGTGCTCAAAGAGACAAATATCCCACTAAAAGGGGTGATTGTAGAGGTGTCCAAATCCTTTAAAGACGAGGTTATGAGGGGTAATTTTATAGAGGATTTTTGCAAGGAGAACAAGCTTTTATTCATAGGTAAGAATGAGCTCAACTGGCTGGGTATTCCTCTAATGAATAGCGAGGTTGATGAGTTTTTGGGAGCAACTTATGACCTTCTCATCTCCTTTAATGATAATGGTAATTTTTCTCTTGAGTATTTGGCAACAAGGGCACAGGCGAGATACATGGTTGGTATGGAGAACAAGCCAAATATGCCATATAATATTGTATTTGAGCAATCTATTGGACATAAAGGGGAGCATGCAAGTGCGGAGTACATGAAGCAGCTGCTTGCATACCTCCAAAATATTCAGGGGGTAACCGCAGAGAAGAACTATAAGGTTGGGTAACCACAGAGAAGAACCATAAGGTTGTGTAACCGCTGAGAGCAATTGAGAGTAAACCGCATAGAGCAACCATAAGGGCGTAACCGCCGTAAGCAACTGACAATTGATGGAGAGTAATTTTTATTCAGATAAGGAGAATGAGGGGGAGTTTCCCCAGGCTTTTGAGGATTATCTTGCCGCCAAGGCACAGGATAATCTGCAGGGGCTCAATTTCAGTGAGGATGAGTTTGAATATGTTCTGGACCGTCTTATAGAGGAGCAGTTGCAGGATCAGGTCCTTGAACTTTCCCGATTGGCTTTTGAGAGGTATCCCTATTCACTGCAGATTCTTACCCGTCTGTGTGACACACTGATAATTACCGGAAATCCTAAAGAGGCAGTTGGAATTCTGGAATCTTATGCAGATTCTTACAATACCAATAGTGCAATTTTCCTCCTTTACAGTAGGGCGAATATTGCACAGGGGAATTTTGCACATGCAAGGGAGTATTTTTACAAAGCTTTGGAATGTACAGATGGTGAGTCGGATACAATGGAGTCTGTGTGTGCTTTGGCTCAGGATTGCATTGACTTTGGAAATTATACAGAGGCTCTCTATTACCTTTCCAAAGCTCAGAAATTGGGAGAGATCCCATACGAGTATTACAATGATATAGCTTTCTGCCATGACAGATTGGACAATCCGGGCAAGGCAGAGGAGTATTATAACAAGTATCTGGACAACAACCCATTCAGTGATACAGTCTGGTTCAATATGGGAACCATAGCTGCCAGAATGCACAATTTTGACAAGGCGATAGAGGCATTTGAGTACTCCATAGCATTGAATGGGGAGAATTCATCATCATTGTACAATCTGGCAGTGGTATATATGAACCTCCAGCGTTATGCCGAGGCCGCAAAGGTATTTGAGCAGTTCAACCAGATAGACCCGGATGAGTTGGGACGCCTCGGTCTGGGAGAGGCCTACATAAGACTGGGTAAATGGGAAGATGCCAGAATCCAGTTCAAATATATTCTTCCCGACAGCGACAAGGCAATGGAGGCCAGGGCCGGACTCAATGCCCTTGAGGCCATTCTGTGCCTTGATGGGGGAGAGGAGAGGTTTGCATGTGAGCAGGCCAGAGAGACTTTTAAGGAACTCTTTATGGAGATTTTGAATACAGGTACCGCCTGGTTGGGTGTTGTATATGACATGTTGCCGCAACTCCAGCATCAGGAGTGGTTCCTCAATTTTTTGGAAAATATAAAAAAACAATAGACAATGACCAATTTATTCAAGTATCTGACAGTCACTTTTAAAGGTATCTGCATGGGAGCAGCCGATGTGGTTCCAGGTGTAAGCGGTGGTACAATTGCTTTCCTTATGGGAATATATTCCCAGTTGCTGGATTCCATCAAATCCATTAACGGTGAGGCATTAAAACTCTTTTTTAAAGGGAAAATAGCCGCTTTCTGGAAGCTTATAAATGGAAATTTCCTTGCAAGTCTTTTTGCAGGTATATTAATAAGTGTGCTTTCAATTGCCAGAGTGATGAAATACCTTCTTGAGTTCCATCCAATTCCCCTCTGGAGCTTTTTCTTTGGCCTTATTCTGGCCTCTGCAATCTATATCCTCAAAGGATTGGACAAATGGAGCCTGCAGAACATCATATCACTCCTTGTAGGCGTTGCCCTTGCTGCATTCATATCCCTTGCAAGTCCGGCGCAGACCCCTACAGATTTGTGGTTCATTTTCCTTAGTGGTGCAATTGCAATCTGTGCAATGATCCTTCCTGGTATATCGGGAAGCTTCATTTTGTTGCTTTTGGGAAAATACGAGTACATTATGGCTGCAGTGTCTGATATGAATATACTTGTACTTGTAGTATTTGCTGCAGGATGTGCTATTGGAATAATCAGTTTCTCACATTTTTTAAGCTGGTTGCTAAAGAAATTCTACATGCTTACAATTGCGCTTCTTTCTGGATTTATGGTTGGTTCACTCCTAAAAGTGTGGCCTTGGAAGGTCCCTGGTGCACAGGAGGGTTTTGATTATCCTGCACTTCCGGGTACATTTGAACAAGTAACCGGTTCAGATCCAATGATATGGCAATCGGTAGGCTTTGCAATAGCAGGTCTTGCCATTGTACTCCTTATTGAGTTTATGGCAGCCAAAGGGTCAAAAGCTTCCCGATAAATAGCGAAAAGGGTGACTCAAAAGGGTAAATTTTGCGTTACGCTTGCCTTGGAAATCCTCATTTCTTAAATTTCCACCTTTTGAGTCACCCTCTTTCTTTTATAGTACTTTCAGTTCTTAGAACAGATAACCGGTATTAATGTAGAATGCTCCGTTACCGTCTTGTTTGCCGTATTTTCCTACAGGTTTACCGTACTCGAGGCAGACAATGAAGTTCTGGTTCATGATGAATCTGAATCCTGCACCAACGGTAATGTGAGGGCGGTCTGTAGCCAGACCCATTTGAATATACTGGTTGTAGCTCTCTGCAGCCGCTTTGAATGCCTCTACAGATGAGAAGTCCTCTGGAGTACGCTTGAACGACATATCATACTTTTTGGTAACCATTGTACCGTCGCTGAAGCAGTTAAGGCCAAGGGCAATGTTCTGGTTAGCCAATGTGAAGTGGACAAATCTCCATCTTATCTCTGCATTGTATGATGCCATATCCAAACCCTGTACCCTGTTACGCATAATTCCACGCACTGTACGGAAGCCGCCCATACCGTCACGGTCATAAGACTGTCCCATTGTGGTGATGTAAGGCAATACATAGTAAGGGGCATTTCTGCCAAATGTACCCTGGTAGTTGAGTCTGTAAGCCAAAGTAAGGATGTCATTCTTTACAATAGGGAAATACTGGCGTAATGTGGCAGAGTATTTATAGTAAGGGTTTGTAGTGCCCAACCATTTTGGTGCGGCGGTTACATGTGCCTCTGCCCAGATTCCTTTTGATGGGGCACCCTCCTTGTCTCTTGTATCGTAAAGGAGACCTACTCGGATTGCACTGTTTGTACCTCCATTTGCCACTTCGTCGGGAATAATGCCCCAATTGCGGTATTGCTCATACAGGGTTAGCTCCGAGTCTGGGAAAATTTCACTCTCCTCCTTGTTCTTGTTAATTTTTGCACGGTCAATTGCCCCCTGACGGAAATGGCTCAAATGGTAGCCTGCTTCCCAGAACAGTTTGTTGTCCCAGATATTGCCAATGAAGTCTGTCTTGAACAATGCTGCAAGGCGCTCTGTGCGGTATTTTGGGGTGTAAAGGTAATCAAGTCCATCTTTTCCTGCCTGTACCCTCTCGTGGTCATAATATGACTGGTATCCGTTAAAACCGTAGAAATCCATGGCCTTGTCATTGGTAACGGCAAGGGCTGTAGAGAAACGGATTCCTGGGATAAGGAATTTGCTGTCGTATGAAACTACAAACAACTGAGACCCTTTTGTAAAGAAAGAGGCCTCAAAATACCACTGCTGGCGGGTGTTGGGGTAGGTGCTGCCATCTCCAAAATCATATATGTTAAGGAGTGCTCCAAGCTGGAATCCTTTGTCTGCATCAAAAGCAACTGCAGGAAGGGGACCAAAGTTGTAGCCTTTCTTTACTATCTCTTGTGCATGGCTGCCGGTTCCCATAAAAAGGGCCGCAACAAGCATTATAAAGAATATGTTCTTTCTCATTATATTAATTGTTTAGTATAATCTCTTGAATTTTAGCGTATTTCTTGCGTAATTTCCTATTGAACAACAGCTTGAAGTCTGAAATCTCAAGTCTGAAGAGCCTCCACATCTCCTGGGCAATAACAGGTGCCGGAATGATGATTGCCGCACACAACAGAGCCCACTCCCACGGAAGAATACAGAATCCTACAATCCAGTAAATTATAAGGAGTACAGGCCATATTACAAGATTTACAAGGAAACGGATAGAGTTCCTGAATGCGTAATCTTTAAGGAGTCTGAACGCAATATTGCAAAGACCTGCATTTGGCAATGTAAGGATTGATGCAGGAATGCAGTATGGCAATGTTATTAAAAACAGAATGAATCTCAGCAACCTTACAGAATAAGGGAATCTGCTTGTAAGTGAAGAGAGACTTATTTTTTGCCTTTTACGTATCTGTGATGCCTCATGTCCAAGTGAAAGGAGTTCGGTCGCTGCAAGCGGATCCTCCTGTTTCAACCTGCGTACAGTATTGTTGGTAATGTTGTTTGCCTCAAACTGTGCAAGTTTTGGGTGTATTGTCCCTTTTGGAATATTTGCAAGGAGCCTTTTCCTCTGTGGTCTCATGCATGCCGCACAAATTTCATATGTGGCATCATAATCCTCATCGTTGGGGATATACATAATGAGGGACTTCATCCTTTGTGAAAGGTCCTCCCTAATTATGTTCATCTGCTCCTGAGGGGTCTTCCCGCTGTTGGCATTCAGAAACTCAGTGACATTTATCGGCTTCCCTATATTTACATTCACAGTAGAGCGGAAACGGAAGAAATTTCCGTACTGTATCCCTACCGGTACAATATATAGCGGTTGGCCGGGCATTAGCTCCTGTGCCTGGAATGCAATCCTGAATATACCCTTTGAAAGTGGTTGTGCAGAGTGTTTTGCCTGATGTTGCCCCTCCGGGAATATACAGAATGGAACCTTGTCCTTTAGGACATCCACTGCTTTCTCTATAGTCTTGTCATTCTTTTTAACCTCATTTATACCGTCACGCATACGCATGATTGGCATAATCTTTAGAAATGTGAAGATTTTGGCAAGAGTAGGCTGCTTGAATATATCTGCACGGGCAACAAAAACCTTTGGCTTTCTGTCCATTGCAAGTATAATCAATGCATCCATAAGTGCATTGGTATGGTTTGGGGCATAAATCACAGCCCCATCTTCAGGCACATTCTCAAGTCCGTTGTACTGGACTTTTCTGTAGGACATTTTAACAATGAAATCTACATAATGCCTCAAAAAAGCATACAGACCATCATGGTCCTGAATTTTTCTCTTTTTAGCCATAATATTGCTTTTTGGCATTCCTACTCACCTTTGGCAGTTCTGCGGAAAATATATGCAACTGTGAGTCCCGATATAATATGCCAGATTCCCCACCATGCAGTGATGATAAGCATTCCTCCATAATGGCCATGCCATATCTCAGGAGGGAAAATATGCTGGTTGAACAATAGTATAAGTCCAAGCCCGGAGTTCTGGATACCAACCTCTACGGTAAGGGAGCGGCGGTCTTTTGCAGGCAATTTTGTTAATCTTGCACCCCAATAACCTGTAGCCAGAGCAAGGCCGTTGTGGATAAGTACTATTATACAGATAAAATGCAGATTCTCTATGAACAGCTTCCAGTTCTGGGAGAATGAGACAATAACCATACCTATGAACAGGGCAATGGAAAGGTATTGTGTAGGTTTGCTTATCTTCTTTGTAAGGTTAGGGTAATATTTTGCACATAGCATACCCAATACAATAGGAACACCCAAAAGGAGTAGAATCTGCTCCAACATAGGGAAGAATGGGATTACCAGTGTAGGAATATTGCTTCTTATGCTTATAATCTGGCTGTACAATGAACCCCAAAAGAAAAAGTTGAATGGAGTTACCAGCGGTGCAAACGCTGTGGTAATTGCTGTCAGTGATACCGAAAGTTCAATATTTCCCTTTGATAAGGATGAAATGAAGTTTGATATGTTTCCTCCCGGGCAGGATGCCACCAGAATCATACCCAATGCAACCATAGGGGTTATTACAGGAGAAAGCATCAATGTTGCAAGGAAAGTTACTGCAGGTAATCCAACCCATTGCAGAAAAATACCAACAATAACGGATTTAGGATTTTTAAAGACATCTTTGAATGTCTGAAACTTTATCCCCAATGCAACACCAAACATTACAAAGGCAAGGATAACGTTCACTATTGCCATTCCACCTTCACCAAAGTTTATAGTAAGGGCGTTAAGGCCTTCTAATTGTTCTTTCATTATTTTAAGTCGGTTTTAGTATGCCACAAAGATACAACTTTATTCCAAAAAATGACTCTTTTTCAAAAATAATAAAACCTTTTACTAATTTGAAAGTGTATTTATTTTTTACCAAAGCAAATAAATATTTATACCTTTGTAGAGTATGAATAGGTTGGCACATATATTGGTGGCGTTGTTTCTCTCCCTTGTCCTGGTATCTTGTATAGAGGAACCTGATACTGAGTTTGAGCTTGCAATTGGAGAGAGAATTCCAAATTTTACTGTACAGATGAATGACGGAACAACTGTAACAGGGGCACAGCTGTGTAACGGAACAGCCCTTATAATGTTTTTTCATACAGGTTGCCCGGATTGCAGGAATACCCTCCCTGCTGTTCAGAAGATATATGACCAGTTGAAAGATAAAATTTCCATAACCCTTATAAGCAGGGAACAGCCCGAGAGTGAAATATCCCAGTACTGGAAAGAGATAGGATATACAATGCCATACTCTGCACAAACCACAAGGGAGATATATAACCTCTTTGCTACTTCAAGAGTTCCAAGGGTTTATATTTGCAATGATGGAATTATAAAACATATCTATACAGATAATCCTATCCCTACATATTCAGATCTTTCAGGTAATTTGGAGTTGTATGTCAGATAACTTGTATTTCAGATAAAAAAGAGAATCAGCGGTTCTTCCTTCTCCACTCAGAAGGGGACACTCCTGTAATTGCCTTGAACCATCGGGAGTAATTGTACAGGGTTTCATATCCCACTTTAATTCCACACTCCTCAATTGTATATTTCTCCTGCGAGCAGAGGTACTCCTTGCTCTTTTCTATTCTGAGTGAATTGAGCCAGTTTGCAAAGGATGTTTCAAGCACATTATTTATATAGGTGGAGAGATAGTTTGAATTTGTTCCCATTTGGGTTGCAGCCTCCTTAATGTTTATCCCTGGAGCAAGATATTTCTCACTCTCAACCCATTTCTCCATTAGTGTTGCAATCTTCTCGTATCTTCTGAACAATCTCTCATCCTGAGCGGCTGTCCCGTTTTCTACAATCTCTGTATCCTGTGGTTCAGCCTCCACCTCAATATTATGCTCTATGGCTACAATCTCGTGTCTCTCAATACTTTGTCTTGCGGTATGAACATTTTCAGGGATGAATTTTAAAAGTTTCAATGATATGAAAGTATAGGTAAAAATGGCAAGAACACCGGAAATTGGAGTCAGTGGCTCAAAAAAGAATGAGAGCGAGGTAATACATGCTGTTATGAAACTCATCCACAAACAGAACGGCATCCATCTTATATTGCGGAAATTGCTGTAATAGTTATTTATAAGGAGGATAAACTTGTCAAATTCTCTCAAACATCTTGTAAGCATTATAAAATTTACAATAATACACACTGCTACGGCCAAAATTTCTGCTTCAAGTGAGTAAGCAGGGATGAGATACCCGCATGCAATGGAGATTATATATATAGGAAGTGAGAGGACTGCTATTTTAATTACATTCCTTCTGCTGGCTGTGGAGGTCTCAATCACATAAAGGAAACTCTGGTAGCTTATAATGGTAAATATGTATGATATGGTCGTTATGACAACCATATTAGTAAAAGGATTGTCATAGTGCGGATGAGTGAATGTATGTAACACACCATACACAGAGACAGACAGAAGGGCCCCACTCATGAGCTTTCTGGATTTGATATAATCCTTGTACTCTTTCCTGTTGGGTAATCCTGTAAAAAAGAGCACAACACTCAATGTGAAAAAGAGAGTTATATATACAATTATTATAATTTTATCGCTCAACATAAATTTTCTTTTCAGAAATTCTGTACAAATGTAATTTATTTCACCTATCAATTTGCATATGCGTAAAAAATAAATGCAAATTAATTTTCAAAATTTGTGCTTGCGTTAAAAAATCCCATCCAAAACATACGTAGGCAAGTATTTTTTGCAATGAAATGAGAAACTGTTTGTGCAAATTTTTTTTATTTCCAAAAATATCTCCCTTTGCAAGTGTTGAGCGACGGGAATAATGGAGTGCATCTTCATTTGACAAAACTGAATTATTCCGTCATCAGCAGATTGAACGACTAAATTTAATAATTAATAAGCTGATGAAAAAATATCTGATCATTGCACTACTTGCAGTTGTAGCTTTGCCGGGTACAATATCTGCCCAAAAAGCAGGTATAAAGACCAATCTCTTGTATTGGGCCACTACAACTCCAAATCTTGGCGCAGAGGTGAAACTGGCAGAGCGTTACACCTTGAATCTTGAGGCCGGATACAATCCATTCACATTAGATGCAAGTAAAGAGGTAAACAGAAAAATCAAGCATTTCCTGATAACGCCGGAGGTGCGGTATTGGTTCTGTGAGTCTTTTAACGGACATTTTTTAGGTATCAACGGCAACTATTCACAATTTAATATAAGTGCAGTTGAGATTCCCAAGATTTTTTACTCAATCAATGAGCCCACAGGGATGATTGGAATGGCAAAAAACACAAGAAATGAGGGTTGGGCAGCAGGTGGTGGAATTACCTACGGGTATCAGTGGATTTTGGGCAAACGCCTCAATCTGGAAGCAACATTAGGATTGGGATACTGGTACACCAATTATGAGGAGTTTGACAACCGCAAGTGCGGATTGTTCCAGCAAGGCTTCAACCGCCATCTGCTTGGCGTAACAAAATGCGGCCTGTCAATCATTTATCTAATAAAATAAGGGGGACAACTGATATGAAAAGGATAATAACAGCAGCAGTGGCACTTTTGGCGCTCTCGGTGAATCTGCAAGGGCAGTCAAAAATAGAGAATGAGTTACTGCAGTACAATGACAACAGAGCAATTGTAACATTTGATATACAGACAGCAGACAACAATATACCGTCTAACCGTAAAGAGGTGATAAGACCTTTCATTTACAATGGAACAGACACTGTCTGGTTGGATGCCGTGGAAGTCTATGGAAAGAACAGACTTAAAAGGGAGAGACAGGAAAACAGGTTAAACGGCAATAAAGAGTGGGAACTCGAGGAGGGTCAAATGTTAAAAGGAATAACTTACAACTACAGCAGTGAAACTCAAATAAAAAAATGGATGACTCCGGCAAATTTGGGAATTAAAAGGGATGTGATAGGTTGCGGATGTGAGAATGAGAGGCTGATTCCTTTGGAGGATGAAAAATTGGCATCTGCACAGCTCTATTTTGAGCCGCCTGTAGTAACAAGGGGAATCCCTGCTGAGTACCATTTGGCTGATGCTTCAAGAATATGGGATAACGGTGAGGATGAGTATGAGGTAATATTCAAGGTTTCCAAAACTGCAATTGACCACTCAATCTTCAACAATGAGGTAACCTTTGAAAAAATACTCGCAGTATTGGACAAGATTTATTCTCACGAGGATTTTAGAGTTACCCTTATAGAGATTGCAGGATATGCATCACCGGAGGGAACCCAAGCCTTTAACAAATGGTTGGGAGAGAACAGGGCAAAAGCATTGATAAACTACATAATTGAGCAGAGACCACAATACAACCTTACTCCCGACAACTTTAAGATTATTAACGGACAGGAGAACTGGGACGGGTTGAGAAAGATGACACTGGCATCATCAATGCCACAGGATGAGATAAATAAGATCGTTGAAATTATTGATTCGGATTTGGGAATTGGCAGAAAGGGGAAACTTAAATCCTTGAATGGAGGAAGAACTTATGCCAAAATGCTTAGAGAGGTTTATCCTCACCTGAGAAGTGCAAGATACCTTGCTGTATATTATGACTCTTCAAAGGATGATGCGGTTGATAAGATCAATTTGGCAAACAGCCAGATAAAAGCAGGAGAGTATGCAAAGGCACTTGAAACGGTTGCCCCTTACTCAGAGGACTTCAGAGCTTACAATACCTATGGGGTAGCCCTGATGATGAACGGCGAGTTTGAGAAGGCTCTTCCATACCTGGAGAGAGCTATGGCAGAAGGGTGTACCCAGGCTGCGAAAAACAAAGCAATAATTGAGGAGGGATTGGAATACGAGGAGAGCAAACGCAAGGAGCGTGAGGAGTACATAAAAAGATTTGAATAAATAACAGACAAATTAATATTAACTTAAAACAATACTATTATGAGACTTACTAAATTAATGTTGGCAGCATTTGTAGCTGTGATTGCAATGGTATCATGCAGCAAGGAGTTGCAGACCCCGGAAGATACTTCTCTAAAAACTGTTGAGGTTTCATTGGAGAATGTGATTATGACCAAAGGTGCAGCAGGTGACAAGATATCTGCTAATGATAAGGTTAAGGTGAACAATTTTAAAATCTTCCTTACAGACGGTTCGTATTCTACACCTTATTCTGCTAAACGAGAAGATGGTACAGATGCTCCTACTTATTTCACTTCAGCATCTGATTTGAGCCAGATTAAGAAGTTCCATTTTGTAGATCACAAATGTACCAAGATTGTAGTTGTGGCAAATATGGGTGATGTAACCTTGGAGCAGGTGATGAACATCAATACTCCAATTGCGGAGCAGCAGGACCAGAATTCGCTTGTCCTTTATGGAGAGAGTGACCTTACTGCAACCGGCGAGGAGCACACACAAGAAGGAACTACCAAATATACAGAGGTATATAAGGCTGAGGTTATGCTAAAACCAACAATTGCACGTTTTGAGGTTGACGGTTTTGTAACCAAATTCAGTGATACCCCTAAATTCAGCAAAGTGGCTGTAACTGCTATTGGATTCCAGCACTACTTCCCACATTTGTCTGCAAATACAAATGATTCAAAACTTAATATTGTAGGTTCAGGCAATCATGTTAGACCGGTTTCAAATCTTGACTCTGAGTCTGAAGTATTCGGTTGGTTCAACGGCTCTTCAAGTACAGGCTGGTTTGCAGACAGATTCAATCCTGCACTTGAGATGACTCCTGCAGCCCCTAAAAAAGACACTCCTAACAAGCTTGCTTATCACTTCTATGCAGGTGAGGCTATTCCGGAGATGATGATTACAGTTTTGGTAGGTGACAATCCAACTCCGGCTTATGTTTATGCAAAATCTTACAAGAGCGGTAATACAAACATTACGCAGCTTGAGGCTGGAAAGATTTACAGAATGAGTGCTGCCGGTGAGGTTGGAGCAGACGGTTCAATTGAGATTCCGGATGATCTTGATCCAATACAGCGTTGTCTTGATATTAAAGTAGAGGTTGTTGACTGGACAGTTGAGGTAATTACTCCAGAATTCTAAAAACAGATTGAATAATTACAAAAACATACAATTATTATGAAATTTTTAAAACTTGCAATTTGTATTCTGCTCTTTGGGGGACTCTCCGCTTCCTGTACAAAAGAGGACCATAGTGATTGCTACAATACATACCGTCTTGCCTTCAGATATAATGGAGACGGCACAGAGGATATCTTCAGCAAGAAGATAGGTAGTGCAGATATGTATGTTTTTGATTCAAACAGCAACCTTGTGGCACAGGGAAGTTTGTCCCAGGCAGAGATTGCAGCTCAGGAGAAGGTGTTGCCGCCACTTGAGGAGGGTACATATACAATTGTATGTGTAGGAAACACTTACAACACTGAGGTGCAGGGTCTGGATGCAAAAAACCTTAGCGCAACCACTTTCGCTGCCGAAGACTATATAAACGGAGAGATTGTCTCTGGCAATGATTCACTCTACTGGTCTTCTATAAATTATACTATCCTTCCGTACAGTGAGTACAAAATGGAGGAGACCAGGACCACTTATTTTGCAAGCTCACATTATGATATATATGTTGAGATTATAAATGCCCCTTCTGTGTTGGGTGAGAAACTTTCTATAGAGTTGGAGAATGTATCCCCTCTTACAGATTTCACCAACACAGCAGAGGGACAGGCAGCCAATTATGTTGTGGAGGCCGTTAAACAGGATGATTCAAAAATGACGGCTTCCTGCAACATAATGAGACATACAAACCATGAAGATGTAAATCTGAATCTTCTTGCCCAGGATGGTAGAGTAGTTACAACCATAAACTTTGCAGAGCATTTGGATAAATACAAGGAGTACATCAATACCTCATTGCATGAGTGTCTTATCCCTTTCACAATTGAGTTTGGAGACTCATTTGATGAAGTTAAGATTGTAATTCCTTCATGGATGATTGAGAACATAACCCCAGAATTCTAGAATTGACAAAATGAAAAACATAGCAAAAATAACAATGAGAGCTGCTCTATGGATCCTGGTGTGTATTATGGCTACAGGGTGTATCTTTACCAAGATGGACAACGGTGACAAAATGCGCAGTGTACTTATACAGGTTGATGTTGCAACTGAGGGGATGACAAAATCCATTGCTGCCGTTACTTCAGATGAGGAGTCTGCCATCAATTCCATTAGAATCTACGCTTTCTACAACGGTAATTTGAGCGGACATTTCTCAAGAGAACAGGCATCCAGTGATCCTATAGTGATGGATCTTATGTTACCTTACAGTGGAATACATAATGTGGATTTTTATGTTGTTGCAAACGAAAAATCAATTGTTTCAACAGCAACTTCTCCGACAATTGGCCCAAATACTACAGAGGAACAACTTAAATCTGTATGTATGGGCAGTTTGAATACTACAGAAGGTCTCCCTTTGTACTACAATAAAACCGTAGCCATAAATGTTGACAACCTTAGCAGTGAACAGGCTCCAAGCGGACATGAGAACCACTGGCTGCTTGCACAGCAGCTGACAGTGGATCTTACAAGACCTGTTTCAAAGGTTGCGGTATATGCAGCTGAGGTGGCTGAAGGGTCTGAAGTGTATGAGACAACTGCACCAAAACTTACGATTACAAGTCTGCAGATTACAAATACACTCGCAGCAGGTTATCTTTTTGCCGGCAATACTACAACGGTAGCAAATGGTTCAGATTATACAGATGATACCCACTATACCATTTCCCGTGTAATTGGTGAGCAGAACGGTACAGCACTGGAAAACTCAGACAACTACAATGAGATTATGGCACCACAATATTTCTTTGAGAACAGTTTGGGTGGAGCAAACTGGAGTTCAGGTTATATTGAGTCAACCGGAGACCTCAGCCAGATTGCCCAGGGGGCAATGGCCCTGAAGATAGGGTATTCATTTGACGGCGGTACAACATCATCTTATGCATATGTGAAAATGCCGCAGATAGAGAGAAATGTGTTTTACAAAGTATTGTGCAGCTTTTCACCTGTAGGTGGACACCAGGAGTTCCATATTACAATCAATCCTTGGAACTACATCTCTCACACTTATGATGAGATAACAGTAACAAATTAACAGCAATTAACAGAGAGCGAGTATGAAGAAGGCTTTTTACAAATACATTTTGGGAGGAATAATGTGTCTGGCAGTTTTGCAGGGGTGTCAGGGAATCCTTGAGGAGCCGGCAGACAGAACCAAAGGTGGAGCACCCGCTTCATTGACTTTGGACATAGACCTTCCTGTAGATATTACACTCACCAAATCAATAGCTACTGATCCCACAAATTCATCCAATTCCTGGAGTGAATGGGAGAAGTATGTGGATGGTTCATTGGTATATAATTTTACATTGTTTGTTGTTAACAGTGACAACAGGCTTGTAGGTTACAGACAGATCCATTCAGGTTCTGCCGATGTTAACTCCATCAACGGTTTTTACGATGGCAGTACAGTTATGACAGATGCAACCTCTGCAACTGCAATTAAAGTAACTTTCCCTCAGTCTGATCCGCTGCATGGCAATATTGAGTTGCTCAGATCAGGTGAATATACACTCATAGCGGTGGCAAACTATGCCCCTGTTACAGCAAACGGCAATACCTATGCAGGTTTGGGTAAAACAGAGGAGGATGGTCAGGGGAACTATAACGGTTCTGCAGATCTTACCTCGGTAATTTCTACAATCCTTCAAGGTTTCTCAAATACAGAGGGTATTGTGGGATTCACAGCTGCAAACTATCCGTCACTGTTCAATTATAAGTTGGATGCCGGTGATGACAGAATATGCAAACTAAACCCGCAGCCGCTTGTAATGATAAGAAAGGTGGCTCTTGCAGAGGGTAACAACACTATAGACGGTGAGCTTTCAAGAACATTTGCAAGGGTAAGACTTGAGGTGAACAACAAGAGTGAGACCACTATTCTTGATATATCCGATTTGTCATTCAACGGCTCATTCGCATCCAAAAATGCTTACCTGTTCAATGATGTTGAGGCCGGAACTGCAAACTTCTTCAGCCATTTTTCACTTTATGAGGGAAATGCAGCTGATGCAGACAATACAAAGGGTATTCTTGGAGTAACCTCAGCAGATGCAATAGTCTCTGCTTCTGCCGGGAATCATAAAGTACTTGCAAGTGATACCGAGCCTATATTTGATGCATATATCCTTGAGGGTAAAATTGAGACCTCCGCGCGGTACAGTTTTACTTTTACTGCCACCTATTCATCCCAGATGGAAGATGGTGATGCAACCCACAATGCAACGATTGCATCATTCTTCTCCGACAACAAGTATAATGACAGTAGCAGTGGCAGCGGAAGCGGTTGGCCTAATTGGGGTTATAGTGCATATTACGGAATTATAGACCCTTCATTCTACATCTTTATCAGAAGCCAAACCAACAATACTTCAACCTGTCTGAAAGCTGATGTACAGACAATGACAGCAGTTGTGGCAGATGCAGGAGCGGGCAATGAGCAGAGTGGCACATTTAAGATGGCTCCTGAATTTGTATGGGAAATTGAAATCCCTGGAGGAAGCAGTTCAGTTACAGAAGTAAATCAAGGTGGGTGGGGGACAAACTATGTACAGTATGCTTCAGGTTACCTTAAGTCATTGAGTACAAGCCTGTATGTACAGCCTTATGATGGAGGTGCAAGTAAGGTCCCTGTATTGGGAACAACTCCGGGTGATCTTATTTTCAAGATGGACTTTGGAAGTGAGGATGAGCACGGTACCGTATTCTGCCAGTACAACGGCCAATACTATTACCTTAACGGCACAACTTGTGAGTGGGTTGGCCCGGTAAACAATATGAATACTTATAAAATGCTCACTTTTGAGACAATGATTGCAGAGCCTGTATCCCCTAAGGTAGAAACTGTAGAATCATTTATTCAGACAACAAACAGCTCAGGTGCAACAGTTACAAAACATGAAATAGTAAGAAACGACTTCTTCCACGGAATAATCCCTGTTAACGTAGGAGAATAACAGAACAGCCTATATCATACACACATCGCTCAACAAAGCAACCACCTCGGGCTGGGTCCGCAAGGACGGGGTGGTTGCTATTTTTTTGTAATCATTTCCTAAATTTGCATAAACATAATTTTTGCAGATAATGGCTACAAAATCTCTTGCGTATATAGTTGCCCTCCTTATGGCAATATCGTGTACCAGCACAAATAAAAACACTTTATATGAGAGGGGCGTTTCACAGGAACTCGCACAGCAGCGTAAAGGATGTATAAAAGATGTGGAATATACCCTCAATTTCAATATTCCGCAGGAGAGAGATTCCGTAATTTTGGGGAACATCCGTATAGCCTTTTCTATAGAAAAACAGCAGGAAATAATCATAGATTACAGGGAGCCCAACAATATATGCAGTGTTGCAGCAAACGGTGCTCAGCAGGAGTACCAGCTCCTCAATGAGCATGTAATCATCCCTGCCAGGGCAACAAAAGCAGGTGGAAACAGTATAGACATCTCGTTCATTGCACCGGACCAGTCGCTCAACAGGAGGGAGGATTTTCTCTACACCCTTCTTGTTCCCGACAGGGCCCGTACAGTTTTCCCTTGTTTCGACCAGCCCGACCTCAAAGCAAACTTCAGGCTCACGCTGCAGGTGCCCCAGGAGTGGACAGCCGTATCAAATTCCCCTCTTGTGGGGGAGTCCCACTCCGGTTCCACATTTGCAGAAGAGTCCCACTCCGGTTCCACATTCAATGGGGTATCCAACTCTGCATCCACATTTGCAGAAGAGTCCCACTCCGGTTCCACATTTGTGGTGGATGCACCTCCTCTATCGGGGAAGGGGGAGAATTTGTCGGGAAGAAAAACCCTCTCATTTGAAACCACTGAGCCACTGAGCACCTACCTTTTCTCTTTTGTGGCAGGGGAATTTTCCAGCGAGACCTATAATGACGGAAAGCACACATTTACAGCATATCACAGAGAAACAGACCCTTACAGGATTTCACAACTCCCAACAATATTTGCCCAGGTTGCAGCTTCGCTCGAATGGATGGAGGAATTTACAGGGGTTCCGTACCCTTTTGCAAAATATGATTTCATTATCCTGCCCGGGTTCCAATATGGAGGGATGGAGCACACCGGAGCAACCTTGTACAATGATAACAGGATGTTCCTTTCCAAAAATCCTACTCCCGACGAGGAGTTGGGGCGTGCCGAACTCATTGCCCATGAGACTGCTCACATGTGGTTTGGAGATTTTGTTACAATGCAGTGGTTCAATGATGTATGGACAAAAGAGGTGTTTGCAAATTATTTTGCACAGAGGATAACGGAGCCTCTGTTCCCGGGAATCAATCACAGACTCAACTGGCTTAAGAGTATAACCGCATCTGCTCTTGGAGAAGACCGCACCCTGGGAGGTACAGCCATCAGACAGCCTCTTGATAATCTGGGGAATGCGGGCCTTGTGTACAACAACATCATTTATAATAAGGCCCCTGTTATGTTGGAGAAACTGGTGGAACTGATGGGAGAGGAGCCATTTAGGGAGGGGATACATGAGTATCTGGTGAAATATGGTTATGGTAATGCCACTTGGGATAATCTGATAGCAATTTTGGACAGTAAATGTGATGAGGATCTGGCAACTTTCAGCAATGTATGGGTAAACAGCAATGGAATGCCGTTTATGGAGTTTACTATTGTTAAAGGGGGACATGCGGGTGATACAGTTGAGGGGGAAACAGTTGCAGGTGATACCCTTGTGGTCTCACAGAGAGACCCTTACGGCAGGGGGCTCTGCTGGCCACAGAGTTTCAAGGTGGCATTGGTGGAGCAGGGGGCCTCATCTGGTGCTGTTGATATTGATGGATTAGAGGGGGGGACTGTGGATGATAGGATTGCAGGAAGCAAAAAATTGTCGGGAATAAGGGAGTTTGAGGTGAAAATGAGCGGGCCGGAATGCAAAATTGCCCTTGGTGGAGAGGCTTTATATGTGCTTCCCAACTCAGACGGCAGGGGATATGGATATTTTATTTATGATGAGGCTTCTTTGGAGTGGGTTTTGGATAACTGGATGAAGCTGGGTGATGAGACTTGCCGCCAGGCACAACTGATGAATTTGTATGAGGCTTACCAGCATGGAGCCGTTTCTGCCGGGAGATTCCTCTCATCTTTGGTAGCAGGATTGCCGGGGGAGGTGAATCCTTTAATTGCCTCTACTGTAACAGGTTATATTGGTGGGGCGCTTGTTGAGGCGGCTGCAGATTATGAGACGCTTGTTGAGGCGGGTGCAGATTATAGGGCGTTTGTTGAGGCGGGTGCAGATTATGGGGCGCTTGTTGAGGCGGGTGCAGATTATGGGGCGCATGCACATTCAATTTCTGAGGTTGAAAGGGAGCTTTGGGCGCTTGCACACTCGCATTCTCTTATCTCTTGTCGCAAACAGCTTATGAGGGTGCTAATCTCTTCTGCGTCCGATAGTTTTGTGTGTGATGAGTTATACAAGATTTGGGAAAGTGGTGCGCATCCCCTTTTGAGTGAGAATGATTTTATGACTTTGGCTTATAATCTGGCTCTTGTGAATCCGCAGTTGCAGCCGCAAATCATTGAGGTGCAGAGTGCAAGGATTACCAATCCCGATAGGAAACGTCAGTTTGAGTTCATAGCCCGTGCCACTACTCCCGATACCCTTGAGCAGGAGCGGTTGTTCCACTCTTTGTTGCAGGCCCAGAACAGGCGTACCGAGCCTTGGGCCCTCAGTACCCTTGGGTATCTGTGTCACAGGAGCAGGGAGGCCCAGGCTGTGAAATATATCCGTCCGGCACTGGATTCTTTGCAGTACATCCAGCGTACAAGTGACATCTTCTTCCCTCAGAACTGGACCCGCACCCTTCTTGGTAGCCGCTATTCTCCCGATGCCCTTGCCCAGGTGGAAAAATTTCTGGCTGACAACCCGGATTACCCTCCGCTTTTGAGGAGCAAGATTCTCCAGGCCTGTTGGGGGGTGCAGAGGAGGAATTTATCGCAATTCCGTACGGAAAACGCCCCATTCTGGGCACCAACTTGCCCGAAGTGACATTCTGTGCTGGAAAAGGTATCTTTTTGGACACAGAATACTCTTCTGCCGTTGATCTGTACTGAAAATACCTCATTTTGGGCACAAAATCCCCTTCTGCCACTGATCTGTACAGAAAACGCCCCATTCTGGGCACCAACTTGCCCGGAGTGACATTCTGTGCAGGAAAAAGTGTCTTTTTGGACACAGAATCCCCGCCATCCGCAATTCCGTACGGAAAACGCCCCATTCTGGGCACCAACTTGCCCGGAGTGACATTCTGTGCAGGAAAAGGTATCTTTTTGGACACAGAATACTCTTCTGCCGCTGATCTGTACTGAAAATACCTCATTTTGGGCACAAAATCCCCTTCTGCCGTTGATCTGTACTGAAAATACCTCATTTTGGACACAGAATCCCCGCCATCCGCAATTCCGTACGGAAAACGCCCCATTCTGGGCACCAAATTACCCTGAGTGACATTCTGTGCTGGAAAAGGTATCTTTTTGGGCACAGAATCATCCCCCGCTGCAATTCCGTACGGAAAGCGCCTCATTCTGGGCACCAACTTGCCTGTAGTGCAATTCTGTGCAGGAAAAGGTATCTTTTTGGACACAGAATCATCCCCCGCTGCAATTCTGTACGGAAAACGCCTCATTCTGGGCACCAACTTGCCTGTAGTGCAATTCTGTGCTGGAAAAGGTATCTTTTTGGACACAGAATATTCTTCTGCCGTTGATCTGTACTGAAAATACCTCATTTTAGACACAGAATCCCCGCCATCCGCAATTCTGTACGGAAAACGCCCCATTCTGGGCACCAACTTGCCCGGAGTGACATTCTGTGCTGGAAAAGATATCTTTTTGGGCACAAAATCCTCTTCTGCCGTTGATCTGTACTGAAAACACCTCATTTTGGGCACAAAATCCCCTTCTGCCGCTGATCTGTACGGAAAACGCCTCATTCTGGGCACCAAATTACCCGGAGTGACATTCTGTGCTGGAAAAGGTATCTTTTTGGACACAGAATACTCTTCTGCCGTTGATCTGTACTGAAAATACCTCATTTTGGGCACAAAATCCCCTTCTGCCGCTGATCTGTACAGAAAACACCCCATTCTGGGCACCAACTTGCCCGGAATTCAATTCTGTGCTGGAAATGGTATCTTTCAGGGCACCAAATTGCCATTGGAAAATTTATTTTGTACCAAATATCCTGTCGCCGGCATCTCCCAAGCCTGGGAGGATGTAATTTTTCTCGTTGAGTCCCTCATCAAGGGTGGCAAGGTAGATATCTACGTCGGGATGATTATCCTGTACTGCTTTTACCCCTTGTGGGGAGGCTACAAGGCACATGAGTTTAATGTTGGTGAAACCGTCTTTTTTAAGGCGTAAGATTGCATCGCAGGCACTGCCTCCTGTTGCCAGCATTGGGTCTGTGACTATTACAAGGCGATCTTTTGTACGAGGCATTTTGTAGTAATAGAAGACTGGCTGGCAAGTTACTTCATCCCTGTACATTCCAATATGGCCCACACGGGCAGATGGGATAAGTTTTGTCAATCCCTCCACCATTCCCAAACCGGCCCTGAGGATTGGGGCAATTACAACCTTTTTTCCTGCAATTTTAGGGGCGTTCATCTTCATTAGTGGGGTCTCTATCTCTTCATAGGTTAGGGGGAAGTCTTTTGTTATCTCATAACCCATGAACATGGAGATCTCTTTCAAAAGCTCCCTGAACATGTTTGTAGATGTTTTTTTGTTGCGCATAATACTTAGTTTGTGCAACACAAGCGGATGGTCTATGATGTGCAATGCCATAATGAGAGTTTTGTAGTTTTATTTTCCCTACAAATTTAGCAATGAATTTTACACTTTTATAGTTAAATTTGTGCAAACAGATTTTTTGATTTATGAAAAAGCTTAATCCCGTTCAAAAGACTCTTGTTGGAGCACAGTTCCTGTTTGTGGCGTTTGGTGCAACAGTCCTTGTTCCTCTCCTTGTTGGGTTTGATCCTTCAGTGGCACTTTTTACCGCAGGTATCGGTACTCTCATTTTTCATGCAGTAACCAAGGGTAAGGTTCCTATTTTCCTTGGCAGCAGCTTTGCATTCATTGCCCCTATCATCAAGGCTTCTGAGCTTTATGGTATGCCTGGCACATTATGCGGACTTGTGGCTGTTGGTGCGGTTTATGGCATTATGAGTGCATTGGTCCGTCTCAGGGGAGTTGAATTCATTACAAGGCTCTTCCCTCCGGTTGTGGTTGGTCCGGTAATTATGCTTATTGGTCTCTCGTTGGCCGGAACAGGAGTTGATATGGCCAAAGGTAACTGGATGCTTGCAATTGTCTCATTGGTTACCACCGTAGTTGTCACTTTGTTTGCCAAAGGACTCCTAAAACTCATACCAATTTTTGCGGGAATTGTTGTAGGATATATTGTTTCAATAGTATCGGGAGAGGTAGATTTCCAGCCTGTTCTTGATGCCCCTTGGTTTGCCTTGCCTGCTTTTGTAAGGCCAGAGTTCTCATGGGAGGCCATTGTATTCATGGTTCCGGTGGCCATTGCCCCTGTGATTGAACACATTGGCGATGTATATGCCATCAATGAGGTAACAGGCAACGATTATGTTAAAGATCCCGGATTGCACAGGACCATGTTGGGAGATGGCCTTGCATGTGTTGCCGCATCGTTGATTGGAGGCCCTCCGGTTACCACTTACTCAGAGGTTACAGGTGCTGTTTCACTCACAAAGATCTCAGATCCGGCTGTCCTTCGTATTGCAGGTGTATTTGGAATATTGTTCTCTGTTATCGGGAAGATGAGTGCATTGCTCAAAACCATACCAAATGCAGTACTGGGTGGCATAATGTTGCTGCTGTTTGGAACAATTGCCTCTGTGGGGGTAAATACCCTGGTAAAGAACAAAGTAGATATGGGAGTAACCAGAAACATGGTAATAGCCTCGCTCATCCTAACCCTTGGAATAGGTGGGGCAGAGCTGCATATTGGCTCCATCACCTTTGGAGGCATTGGCCTTGCAGCCTTAGTGGGAGTTGTTTTGAATCTTATTATTCCCGACAAAAAGTAAAATAAGGTAATGTGGATAAACAATCGCAGCCTCATTTCTGAAGCTGCGATTGTTTATGTGCCCCCTCCAATGAAGACGACACTCACACTCTTATTCTATTGTTATTATTTTGTGTGGGCGAAGAATTCTTTTAGGAGTTCCGGCGTACATTCAATTGCGTCACCACCGTGTTCTTGGTCTGCGCAGTATTTATATTTGATGTTCACACCTTGTTTCACAAGTTCGTCCACTTTTGTGGTGCAATCACCCTCATCAGCCGTACTGAAAAAATACATTGGAATGTTCACCGGACGAGGGCTTGAACACGACATTGATATGCCTGCGGCAAATACATCGGGGTGCAATTCGGCATAATCCCAAGCTCCACTACCACCGTCTGATGAACCTGTTACGTAAATTCTGTTGGTGTCAATAAGTCCTTTATTGGCATAATCATCAATGATGTGCTTAACATCATCATAGCAATCTGTCCACCTGATGGTTTCTGTTAAGTTTGCTTTATAGCACACTGGGAACAGAGCAACGGCTTTTGTCCCGCTCTCTTTCAAGTATTGCAGAATATATTCGTCTGCATCGCAACAATCAAAATGGTTGGGGTGATAGAACATATCGTGTTTTGGACGATCATGCACTCCACCATGAAGCCAAAGCCATAAAATAGCTTTTCCAGGCTTGTCGGCATTGACATACACTACTTTGCAAGGCACATTATAAGTGAATTCGCCCTCAGGGAAAGTCACTTCACTTTTTCCCTCATTGCACTTGTTGTTGCCACACGCTGCCATTAGCAACGCTATAGCCAAAAAATAAAGATACCTCATAATATTTACACAAGTTTTTAATAATTCGGTTAAAGGATAATAAATCCCTACAAAAATATAGAATTTGATACTGAAACAAAAATAGAGTTGGTGAGATTTGCGGGGTATGGGGATTCTGTGTCCAAAAAGACACTTATTTCTGCACAGAATTTCTTTTTTGGCAAGTTGGTGCCCAGAATGGGGCGTTTTCCGTACGGAATTGCGGGGTATGGGGATTCTGTGTCTAAAAATACACTTTTTCCTGCACAGAATTTCTTTTTTGGCAAGTTGGTGCCCAGAATGGGGTGTTTTCCGTACGGAATTGCGGTGTATGGGGATTCTGTGTCCAAAAAGACAATTTTTCCTGCACAGAATTTCTTTTTTGGCAAGTTGGTGCCCAGAATGAGGCTTTTTTCGTACGGAATTGCGGTGTATGGGGATTCTGTGCCCAGAATGGGGTGTTTTCCGTACGGAATTGCGGTGTATGGGGATTCTGTGTCCAAAAAGACACTTTTTCCTGCACAGAATTGAATTCCGGGCAAGTTGGTGCCCAGAATGGGGCGTTTTCAGTACGGATTAGGGAGCAATTGAAAAATAGGTGGAGCGATAGAACTTACCGGTGGAGAATTGGGAATGTCCACAAAAAAATCGCAGCCTCGTTTTTGAAACTGCGATTATTTTTGGTGACCCGCCAGGGGATCGAACCCTGGACCCCAACATTAAGAGTGTCGTGCTCTACCAGCTGAGCTAGCGAGTCTTTATGTGATCCAGAAGGGATTCGAACCCCTGACCCACAGATTAGAAATCTGTTGCTCTATCCAACTGAGCTACTGGACCAGTCCCGCTTGGCTTATTGCCTTTAGCGGGTGCAAAGATATGAATTATTTTTAATTGCAAAAATTTTTTTTGCATAATTCTTTTTAACTTTACAAAAAATACAGTTTTTATGGGATTCCGTCTCTTTGTAGCCATTATTTTACTCTTCACACTGCCGCTTCAGATGCTTGCAGAAGGTACTATTGGGTTAAATAAGGAGATGCCTGCCCAAAAGCCGCCACAACAGCCGCAGCCGCAGCAGCCACAGCACACACAGCCACCGCAGAAGAAAAAATCCTCCCGCAGCGCCAAAACCATTTCTTCATATACGGAGAGGCTTATGGAGCATATGAGGGTGAATGCCCGCATTTACTCAAAGCAATATCCGGATTATGATGCAAATCTTTTTATAAAGGGGAATGTTGAGCTTTTGCGCAAGGGGGCCTTTATGAAATATATCCCTTACATCAAGAGGCTGGATACCGCTGTTACCAACTATTACGGAGAGTTCATAGGTGGGGTTTCATTCAACAACCCAAATGTCTATAACCATACAATTTACTCCATTACTTCCAACAAAAAGAAGTTTCTTGAGCGTAACATTGATGCCATAGCCTCGCCAACTATAAGATTGAACCTATACCAGCCATACATTTACGGCAATATCTACTCGCCGCTGGCCCACAGGAGCAGCAAATATTACAGGTTCCAATTGGATTCGCTCTGGATGAGGGACGGGGAGACCTATTTTAAAATCTCCTTCAAACCAAAATTCAAAAACAACAAATTTGTCACAGGGCATTTTGTGGGTACAACAAGAGACTGGACAGTGAGGGAGCTTGAAGTGGATGGGGCAATGGAGTTTGTAAAATTCAAGAGCAGCATAGTAATGGGAGGTGAGGAGTCTCCCGACAAATTACTCCCTAAAATCATTAAAGTCAACACCTTTACAAAAGTTCTGGGTACCCATCTGAAGGGTGAGTACTCCTCTGTGCTTAATTATAAATCGGTGAGGAAATCACTCATTTCATCCAATCAGGGGGGGAAGACCAACTTCAATCTCTCTTTGCAGTACCTTACCCGTTTGGATACCCTTTCACATCTTGCCCGGGAGGTGGTGGAATTCAGGGATTCGGTCCATTTTGCAGAGTTTCCGGCAGAGGCGCCCCCTGCTGAGGATACCACAGTTATAATCCACAAGCCCAGTGCAATAGAGCAGATGGGGCGATTTATCCTTAAAGGGAAATCAATAGACATAAAAGATGTGGGAGAACTGAAGATATCGCCTCTGTTTGGCCCCATAAAGGTAAACTACAGCACAACACATGGCCTCACATACACCCACAAATTCAAATACTCCTTAACAACACACAAGAACAGGCATATACAGCTGCAGCCAAAAATTGGTTACAACTTCAAATACGGAGATGTGTATTGGGGGGTAAACGGAAAATTCAACTACTCTCCGTTAAAGATGGGGCACCTGTTCATTGATATTGGAAACGGCAGTAAAATTTACTCTGACCGCCTGGAAAACGAGGATGCCCGTTACCGTTCCTACCATGCCCGCATAGGAAATAAAATAGAGTTGGCCAACGGTCTCACTCTTGGGACAAACATTGCCCTGTTGCAATATTCCCAGGCCGACAACTCAACAAACCAGTACATAACCTTTGTACCGGAGATAGAACTTATATACACTCCGCGCCAGTACTACTACATAAGGGACGGCCGCAAAGTATATCTTTACTCCCGATATCCTACATTCACACTCAACTACGCAAAAGCACTGAAAAATGTCTTTAATACTACAACATCATACAACAAAATAGAGTTTGACATGCACCAGCAGTTGAACCTGGGACCATTGTCGCAATTGAGCTACAGGGTTGGAACAGGATTCTTCTTTAACAGCACCAACCTCTTCTTTACAGAATACAACTACCTTAAAAGGGGTAACATGCCGGCAGGGTGGGATGACGATATAGGAGGAGCTTTCCAACTGCTCCGCTCTTACCAGTACCGCCACATAGAGAAGTACATAAGGGCCAACATAAAATTTGATGCCCCGTTGCTGCTTGTCCCCACTCTGTTGAGAGGGGTAAAATTCATAACTAAAGAGCGTCTGTATGGTAATGTCTTGCTTGCCAACACCTTGTCTCCATACATAGAACTGGGTTACGGCTTGGGGACCCAACTCTATACCGTTGCCCTCTTCTGGGGCGGTGAGGTAACCAAACTCAACAAATTTGGTGTTAAGTTCACCTTGGAGGTATTCAACAAATAAGTGTGGAGGTATTCAACAAATAAGTGTGGAGATAGTCACAATTTCCTCAGAAGTCTGTTTAAAGTGTCCTCCTGTTGCTTTTTCACTCTAATTTTAATATATTGCAGCGTTTTTGGAAAGTACAAAGGGACATGAAAAAGCCGGGATTTATATTCTCTTTTATTGCAGCTTTATTCGCATTATTTGTGGGTAATCCTGTAACTCTTTGTGCGTCAGGTGTTTACCCCCCCCTAAATGAAAAATCTGATACTGTGGGGATATATTTCGGGGCAGGCAAATGGCTATTTGACCAGCACTTGAAGGAAAATCCCCGTTTGGCGGAGTACCTGAAAGAGAATATTTCCTCCCCAAAAGAGTTCAGCCATTTCTATAAGAACTTACGCAATATCAATATTGTGGGAACCTCTTCTCCGGAGGGGAGGCACAAATGGAATCTGACACTCTCAAAATGGAGGGGAGAGCAGGTGGGGCAATTTATCCTTTCAAATACCCTGCTCACTCCGCAAATAATCACTACAACATTTACTGGCAGGGACTGGGAGCAACTTTATAACTTGGTTAAGGCAGACGGCAATGTCCCATTCCGCACAGAGGTGCTCAACCTCCTGCTACCCGTAATTAAGACATCGGAAGTCTCAGACGGTAATCCCGTATCAACTGCAACTCCAAAAGCAGAGATTAATCCCGTATCAAATACAACTTCAAAAGCAGACGGTAATCCCGTACAAGAAGCAACCTTAAAAGCGCTCAGGGAGCTTGGGGGCGGTGTGCCGTACAGGTATTTGTACAAAAATATCTTCCCTATGCTCAGGGCTTCAAGGGTGGAGTTTGTTTATGACAGGATCCCAAAATACGGTACATTGGGCCACAATGCGGAGCTTCAACATCCACTTAAGGGGTGGAGGGCCCACTCTGCAAATGATATGGTGCACAGGCCAACAGGAGTATTGGAAATGCGGGCAACCAATGATTTGGAACACAAGGCAACCAATGATTTGGAACACAAGGTAACCAATGATTTTGAGGATGGGTGGGAGCCGCAGCAAGCAGGAGATTTCTTTATGGCAATAAAGAGCAATCTCCTTTATGACCTCCTTATAATCCCAAATATAGGGGTGGAATTCCCTATAGGAAAACATTACTCGGTGCAGGGGAACTGGATGTATGCCTGGTGGAAATCAGACAAACATGCGTGGTATCACCGTACATATGGCGGCGAGGTGGAGTTCCGCAGATGGATTGGCAAAAAGCATCTTAATAGAAAACTTACAGGGTGGCATGCCGGCATATATGGGCAGATGCTTACCTATGATTTTGTGTGGGGCAACAAAGGGTATCTTGGAGATAGATGGTCTTGGGGTGCAGGTGTAGAAGGGGGATGGAGCAAGGCTATCGGGAAGAGGCTCAATTTGGATTTTGCACTCAATTTCGGGTACCTTACCGGAGTATATCAGGAATATATCTCCCAGGATGGGTGTTATGTGTGGCAGGCTACAAAAAACAGGCACTGGATTGGCCCTACAAAGGCAGAGGTTACACTTGTATGGTTATTGGGAAAATAAAAGATGGTAAAAAGACTCCTCATATATTTATTCCTTGTTGCAGTTATGTGTGGCTGTGAGCATAAAGAGTTGTGCATGCGCCATCCGCATACTGCAAAAGTGAGGATAGATGTGGATTGGAGCGGATTTACCCACAAGGAGACTCCAACCGGAATGACAGTAATGGTTTTTCCGCACGACGGAGGGGAGCCAGTAACACAGCTTAGCAACAACACAAGCCATGTGTATATGCAGCTGGAGGAGGGATATTACCACTCAATAGCCTTTAACCAGAGTGTTACTGAGTTTGGCTCACTGCAGTTTGACAATATGGACAGTTATGAGAATGCGCAGGTGGTGGCTGAGACTGCAGCAACAAAATGGTACACAAAAGGGGAGGAGAGAGTTGCCGCAGAGCCGGAGTGGTTTGGAGCCGACAGGTTTGAGATGGCACAGGTGAGCGCACAGATGATAGAGGAGACAGCTACCCAATATGGGGAGATGGCAAGGAGCACACCGGAGTATCTGATTGGAACCCACCAGCCGCTGAACACTGTATATACAATTAACATACAGGTGAACATAGAGGGGATATACAACCTAAGATCTGCAAGGGGGGCTTTGCAGGGGATGGCAGAGGGGTACAAACTTGCAGCGGATGAGCCACTTGCCTCAAAAGTAACCCACCTGGTGGAGGAATGGAAGATGAGTAAGGACCAGCAGGACCCTACAAAAGGATACATAACTGCCACAATCCACTCATTTGGGCTCCCCGCAGGGCATGGGGCACAGGAGCAGGAGAACATTTTTACCCTTTCCCTACTTCTGGCCGACAACAAAACCCAGCTGGACTACACCATGCAGGTGGGCAATAAATGGAGCAAGTCTCCCGACGAGGATATGACACTCCTTTTGAACCTCACCCTACCGGAACCACTTCCCGATGTGGAACCTGAGGGGGGAAGCTCCGGAGGTTTTGATGCCACAGTAGAGGATTGGGGCGATGAGATTGAACACGAGATTTTAATGTAAACAACAATAACAAACTTAATACACTTAATTATGAAAAGAACACTATTTTTTGGCTTGGCAGCCTTGGCAGCGTTGACAATAACAAGCTGTCAGAAAGACACAGTTTTGAACTCGGTGCCTGAACAACAGCCAATTGGCTTTGGAACCTATGTGGGCAGGGATGCGCAGACAAAGGCGAGTGTGATAGGCAAAAAAGATTTGGTTGGAGAAGAAAAAGGATTTGGAGTTTTTGCATATTATACAGCACAAGATACATGGGAGAATAGTAAAACAACTATTACACCAAACTTTATGTATAATCAGCAAGTTAAAGGTACTTATACTGAGCCTAATTATTCGTGGAATTATTCACCTTTAAAATATTGGCCTGTTACCGATGGAGATAAAATCAGTTTTTATGCGTATGCTCCATATACAACTATAAGTAATACACCCCCTTCTTATAACATTACTGGTTTCTCTAATAATACCGCAGTAGGTGTACCTACATTAGATTTTACAGTAGCAACTGAAGTTGACAAACAAATAGATTTGCTTTATGCAACTCCTATAACTGATCAACAACAAACAGCTGATTCTTTAAAATTCACTTTTAATCATGCTTTATCAAGAATTGGTTTTAAAGCAAAACCAAAGAATGTAGGTGATAAGATTCAGGTGCATAAGATTACTTTAACTGGAAAATTCACACAGACTGGAACATGTAAGCTTGATGATGGTACTATTACTGGTAATGTTAGTGCTACAGATATAAACTATGAGCTTAATTTTACAAGCACAAATTTGATAGAAGTTACTGGAGATAGCGGCACTGAAATTACTGCAGATGAAGGTTATGTCATGATTATTCCTACAACAGAATTCCATTCTACAAGTAGCATCAGTGTGTCTGTGAATTATGACCTTATGACAGCTGATCCTGCTTTAAATGGAGGATTTGCTGCTGCTGTAAATAAAAGTGAAACAGGGACTGTTAGTGGATTTAATTTTGAAAAAGGTAAAGCATATACCTTACTTCTAACCATATCTCCAAGTAATCCTATCAAATTTGCTGTAACAGAAGGTGCTGTTAATGGATGGGATACAGATCTTGATAGCAATGATACGGATGATGACGACAAGCCGATTGATGTAGATTCTAACATTTAATAAACTATTTTCAGCCGGGCGGGGTTGAATGTCCCTTCCCGGTTACTAAATGAAATTTGAGTGATGCGGATTAGGAAGATGGATATATCGGGAATTGCCTTAAGAGCCTTAATTTTTATTTTGGCTGTGGGGTTGCTGTCCTGTTCCAAAAAGGGTACTGAGCCTGGGGAGGAGTTGGAGATCCCTATGGTTTTTGCACCTTCTGTCCAGTGGCCCCAGATTGCAAATGCCGCTCCAACCAAGTCTTTAATTAATTCCTCTTCTGAGCTGCAAGGCTACTCAATTTCTATTTTGGCAAATGCAAAAGGGAAAGATTCACAAGGTAATGATGTGACTTATCCCGTTTTTAGAAACCACAGGCTGGATTATGAGGGTGGGGCATGGACTTACTCCCCAACCAAATATTGGATTAGTGGTGCAAAGTACTCTTTTTCTGCATTTGCCCCTTTTGCCCCTACAAGCAATTCTGCAGCAGGAAGCAAAAAGATTCTCTCCAATGGCACTTTTAATATTGAGGGTACTGACCAGCAGCCACAATTGGTTATAACCGGTTACAATACCGGAAAGGTTTCTCAGGAGGTTGATGCCAGAAATGAGGACTTGCTTTTGGCTCAGGTTACAAGGGACAACACCACTGCAGATGATTTTTCCCCTGTTTCATTGAGCTTCAAGCATCTTTTATCTTGTGTTGCGTTCAACATAAGGAATGCAACAGATACAGATATTACCCAAGTGACAGATATTACCCTATTGGGGGTTGCTTATGGATGTGATATTACTGTAACACCGGATTATTATTCCATAATAAATTCAAATGAGGTTACAGCAGCGGGTGCTTCTGAGCATTTCCAATCTGCAGATAGAACTGCACCGCAGGGAGAATCTTATTTCTTGCCTAAAGGTATGTCTGATAAAGATTTCAAGCCACTTTTTGATTGCGGAGAACTTACACTTTTACCGCAGCTGCTATATGGAAATGAAGGTATTGTACTTAAGTTTAATGTATATTATATTGGGAGTGGTTCTCCTGTTGCATATAAACTTAAGTTAGGAGATATAGAAGAGATAAAGAGCTGGAGTGAGGGTAAGAAATATGTTTATAACATGTCCATAACCTCAGAGGATATTTTGTTCCAGGTTGTGGAGGTCCCTTGGATAGAGCATGAGGTTGAATTGTAAATTTTATTTGACTTGAGACACAATATATACATATCTGTAAAGTTCCTGTTTGTTGCGGTTTTGTCACTGCTTGCAGTGGCCTGCTCAAAGGAGCGTTTGGGTGATGAGAACAATCTCCCATATATCACTTTTGGGGTGGCGGGGGCGGATGCTTCTTTAAATACAGATACAAAAGCACTCATTACCAATGGGAGCTTTACCTCCTCTCCAGTGTATGTATATGGAGTTAAGAACAACACTGAGGCTATTTTTAATGGTACCACAATTACAAAAGATAACAACAGCAGCAACTGGAAAACAGCACAGCAGCTCCAATGGGTAGCGAGGAGCAGTTACTCTTTTTATGGATACACAGTATCTCCTGCCAATCCTCAGGGGTTCAGTGTTACAAATTCGGGCCTCAAAATATCAGTTTCACAACCTGAAAACTATTCAGAGGCAGATATGGTGGATTATATGCTATCCCATACATATAAAGTTGCGGATGGCTCAAACTATCATATTGTAATGCTTTATATGCAGCATGCTATGGCATGGGTGGAGATTGTTGTAAAGAAACAGATGGAGGACCATTATATAACTCTGAACAATATCACACTCAGCAATATATTCAGACAAGCCACAATGCAGTGCGAGTCACAGGCTATTGCAAATAATGGTGAGGATAATGTATGGTTGACTACTTTGTCGGGAGCCAATGATTTGTCCTATACAAAAACCTCTTTTGAAGTATCAGATGTTACTTTGGGGACAATGAGCCTTCTTGCAGTGCCGCAGCATCTTTACAGGGAGACTGTACTGAGTGTTGAATATACAGTAGATGAGAATGGCCCGTCGGCAGATGGGGGAACAACTACTTATACAGAAAGCTTCCAACTTTTTAACTATGTACCTTTTGTTTGGGAATCGGGACATAAGATTACCTATACATTAACTATAAATACAGGAGTGGAACTTAAGGCCGATATATCCGACTGGAAGGATGCCGGATATACAGAGGGCATTATTTTACCTGATTGATTGTATGAAAAGATTTGGGATATACATATATATATTATTTTTTACAGCTGCAGCTTTGTTTGCGGGTTGTGAGTTGCTGGATGAACCTCAGGCAAACAATCAGATGGAAGTCAAGCTGTTTGCCAGGATGGGTGTGCACTTGCATGTTAAAAGTGCAACAAAAGGGGCAATCACTTCAACTACTGATTCGGTGCTTAAATTGGGTGTGTTGAGGTTGGATACAGAGAATCCATATTTTGTTAATTGTGCCACTACTCCTCTAACTGCATCTTTGGGACAACCCAACTCCAATGAGGGGAATTTAAGGACAGTAACGGAGTTCAGTACTTCCCAGTTTTTTGCCAACAATGAATCTAAGGTAACTTATGCCGCATGGTACCCTTGGCCCGTTCCAGACGGCAACAATGGGCTTGAGGCCGGAGTACCAACAGGTTACGCTTATAGTACATCTGCAGAAAATACCCAAGTTACTTTCCCTATTACAGGAGACTCAGATATTATGTACTCCAGTGTTGTAAGCGGTACAAAGCAGAGTGGGTTTGATGTAATGCAGTTTAATCATGCTTTGTGCATGTTCAGGATACATGTATATAAAAGCACTGATTTGGATTGGGGAAATCTTGAATCCGTTACCCTTAATGAGGTTCCCGACAAATGTGTAATTACACTTCCCAAAAGCGAGCAGGCAAAAACTCATAAGATAGATTATATTTTACAGCAGAATGATGGTAAAGGCATTAATCTGTCACTTTCTTGTAATGAGGCCATTCCTGTAGGTTTTGAGAATAAAAAAATTATTAAGGAGTGGATTGCCGCTCCATCGCCTGTCCAAAAATCTGAATTGAAACAGTTGCTTATCTCTGTCAAAGCATCTGAATATGAGTTGAAAAATATTGCCATTGCCAGAGACTTCAAGCCCGGGTATATTTATGATATAGTTTTGAGATTTTCAGACAAGGGAGTTATTGATGCACAGGTTGAAATTAATGATTGGGTAGAGGGGGAAGATGTGAATTCATCTGTAGGCTCAAGTGGAATTTTCTATAATTTGAGTGCGTACGGTAAGGCCAATTGCTATATTGTTTCAGCTGCCAACTACGGATACAGTATTGATGTTACCGTTAAAGGTAACGGCAATACCGATGCAATGCCGGGTAACAATATAAGTACCTCACTTGATCCCAAGTATGTGGATGTTGTCTGGGCAGAGGGGGTGACATGGTCTAATGGAGTAACATCTACGGCTACAAATGGCCAGCTGCCTGATTTTGCACTTGAAACCAGAAAAGTTGTTGAGGGGAAAGTTCTGTTCAAACTCAACGGTAATAGTGGCAATACTACTGACAAATCTCTGAGGGCAGAGGGGAATGTATTATTGGGTGTATATGATAAAGATTATGACCAACAGGACAGGAAATGTCTTTGGACCTGGCATATATGGATAACAGACAAGCCTCAGGACCAGAACTACATGAACGGATATATTGCCCTTGACAGAAATCTTGGTGCAATAGCTCCTGCTCCTGAAAACGGGAGTGCTGAGGGGATGAACGGACTATTTTACCAGTGGGGAAGGCCTACTCCTTTCCATCTTATTACAAACAATGTTAATAAAACAGTTGATGCAACCAACAGTTATACCCGTGTAACTCCAGATTTTGCTGTGGCAAATCCGGGAATTTTTTATGGCAGATTCAATACTACAACCGATGGTGCCCAATCTGAAGTGGATGCCCCTTCTGAGTCTGACGATTACCACGACTGGATAGACAGAACCCAGTTCAGTTATGTGAACAATCTTTGGGGATATCGCGAGGAGGAGCATGAAAAGCCTGTAAAGACCATATATGACCCTTGTCCGCACGGGTATCATGTCCCATACGCCAGAACTTGGGAAAAACTTGATGGCTTTGATAATAATATGCCTGATGACAGAGTTAACGGTGTATGGCCACCTGATAATGGAGTAAGGCTTACCATTGAAGGAAGTGATATCTGGTATCCATACCAGGGATTCATAAATAAAGATGGTGTGTATAAGAGTGGTCATATACATTTGGAAGGAAGTGAAGCCCATTATTCAGATGTGAAAATTGTTGAGATGTGGTCGGCACTTATCAACAGGCATGATGCGGATGATATAGCAGGTAATCTTACGGGTGAGAGTGAGAAGATAAATGATTCTCCATACCGTTTTATGTTCAATAAGGATGACCAGGCCAAGCTTTCAGATGAATATACAAACAGGAGCAGGGGGCTTGCGGTAAGGTGTGTAAGCAACAATACGGCAGATGTGGTTAAAGATTTGAGTGCATACCAGACTTCAAACTGTTATATGGTGCATGAGGATGGATATTATAAGTTCAAAGCTACTGTAAGGGGTAATGGTGTGGGTAGTCTGCTTCCATTGGGAGGTACCACTACGGCAGAGATCAATGGAGGACTCTCAACAACAATTTCTCCTGTAAGGGTGGATATTCTCTGGTGGCAGGGGGATTTTACAAAGGCTGAAGATTTTGTCCAGACCAACAACGGTGCCAAGCCTGCCAATATGTGTCTTTCATTGTTGGATAATGGAGTGCTTTGTGATGACGGTTATGTCTCATTCCAAATATCGGGATTCAGCAAAGGGAATGTTGTTCTTGCTGCTTATGATGAGATAGGTACAATTTTGTGGACCTGGCATATCTGGTTGACAGACAAACCTGTTGATAAATTGTCGGGAAACTATACAAAGATGGACAGGTTCCTTGGTGCTACCTTTGCACCTGAAATACCTGCAACACCTGATGAATATATATCTTGGAATTCTGGGGAGATAGAGGCTACTTTGGGTTTCTATTATCAGTGGGGCAGGAAGGACCCTATTATTGGGCCACCTGGGTTTGAGGATGTTGATGATGAAGGTGCAACAGCAGCTGGAGAGTCAGTTGCATCATCCGGTTGGTGGATGCATTCAAATGATACTTGGAGTTATGGGCAAACCATACCTACGGCAAGTGCTGCCTCTATTCCGGATGTAGTAAAGAATCCTACAGCATTTTATAAAAGTGCTTCCTATAGCGGCAGTAGTGACAGCCAGTGGTTTCCACCTCAGTTTGCAGATGGTTATACCAATGTTGCTTTGTGGGGATATGCTGTTAAGGATTATTCAATTCAGGGTCAGACATTCTCAAAGACCATGCATGATCCTTGTCCTCCGGGATACCGTACCCCTTTCCACCATTCTTGGTATTATAATGGCAACGAAAAGTATGCTCTGGGAGAAGATGGTGGTGGAGTTTGGCCTTATACCTGGCCAGGTGATAAAATTTATGGTTGGGAAAACTCATATGAATACAGGGGTATTGTTACAAATAAGGAACATTTTGAAAAAATGTGGTTTCCTTTTGTAGGATACAGGAATCCTCTTACAGGTGGCTATGAGAATGTTGGCGAAGAGGGACGTATGAATACCGGTATGCCTATGAGACAGTATGAAACCAGGACATTCTGGTACAATGCGAATAATTCCGGGCAGGATGCCGGTGGACGTGGCTCTGCGTATGGAATGATGGTAAGATGTATGAAAGAATAGTGAGATGAAGAGATTTTACATATATACATTGTTGTTATTGGTGAGTTGTTCATTTATTGCCGGTTGCGATAAAATGGAGAATGATTTCCCTTTTGCAGAAACTGACAGGCGTGGGTTGATTACCCCTTATTGTACAATTGAGAATAATGCGTTGGGCAAATATGTTGCCGGCAATATGGGCACAAAGGCGTTGATTAGCGCTACAACCCCTGTTGATACCATTTTGTGTAATTTCCTTGTAATAGATGAGAATCAAACCCTTGACTTTGATGCCCAGGACTATAAAACCCAGTGGCAGGATGCTTATGTGTCCGAGGCTTCCATTTCCACTATTCCCGATGGTGCTTACAGGTCAATTGCCCTGCAGCCTGAGAGGCCTTATCATGATGATGACAAGGAGCTTAAGACCAGAATGATTGGCTGGTATCCCAGAACATGTGATCTGATACGTAATTCAGACAGATATGCAATTACGCCATTCAGCGATTTTACAAATAACTGCATTACAGATCAGGAGAATAATTCTGTAAGTGTCAGGTTTACCGGACTTGATGGCTCTAAAGATATAATGGTTAGTGATATTAGGGAGGGCTCATACAACAACCCGTTTGGTGAGAGCAATTCATTTACCTTCAAACATTATCTTTCTGCCATAAGGGTTCATGCTAAAGCCAACAATTCATCGCAGGACCTTGGTATGTGGGGTGAAATTAACAAGGTAATTGTAATGAACCAGCCATCTTCCTGCAAAATTACTCTACCTCAGGATTGTTTTGCACAAGACGGTCCTACCGGTTTTGCAGCTGATTCAGATGTGGAATGGGAGAATGAAACAGCTAAAAACCCTCTTGTTACAACTGCCCTATTTGGAGAAAAAGATATTAATAATCCAGATAATCTTGTTGCAGAAGAGTACCCGGTAAAGATATCAGGCATAGCGGTTGAAAAATATCTTGGATATTCGTTAATTAAACCCAATTCTCCGCTCTGGTTGCAGGTTCATACAAAAGCTGGTGTGTATGAGATAAAAATTTCCAATGAATATACTACTATAAATGAGAATACACATCAGGAGGAGACTGTTGATATTTTCCATTCTGGAAAAATTTATGATATTCATCTTAACTTCAATACAGACGGTACTATTTCTGTGTTTTTGTTGAATGATGGTTTATACAAATTTTATGACCTTACCACAGGAACTGCTTTTACATCGGAGGAGACCTACGGTATAGAGCATAAATGGTCCAATTGTTATATTATCCCTTCTGTGCCTGACAACTCCATGAAGATTAAGGAAGTTGACGAATCTTACAGATTATATGACGGATTCTGTTTTGATGCTACAATAGTGGGTAATGGAGAGGCAGGACTGTTGTCGTTTGGTGCACAATCTTTATATCCTACAAATGTTAACATTTCCCCTGCGAGTGCAGATATTTTATGGGAGACATCTCCGGGCTTGATTACTCAAGTGGAGCTCCTTTTTGGTTATGTGAGGTTCAAGGTGGCAAAAGATACTACAGATCCTACCAATAAGTATAAGGAGGGTAATGCTGTGATTGCAGTTTATGACAAGAGTGGCAAGATATTGTGGAGCTGGCATATTTGGATTACAGATAAGCCTGCAGATCAGACATTTACTATGGGTAATACTAAAATTACCCTGCTCGACAGGAATCTTGGGGCTACTGCTGCCAAATGGGAGGGAAGTGATGTTTCGTCGGGAGAAGTATTGGAGACTTATGGATTATATTACCAGTGGGGGAGGAAAGATCCATCTATGGGGCCTCCGAGTGCAGATTATTCTCCTATCAATATGACAACGGCTCCATATTATGACTATTCATCTGATATGAAGAGTGCTGCGGAAGTGTTGAGGTTGCATTCACCTGCATTGCGTGATGCTGTTGAGAATCCTATGTATATTATTTTGCCTACAACATTAACGCAGACCTACTACTTTAACTGGCTGTATGAGAAGATTGATTTTCTGTGGGGATACGATAAAGATGAGGGTACAAACGAGAAAAAGACTATTTATGACCCATGTCCGCATGGCTATAAGGTTCCTGGTGGTGAGTTGGGAAGCTTGTTTGGCTCTGGTGATTCCCAATTTGAAAATACGGAGTATGGCCAGAAAGTTACCCATATTGATACAGATACCACTTTCTATTTCCCATATACCGGATATAAAGGAGTTGACAGAGGACTTAACTCTTTGATAGCTTCCTGGAAATATGTTGGCCAGAAGGCAGATTATCAGAGTGCAGTAGTTCAGACCGACCCCGATATGCCTAATTATATGCATAGACGAAGACATTATTTGTCCTATGTAAATCAGTGGACAGAGGTAAATGTGGAAAAAGAATATTTGGGCCACCAGGTTGAGGACCATACAAACAGAAGGACAGCTGCAGTGGTAAGATGTGTTAAAAATGAGGCACATAATAGAATCTCTGCTTTTATTACCCCAAGCAGTTATTCTGTATCTGGTGCAGAAAGTAGTGTTAATCTTCAACTTTATGCAAAATCATTTGGTGCCCCTATAGTGTCGGCCACTTTGTCTGTAGGTTATCATTTGGAGGGCCATGGAGACACAGAAGACCATAAGGAGTATGAGATATATACCTGGGCTCCGGAAACTGTAGAATGGACTGACAGTTCTGTGAACTTTGATTTTTCTCAAATTAAAAACATCCCTGGCGGAAATGCTGTTTGGAATGAAAACACTCACGGATATATAGATATAACACAAACTACCGGTTCCATTCGTTTTACACTTCATGTAAAAACATCAGACAATATAAATAGGATTGCAACCACAACTGTCAGTTTGTCTTCCAATAAAGTTGAATTTGATGACAGCTGGAACAACAAGACTGTTATCCAAGGTGCTGCAATTAACAAGTATTTTACAATTTACAGCAGTACAATACCTGTAAAGGTTGATATGATTAAGGTCAATTCCAACGGTGAAGAGGTTTCTACAGTAGATATAGCAGATACAGACCATCTCAAGGAATCAGGTACAAGTGACGGCTCCGGCTACAGTTCTATCTATCAATGTTCAACAGAAGGCCTTTCATTTGATTCTGAAGGCTGGAATGGAGTAAAATTTGAGATAACCTTTGAAAATGACGAAACCTTTACAACAGATATAAATTGGTTTAAAGTTGTTACCTGGACAGTTTCAAATACACCTCTAAGTTCTGTGAATTTTGATCCTAATAAATACTATTTGATCAGTAATAATTATACTAAAGGTTATCTGCTTGATAATGGAGAGTATTTCCAAGGTTCCACTTCATATTCTATATCTAATCTTTTTACCATCACCGGTAATAATACAGATGGATATACAATTTGTAATTTGAAGACAGGACATTATGCTGTTACAACAAATCCATCACAAGGTACACATCACTTGATGTGTAAAGCTTATGGTGTTGATGGGTCTCCAACTGCCTATAAAATATCAAATAATGGTACTGTTTTTAGTATTTATCATAATATTTTAAATTCAGACAGGTATTGGAGACAGAACAGTAATTCATCTAATGTTACCCTTAGTACTACTTCCAATACCAGGTCACAGTGGATCATCTACGAAGTTACAATAGATGAAGCAGGCATAGATCCCAATCCACCTGTCCAATAAACAGGCAACGGTTGAGGTTTGGGCAGGAAAAGGTGTGTTTTTAATGGTATAATTGCCAAACGTCCTCCCAATTGTAACTGGGCAATTGACTTTAGTAAAAACAATGTGTAGAGATTTGTAAAACCATTTAGTTTTGTACCCAGATGTTTATTGTTATCTATTTCATAAGCATCAATTGTCTGTGTTGCAGACCGAGAAAGAATACGGGAAAATATCCCCAAACCATATGCCGGCTCAAGAAACGTGTTTTTCTTTTCACCTTGCATAACCCATTGGCACATAAACTCAGCAATTCTTTCTGGTGTACTTTATATGTTGTCATAGATAATATTTAAAGTCCATAATACCATCAATGCAAAATTAATCATTTTGTACCCACTTTCGTTTCTTTATTGTATCTTTGACTTAAAGATTTTTTTATGAAGACTATTTTTAAGCTTATGGTTTTTATGGCGCTGATGGTTCCGGGTGAGTTGTTGGCGCAGAGTGTTGCTCCAAGTGTGCCTCAGAGTGTGGATCAGTGTGTGGTTCAGGGGAATATGAGCCCGGAGAGTGCTGCCAAGTATGCGGAGATTTCCAGGGTGCTTTTGGCCAACAGGGAGAAGAGTGTCCCTGAGCTTATGATTATTGCGGCTAAGCAGATGCTTGGTACTGATTATGTTGCGGGTACCCTTGAGGTTGTCCCTGAGCTGCTTATGGTTTCCCTTACACAGACAGACTGCATCCTTTTTGTGGAGAGCTGCCTTGCAATGGCCCTCAATGCCAAGAATGGTCTTTCTTCTCCCGACGACCTTTGTGCTACAGTGCAGAGCTTCCGTTACCGCAATGGCAAGGTGGATGGGTATGCGAGCCGTATCCATTATACCAGTGAGTGGATCAGGCAAGGTGAGGGGAGAGGGATTTTCAGGGAGATTACTGATGTGTTGAGTGGAGAGAATTTGTCGGGACAAAGATTTTCTTATATGAGTGAGCATTCTGATGCATATAGGCAGTTGAAGGATAATCCTGATGAAGTTGCCCGTATTGCCCGGATGGAGGCTGATCTTAACAAATTTTCTGATTATTATGTTATTCCTAAGGCGGATGTGAAGAGAATGGAGCATTTGCTCAAGGATGGTGATATTCTTGGTTTTAATTCAAATGTTAAAGGGCTGGATATTGCTCATGTGGCACTTGTTTATCATAAGGATAATGGTGATGTTGGTTTTATCCATGCTTCTTATGCTGATGGTAAGGTTGTGATTGATAAAATGAGCATTCATGATTATGTGAATGCCCGCAAGAGTAATGATGGTATTAGAATTGTTAGAGTTAAGTAATATGGAAAAGAGTAAAGTTTATTATACTAATTTGCGCTGCAAGCCGGGTGTGAATCTCCTTAAGAAACTTAAGAATCTGGTTAAGGCTGCAGGTATTGAGAAGATTGATTTCAAGGGGCAATATACTGCTGTTAAGCTCCATTTTGGTGAGCCGGGTAATATGGCTTATATAAGGCCGAATTATGTTGCCACTGTTGTTGATCTGCTTAATTCTCTTGGCGCAAAGACTTTCCTTACAGATGCCAATACTTTGTATAAGGGGCGCAGGGATAATGCTGTTGACCACTTGCGTAGTGCTATGGTTAACGGGTTCAATCCTATTGCTGTTAATGCCAATGTGATTATTGCTGATGGCCTTAAGGGTACCAATTATGCGGCTATTCCTATTGAGGGGGCTAAGTATTGTCCTGCTCCAAAGATTGGTCAGGCGGTGGCGGATGCGGATATTGTTATTTCTTTGAGCCATTTTAAAGGGCATGAGCAGGCAGGTTTTGGTGGTGCTCTCAAGAATTTGGGTATGGGTTGTGCGTCCATTGCCGGCAAGCTTGAGCTGCATTCTTCTTCACAACCTAAAGTGAATACAGACAATTGTATTGGTTGCAGGATTTGTGAGAAGAACTGTAATCATGGTGCCATTTCTGTTGGGGCTGACCGTAAGGCTGTTATAGATTATTCCAAGTGTGTGGGTTGCGGACAGTGTGTGGCTCTTTGCCAGTATGCAGCAGCGGTTCTTGCCGAGTGGGATACTTCAGAGGTACTCAATTGTAAGATTGCAGAATATACTAAAGCTGTTTTGAAGGGCAAACCAAATTTCCATATCAGTTTCATTATGAATGTCTCTCCAGAGTGCGACTGTTGGGGCCATAATGATGTGGCTATTGTGCCGGATTTGGGTATGATGGCCTCTTTTGATCCTGTGGCTCTGGACCAGGCTTGTGCAGATTTGGTGAACAAGGCTCCGGTAATTAACGGTTGGAGAGGAGCGGCAGGTGGTGCAGGTTCTGGTTCTGGTGCAGGTTCCGGTTCTGGTTCTGGTTCTTGTTCTGGTTCTGCTGGCTCTGCTGGTTCTGTAGGCTCTGCTGGTTCTGCAGGCTCTGCTGGTTCTGCTGGCTCTGCTGGCTCTGCTGGTTCTGCTGGTTCTGATGGCTCTGATGGCTCTGCTGGTTCTGCTGGCTCTGTAGCACAGGGGTATTCATATGCGGGGGCAGATTGTAGTTGCGACTGTCATTCCTCTGCGGAGGCGGGGCATTCTGAACTGTTCAAACATATCCATCCCGATACCGACTGGGAGAGCGGTTTGCAGTATGCTCAGGAGATTGGTTTGGGTAGCAGGGAGTATGAGTTGGTAGAGGTGTAGAGATGCAATAAGTATTGGAAATTGTAATATAGGGGGCTACTTGATTTTTTTCGGGTAGCCCCCAATGCATTTCCCTCTACTCAATTTTAATTCTGTACAGGAAATGCCCTGTTCTGGGCACAGAATGCTCTTCTGCTGCAGATCCGTACGGAAAACGCCTCATTTTGGGCACCAATTTGCCTGGAATGCAATTCTGTACGGGAAATGCCTCATTTTGGGCACAAATTTGCCTGGAATGCAATTCTGTGTTGGAAAAAGTACCTTTTTGTGCACAGGATGCTCTTCTGCTGCAGATCCGTACGGAAAACGCCTCATTTTGGGCACCAATTTGCCTGGAATGCAATTCTGTACGGGAAATGCCTCATTTTGTGCACCAATTTGCCTGGAATGCAATTCTGTACGGAAAACGCCTCATTTTGGGCACAAATTTGCTTGGAATGCAATTCTGTGTTGGAAAAAGTATCTTTTTGTGCACAGAATGCTCTTCTGCTGCAGATCCGTACGGGAAACGCCTCATTTTGGGCACCAATTTGCCTGGAATGCAATTCTGTGCTGGGAAAAGGTGTTTTTTTCGTACAACTTATTTGTGTTTGAGTGTGTTGGGGAATATGGATTCCAGTATTGTTTCGTCGAGTTTAAGTATTCTTTTTATTTGTTTGTTTGATGCATTATAATTGTAGTGCAGTTCTTTTGCCATCTCAAGTTTTTCATTTTTGCCAAGTAATGTTATATTTTTTGTGTTGTATCTTTTTATTGACATGGATATGAGTGCGCTGTATATTTCGCTGTCGGTGTAGATGATGGTGTCTCCTAATTCTTTTGCTATGTGTGAGTATGATTCTACTTGTCGGGAAATCATATGAAAATATTGTCGGGAGTCTGTGAATAAATTTTCTGCCAATTGGATGTGGCAATAGGAGGCTGGGGAAACATATCCTTTGTTGGGGATGAAGTCATAATCAGCATTGAGTTCAAATGTGCGTGATTTGAATATTGTTCTTAATCGGGATTTTGAAATTGAGGATAGTTTGTGTGTTAAAATACAGTCATTCAATTGGTTATAGTAGTAACTGTTTGCTCCCCACTCATAGGAGAATGGCGTGGCGTTTGTTTCTGCAAGGTAGCCGTTTCTGTTTACATAAGTAATTACAGTTTGCAGATATCTCAGATTATCAATTTTATAGGCGTTGTATTCCAACCCTTTTATTTCTGATTCTCTTTGGTTGCTGGCAAGGTATCTGTGCATTTTTTTGTAGATATAGTCAAAAAATTCTTTCAGTACAGGTTCATCGCATATTAATACAAAGTGAAAATGATTGCTCATTATCTGAAATGTGAGAATCTTTACTTTATTTTTGAAATGTATTGCTGCTGATGCCACCAGATTCATTCCGTAAATATACTCGTCCCTTGTATTGAAGATTGTACATTGATGCTTGCCTGGTGTACACAAATGCCATACCGGCCCCAATTCATAAAATTCGTAGTCTTGCTGATTCATAATTTTTTTCTGCAATACTAAAATTTATGATTTGGAGGCGGGAGTAAATGCGTAAATTTTTTTTTCTTAAAAAGAAAATTCTTTTTGATTTTCTGATTTTAAAATTTTGCTTCTTTTAGAAATTTTCAATTCAGCAAAATTGTGCACTTGCAGGTGTTTTCTACTGATGTTAGTGCACAAATTTGTTTTGCAGTTGATTCTGTGTCGGATTGGGGTGTTATTTTGGTACGGAATGGCTGCGGGGGAGGTTTCTGTGTCTGAAAAGGTGTTTTTTCGTGCACAGATTTGTTTTGCAGTTGATTCTGTGTCGGATTGGGGTGTTATTTTGGTACGGAATGGCTGCGAGGGGATGTAAAGTCCGGAGGCAGAAGGTGGAGGCAGAAGGTGGAGGCAGAAGGCAGAACGCCGGAGGCAGAAGGTGGATGGAGGAAGTCTGAAGGTGGATGGAGGAATTGTCGTTGCAGGTGGCAGGGTGGTTTTTGTGGAGTGGCTTGGCAGGTGTGGAGAGATTTTTGCAAGCAGGAATATTAGTTTAACTTTGTGCAGAAATTATTTGTCGGGATGAAGATTTTTAGATTTTTTGTTGTTTTGGGTTTGGTGTTGCTGCCGTTTGTGGCTGGGGCCCAAAAGGTTAAGGAGTATAAGTTGCAGGTTGTGGAGGCCTTGCCCCATGATACAAGGTCTTATACTCAGGGTTTGTTTTTTCATAATGGGGAGCTTTTTGAGAGCTGCGGGCAGTACGGTTCCTCTTCGTTCAGAAAGGTTGATTTGAAGAGCGGGAAGGATTTGAGGCGTTTGAATTTTGATGCCCGATATTTTGTGGAGGGGTCCTGCACTGTTGGGGATTTCCTTTACATTCTTACCTGGCAGGAGCACAAATGTTTTGTGTATGATATAAATACATTCAAATTCCTGGGGGAGCTTTATAATCCTCGTGAGGGGTGGGGGCTTACCACAAATGGGAAGAATCTTATCCTCTCCGACGGTACTCCTTATATTTATTTCCTTGATCCGCAAACATTTGCAGTGCGGGGATACAAGAAGGTTACAATGGGTGGACAGCCGCTTACTTTTTTGAATGAGCTTGAGTACATAGATGGAAAGATTTGGGCGAATGTGTATATTCAGGATTATATTGTAATTATTGATCCTGATACTGGAGATGTTACAGGGAGGATTGATTGTAAAGGGCTGCTTCCAAAGTCTTTGCGTACTTCCACTACTGATGTGTTGAATGGGATTGCATATAATCCAGCTACCGGGGATATTTATCTTACCGGCAAGTACTGGCCAAAGATGTATAAAGTTAAGTTGGTGGAGAAGTAGTTTTTTTGCTGGGAGAGTGTATGTTTTCTTTGGAGAGATTGCATGTTCTCTTGATTTGAGAATTTTTAAGGTTTTTCATAACTTTGCGGCTTTAAGGCGGGTCGTCCTATCGCTCAAGCAATTGGGAGGAAAGTCCGGGCAGGGTAGAGCAATGCACTGTGGAAAGCACAGATAGGCGATGAGTTTATGCAAGGGTAACAGAAAATAACCGCCGTAGAAGCGTCCGGCTTGTTCCGGTGATAAGGCTTTGGCTTTTGCGCGTGGCAGGAGACCTTTGGGTTGTTTGACTGCATTACTACGGTAAGGGTGAAAAAGTGGGGTAAGAGCCCACAGGCTGTTTTGGTGACACTGCAGCGGTATCCTACTGCATCCTGCAAGGCCATGTATACCGGTAATTAAGGGTTGCTCGCCCGTTGCCGGGGGGTAGGCTGCAACAGATAAATGATAGGAGCTTCTTAGGATGCCTTTTGGGGCATCAGTCTGAAGTACAGAACTCGGCTTATAGATCCGCCCACAATTTAATGCCCATCAGGTTTTGTCCTGATGGGTTTTTTTGTGCCCAGGAGGGGGCTTTTTCCGTACAGAGTGGCAGGTGGAGAGGATTTGGTGCCCAAAAAGATACTTTTTTCAGCACGGAATTGTGCTCCGGGCAATTTTGTGCCCAGGAGGGGGCTTTTTCCGTACGGATTAGTGGCAGAAGGGGATTTTGTGCTTAAAATGAGGCGTTTTCCGTACGGATTAGTGGCAGAAGGCAATTTGGTGCCCAAAAAGATACTTTTTTCGGCACGGAATTGTGCTCTGGGCAATTTTGTGCCCAGGAGGGGGCGTTTTCCGTACAGATTTGTGACAGAAGGCAATTTTGTGCCCAGGAGGGGGCTTTTTCTGTACGGAGTTGCGAGGGGAGAGGATTTGGTGCCCAAAAAGATACTTTTTTCAGCACGGAATTGTGCTCAGGGCAATTTTGTGCCCAGAAGGGGGCGTTTTCCGTACGGATTAGTGGCAGAAGAGGATTTTGTGCTTAAAATGAGGCGTATTCCGTACGGAGTGGCGAGGGGAGAGGATTTTGTGCACAAAAAGATACTTTTTTCAGCACAGAATTGTGCTCCGGGCAATTTTGTGCCCAGAAGGGGGCGTTTTCCGTACAGAGTGGCGGGTGGAGGGG
>JAZNUT010000016.1:0-52810 GCA_045592425.1 Candidatus Egerieisoma sp.
TGTGCAGTTTTGGACTGTTTTCTGCACAAACTGAGGTGTTTTATGAGACTTTGTGCAGTATTTGGGGACTGAGGTGTTTTATGAGACTTTGTGCAGTATTGGGCTGTTTTCTGCACAAAGTGCCTGCAATCCTCCGCAAATCCCCGCAAATCCCCGCAAATCCACAGAATCCAACAGCCCCCCAAAAAAACAAATCTATCAAATTTACCACCTGTCGGGAAGAAAAAAAAAGAGGTGCCCGTTTGGGACACCTCTGTGGTTATGTGTGTGTTGGATTATTTTGCAAAGCTTACTGAGCGGGTCTCGCGGATTACGGTAATTTTTACCTGGCCCGGATATACCATCTCGTCCTGGATTTTCTTTGCTATATCTACAGACAACTGCTCTGCCTGCTGGTCTGTTACCTGCTCGCTGCCTACGATTACACGAAGTTCGCGGCCAGCCTGGATAGCGTAAGTTTTGGTAACGCCAGGGTAGGATAGGGCAATGTTCTCCATATCCTGAAGTCTCTTGATATAAGACTCAATAACCTCTCTTCTTGCACCAGGTCTTGCACCTGAAATGGCATCACCAACCAATACAAGCGGAGAAAGCAATGAGCTCATCTCAACCTCCTCATGGTGGGCACCAATTGCGTTGCAGATCTCCGGTTTCTCTTTGTATTTCTCTGCAAGTTTCATACCCAGGATAGCGTGTGGAAGCTCAGGATCCTCATCAGATACTTTACCGATATCATGCAACAAACCTGCTCTTTTAGCAGCTTTAGGGTTAAGACCAAGCTCTGAAGCCATGGTAGCACAGATGTTGGCAACCTCTCTTGCGTGCTGTAGAAGGTTCTGACCATAAGATGAACGGTATTTCATTCTACCTATAAGCTTGATAAGCTCAATGTGAAGACCGTGGATACCCAAGTCAATACATGTTCTCTTACCGGTCTCAAGAATCTCCTCCTCAAGCTGTTTCTGTACTTTGGCAACAACCTCCTCAATTCTTGCAGGGTGGATACGGCCGTCGGTTACAAGCTGGTGAAGTGCAAGTCTGGCAACCTCTCTTCTTACTGGGTCAAATGCAGAAAGGAGGATAGCCTCAGGAGTGTCATCCACAACAATCTCAACGCCAGTAGCAGCCTCCAATGCGCGGATATTTCTACCCTCACGGCCAATGATTCTACCTTTAATCTCATCACTCTCAATGTTGAACACTGTTACTGCATTCTCAATTGCAGTCTCTGGGGCAGTTCTCTGAATTGTGTTGATTACAATTCTCTTAGCCTCTTTGGATGCGGTAAGTCTTGCCTCGTCCATAACATCGTTGATGTAAGACATGGCCTGAGTCTTGGCCTCATCCTTCATTGTCTCTACCAACTGGGCCTTAGCCTCAGCTGCTGTCATACCTGCAAGGCTCTCAATCTTCTCAATAGCCTGCTGTTTGAGTTTCTCGTACTCCTCGCTCTTCTTGTTTACAATCTCAACCTGATTCTTTAGATTCTCTTTAATAAGGTCAACCTCTTTCTGTTTCTTTGCAACCTCAGAGTTCTGCTGGTTTACAAGAATCTCTTTCTGCTTAACCTTATTCTCAAGCTGCTGAATCTGGCTGTTTTTCTCGTTTATAAACTGTTCGTGCTCGCTTTTAAGCTGCAGAAACTTCTCTTTAGCCTGGAAGATTTTCTCTTTCTTTATATTCTCTCCCTCTGTCTGTGCCTCTTTAAGTATCTGCTCTTTCTTTTTCTTTAGAACCACATTATTTACTACAAAATATGCAGTCAAGAAACCAGCGAGAGCACCGCATAGCGATAAAATGACAATAGTTAAAATTTCCATCTCTTCTCTCTTTACTCGTTAATTGTGTTTATTAAGTTTTTATAGTGTTTTTTTGTTTAAGTTCAAGCATAAAAAAAGCCGCCGGACCCGCTGTTTTCAGAAAAACCTTAAAAATAAGATTTGAGCTCCAATTATAGACGCAAACTTCCAACGTCCCGTAATCCGGAATCCCCATAAGGGTCACCTAGGCCTGTTTTTGTCTGTTGGTTGACTCGGTTCTGCAATAAAATGTTGATTTTCGCAAAGAGCTGTGATCCAACGGCTAAAAGTTAATTTTTGCCAATATGTAATATGTACTCGTCCAATTGTTTGTCCAAAACCTTCAAGTCCTCAACCAACTCATCAAACTCACGGTTCTGCTCCAATTTTACCATTCTTACTGCAAAGTGCAGTACCGACATAGATAATGCATCCTGAACATCCCTATCCTTGAACCTGCCTTTATAGAACTCAACCCTCTCCTTAATCTTCCTGACAGCCTCACGCATGCTCTCCTCCTCCGATGGATGTATTGTCAGCGGATATTGCCTCTCAGCAATTGTTATTTTAATCCTCTGTTTTTCCTCTTCCATTATCAGTCGTTTAACATTGATATACACTTGTCAATCTCCCGCACAATCCTTCCTATCCTTTTTTTAGCCTCCTTCACATCTGTTGACGATTTTACAAATGCATCTGCCAGTTGCATCTGTTCAACTTTCTGCTCTAACTCTGTTATTATTCTGTTTTTAGTTTCTAATTCAGTTCTTGTTTTTGCCAATTCTTCCTGCAATTGTGCATTTGTTGAAGCAGCAAGCTCATATTTTGATATTATCTGCTGGATATGATTTTTGAGCTTACCAATTACTATTTGACTTTCTGCACTCATTTTAGAAAAATTTTCATGACAAATTTAATAATATTTTTTGAGAAAAAAATAAAAGCCCCTACAAAATAGTAGAGGCTTTAAATCGAGAATAAGGTAGTTGCTTATAAAGTATTTACTTCCACTATTTTATCCATACCTACCTTAATTGCCTGCTCGTTCATTGGAATAAGGTGATGGTGTCTCTGGGGAAGTGATTTCTTAAGTCCGGCAACCACACTCTCCATAGTCACTACCGGTTTCTTTTTAAGGAATGCACCAAGCACAATCATGTTGAAAGCTTTAAGATTGCCCATTCTTGCACTCTCTTCTGCTGCCTCAATTGTACAGATGTTTATATCCTTTCTCTCCGGATGTCTTGTAATGCCGTTAGGATCATACAAAAGCAGTCCGCCAGGTTTTACATAGCTTTCAAACTTGTCCATAGACTGCTGGTTAAGGACAATCACTGTATCGCATTTTCCAAGGATGGGAGAACCAATCTTCCTGTCACTTATAATTACTGTAACATTTGCTGTACCACCACGCATCTCCGGGCCGTATGATGGCATCCAGCTAACCTCTTTGTCCTGCATGATACCGGAATATGCAAGGATTTTACCCATTGAAAGTACTCCTTGTCCTCCAAATCCTGCTATTATCAATTCTTCTTTCATATCTGTTCTATTTTTGCGTTAATGGTCTATCTGTCTTTCATGTCTCCCAACTGATAGAATGGGAACATGTTCTCCTCCATCCATTTGTTTGCCTGCACAGGGGTGAGTTTCCATCCGGAGTTACATGTACTTACAACCTCAACAAATGAAGTACCCTTCTCCATCATGGAGTTCTCAAAAGCTTTCCTTATGGCTTTCTTAAGTTTTCTTACCGCTGCAGGGTTGTGTGCAGACTGTCTGGTAACATAGCATGTACCCTCAAGCTGTGCGATAAGCTCTGTGATTTTCATAGGATAACCGTTGAGTTTGGCATCTCTACCGTAAGGAGTGGTTGATGTCTTCTGTCCAAGAAGGGTGGTAGGGGCCATCTGTCCGCCTGTCATACCGTAAATGGCGTTGTTTATGAAGATGATTACAATGTTCTCACCTCTGTTGCATGCATGCATTACCTCAGCTGTTCCAATTGACGCCAAGTCTCCGTCTCCCTGGTATGTGAATATATATTTGTCGGGATTAAGACGTTTCATTGCACTGGCCATTGCAGGAGCCCTTCCGTGTGCGGCCTGCTCCCAGTCTATGTCTATATAGTTGTATGCCAATACTGCGCATCCTACTGGAGAAACTCCAATTGCCTTGTCCTGGATACCCATCTCCTCAATAACCTCTGCAATAACCTTGTGGATTGTACCATGTGAACATCCCGGACAGTAGTGCATTACAGCATCTGTGAGTACAGGAGTCTTGGAATAAACCAAGTTCTCGGGTTTAATAATATCTTTTATATCCATAACGCTCTACTTTTTAAATTTGTTGTAAAATCCTTCAAGCACATCCTCTGGAGATGGGATTATACCACCCATTCTGCCATAGAACTCTACAGGTACCTTGCCGTTTACTGCAAGTTTCACATCTTCAACCATCTGGCCGCCACTCATCTCAACTGAAAGGAAGCCTTTCACTTTGGTTGCAAGCTCCGCTATCTGTTTTTCAGGGAAAGGGAACAGGGTGATAGGTCTGAGAAGTCCAACTTTATATCCGGCCTCCCTTGCCTGATCCACAACCTCCTCGCAGATTCTCGACATACATCCGTATGCTACAATAACATACTCCGCATCCTCAATCTTGTAAGTGCTGTATCTTACCTCATTCTCTTGAATCTCTTTGTATTTTGCCTGAAGTTTTATGTTTTTCTGCTCCTGTACGAGAGGATCCAATGCCAAAGAGGTAATGATGTTCCTGTCTCTTCCCTTTTTACCTGTAGCAGCCCATGGACACTGCTGTGCAACCTCTTCGTCTGTTCTTCTTGGAGTTGCAGGTCCCAACTCAACTTTCTCCATCATCTGGCCAATAACACCATCTGCAAGCATCATTGCAGGAACCCTGTATTTGAAAGCGAGATCAAAGCCAAGTCCAACGAAATCGTACATGTCCTGAACGGAAGCGGGAGCGAGAACAATCATCTTGTAGTCACCATGTCCGCCACCTTTCACAGCCTGGAAATAATCTGCCTGACCAGGCTGGATAGTACCAAGGCCGGGACCGCCACGCATTACATTAACTACAACACAAGGGAGCTCTGCACCTGCAAGGTAGCTCAACCCCTCAGCCATAAGGCTGATACCCAAACTGCTGGAAGAGGTCATAACTTTTTTACCTGTTGCAGCTCCACCGTAAACCATGTTTATGGAAGATGTTTCACTCTCTGCCTGAAGTACAACCATTCCGGTTGTCTCCCAAGGCTTCTCCGCCATAAGAGTCTCAATTACCTCTGTCTGGGGAGTAATGGGGTATCCGAAATAGCCATCAGCTCCACATCTTATAGCACCGTGGGCAATAGCCTCGTTACCTTTCATCAGTATCTTTTCAGCCATATCCGTCTATTTTTTATATTTTTACTCTATATACTGTAATTACAGCATCCGGACAAACTGTTGCGCAGTTTGTACAGCCTGTACAATTGTCGGGATTTGCCATGTAAGCGAAGTTGTATCCCTTGCCGTTTACCTCTTTTGAGAGTGCAATGGTCCCCGTAGGGCAGTTTGCAATACAAACACTGCAACCCTTGCATTTCTCGGTATCCACTACTATTGCTCCTTTTACTGCCATTGTGTATATTTTTTAATGTTTATAATTCTATTTGTTGCCAAAGAAGTTGAAACCTTTGGCTATTCCCTCAATTGTAGCGTCCCATCTTATGATGATTCCTATAACAAGCAGTACAATGAGAATGACCATCCCTTTGCCTGTTGGTGTCAATTGGTTGTATTCAGCTACTAATTTAGTAAAAAGTCTTTTAATCATTGTAAAAATTTTTCTCTATTCTTATCCTTGCATCTACAGCTGTAACTGTTTGTGGATTTCCAAGGAGCGGATTGATATCCATCTCCGCAATTTCCGGTGCGATTGTGCATAGTTGGGATACCCTTGAAACCATCTCTGCAAAGATAAGTTCATTTACCCCTTTTTGTCCTCTTGTACCCCTAATAATTTCATATCCTTTAAGACTTTTTACCATCTCAAGAGCTTTGGGTGTAGAAATAGGGGCCAATTCTGTTGCAACATCCTTCAGCACCTCAATGAATATCCCTCCCAGTCCGGCCATTACCATAGTTCCAAATCCTTTCTCCCTTTTACTCCCGATAAATATCTCTTTTCCCTCAAGCATAGGCTGCAGCAGCACTGCTGTAGTTTGGGGAATCCTCATCATTCTCTCAAATTCAGAGGTAAGGGTATCCTCATCAGCCACATTGAGGGTAACTCCAGCTACATCTGTCTTGTGCAGAGGCCCTACAACTTTCATGGCAATAGGGTAGCCTATTGCCTTTGCAGCTTCCTTGGCTTGCTGTAGGGTAGTGGCCACACCCTCTTTTGCTCTGTTTACCCCTGCTGCATCAAGGAGTTTCTGCACATAAGAAGGGTGAAGATAACCGTCGGGAGCATTATCTATAATTTCCCTGATTGCTTTGGCATCCACTTGTGGAAGGTTTTCCGGCTCCTCCTCAAGCTTGAGGGAGTCTGCAAGCTGCACAAATGCGTGTCCAAACGCAACCTCTTCATTGAAACATACTCCCCCCATTTTCTGGAATGTCTCTATTGCTTCTTCTGCGTTTACAATTGAGGTGAGGATTGGATATATTGGCTTTGGTGAGGTTGCTATCTTATCAAGTATCACCTTATAGAGCCCTGTCACATCCCCAAGCCCAGGACTGCCAATGATTACGGCCATTGCGTCAATCTCATCAAAGTCGTTGTTGCAGGCATCTATTATTTGTCCAAGTTGCTCCGCTGTGCCGGTGGCAAGGAAATCTATGGGGTTTGCCACAGAAGAGCCATGGAAAAGTTTGCCAAGGAGCCTTTGGGCTTTTGCCCCGGAGAGTTGCGGTATGTTTATACCGTTGCTTCCAAGTATGTCTGTAAGCATTACCGCAGGTCCGCCGGCGTGGGTAATTACAGCTATGTTTTTCCCTTTTGGCTTTGGCATAGAGAGTATCATGGCTGTATTTACAAGCTCTGTACGACTATATACCCTTATTATTCCCGCTTTTTTGAAGAGCGCGGTCACAGCTTTGTCGGGAGATGCCAGTGCACCTGTGTGGGATGATGCTGCACGGCTTCCAGCCTCGCTGTATCCCGCTTTTATTGCTGCTATACGGGCACCTTTCTTTATAAGGGATCTGGCATGCTTGAGGAGCATTTGCGGGTTGTTGATGCTCTCTATGTACATCAGTTTTACAGGAGAACTTACCCCAGGCACGTATGTTTCGTCGAGATACTTGAGGATATCTTCCACTCCAATTTGGGCACTGTTGCCTACGGAGAACACATGTGAGAAATTCACTCCATGTTTGAGGGCTGCCTCCATAATGAAAACCACTGTTGCCCCTGAACCGGATATTATATCCACCCCATTGGGGGATAGGTTTGTTACAGGTTTTGTAAAGACTCCTGTGTAGCTGTTTGTTATCACGCCTATACAGTTGGGGCCTATCAGTGATGCCCCATACCTGTTTGCTGTTCCAACTATTTGTTGTTCCAGTTCAGCCCCTTTTGGCCCTTCCTCGTGGAAGCCTGCCGAGAAAATGATTATTGCCTTGCATCCTTTATCCTTGCAAAGCGTCTCCACCGCTGCAGGGCAAAAACTGGCCGGGATTGCCAGTATTGCACAATCCACCATTGGAAGATCCTCCACAGTCCTGTATGTGGGCCTCCCTTGAACATTTTGTGTTTTTGGATTGACAACATACAAATTCCCTTTATATCCTGTTTCTATGAGGTTCTTCAATGCATTGCCCCCCGGCTTGGTGGAATCGTCAGACCCTCCAACAACCACAATACTCTCCGGTGATATAAGCTGTCTGGTTATCATTAATTTTCTGTTTTTACTTAACAAATATAAGAATAAAAGTAAAAAATACTGCTATTTGTTTATAAAAACATGATTTTTAATGAAAATTTGTTCAACTGTTTTTAATTACGTTGTCTTTTTGTGTAACTTTTTGATTCTTAAATAGTTGAAATTTCATTTTTTTAATTGTGTAAAAATGCTTATTTTTATATGGTTGAAAATCAATTAAATGTAAAAAAGGACAACGTAATTATGAAATACTTTGTGGTAGATGCGTTTGCACAGGAGCCGTTTGGGGGGAATCCAGCAGGGGTGGTACTGTTGGGGGAGAATGGGAATTTTCCGGCGGAGGAGATTATGATGAAAATTGCTGCAGAACTTAGATATTCGGAGACAGCATTTGTGCAGCAGAATGGGCCGGCAGAGTTTACGGTTAGGTATTTTACCCCGGCTGCGGAGGTGGATATTTGCGGACATGCCACAATTGCAAGTTTCTCAGTGCTAAGGGATGAGAAGATTGTGCCGCAAGGTACTGTATGCCATAACCACACTTTGGCGGGGGATCTGGAGGTATCTGTAGGGGAAGAGATAATGATGCAGATGGCCGCTCCTCAGGTTATAGGAACTCAAGTGGATCAGGAGCAGTTGCAGGGAATTATGGGGTTGGAAGCGGAATTCCAACTGCCGCAAGGTGGAGAAGATTCATCCGTTCATCCTGCATTGTCTGCAGAAGTTGTTTCTACCGGTCTTCCCGATATAATTATGCCTGTAGCAAGCCTGGAGGCCCTCCAGTCACTTGCCCCTGATATGCAGGCCCTCTCTGCCCTGAGTGAAAGGATGAGGGTGGTTGGAGTACACGCTTTTGCCCTTTCTGAAGATGGGTTTACAGCCCATGTGAGGAATTTTGCCCCTCTTTATGATATCCCTGAGGAATCTGCAACAGGGACAGCCAATGCTGCCCTTACATATTACCTGTACAAAAATAATATCATCCAGCCAGGTGCAAAATGCAAATTCATGCAGGGAGAGGCAATGAACCGCCCATCAGTTGTGGCAACAGAACTCAAACCAAATGGCCAGGTGTATGTTGGTGGCAACAGCTACATTCTGGCAAAAGGGGAGATGCTCTTATAGTCCTTTTTTTCCGCAGATTATACTCCCGACAGATTATTCTTCCTGCAGATAATTCTCCAAAAAATTATTCTCCCAGGAATTCTGCAAAATACCCGCATGGAGCAATCCTTTCAATCTCTTTATTGAAGGAGAACCAGTATCGGGTGCCGTTGTATGTCAAATGGTAATATTTGTAGCGTGGGCCCCCCTCTACAAACAAAGGGTTTGATTGCGCACCTTGTCCCAAATCCCATTTGATGAAATTCTGCGCGGGCTCTTTCTTTATTGAAAGGCCGTTTCTCACCCATTGGAGTGATATAAGTGGAGCAAGGCCCGGAATGTGCTCACAGCAGAAGCGGTACAACAGGATTCCCTTGTTTTCCAAACTCAACGGCTGGGTTATATAATCTGTCCCATGCAACTCCTCTATAAGCTGTTCCAGCAATGGCAAACCTGTAATTGAGGATCTGTTTTCTGTACTGAATATCTGGCTGAACGGAACTCTCCATTTGGAATCATTGTACCACAAATCAATAACTTTTGAGAGAGTCATAGCCTTGCCCAGTTCTGCGTAGGAGATGTCTGGAGTTGAAAGAACTTCATACGGCGGAGTTGGAGAGAACTTTATTCCAAGTTCCTGTGAATGAATTCTGAACCATGTGCCAGGCAACAGCTTCAGGCTCTCCAGCTGTATCTCTGCAGGCCCAATCTGCATCATCTGCAAAGTATCCTCCAACAGGTGTCGGTATGAGTAACCAGGCAGTCCGGCAATAAGGTCTGCGTGAACTTCAAACGAATCAGATGAGATCAAATGCTTGAGCCCCTCAACGGCATTGGCACATGACCCTTTGCGGGCACATGTATCCAGAATATCTTGCCGGAGAGTCTGTATTCCAGCCTCAATGTGGAGCAAACCTTTTGGGATATCCATAAGCTCCTCCTTGAATGGGGAACGGAGCAGTGCGGGATGTACTTCAAGATGGAAAGTGAGCCTTCCGGCAAACTCCTTGAACAAATCAAGCAGTTGGGAGGCACGCATTGAGTTTGCGTTGAATGTACGGTCCAGCAGACGGATCTGTTTTATCCCTTTTTCTGCTGCATTGTGGAATCTTTCCCGCAGAGTTCCAACCGGTATGTCAGATACAGGAGATTTATCTATTCCGCTGACACAAAAGCGGCAAGAGTTGAAACAGCCGCGGGAGGTCTCTATCTGTATAAAAGACTTGTCCCAGCTGAAGAGTTCAGACTCTTCCGGGTAGTGCAGCTCCTTGAAATTCTGTACTGTTACTGTGTTGCTGGTAAGATATATCCCCGCCTCAACCCACTCAAAACCTGGAATTTTCTTCCAGCCTCCGTCACAGGCGAGCAAAGAGGCGATGAAATGTTCAAACATCTCTTCCCCCTCACCTTTGAATACAGCTGTAATATGTTTGTTGGTGCGGAGAAAATCCTCATTGTCACCTATGAATTCGGGACCTCCCAAGAAAATTCCCAAAGGATTGCATAAAGCAGAAATTCTGCCAAGGACCTCGTTAAGGTAATTTATGTTAAACAGCCATCCGGTTGCAAAAATATATGAGGGATCTTTTGCGGCAAGTTCTTGTACAATCTGTTGGACAGGGCTTTTAATGGTCCCCCTTACCACCTGCATGTTGCATTTGGCTGCAGTATCAGCAGACAAGTTTGCGTGCAAAGCCGGCAAAGCAAGTGACGAGTGGCTCCATGATGCGTTTATATCTAACCAGACAAAGTTCATATTGTGGTACAATTTACTGCCAAAATACAACAAAATCCGTTAAGTTCTCTATAAATGCCCCTAAAATTGCAACATGCTCCCCTTTTTTGAGTATCTTTACAAATTACCAATACAGTTTATATGGGCAATATTTTAATAAAGGGGATTTTGCTTGGCTCACAAGTCAAGGATATCCTCATACAAGGAAACAGAATCTCTGCAATAGGTGAAAATCTGGAGTCTCCCGACGGGTGTAAAATTTTGTCGGGGAAGGGGAAGGCGGCAATACCCGGGTTTGTGAATATGCACACCCACAGTGCCATGACCCTCACAAGGGGGTACAGGGAGGATGTGGAACTGTTTGACTGGTTGCAGGATATATGGGCTGTGGAGGCCAAAATGGATGAGGAGGCCATTTACTGGGGTACAAAGCTTGCTTGTCTGGAGATGCTCAAGACAGGTACTACAGCTTTCTATGACCAGTATTGGATGATTGATACGGCTGTTAGGGCGGTTCAGGAGATGGGGCTCAGAAGTTCCCATGCCTTTGTGGCCTTGGATTTGAAAGATGAGAGCAAGGATGGTGCAATTAAGGAAGGAATGGAGGCAATGTATGAGAAGTCGCTCAATTGGGGCGACAGGTGCTCAATGTCTGTGGGGATTCACGCCCCATATACAGTTTCCGATTCCATGATAAAATGGTGCAGTGATTTTGCCAGAAGCAAAGGCCTTACTGTACATATCCATGTTTCTGAGACACAGAAAGAGAACGGGGATTCAATTGCCCTCAACGGGTGCTCTCCGTTTGAGCATCTGGAGAATCTTGGGGTGCTTGGTCCTGAGGTGATAGCTGCCCATTGTGTGTGGCTCAGCCCCAATGATATGGATATTATGGCCCGTTATGGGGTAAAGGCTGTGCACAATATAAACTCAAACCTCAAATTGTCGTCGGGACACAGATTCCTGTATGAAGAATTGAGAGATAGAGGGGTTACTGTATGTTTGGGAACTGACGGATGCGGCTCTTCAAACAATCTTGACATGAGGGAGGCCATGAAAACTGCAGCCCTGTTGCAGAAGGGGTGGAGGCTCAACCCAAAGGCAATGCCTCTGGATGAGCTGATGCGGGTGGCCACAATTAACGGTGCCTTGGCAATGGGTATTGATGCCGGAGAGATTGCTGTGGGAAAACTGGCAGATATTTCAATTGTGGATATTGAGAATTATGCTTTTGTCCCAAATCTCAATTTCCTTTCAAATCTGGTCTATTCTGCAAACTCTTCCTGTATAGAGACAGTTATCTGCAATGGGGAGATTGTTATGGAAAACAGGGTTGTACCTGGAGAAAGTGAGATTTTGGAAAATGTTAAAAAAGTGTGCAATAAATTATACAAATAATTATGGACGAGAGAGTTGATAGAATTGTAAGCGCTGCTGAACATATAAAATGGCGTATGGGTTCATCTGGGGAGCCGGTTGTGGGAATTGTACTTGGAAGCGGTCTTGGCAAACTTGCAGACAAGATAGAGAACCCTATAATTATACCGTATAAGGATATACCATATTTCCCAACTTCTACAGCTGTAGGGCATAAGGGGAATTTTATTGCCGGAACCCTTGGAGGAAAATTTGTTGTGGCAATGCAGGGCAGATTCCATTACTATGAAGGGTACCCTATGGAGTATGTGACGCTTCCCATAAGGGTGATGAAACTCCTTGGAATAAAATATCTTTTTGTCTCAAATGCGGCCGGAGGGGTGAATTTCAGTTACAAGGTGGGAGACCTTATGATTATAAAGGATCATATAAACCTTTTGCCTAATCCTCTCATTGGACCAAATATGGAGGAATTCGGTCCCCGTTTTCCCGATATGACACGTCCATATTCCCCAGAACTGATGGCCCGTGTGGAGGAGATTGCGGCACAGGAGGGAATTGCACTGCACAAAGGGGTGTATCTGGCCAGCACAGGCCCTACTTATGAGACCCCTGCCGAGTACAAATATTTCAGGACCATAGGAGCGGATGCGGTTGGAATGTCAACTATTCCGGAGGTTATTGTGGCCCGCCATTGCGGTATCCCTGTATTTGGCATGTCTGTGATAACCAATGAGGCACACGATGATTATTCGCCTGATTATGTGAACGATGGAGATGATGTGGTGCGTGCTGCCAATGCTGCTGCCGACAAGATGAGTCTCCTTTTTGAAAAAACAATAAGCACATTGTAGAAATATGATAAAAAACTTGATTTTTGACCTTGGAGGGGTTCTGGTATCTCTCAACAGGGAGAGGTGTCTGGAGAATTTTTCCAGAGACTTGGGATTTGACAATTTTGGAGATTACCTTAATGCCTATGCACAGAAAGGATTCTTTGCAAAGTTTGAGAGTGGAGAGATAGACTCAGAACAGTTCAGAAATGAGGTGAGGAGCAGATGCAAAAAAGATGGAGTGACAGACAGTATGATAGACTCAGCTCTGAACAGCTTTCTTGTTTGTGTGGATTCATACAAGGTTGAGCTGCTGCTTGAGCTGAAGGAGAAATACAACCTGCTGTTGTTGAGCAATGTGAATCCTATTGCGTGGTCCAGGTGCTGTGAACTGTTTCTGCAGGCTTATGGTGTTGATATTGAGGATGTTTTTGAGAAACTTTATCTCTCATATGAGATGGGATGTTCCAAACCGGGTAACGAAATTTTTGAGAACCTTATTGCAGATTCAGGTATTGTACCGCAGGAGACCCTTTTCATAGATGATGCAGCGGCCAATATAGAGAAGGGCAAGGAGTTTGGGTTGCAGGGGCTTCTGTATGATGTGACCGTAAATCTTAGGGAAAGGGTATATAAAGAGTTGGAAAAGCATGATTAAATTCTTCAGTCTCTCAAGCGGGAGCAACGGCAACTGCTATTATATAGGCAATGAGAATACGGCGCTTCTTATAGATTCAGGGATTGGACCCAGAACGGTTAAAAAGAGGCTGCAGGAGTATGGGGTGAGTATTGAGTCCATTGATTTCATATTGGTTACCCATGATCATATAGATCATATAAAGGGGTTGGGAATGCTTGCCCAGAAATATTACAAGCCTGTGTATGCAACTGCAAAATTGCATGCTTCCCTGGATAATCACCCTTGTACAAGATGCAGGTTGCAAGGTAATGTCCGCAAGACAGTTGCAGGGGAGAAGAGTGTGTATGAGGGGGTACGGTTCACACCGTTTATAGTACCTCATGACGCCACAGAGACAGTGGGCTATTTTATAGATTTCTATGGTGTGAAATTCACATTCCTTACAGATGTGGGTGAGGTGACAGATGATATTGTAAAATACTGCAAGATGTCGCAGGTTGTGATTTTTGAGAGCAATTATGACCTTGATATGCTTTTGGAAGGCTCTTATTCTCCAGAGCTTAAAGTGCGTATAATGCAGGGTAAGGGGCATTTGAGCAATGAACAGGCCGCCTCTGCCGTAAAAAGGTTCTGGCACAGCGGAATTTCCCATCTGTTCCTGTGTCATTTGAGCGAAAACAACAATACCCCTGCAAAGGCTTACGCATGTATTTCAAAAGCACTTGCCTCCATAGGGGTTAAAGCTGGTGAGGATATGCAACTTGTGTGTCTTCCGCGCAGAAATGCCTCACAATTGTATGAGTTTTAATTGAATATAAGTTTGCTCGGATTATATCCTCTTGTTCTTAAGAATTTGAATATATAGTCGAGGGTTGTTCCAGGGAGCGTTTTATCACGGGAGAGTATCCACAAGTACTGTCCCCTCTTGCCGCTTACAACAGAGTATTTGTAGTCCTTGTCCAACAGAATGATGTTGTAATCGGAATAGAACCACCAGAAGAAGCTCACTCTCAGGTGACCGGGTGTTTTATTTGTAGGGAGATAGGCAGATCCTACCATGGTCTTAATCTTTCCATGTGGGTTCACTCCACGGTTTATCACTTTTACAGAGTTGTCGGGAAGAAGGGAGTAAAATGTATCCACATCAACCAGACCTTGCTCAAACATGTTGTCATATCTGGCAATCTCGTACCAGTGCCCCATATATTTTTTGATATCCAATTGTTTGACAGTTCTTTTGTGGCTTGTCCTTGGGGTAATGTCTATTTCTTTCATCTTTTTTTTATTTACAAACAACCGAATCATCCATTGGTTTAATTTTATAAAACCTTATCTTTGTAGAAATAAACACTAATACTATGAAACTTTTAAAGACCATTTCAATCCTAATGCTTGCGGGGGCAGTTTGTGTACCTGCATTTGCACAGAAGAAAAATAAAAAGGCCCAGGAACCCCAGGGTTATGTATTTACAACTGTAAAGGCAAACTATGTAACACCTGTAAAGGACCAGAACAGGACCGGTACATGCTGGTGTTTCTCTGGAATCAGCTTCCTTGAGAGTGAAGCCATAAGAAAAGGGGCTCCTGCAGACCTTGATTTGTCTGAAATGTTTGTTGTATCCAAATCATACACAGACAGGGCAATAAAATATGTACAGTTGGACAAGAATCTTCATTTTGGGCCAGGTTCTGATTTCGGTGACCTTCTTTACGTTCTTGGCAGGGATGGAATTGTTCCAAACAGTGTTATGCCAGGGTTGAATTATGGCGAGTCGGGCCATGTGCACGGCGAGCTTACTGGTGTCCTTAGAGGTTATGTGAATGCGGTTGGAGACAATCCAAACAGAAAACTATCCACCGCATGGGTAAAAGGCCTCAATAATGTGATTGCAGCTTATTTGGGAGAAATACCCCAGACCTTCACATATGAGGGGAAGGAATACACCCCTAAAACCTATGCAGAGTCTCTTGGCCTTAATCCCGACGATTATATAGCTTTCACCTCATTCACACATCATCCTTTCTACGGGCAGTTTGCAATTGAGGTAATGGACAACTGGAGATTCACCCAGTACTACAATGTACCGTTGGATGAGCTTATGGAGATTATGGACTATGCAATTGAAAACGGATATACAGTAGGCTGGACATCAGACATGTCAGAGAAGAGCTGGGGCGAGAACGGCCTTGCTATAATCCCCGATGTGGAGGCAAATATGGGAGCAGGTTCAGATGAGGCAAGGTGGATTGGAGTATCAAAAGAGGAGAAAGAGGCTGCCCTTTACAACCTCAAATCCCCTGGCAAGGAGAAAGAGATTACCCAACAGATGCGCCAGATTGCATACGACAACAAAGAGACTACAGATGACCATGCTATGCATATCTACGGAATTGCAAAAGACCAGAAGGGCACCAAATACTACATGGTAAAGAACTCATGGGGTGAGTTGGGCGACTACAAAGGCCACAATTATGCATCAGAGGCTTATGTAAAATACAAGACAATGAATATCCTTGTAAACAAAGCGGCGGTTCCTGCCCACATCCTTGAGAAACTCAAATAAGGGGAGGAGATAGTAAGAAAAAAGGAGATGGGTCTGGTGACCATCTCCTTTTATTATATATACGCTGTACTACTCAAAAAGATAATTCAGGCAATCATCCTCTTTCTCCTGGAAGGCTCTGTCCTCATCTGTATATTCCTCCTCTGGGAACTCAAGAACAAAATCCTCGTCGGGAAGAAGGAAATCTTCATCTATGTTTTCCTCATCAATTCCATGAACCTCCTTGATTTTTGTAATGAGGGTCATAAGATAAGTGTAATAAGGGGTCTCAGGGTAGAAATCTGCCAATGAAAGTTCTATCTCCTGCAATTGCGCCTCAAATTCCTCTGCATCCTCAAGGGCAGACTGCTGTAAGGCATTCTTTAGAATCTCTTCTATTTTCTTGATGTTTGACATAGTGTATGTGTGTATTTGTTCTTTTGTTTGTGAAGGTAGCAAAAATTCAGTAATTTTAATCCCGATAAAGAAAACTTTTTATAAAATTTAAAAATTATTATTAAAAATATTTTGTAAATTAAAATTATTATCATATCTTTGCAATACAAAACAACGGGGGATGAACAAAAGGCGTAACCCGATGTTAAATAAAAAGAATGTTAAACACTTAAAAATATGTAATATTATGGCTACTAAATTTTATAAATGCAGACATTGTGGTAATGTAATTGGAAAAGTTGTTGATTCAGGCGTTTCAGTTGTATGTTGTGGTGAGAAAATGGAGGAGTTGGTTCCTAATACAGTTGATGCAAGCTCAGAGAAACATGTTCCTGTTGTAACTAAAGTTGACGACTGTACAATTAAAGTGGAGGTAGGCAGTGCACCTCACCCAATGACTCCAGAGCATCATATTTCATTCATCTATGTTGAGACTGAGAACGGCGGAATGAGAATCTCCGTTAAAGATAAAGAGAAAGCAGAGGCTGTATTCTGCACATGTTCAGACAAACCTGTTGCAGTTTACGAGTATTGCAACTTGCACGGTTTGTGGAAAACAGTGTTGTAGGATATTTACAAAAAATTAATTAAGCCGGGTCAAAATTTTTGATCCGGCTTAATTTTATAATCCCAACATTGCAGAAGGTTGAATGTGAAGAGCCTTACATAATGATTTGGCTACTTTTAAAGTAGGTTAAGCTCTACCACTGATATAGTCATTTATTCTGGATGGACTTACACCAATTTCTGAAGCTGGCTGCTTTTGAGTCATATTGGCTTCTTCCAATGCAAGTTCTATCAGCTGTGAAACGGTTGGCTTTTCAATAGGAAAATGTTCTGTTTCATACTCTATGACAATTTCAGACATAATAGAAAGTTCCACTGCATTCTTGTTGTCAATATCTGCAGAATCTTTAAAAATAATTATTTTTTGGAATCTATTTAATTAATTGATAATTACTGCGTGTAGTCTATTTGATCAGTTCTGATGGGAAAGTGAACCTGTTTATTTGTTGGCTGTCGGAGAGCCTTATCCAGCTGGTGAATTCCCTTTTGCCTTCTGTGAGCTCAATTACTCTGGCGCCGTTGCCTCCGGGGATTCCGTTATAGACGGTGTTGCCGCCGCTGTATCGGCCGTAGCAAAGCATTATCCCTTTCCAGAGCACTGCGTAATCATTTATATGGTCATGGCCGGCAAAGGTTCCCATTATGTCTCCGCACTCCTGCATTGCGGCAAAGAGGCCTGTGTTTATTGCAGGGGCACATACTGTCTCCATTCTGGTTCCGTACATGAATACTGTTCCCTCTTTTACTGCCTCCATGTATTCAGGTAGCGGAATGTGGAAAAATGCCAATGATGGGAGCGGGGTGCCGTTATTGGCTGCTGTGTACTCAGCGCTGTTTTTCATATACCACTGTATCTGGTTGTGTTTTATCCAGCCGTAGCCTTTGATGTGTTTTAGAGTGGAGTAGGAGTTACTGTCAAAAACGTACAGAACCGCAGATGTTGAGTAATTGCCCTTTGCCGATTTTACAGGGAGGATATAGTTGGTTACACCATGGATTCCCTCTGTTGTGGAAGTAAGGTTGCCCGGCATCTGTTTAATGAACTCAAAGACCTCCTGGCGGTTCATGTCATGCTCGTCGCAATGGTTTCCAAAGGTTACGGCAAATGGAATATTGCGCTCAATTGCTGGCTGCAGAGCCCTGCGCAATCCCTCTGCAGCGGGCTCTCCGTAAATGAGATCGCCGGTATAGATTACAAGATCCGGTTTCTCGGCATCCAGCACATTGTTCATGCACTCGCCTGCAATCTCTGAATTCTCATTGCCGCCAATCCAATGGATATCTGTAAACTGCACAATCTTAAACTTGCCGTCCTTATTGAATTTAAGCTCCTGTTCCTGTGCTGTGGCACTCTGTGCGGAAAATACTCCAGCCAACAGAATTGCCAAAATGAATCTTATTATTTTCATATCTCTCATATTAAATATGTTTTGTGCTGAAAAGGGGCTCTTTCTGGTACAGAATTCTCCTGTATCCAATTCTGTGCACAAAATGATACTATTTTTGGTACAGAATTCATTCTTTTCAATTTTTGTGCTGAAAAGGGGCTCTTTCTGGTACAGAATTCTCCTGTATCCAATTCTGTGCATAAAAAGATACTCTTTTTGGCACCAAATTCATTATTTCAAACTTTTGTACTGAAAAATGCCTCTTTTTGGTACAAAAGTGCCAGTAAGGCCCCCCAAATTACATCCGCACCCTGCATCCGCACTCTGCATCCGCATCCTGCATCCGCATCCTGCATCCGCACCCTACATATGCTATCTATTTCTCAAAAGTGTCTCTCATGAAGATTCTTGGCAGGTTGCAGCCAATGTAGTTTCCAAGGATAGCCCAGAACCAGGCGCCAAGGATCCACCAGCCCCATTGGCCATGTAGGGCGGCAAGGTCGTAGTAGAATGCATCTGCAACGCAGTGGGGCAGGCCGCAAAGGATGAATACCGGTACTCCAAACAGCAGTGGGAGGTAGTGTCCTTTTCTTGCCCCATATACTGCAAGGGTCATTATCATTCCTGTTCCTGCAGAGGTTACAAGGAGTGAGTGCCATGAAGCAGCCTGTCGGGAAGAAAGAATTCCACCCAAGTTGGCCATTACGGCTTCTGAGGATACATATTGTGCTATGTATGCTGCTATAAGGCAGCCTACGGCGTTTCCAAGGAGCATTATTATAAGGCGCAACAACTGTTTGGGTGGAAGGTATCCTGCCTTGCCGGTGAAGAGCTGGGCTGAGCACATTACTACAGAAAGGAGCCCGAATGCAAAAAGTACTGCCCCGGGTATGCCGCCAACTCGCAGATACACAAGCCCTCCGGTACCTATGAGAAGGCCGGCAAAAATTGACATTGAAATGAAGTGTCCGTTGATATTATTGTTTTTCATGGTCAAGTTGGTTGTTTTAAAATACTAACTTAGTAAATTTCTTGCTATTTTTACAACTCCAAAATGTGATTTAATCAAATTTTAAAAATATGAAAAAGATAGCATTGTTTATTCTTGCGGTTTGTGCCTTTGGCCAATCTGCACTTGTAGCCCAGAATGTGCTTTCTGATGAGATTGCTTACAGAATTAAAAATGAGGGCTTTTCTAATTCAAAAGTAGAGGAGTTGGCCCAGTTTATGACAGATGATATGGGGCCGCGTCTTGCTGCTTCACAGCTTAAGCTCAGGGCTGAGGCTATGGTAATGGATAAGCTTGAGCAGATGGGCTTTTCTAATGTAAAAACTGAGTTTGCATACAAATTTGACAAAGGTGGTTGGGATAATGTAAAGAATTATGTTGCAATGACAGCCCCTTACTATTGCAGTTTTGCAGCAAATCCCAAAGCATGGAGCGGAAGTACCAACGGCCTTGTCAAAGGGGAGTGTGTCCTTATGGATATCCAGAGCAAAGAGGATATTGAAAAATATAGAGGCAAGTTGCAGGGCAAGATTGTCATTATGCCTGCTACACAGACATACGAGATTAATTTTGACCCTCTTGCAAACAGATATACAGATGAGCAGCTTGAGGAGATGGCTAAGGATGGAAGACCATATAAGAGGTTCAGATGGCCGGGTGGCGGCAATTGGGCAGCACAGCGTGAGTTGCAGAATGCCATTTCCCAATTCATTAAGGAGGAGAATGTAGTTGCTGTTATAAGTGGAGGCGGTACATTCAATGTCCCTTCGTCAAGAGGTGTGCAGTATAAATCTGGAGAGGCTGAGCCTGTTGCAGAGATTGTCCTTCCAATTGAGGACCATGGCCGTATGGCACGTATGCTTGCAAAAGGGGAGAAGGTTGAAATTGAGCTTGATATCAAAAATGAGTTTACAGACAACTGTAAAATAAACAATGTTGTTGCAGAGATCCCAGGTACAGATCCTAAACTTAAAGATGAGGTTATCTTATTGGGCGCTCACTTTGATTCATGGCACGGTGGAACAGGTGGAGCAGACAATGCTTCAGGTTGTATTGTTATGATGGAGGCTCTACGTATCATCAAAGAGTTGGGCATTGCTCCAAAACGTACCATCAGGATTGCCCTTTGGGGAGGTGAGGAGCAAGGATTGTATGGCTCAAGGGGTTATGCGGAGCAATATCTGTATGATGTGAAGAAAGGCAAGAAACTTCCCGGTTATGACAAGTTTGCATTGTATTTGAATATGGATAACGGTTCCGGCCGTTTCCGTGGTATTTACTTGGAGGAGAATGATATGGCTGTTCCATTCTTTAAGAAATGGATGGGTCCGATGGAGTCTTTGGGCTTTACAACCCTAACATTAAGAAAAACCAGCGGCACAGACCATCTTTCATTCACCCGCTATGGCCTTCCTGCATACCAGTTCATTCAGGATGAGCTTGAATATGACCGCACTTACCACACAGTAATGGATACATATGAGAGACTCTCTTTGGATGATCTTAGAGTGGATGCTGTTATGGTGGCTTGGTTTGCATTGAATGCGGCTATGGACACAGACAGGATACCGGTTTTGCCTGGCTATCCCGAGAAAGTGAAAGCTCAGCCTATGCGTAGGTAATTGTTCTAATATATAACAACAGTATATTGAAGGTGACCATTTTTGGTCACCTTTATTGTTGTAAACTATAAAGATAAATGATACCTTTGCAGGTCAAAATTTTTTTTGGAATGCTAAGATTGATGTTTTTTGCAGCGATAGTTGCAGGGTTCTTGTCTGTTGATAAGGATTTCAGATACAAATGTAACTATATGGAGAACCGTGACACACTCCTTGTCATGCTTGAGAATGCAAATTCTGGCAATGATAAGGCAGAGGTCTATTGGCGTCTTTCCAGAGTATCTCTTATGTTGGGTGAAATGGAGCAAGGTAAGGCTGCAAAACGTGCACACTATGCAAAAGGGATTGAGTATGCCCAGATGGGAATAGATGAGAATCCTTCAAGTAAGGAGTGTTACATGTGGCATTGTGCCAATATAGGGAGGGATTGCCAGACACGTTCCCTTATGGAACAGGCTGCTGCAGTGCCCAAAATGACAAAAGACCTTACAGCAATGTTGGATAAACTTGGTTGTACAGATTATTCAGAAGCATGGCAGGCATTGTCCGAGTTGTACTATAATCACCCTATGAAGTCCAATGAGGCGGCAATCAATTTTGCACGCAAGGCGGCTACATGTATTCCTGCTGATGAGTTGAGAATATCCACATATGTTTATTTGTCCCAGCTGCTTTATAAGAGGGACTGGAGTACAGAGAAAAGAGCAAAAGCTGCTGCAGATAATCAGAAGGCATTTAATGATACAAAGAAGTCCAATATAGAAAAATACTCCTGCTTTGACGGTTCAAGGGTTGGTATGCCGTGGTGCAATGTTCCTTTTACAACAATGTCAGACAAAGAGGAGGCAGTTTTAATTTTAAACTATGCCAAAGAGTTGTATAAAAAATGCAATATGCCAACACCTGTTGACAAACAGGATTATGCGGCTCTTTTGGAATTGGGTAATAAAATGAAATAACACGAGTAATGACACAGACAAAATACTTATTCAACTATTCGCAGGATATTGTCCATCTTCAGACAAAATTTTCCCTTTTTAAAAGGGTCTCAAATATCATATTCTCATTGACTTTTGAGAACGGTTTTAAAGAGGGGCTGATGACAAAGGCTTTTGAACTCCTTGTGGAGAGAAATGACTGTTTGAGACTGGTGTGCGAGAAAAAGGGAAAAGAGAATTTCCAGTATTTCAGGGAGCATTGCACATTAAAGAAGATTCCTACCATGTCATTCTCCAAATATGGTGATATTGAGAAGTTTGTCCATAAATTCCGTAAAGGTGCCGTAAATGTTTTCAAAGGGGAGACATTCAAGACCGTTTTTGCTGTAGGACCAAATGGCGAGAGGATGATTTTTATTAAAATAAGTCATCTTGTAGCAGATACCTACGGTATAGGTGTACTTGTGAATGATTTGTGCCAGATATATAACGCATTGGATAAAGGCGAACAATTGCCTCCTGCTCCGGGGCAGTTTGAGGAGATTGTTAAAAAGGATACCCAATACAGGGCAAATGAGGCTGCACTTGAAAAGGACAAGGCGTTCTTTAAAGAGTATTATGAGCAGCTTCATCCTCAAATGCCGGCATATTGCGGAATCCACGGTAATGAAAGTGACCGTTGGCTCAAGCTTAAAAGGAAAGGGCACCGCTCATTGCCATACCTTTTTGTAAAATGTGACACAAGAGGATACAGGTTTGTGATCCCTTCTACAATTACAGAGAAGGTTGAGCAATTGTGTACAGAGCACGCCATTTCACTTAATACATTTTTCTTCTATACATGTGCAATCGCATGCTCGCTAAGGAATGAGAAACTACCTTACCAGTTGCCTCTTGAGCTTATGAACTGTAGGGGAACCATTGCAGACCGTAAAGCTGCAGGTACAAAGGTTCAGAGTTTGAGTGTTTATACTACAGTAGATTACACCCGTTCTTTCATTGATAATATCATTCCGCTGTCACAGGACCAGACAGAGCTTTACAGACATACCAAGCTGTCGTTCCTTGAGGTGCAGGATTTGCAGCACAAGCTGTGGAACTATTCAATGTTGAGCCAGCTTACAAATTTCTGTTTCTCTTTCATTCCTGTCTCTTTGCCGGAGGGTATCAAGTTCCAGCTCCACTCAAATGGCAAAGGAGCTTTGCCTGCATATATGGCCCTTATTTTCAATATCGGGACCAAGGAGATTTATGCCATGTATGATATTCAGACACAAATGTGCACTACTGAGCAGATGATAGAGTTCCAGAATGAATATATAAAGGTAATTGAGTCTGTACTCAAGAACCCTAATAATCCACTTAACGAATTGTTTTAATTATGAGATACCAATCAGAAAGAGAGATGTTGGCCAATACTGTCCTTAAAGGTGGTGATTGTACCAGTATAAGGGATATGTTGGAGAGGATTAAGAAATATTTTCCTACAAAAAATGTATTGGCAGAACTGGATGAGAAAAATGAGATTGTTTACCATACTGTAAATGACCTGTATGAGGAGGTTATGAATTTGGGTGACGGACTTGTCGACGCAGGTTATTCGGGTGCCCATATTGCCATTGTGAGTGAAAACTGTTACAGATACGTTGTTTCTGACATTACAATTTCCAGCGGTGTTGGTGTTGTAACTCCTATAGATGTGAATGCACCGGATCTTCTTTTGGAGACTCTTTTGGCAAAATGTGATGCAACTGCCGTTTTGTGTGGTAGTGAGCAGCTTGAGCGTTTGCAGAATATTGCTTCCAAGGGAGGTTTGCTTAAAGATGTCATTACAATTGATAAAAAGGTTGAAGGTGTTCCATATTATGAGGAGTTTGTGGAGAGGGGTAAGAATTTGCAGGAAAATGGTAAATTCAGAAATATGGAGCTGGATTTGGATGCTCCTGCAAAAATTCTCTTTACAAGCGGTACAACCGGTGCCAACAAGGGGGTTGTCTTGTCAAATGCGAATCTGGCGGCAAACATGACCAACTGTCAGGATGCCATAAGGGCTCTTCCTCATTTTACATCAATGAGTGTGCTTCCTATGCACCATGCAACTGAGATCAATACCCATATCATGACAAGGATTGCAGGTGCAAGGCTTACATATATCAACAACAATATGAGATATATGATGAAGAATATCAAAATCTTCAAACCTGATCTTATTACTGTTGTCCCTATGATAGCCAATGCTTTCTATAAGAATATCCAGGCGGGTGTACGCAAGCAGGGGAAAGAGGAGAAACTTGCTAAAGGAATCCGTATCAGCAATTTCTTGAGAAAATTTGGAATTGACAAGACCCATTCAATGTTCAAGGATCTTTTTGCTCCGTTTGGAGGCAACCTTAGGGTTATTGTTTGTGGCGGTTCCATGCTCAATCCGGTTGTGATTAAGGGTATGAGTGATCTGGGAATGAAAATGGAGAATGGCTACGGAATTACAGAGTGCGGTCCGCTTATCTCTATAAATGGTGATACATTGGATGAGCACTTGAGCGTAGGATACCCTTGTCCAGGCTTGCAGGTTAAGATTGCAAACCCTGATGAGAATGGTGTGGGAGACCTTTGTGTTAAAGGCAAGAGTGTCTTTAAGGAGTATTATAAAGATCCCGAGGCCACTGCTGCTGTGTTTGATTCAGAGGGTTATTTCAATACTGGAGACAGTGCAAGGATTGATTCCAAAGGGAGGGTATTCTTGTCGGGAAGAAAAAAGAACACAATTGTTTTGGAGAACGGTAAGAACATTTGTCCGGAGGAGGTAGAGAATGTTATTGAGTCCAATATGGATTATGCAGATGAAATTGTTGTTTATCAGGCAGAAATGATTAACGGAAATATGTCCCATAACGTTCTTTGTGCAGGAATTTTCATTAAAGATGAAGAAATTAGGGACAATAGGGAGAAAATTAAGGCGGATATTGAGAAAATAAATGTACTTTTGCCGGATTATAAAAGAATTGAGTATTTGGAGTTGCCTTCTGTTGAGTATGAGAAAACCTCTTCACGCAAAATCAAACGTGCGACTTTGCCTAAGACATGCTCTAAGGAGGGAATTATTATTTTGTAGATATGGAGCTTATTAAAAGAGACTTTTTGGGAATATTGCAGGAATATGTTGAGTTTCCTGTAGAGGAGATTGTTACTTCTGAGCCATTCAAGGCTGTATCTGGCATAGATTCATTTGTTCTTATGGAGATTGTGAATTCTCTTGAGGAACATTTTGGAATTTCTGTTCCAAACAATGACCTTATCCATTTCAGAAGTATTGATGATATTGTAAGATATATTGGAAAACGCGTGGCAGCATAGTTTTTTTCAATTTCAGTGACAACGAGAAAAAATATTTCTTAAATTTGTTCTGTTATGGTTGAAAATAGAGTCTTTAAGGCTCATCCTTGGCACGGAATAAGCCAGGGAGAGCAGTTTCCCGAGATTGTTAGGGCTTTCATTGAGATAGTTCCTACAGATACAGTCAAATATGAGGTGGATAAAGAGTCTGGTTATCTATCTTTGGACAGACCACAGAAGTTTTCCAATATAGTACCATCTCTTTACGGATTCCTCCCAAAGAGCTATTGCGGCCCTAAAATGGCTGAACTTACAAACAAAGCTCTTGTAAGGACCGATGTGGAGGGTGACGGTGACCCATTGGATATCTGTATCCTTACAGAGAAGGATGTTACCCACGGAGACGTTATTGTGAATGCCCGTCCAATTGGAGGTTTGAGACTTTTGGATCATAACCAGGCAGATGACAAAATTATTGCTGTCCTAAAGAGTGATGCGGTTTATGGAGATATGAAAGACATTGACGACGTTCCTATTGACATTATCCGCAGACTTATACACTATTTCAGCACTTATAAGGATATTCCAGGGGAGCATACAAGCAGAATGCAGTTCATCTCAATTTATGGCCCTGAGGTAGCAAAAGATGTAATCAAGAGGTCTATGGAGGATTATGATGATCTTATTGCTCCAAAATTGAACAAATAATCAATATCCAAGAGATTTGAAGAACAATTCCCGGCGTAACCCGTCGGGAATTTTATATTCCTCTATACGGGAGTTTGTCCCTTCATAAATAATATTATCTGTAAGGCGGCAGACATACAGGGTGTCTGTTTGGGAAAGGTACAGGGTGTTGAACCGTATATCAAGGTTGTCCTGCAATAGGAGTGTATATGTCACAGCCTGCTCAACCTGTTGGATATTGAGCAATTCCCTACAGAATACATAAAGCCCGAACTCTTTGAATTCCCCATAAAAGCCCCTTGCAACCTTTTCTATTTTGGATTTTATAATTCGCTGCAACGGTAGGGCAAGCGACCAGTATTCCTGCTCCAATGCACCCATATAATTGAGCCCGGGGAGACCGTATCCATAACCGCAGTCTATGATTTTTTGCATATCTTCCCGATGTTCCTCCTTGATCTGCATCCCGGCAAGCTCTTTGAGCAGCTGCATTGCGTTGTAGCGGCCAGGTTCCATGGCTCTTGTAACCTCAATTCCCAATGAGTGGTCCTCACACTGCAAATCCGGCCTGTCCTTATTCACAAGTGCAGCATACCTCTCCCCAAGAATATATTGCAGGGTGAGCTGTGCATATCTCTCAAAAAAACATGTGTCAAATTTGCGGTAGGCCATAACAGTAAAAATTCTCCACTAAGTTAATAATTTTATTCCCGATAATTATATTAACTTTACATCTGAACACAAAATAACTGCATTATGAAAAAAATTATTTTACTGGCTATGTGTATGGGTATATTACAAGGGTGCAAGGAGAATCCGCAGACACTCTCTCCAAGCAAGGAATATTATACAGATGTGGTAAAAGAACTTTCGTCGGAAAAGTATTACGGTAGGAGCAATTATAAAGACGGTGCCGTAAGAGCTGCAGAGTTCATTCTGGGTGAGATAGACAAATTGGGGGTTGGAACAATCCCGTCGGAAGTGATTTCAGCTGCATGGGAGGGTAAACAGAGACCCCAATTGCATGCTCTGCAACCTGAGTTCAAGAGCCTGATTACCCCTGCAGATGCCGGACGTTGGAGCAAAGGGACCCCTGAACAGCTGTCATATTTGCAGCATTTTAAACACCCTTTGAATGCCCAAAGGGGTGCAGTGGAGCTTGTAGTTGATGGTGATACATTGGAACATACAGTACAATACACTCTTAAGGAGTTTTCCCCAACTTTTAAAGGTGAGTTGGATGTAGTCTATTTGGATAACAAATATCTTACTCCCGACGGATTCTGCAAATATGTCAATTCGGGAGCCTTTAAGGATAAAGCAGTTGTCCTTGATTGGGATTACTTTGGTGAGACCATGTTCACCTATCCTGGAATTGAGGTGTATAAGACATATTTTGTGCCAATGGATAAAGTTGGGGCACTTATATGCAAAGGGAAAGAACTTTTGCCATATTTCAAAAGCCGCAACCACTTCAATACACCTATGCCGGTATTTATGGTGGAAGAGTCGTTCCCATCAGATGCAAAGAGAGTTTCCATTGATGTGGAGGCAGAAATGATAGAGAATGACGGACACAATATTATAGCATGGATACCAGGAACCAAAGATACCCAAAAGCACTTTATCCTTGCGTGCCATTATGATCACCTTGGTATATGCGGCGATGAAATTTTCTATGGGGCAAATGACAATGCATCGGGAACAGCAATGCTTCTTAACCTTATGAGGCACTATAAAGAGAATCCCCCTGAGTATTCTGTAATGTTCATTTTCTTTGATTCTGAAGAGAACAATCTACTTGGTTCATTCTTCTATGCAGACAATCCGCTGCTCCCTTTGGAGGATATCCAGTATTTTGTAGAGCTTGATATGATTGGAGATAACGGAAACAAGATATATTGCCAGATTTCAGATCCTGGCGAGGCAGGACTTGAGTGTCTCAATTCCATAAACAACTCCATGGCTGTTCCGTTTGGAAAACTCGACAGGCATCCTTTGGATGATTATGCAGACCATTATCCTTTTGGCCTGAAGGGTGTTCCTGCCATATATATTGAGCTTGACGGTGATACAAACAAGAATTACCACTCTCCAAGAGATACATTTGAGAACTTCTCTGCCGAGAATTACAGCAGGTTGTTTGAACTTGTAACACGTTTTGTAGGGGAGTACAGACAATAATTATTATACATAATAGAAATGGGGTAGCCATTACGGTTACCCCATTTTCTTGTTTTACTGCATGACCCTATCAGCCAAGAACCTCCTCGTACATCAGATAGTGGCACTCATCCATACCAAGTTTCTGATATACCTGTTGTGCGGGGTAGTTGGTTTTATCTACATAGAGTCTTACCTGTGTCACACCCTCCTGGTGAGCCATCTCTTTAATTTTGGCGTACATGGCCCTGTAAGCACCTTTTCCCCTATACTCAGGCCTTACATACACACTCTGAATCCACCAGTACCAACGGTTTGTCCAGTCGCTCCACTCTCTTGTGAGCATAAGGCTTCCAATTGCTTTGCCATCTGCCCTTGCAATTATGTAGGTACCTTTGTATTTATCCTCCATAACAGCTGTCACACCTTTTACAACCCGCTCCTTATCCAATGATGTCCCCTCGGATTCCTGGGCCATATCTACCTGGAACTGGGCAATGTCGTTTATATCTTCAACGGTTCCTGTTGTGATCTTATATTCTGTCATAATTGTTTAGTATTGTCTGATGAATTCTTTAATAAGGTTGAATACCGGCTCGTAAGTATTATAAAAAGCGGTATCATAGGTGTCGTAGATAGTGTGGTAGTATTTGAATGCATCACCACCCTCATTCTCAAGGAAAATACAAGGGACATTCCTCTGGGCAAATGGCCAGTGGTCGCTGTTTGCTGCAAGCTTGCCTCTGTTCAATGCTTTAAAGAAACCTTTTTCTGTGTTTATTTTATCCATAAGGGCAAACCCTTTCATCCCCTCATCACTAACCTCGCAGTACTGTACAGGATTGTTGTCTGCAATCATATCAAGATTGAACAGATATTTGATCCGGCTTAGGGGAGCCATTGGGTTTTTGGCATACCATTCAGAACCTCTAAGGTTTGCATCTTCACCCGAGAAAGCAATGAAATACATGTCATACTCAGGCTGGTTCTGTGCATAATATCCGGCAAGAGTCACAATTGCAGCTGTACCCGATGCATTATCGTGTGCTCCCGGGTAGAATGTCTTTTTGCCAAGCACTCCAAGATGGTCGTAGTGGGCGGTAAACACATAACAGCTGTCACTGCTCTTTCCTTTTACCTTACCAATAACATTAAAGCACCCGTAATTCTCAAGAAATTCATTCTCCATATCCACTTTAATGGTTTTTGCATCTTTAGGGAAATCATAAGGGACCCAAAGTACCGGTTTCTCCCTGACTGTCTCTCCATAAGCCTTGTAGAATTTTAGAGGGGAATCCCATGTATATAGGGCTCCTGAACAACTGCAGCCATCTTTACTGAGCATCTTCTTGAAATCTTTAGAGTGTTTGTAAGTGAACATGAAGTCACATACTACAAATGCCCCCTTGTACTCTTCACTTGCAAGGTCTGCAAAGATTTTGTCGGGATTATAATTCAAAGTGTCTATGTAGTACAGTTTGAATTCCCCTTTGAGGCTCGGGTTGAACTCCCTTACTGTGAAATCTTTTCCGGGGGTGAGTTTCCTGCCATCTATACTAACCTCCATTTTCCCTGGGAATGTATTTATGTTAAGGGTGAATGGCTGGCAGGTTACCTCCGCACCAACTTTGGCAAATTCTTTGGCAAGATATTTTCCCGCTTTGTTGGCTCCGTCAAAGGCATATCCACGGCCATGGTATTTTGCTGAACTCAACTCTTTTATAATTTTTTTATAGTGAGCAAGATCCTGTGCGCCAAGCTGTACCGTTAAAGTTGCAAGCAGAATGAATAATAGTTTTTTCATATGATTACTCTATAAATTTTACTTTTCCCATATCTCTTGGCTTGGCCTCCGGGCTCTCATTTGCATAACCCAGACCAATACATATAATAGGGTTGTAACCCTCTGAGAAGCCAAGCATCTGCAAAGCCTCTGCGGAGTTGCTGAGGAATCTTATAGGGCTGCCAAGGCATACAGAGCCTACACCAAGTGACCATGCAGAGAGCATTATATTCTCCGACAGAAGGCCACAGTCAATTGCAGAAAAATCATAATCATCTGCATTTGCAATGAAAATGAGGGTAGGGGCCCCTCTGAAGCACCCTTCAACTGCCTGTGGTGAGGTTTGTGGGTTGGCCTGTACCATCAGCCCTTTAAGTTTCCCGATAATTTGGGGATTGTCCATTACCCTTACCTCCCAGCTTTGTCTGTTCATCCCGCTTGGGGCATTTATTCCGCACTCCAGAATTGTCTGTAGTGTCTCTCTGTTTACCGGCTCACCTGTATATTGGCGTATGCTCCTGCGGGCCATTATTGTCTCAATAACCTGGTTGTTTTTCATGTTTTCTGTATTGTTAGTGGTGTTAATTTCCCCTTTACAGGAGATTAGTGCAGAAATGGTTAGAATTGCAGCAATAGTTTTTGTATGTTTCATTTCTTTTAGCGTGTATAACCTAACAAAGATAAGAATTTTCTATTAAATTTGTTAGTTAAATCAAACACTTGAAAAATCACAGAATACTATATGGTTTCAAAGAGATTATTATTGGGAGATGAGGCTATTGCATTGGGTGCGATACATGCTGGCATAAGCGGTGTTTACGCATACCCGGGTACCCCATCAACAGAGATAACAGAATTCATTCAGGCAAATGCTCCGCAGGTAAGGAGCCGTTGGTGCACCAATGAAAAAACAGCAATGGAGGCTGCATTGGGTATGTCGTTTGCCGGCAAACGTGCCATTGTGTGTATGAAGCACGTGGGAATGAATGTGGCTGCAGATGCTTTTGTCAACTCCGCCATTACAGGTGTGAATGGGGGATTGGTAGTGCTTGCAGCAGACGATCCTTCCATGCACTCCTCTCAAAATGAGCAGGACTCAAGATTCTATGGCAAATTTGCAATGATTCCAATTCTTGAGCCGTCGAGCCAACAGGAGGCGTATGATATGATGCAGTATGCGTTCGGTTTGTCGGAGAGCCTCAAGCTTCCTGTCCTTATGAGGGTGGTTACCCGTCTTGCACATTCACGTGCAGGTGTTCAGACAGGTAAGCAGTTGCAGCTCAAGGAACTGAATCCAAACAATGACAGGACCAATTGGGTCCTTCTTCCTGGGAATGCCCGCAGACAGTATGCTTCCCTTGTGGAGAAACAGCCAAAACTGCAGGAGCTTTCACAGAACTCACCGTACAATAAACTTGAGGATGCAGGAATGGTTTCTCTTGGTGTGATTGCATGCGGTATTGCATACAATTATGTAATGGAGAACAATCCTCAGGAGAAAGGAATTTCTGTACTTAAGGTTTCACAGTATCCTGTACCGGAGCAGGCCATTAAGGATATGGCTGCAAACTGTCAGGCTCTTCTGGTTGCAGAGGATGGACAGCCTGTAGTGGAGGAGCAGGTCAAAGGTATTCTTGGAGCAGGTTATACTGTAAAAGGGCGTCTGACCGGAGACCTTCCCCGTATGGGTGAACTTACACCTGATTCAGTTGGCGCAGCACTTGGCACTGCAGCTGAGAAAACATACGCTGCTGCACAGAACGTGGTTCCACGTCCACCAGCACTATGTCAGGGTTGCGGACACAGGGATGTATATGATGCGCTTAACAAAGTGGCTGCACAGTACCCTCAGGCCCGTATCTTTGGTGATATAGGATGCTACACCCTTGGTGCACTCCCTCCATTCAGGGCAATTGACTCTTGTGTGGATATGGGAGCTTCAATTACAATGGCTAAAGGGGCGGCAGATGCAGGTCTGTTCCCTTCAATCGCCATTATTGGAGATTCTACATTCACCCATTCCGGCATGACAGGCCTTTTGGATGCCGTAAATGACAACTCCAATATTACTGTAATAATTTCAGACAATCTTACCACAGCCATGACTGGCGGTCAGGATTCTGCCGGAACAAACAAGTTTGAGGCTATATGTCTTGGACTTGGTGTGGATCCGCAGCATGTTCATGTTGTTGTTCCAATTCCAAAGAATATGGAGGAGATTACAAGAATCATCCAGCAGGAGATTGAGTACAAGGGTGTATCAGTAATTATCCCACGCAGGGAGTGCATGCAGACATTAAACCGTAAACTTAGAAAAAAAAGGGCTAATCAGTAATGAAAAAAGATATTATCCTGGCAGGTGTTGGAGGACAGGGTATCCTTACAATCGCCACCATTATAGGAGATGCGGCAGCTCAGGCCGGTATTAATCTCAAACAGGCGGAGGTTCATGGAATGAGCCAGAGGGGAGGGGATGTACAGTCGAACCTGAGACTATCCACTGAGCCAATATACTCAGACCTTATAAAACAGGGTGCCGCAGATATGATTATCTCAATGGAGCCTATGGAGGCATTGCGTTACCTTTCATATCTTGGCAAGGATGGTTGGGTAGTTACCTCATCACATCCGTTTGAGAATATTCCCAATTATCCCAATATAAACTCAATACATGAGGAACTTGAGTCATTGCCAAACACCTTGTCACTTCCAATTGAGGATTTGGCAAAAGAGAACAATATGCCAAAAAGTGCCAATGTAGTACTATTGGGCATGGCAGCAAAATATATAGAGATACTTTCTCCAGAGCAGTTGCGTCAGAGCATTGGCAGAGTATTTGCCTCTAAAGGGGAGAAAGTGGTTGAGATGAACTGCAAGGCATTTGACCTTGGATTGAATTTGGCAAAATAGAGGAGTTTAAAATGAAGATATTCAGTGAAGAGATTGTTGCACAAGCAGTAGAAGAATTGAAGATAGCAGATTTGTCCGTTGCAACAATTGGAGAAGTGTTGTTAGTGGCACAATATCTCGAGAATAAGACAGGTATTCCGTTTATAAGGATGGACCAGGGATCTCCAGGTTTGCCTGTAAACCAGTTTGGTGTGGAGGCAGAGAAAGAGGCGTTGGACAGGGGAGTAGGTTCACAGTATCCTGCTGCTGCAGGAGTTCCTGAACTTAAGAATGAGGCATCACGCTTTGTAAAGGCTTTCCTCAATGTGGATGTCACCCCACGCTCATGTATCCCAACTGTTGGCAGTGTGATGGGGTCTTACGGCTCTTTTATTGCCTGTTTGCAGCGTAACCCAAGCAAGGACAAGATTTTGTTCATAGATCCGGGTTTCCCTATACAGAAGACCCAGTTGAGAATAATTGGTGCCCAGTGGAAAGAGTTTGACATTTACAGTTATAGAGGTGAGGCTTTGAGGGGAAAACTGGAAGAGATGCTCTGTGACGGAGATGTTGCCGCCATAGTATATTCAAATCCCAATAATCCTGCGTGGATTTGTCTGGAGGAACAGGAACTTAGAATCATAGGTGAACTTGCTACAAAATATGATGCCATTGTGCTTGAGGACCTTGCATATTTCTGCATGGATTTCAGAAGGGATCTTGGCCATCCGTTTGAGCCCCCTTATCCTCAGACTGTAGCCCATTACACAGATAATTATATTCTTATGTTGTCTGCAAGCAAGATATTCAGCTATGCAGGGCAGCGTATTGCAATAACCTGTGTGAGTGACAAGCTGTTTGAGCGCCATTTCCCTGCTTTGGCACAGAGGTATAATGACTCAGGTATTTTTGGACAGACATTCATTGCATCTATCCTGTATATGATAACATCTGGCTGCACAGCTTCTACGCAATACGCTTACGCTAAGATGCTGAAACTCTCTACAGAGGGGAAAATAAACTTTGTGGAGGATACAAGGGAGTATGCAAGAAGGGCAGAGAAGATGAAGAAAATCTTCACCGATAACGGTTTCCACATTGTTTATGACCATGATGTGACAGAGCCTGTAGGTGACGGATTCTTTTTTACTATAGGTTATGGGGATATGAGTGGCGGCGAGCTGCTTAAGGAATTGCTATACTATGGAGTAAGCAGTATTTCCCTTTCAACTACAGGAAGTAAGCAGGGTGGTGTGCGTGCCTGTACATCACGTATGAGAGATGAACTTTATGAGGTGATGCAACAGCGTATGGAGCAGTTCAGGTTGGATCACCCATTAAAATAATTTGATTATGATTTGGAACCCCAACAAGGAGTGCATGAGCCGGGAGCAGATGCATGCGCTCCAAAGCAAAAGATTGCAGAAACTGGTGAATTATGTTTATCATAATGTCCCTTTTTACAGAAATAAAATGCAGGAGATGAATATTGCCCCTGAGGATATCCGCTCCATTGATGATATTGTAAAACTCCCTTTTACAACCAAACAGGATTTGAGGGACAATTATCCTTACGGGTTGCAGGCGGCTCCCCCTTCTGAGATTGTGAGGGTTCATGCTTCGTCGGGAACCACAGGAAACCCTACAATTGTGGGTTATACAAGAAAGGACCTTGCTGTATGGTCTGAGGTGGTTGCACGCTGTCTTACCGCTTATGGTGTGAATAGGGATGATACCTTCTCTGTAAGTTACGGTTATGGCCTCTTTACCGGTGGTTTGGGTTTGCACTATGGTGTTGAGAACCTTGGTGCTACTGTTATCCCTACATCTACGGGAAACACCGAGAAACATATCCGTCTGCTTAGGGATCTTAAGGTTACAGGTGTTGCGTGTACCCCTTCTTACGCGTTGTATCTTGCCGAGACATTGGAGAAAATGGGGCTTTCAAAGGATGATATTAACCTTAATATCGGTGTTTTTGGGGCAGAGCCTTGGACTGAGAACATGCGTAAGGAGATTGAGGAGCGTTTGGGCCTTAAAGGTTTCAATATTTACGGTTTAAGTGAGATTATGGGGCCGGGTGTTTCATATGAGTGCTCACAGCAGAATGGTTCACATATTTGTGAGGACCATTTCTATCCCGAGATCATCAATCCCGATACCCTTGAGCAGCTACCTTACGGGCAGCAAGGCGAACTTGTGTTCACTACCCTTACAAAAGAGGGTATGCCGCTGTTGAGATACCGTACAAAAGACCTTTGTACCCTTATGGAGGGAGAGTGTGCATGCGGAAGAACTTCTGTGAGAATGAGCAGAATTGTGGGCCGCTGCGATGATATGCTTATTATCCGCGGTATCAATGTGTTCCCTTCACAGGTTGAGAGTGTGATACTTGAGATGCCTGAGTTTGAGCCTCAATACATGCTTATTGTGGATAGGGAGAAAAATCTTGACACTTTGCAGGTTCAGGTGGAGGTGAGAAGGGATTACTTCAGTGATGATATTGGAAGGATGTTGAATATGAAGAAACGACTTGCAGACCGTCTCAAGAGTGTCCTTTCAATTGGAGTTGATGTCCGTCTTATGGAGCCTAACAGCATTGAACGCAGTCAGGGCAAGGGCAAACATGTCATAGATAAACGAAATTTGAAATAATTTAATACTACAGATATGATTATCAAACAATTATCTATCTTTTTGGAGAATAAGGCAGGACGTATAAATGATGTTACCCGCATTTTGGGTAAGAATGGTATAAACATGCATGCATTCAGCATGGCTGAGACAACAGATTTTGGTATTCTCCGCTTGATTGTATCTGAAGTGGAGAAGGCTGTCGGGATTCTTAGGGATGCCAATTTTGCAGTAATGCTTACTGATGTGGTATGCTTGCAGTGTAATAATACCGCGGGCTCAATGTCTGCCATTCTTGAGAAACTCTCTGAGCAGAACATCTTTATTGAGTATATGTATGCATTTGCCGATGGCCAGTTTGCAAATGTTGTAATCCGTCCTAATGATATTGAAAAATGTGTTGCTATCCTTAAAGATTGCAACTGTAATATCAGAGAACAGTTTTAAACATTTTGCGTATAGCAAAGATCAGTTCAGTTTCTGAAGATCAAGGCCGGTAGGACTCTGGAACACCTTAAGGTCAAATTTGTGCAACATGGCAAGGATGTGGTCAAATACCTCTGCCTGCAGATGCTCATATCTGAGCCATGCTGTATCTGCCGAGAAGAAATACAACTCTATAGGCATGCCCTGTGCTGTAGGCTGCAACTGGCGTACCAGCATGGTCATGTCTTTGTTTACTTTAGGGTGGTTACGGATATAATAATCCATGTAATGGCGGAATATGTAAAGGTTGACCTCTTCTTTTCCTGTTGCCTCAAACCCCTCCATCCATGGTTGCTGCCTGAAATGGGCCAATTCGTCGGGAGTACAGAAACGGACTGTGTGCATATCTATATTTATGGAGCGTTTGATACGTCGGCCTCCAACATCAAACATTCCCCTCCAGTTCTGGAAAGAATCATTTACAAGAGCATAAGGGGGAACTGTGGTTATGGTCTTGTCCCAGTTCCTCACTTTTACAGTTGTTAGGGTAACCTCTATAACATCTCCATCTGCACCGTATTTTGGCATTGAAATCCAGTCTCCTGGGCGGAGCATGTCATTTACCATAAGCTGGATGCCTGCAACCAGTCCTTTTATTGTATCCTGGAATACCAGCATCAGGATAGCGGTACCGGCACCGAGTCCTGTAAGTATTGCTATAGGGTCCTTATCTATTAAGGCACTTATAATTATGATTGCACCAATACATACAACCACCAGCTTGATCATCTGAAAGATACCCTTAAGGGAGTGGTCCTTCAACTTTTCATGCTCAGTGGAGATGGCATACAGGGATGATATGAATGCACATATAAGTTTTACCCCTACAGCGGTGATATATACCCAGCACAATTTGAGGACAAACGACAGCAGCGCAGGTTCACTTTTCAGTGCCAAAGGAATAAGGGCAGAAATAACTATTGGTGGAATAAGTCTGCAAACATTCCTTAAAACATCATCACTCAGGATATGGTCATCCCAACTCGATTCTGTTTTTGATGTCACCTTGCGGATTAGGGGTGTAATAACCCTTTTACAGATTCTGTCAACTATAAACGCAATAAGTATTATAGTCAGAATTGCTCCAATACGCAAAATCAAAGTCATGTAATCATCATTTATGCCCAACTGATGAAACCACTCTGCAAGCCCTTTATTTATTGTTTCCATAATATTCCTCCAATTTTGCTGCAAATTTAGTTATTTCTCACAATTTGCATATTTGGTTCCAATCTCTTCCAACAACCAGTTAAGGAACGGTCTCAATGCCTGTGCAGCAGGTTCTGCTGTCTTTACCTCCAGAACAATATCCGAACCCATTCCGCGAAGAATGTCAAAACGGTGATTTTCATTCTTATCCATCCCCTCAATCGCAGACCAGCTCTTTGCAAAATCAACAATTGACATCTCAGGCTCCCCCTGAGCCATAAGTGCATCAACCATAATATTGGCATTGTCCGCCATAGCCTCAAGTTTAAGGACAAAAGGTCTCAAGTCTGCAAAGAACAGAGAATCACTCACACAAGGGGAATCTTTCATCTTCCCGACAACTTTACAGGCATCCACTATTCTGCAAAGCTCATCTTTGAGGGCATTTGCCTGGGCTTTGGCACCCTTCTTGGCATACTCTGCCTTAAACTCATTGATAACGCCTGCCAATGGGGAAAGTGAGTCATAATATCTCAAACTTGGTACAATTGTCTCAAATGCCTCTGCTGTATCCTCTCCAAGGATTGCAGGAAGGGATGCCTTCCAGTTAGCCATATTGTTGAAGGAGCCCATGTTCCATGTGTAATCTGCCACTCCAAAAAGAGGAATCTTTGAAAGTTCGCCCTGCTGCATAGGGTTTACTATTATGGTCTTTACCTTAAGCTCCTTCTCAAGGTCTCCGCTATAGTGGATATGCTTCTCATCTGCAAAGTTTGTGTAAGTGTCCGCTACAAAAATCTTTGTAACATCCACATCGTTGCAAGGGTAGTTCCACCACCATGACACCTCACGTCCAAGATAATCGTTCAGAACGGCAAGGTCTGTACTATTTGGGACCGACCATACATTCTTGCCGGTGGTATAGATGTTCACTTTCTCTGGAACCGGATTCAATGATTCCCAGAATTTCCTTGCATTATCAGGTGTTGCCCAGCTGTATGCATATAGCTGAGGGACATACTGCAACTGTTTTACCATCTGGTCTGCAGGTGTGCCTGGCTGGTTCCATTTCTGGTCTATCATATTCTGCAGGTCTGTAAGACGCTCTGCACATTGTTTAAGAGAAGGACTGTCATAAGGGACTCCAACATCATCTACAAACACACCAAACTGGCGAACTCCCAAATCGTACATGAGCTGGAATTTTGACATGATCCTCTCCAGTACATCGGATTCTCCAAGCTCTGTAAAGGTCTGGCCCGGATGTATTGCCCAAATGAAGTTCACTTTGCACTGATGGGCCACATTTGTCAGGTGACTCATCATATCTTTTGTCATCAGGCCATATCTTTCCTCCTTTTGGGAAATTTTCTGGGGATACGCCTTGTCCCAGAAACGGGTGTGGTAAGGGTCACTCTTTGCACCGTACATATACATGTTCAATTTGTAACGGGCCATAAAGCGGAAAAGGTCTTCTGTAACCTCCATGCTGTAAGGGACACCATAATAACCCTCAATAACTCCACGGTACTGCACATCTGCATAATCATAGAATACTGCACAAGGGAGATTGGCAGTCCCTTTATCCAATATCTGCTCCAACGTTGCAAGACCGTAGAATACAGCATCTGTATTTTCTCCAAGTATAACAACCTGAGCTTTCCCGCCCTGGTTATTAATGCTTACAATATGGCGGTCATATTTCTCCTTGCTGAAAAGGTCCCTCTTCAATCTCAGACTTGTAGCCTTGCGGTCTGCAGCCCCTTTTGAACCGTTTATACCCAACCAGATTGCAGATTTGCCACCTTGGGCTTTTGTGGTAAAAGCGGCTTCAAGGCCGTTTTCATTGAGGATTTGTGTTATCCTCTCTTTTGTAAAATTGTCAATTCCTTCCTCTGCTATAACATGTACTGTTTGGGTAAAGGAGGCTTTCCCTTTAAGCTGTACCTGCTCCTGAGGAACAGGATATACTGTGTAGGCGTTTTGGGCCCATAAATTGCCGCTCATCAATACCAATGAGAGGAGAAGAAGATATGCAATCCGTTTCATAAGTGAGATTTTTGAATCAATTTTTACTAAGATACTATTTTTTAAGGAAAGAGTAACGCTCCTCATCGGGAAACTTCTCAATTGCATAGCGTAACATTGTACGGGGCATTGTGGTGTATCTTGGTTCCAGGTATTCCACAAGTCTCTCTTTATTCCGTTTCCCAGCCTCCCTGAGCAGCCACCCTGTGGCCTTTTGAATAAGGTCATGCGGGTGATGCAGCAGAATGTCTGCAATTGCAAAAGTGTCATCAAGCTGGCCGTTACGGACAAATGTCATTGTAGATACAATTCCTATCCTCTGTTCCCAAATATTCATGCCGTTACGGGCAAGATCATATAAAAGTGTACGCTCCTTATCCATAAGCCATACTCCAAGTAATGGATAACAGGAGAGATCTACAAGGTCCCAGTTGTTTATTCCATCTGTGTGAGCCAAGTAAAAATCTATACATGCCTGTTGTTTTGCAGTATCCTCTTTGGAGTGTGAAAATATCTGAATAAGTGCCAGTAATGCTGCAAGGCGGACCTCATGGAACTCACTGCTGATGCATTCCTGAAGGTCTTTAAAAGTTGTCTCCCTCCGGCACCGCTTAACAACCTCCCTTGTAACAGGAACCTTAATTCCCAGAAATTTGTCACCCTCTCCGTACTCTCCCGCACCGGTCTTGAAAAACCTCATAAGGGAGGCAACCTGCGTTGGATCTGCATGGGAAAGCATTTGTTTAAGAAGCTGGTTCATATCTTGCAATTATTTATGCTAAGTTAAGAATTATTAATATATTTACAGAACTAAGAGAAATCCTATGGCTATAAAACTTACACTTAATCCAACAGAGAGAATTCTGTTTTGCGGCAGCAAGTGGTGGGGAGACCCGGATATGCCTGCCAATATGGAGTATCCTACTATAGAAGTTACTGAGGATGGGGAGACTTTTGATTACCCGCTTACTTTCCTTTGCCAGATAAACTGTGATGATATTGCTCCGTTTGATCCGGAGAACAAGCTCCCTCATGAGGGGATGCTTTATTTCTTTGCGGCTATTGACAAGTGGATTGGGTATGATTCGCCTACCACAAATGCGGAGGGGGAGTGGACTAAAGGGCATGTTGTGGTCAAATATGCCAAGTCCATAAACTTTGAGACTTTCCAGAGTTGCATGATGGTGGATGACAATGACGAGACCCTTACGGAGCGTGAGATGGAGATTGTTTTCTCTGAGTGTCCTCCCGACGAAAAATGTATCAAACTTCTTGGAACCCCTGCATCGCAGGAAGTTGCCCAAAAGTATCCCGATATGATGAACCTTCTGCAGCTTACCGCAGCAGAAAATTTCCCAGTGGATTTTGAGGGTGAACTCAACATCCTTATCAAACCTCAGGACCTTGGATACGGCAACTGGAAAAAGACCGTTGCCCATTTGTAAAAACTTTTGAGAATTCACAGATCTATACTTATGAAACATAAATTCCTGCTTATTTCCCTTGCTGCCTTTTGTTTGACAGCCTTCAGTTATAACGCATCAGCTCAAGTAACATTCATGGATTATCTGAGGGCAGATTCTGTTCTCAATTATAACAAGTATGTTTATTCCCCTGCAGTAAATGTAAACTGGTTGGGTGAATCACATTATTTCTGGTACAAGAATCATCAGAAAGACGGTGATTATTTCTATCTGGTCAATGCCCAGACAGGCAAGAAATATATGGGCAAGGAGAAGAAGGACCTTGTGCAGTATCTTCCTAAGAAGCAGAAGGCACTCCATGAGCTGCTCCTTAAAGAGGAGGAGAAAGCTCCCCAGAGAAGACGCTGGCCCAGGAGAGAGGAGGGTGAGCCTTTGCGTTCTCCTGATGGCAAGTGGGATGCCTACATAAAGGGATGGAATATTTATATAAGACCTGTAAAGGATGATAAACCTGCAGGGGAGGAGATTGCCCTTACTCTTGATGGCAGTGAAAATTTGCGTTATGACAACTGGTTCCTGAGCTGGTCTCCAGATTCAAAGAAGATTGCTACCGTTAAGGTACAGGAGATTCAAGAGAGACGTATTCCGCTTATAGAGTCTGCACCGAAGAGCCAGAAGCAGCCTATTCTGCAGTGGCGGGAATATGCAAAACCAGGCGATGTGCTTCCGGTGTCACTTCCTGTCCTTTTTAATGTTGAGCAGCGTAAGCAGATTCCGCTAAATACTGCCATGTATGCAAACCAGTACTCCCTTTACCTTACAGGATGGAGGGCAGATAGCCGTGCCTTTACCTTTGAGTTCAACCAAAGAGGGCACCAGAGATATGTTATAGGTGAGGTTAATGCAGAAAATGGTGCAATTACGCACCTTGCAGATGAGCAGGTAGAGACCTTCTTCTATTATAACAACAGGTTCCGCAAAGATTTGCAGGACGGTGCCCAAATGTTCTGGATCTCTGAGAGGGATGGCTGGAGGCATATCTATATGCACAATGCAAAAGGGGAGATAATCCGTCAGGTTACAAAAGGGGAGTGGGTTGTAAAAAGGGTAGATTTTGTTGATGAGGCCAATCAGTTGATATATTTTACCGCCTGTGGAGTAGTAAGCGGTGAGGACCCTTATAATGAGCATTATTGCAGGATAAATTTCAATGGTGAGGGGTTTGAGGACCTTACCCCTGAGAACGGAAACCATATTGTAAAATTCTCGGCAGACCGCAAATACTTTACGGATATATATTCACGCCCTGATTGCCCCCCTGTAAGCCAGCTCAAACGCACTGCAGACGGCTCTACAGTTGCACTGCTTGAGAAAGCGGATGTCTCTGAGCTTGAGGCATGTGGCTGGAGTATCCCTGAGGTTTTCTGCGCCAAAGGAAGGGATGGAAAGACCGATATCTGGGGAAACATTTACCGTCCGTCAAATTTTGACCCAACCAGGAGTTACCCGGTAGTGGAGATGATATATGCCGGCCCTCATGACAGCCATGTAGATAAGAACTTCAAACCGGCCAACCATTTGATTTCCAAATTGGCAGAACTTGGGTTTGTTGTAGTTTCCATAGATGGTATGGGTACAGCTAACCGCTCCAAAGCTTTCCATGATGTATGCTGGAAGAACCTTAAAGATGCAGGTTTCCCCGACAGAATTCTCTGGATACAGGCTGCGGCCCAAAAATACCCATATATGGATCTTGATAGGGTAGGAATCTACGGCTGGTCTGCAGGTGGGCAGAATGCTATGGCGGCTCTTCTATTCCATAATGATTTCTACAAGGTGGCAGTTGCTTTCTGCGGATGCCACGATAACCGTATGGATAAAATCTGGTGGAATGAGCAGTGGATGGGTTACCCTTTGGATGAATCCTACAGTGCATCTTCCAATGTTGATAATGCCCATTTGCTCAAAGGCAAGCTCTTGCTAATTAATGGAGAACTTGATGATAATGTGGATCCTGCATCAACTCTTCAGGTTGTGGCAGCCCTGATGAAGGCCGGGAAGAACTTTGAGCAGCTTTATTTGCCTGGCAAAGGGCACAGCTTGGGCGGTACCTTTGAGATGCATAAGCTGTATGACCATTTTGTGCATTATCTGCTCGGGCAGGAGGTTCCAGAGTGGGAATAAAAAGGGGCAGGATGACGCTCCTGAATCAGTAAGAATAATTTATCGGGATAATAATAAAAATTAATATGAAACATTTATTTGGCAGGGCTGCAATGCTCCTCATGCTGTTTTTTGTTTTGACTCCGGCTTCTGTGCTGGTGGCTGGAAATACATCAAAAGGGGATACATACAAGTATCCTTCTCAGAAAAAGATTGACAAACAGGTAGATTCTGTGTTTCGCAAGCTCTCTACAAGGGAGAAAATTGCCCAGATAATGGTAATCAATTTTACCTCTATAGAGAGTAAGGAGATTTATGAGACCCAGAAAAGGCTTGTAAAGAGAGAGAAGATAGGTGGAGTCATACCTCTTGGTGATGTCTCTTTCCATGATGCTGTTGAAAAACTCAATACCCTCAACAAGCTTGCTAAAATTCCTATGCTTGTTACTATGGATGCGGAGTGGGGTGCCAGCATGCGTTGGCCTGGTATTCCGGCTTTCCAGTATTTTATACAGATGGGTGCCTTGAGCAGCGATTCCCTAATTTACGAGGTGGGAAAATCAATTGCACAGGAGTGCCGAGCCCTGAAAATTCAAGTAAATTATTCTCCAGATGTGGATTTGAACAATAATCCCGACAGGCACATAGTACATTTCAGGTCTTTTGGAGAAGATAAGGAGAAGGTGAGCAAATTTGCCATTGCAATGATGAAAGGTTTGAAGGACGGCGGTGTGGCAGGTTCAGCAAAACATTTTCCCGGACACGGAGACACTGATGTGGATTCACATCTTGCACTTCCACTTTTGCCTTTCTCAAGAGAGAGACTTGACAGTGTAGAGCTTTACCCTTTCAGACGCCTTATAGCAGAGGGGGTGGATATGGTAATGGTAGGACATATGAGTATCCCGTCCCTGGACCCTACTGGAACCCCTTCTTCAATCTCAAAACCAATTGTAACAGGACTTTTGAGAGAGGAATTGGGATTTGACGGAATAATCTGCACAGATGCACTTGATATGCATGGAGTTTCCAAGGAGAGCGGTTTGGAGAAGAAATATATTCCGCTGGCTGCATTCAAGGCTGGTGTGGATATTCTTTTAATGCCGGAGGATATTGAGAACTCAATTACCGTTATTGAGGATGCCCTTAAAAACGGTGAGATTACAATGGAGGAACTTGATGTTAAGGTTAAAAAAATGCTTGCCCTAAAATCCCGCCTTGGTGTATTTGAAAAAAGCCATGATCCAATAATTGATGTGGAGAAGCTGAAAAACTTTATGGACCAGGATATTAAGGATGGCATAATGGAGAAGAAACTGGATCTTATAAAGCAGGTTTCCAAAGAGTCAATGACACTGGTTTTCAATGATAACTCTGCCGGATGCGGTATCCCTGTCTCTTTTGACGGAAAGAAAGTTGCTTACGTTGGCTACAGACACCCGGAGCTTGGACATGAGTTTGGAGTATTGGCCAATAGATACGGAAAGGTTGATACATTGCTCTTCCCAAACACTGCCTCTCTGGCTGAACTTAAGATTGCCCGTGAGAAGTTCAAAAACCATGACCTTATCATTTTTGGATACAACGGAACAGACTTTCGTGCCCGCACAAACTACGGAATGGTACCTGAGCAGATCAATTTCATTACAGACTGGGCAGCAGAGCAGCCTATGATAATGATGTATTTTGGAACACCTTATGCCATTCCATTCATCCCCGGTGTGAAAAACTTTACAGCATTTGTATTAGGTTATGCTCCAAGTCAGGCCAATGTTTTAGCAGCAACCCAGCTTGTATTTGGTGGTATCCCTGCCAAAGGTGTCCTTCCTGTATCAACAAGCAGTTTCAAAGGGGGGGAAGCAGTCCTTATCCCAGAGAGATTCAGAGAAGAGTATCATCACTTTGTAGGATCTGTAGATGATTCATTGAGCCTTGTACAGTATGACATGAAGGAGATGGGAGGAGCCCTTACAGTTCTACCTCAGGTTGCGGAGCTGGTTGCAGGAGGTAAATTCAGACTTTATGATACAGTTGGTGAACTTCTTGGAGAAGATGCTGCAAATGCAACCATGAGCGTTGCAGAGCTTCTTGCAGGTTACAGAAACAATGATTGTGCAAATTCACTTAAGGCACTTTTGTGCAAATACCGCCGCTATATTACAATAGAGGAGGCGGCGCTGCAGATGTTCTGCAAACTTGGTATGCAGAGCACTACAGTTGCGCAGAATGTGGTAACCACAACCTATGATTACAACAAATTCCTCTTTACCCTAAACAATGGTGGAAAATATGCCGGCAAGCAGGTACTGTCTGCCAAAGCTGCCAAACTTGTTCTTGAGAATTTATAAACTGAATAATTGAAATGAAGAAACATTTCTAATCCAATAACCCATGAATTCCATGAAAAGGATTGTTGCAGTATTTGCATTGCTTCTTGTTGCATTTGGTGCTTCTGCACAGGAGTATGTTAAGATAATGTCCTATAACGTGCGCAATGCCAAGGGAATGGACAATGTACGCGATTACAGGCGAGTTGCCAAGGTCATCCTTGAGGCTGCACCCGATATTGTGGCTGTTCAGGAGCTTGACAGCATGACCAACCGTAGCGGCCAGAAACATGTCCTTGGTGAATTGGGTATCCGCTTCCCGGCAGGGAGGAGGAGAGGGCCCTTCTGGTTGCGGAGTTCAATGACTGTATGTTTGCCTGCACACATCTTTCCCTTACTGAGGAGGACAGGATGACTTCACTAGAAATTATCGGGAAGATAGCAGCTGCCTCTGAAAAACCTTTCTACCTTGCAGGCGACCTCAATGCAGTGCCTGATTCCCCGGCTGGAAGTGACCAGAACAATTATCCGGTAATCATTGGCGGTGGAAATGGTGTAAAGAATGCTACCGTAATGGTTCTTAAGAAGGTTAAGGACAAACTTTATGTAAAGGTACTCAATACCCGAGGTGAGGTTTTGCTTGAGTGGGAGGATTAATAATTAATATAATTTGCATGAAAAGAGTTTTTTTGTCCATTGCGTTCATTTTGTTTGCCTGTGGGGTTTTTGCGCAGGTGTTCACTGCATCTTTTGATGGCCTTGAGAGGACCTACAAGATGTATATACCTCAGAATCTTAAGGATGATGCTCCACTGATCATAATATTGCATGGTTATGGTGCCAAAATAGAACATATAGAGAATAAAGGTTTCAGTGAGGCTGCAGACAAATATGGTTTTGCGGTGTGTTATCCCCAAGGTTCAAAGGATGGCAGGGGCAACACATGCTGGAATGTGGGTTATCCTTTTCAGGAAGATATGAAGGTTGATGATGTCTCTTTCCTTTGCCAGCTTGCTGACAAGCTGCAGAAAGATTACAGTCTGAGCAAGAAGAGGACTTTCTGCACCGGAATGTCAAATGGCGGGGAGATGTGCTATCTTTTGGCTTACTGTAATCAGGAGACTTTTGCGGCTGTAGCTCCAATTGCGGGCCTTACCATGGCCTGGATGCCGCAGGCTTATACAAAATCAAGGAAAATACCTCTATTTGAAATCCATGGTACAGAAGACAGGGTATCCGAGTGGACCGGTGATATGGAAAACAAAGGGGGCTGGGGAGCATATATACCTGTTCCCGATGCTGTACAGTATTGGGTGAAGAATAATGGCTGTACAAAGGAGATTACAGAAGAACTTCCATTGAAGGAGGGAGGCCATAAGGTTATAGTACATAAATTTGTCGGGAAGAAAAAGACCCCTCAGGTATGGCTATATGAGGTTGTGGGAGGTGTGCACTCCTGGTTCAATGAGGATATGGATACAGCAGGGGAGATATGGAAATTTTTTGAGATGTCTGTTAATAAATAGAATTATGAAGAATAAAAACTGGTTTATTCCAATTTTCATTATTGCCGCTATCTTTTTTGGTGAATTGCAGGAGGTGGGATTTCAATGTTGTGTATTTTGAGCAGAATTTGAATTTGGAGCAGCTTGACGGGCGCTCAAACAACAATGCTCCAACATTTCTTATTTATCCCCATAGCAGGCTTGATGAGGCTGCTGCCAAGACTCTTGCGAAAGAGCTGGATATGAGGGATGTGCTTACAGCCAATCACGTGAATGTTTTTGTAGTTAATCCTATTGGAGACAGATATGACAATGCTCAGGATTTTGAGGGGTTCAAAGCTGTGTCTCTTGAGTCATGGAAAAACCGAGTTCTCCATCCAGAAGTTCACCTCTTTTTCTAAGTGCAAAGGTACAATTTTTATTGCGTATTATCGCCAACTGTTGTCAACTAAATGAAACCAAACTGATGTTTTCTTGTGAAAAATATGTCATAATCCGCCAAATCGCAATATTTTTCATAGATTTGGCGCGTTATATAAAGTTTTTGTCTTATTTTTGCGTAAACAAAACTCATTAGTTATGATAATCGGTAGAAAAGAAGAGCAGAAAATATTGCTTTCAGCGGCAGAATCTGAGTATTCAGAATTAATAGCTGTCTATGGTCGTAGACGCGTAGGTAAGACCTATCTCATACGTGAGACTTTTGGTTATAAGTTTACATTCCAGCATACGGGTTTGGCAAAAGGTAAGACCAAGGACCAGTTGTTTAGTTTTGCTATTTCACTTCGTGATGCTGGTTATGATGACTGTCCGATACCGCAATCTTGGTTAGAGGCGTTCAGTTTGCTTTCACACTATTTGAAGAATTCTACTGATGAAAAGAAGATTGTCTTCCTCGATGAACTTCCTTGGATGGATACCCCACGTTCAAATTTTCTATCTGCTTTTGAGCATTTTTGGAATGGTTGGGCATCTGCTCGAAAGGATATAGTTTTAATTATTTGTGGTTCCGCAACTTCATGGATTATCAATAAGGTTATTAATGACCACGGAGGTCTTCATAATCGTGTAACGCAGCGCATAGCCCTTCAACCTTTTACTTTGAGGGAGTGCGAAATGTTTGTTCAAAACAAGGGTCTCGAAATGAGTCGTTACCAGATTGCAGAGTGTTACATGGTATTGGGTGGTATACCATTCTATTGGAGTCTTCTTGAAAAAGGATTGAGCTTAGCCCAAAATATCGATAAAATGTTCTTTGCCAAGAATGGCAAATTGACCAATGAGTTTAATCAACTTTATGCATCGTTGTTTAAGTCACCTGAACTATATATAGATGTTGTTACAGCTCTTGGCCGGAAGAAGACAGGAATGACCCGCGAAGAAATATTAGAGATAACCGATAAGCAAAGTGGTGGAGCTTTGAGTAAGGTGCTTGATGAGTTGGAATACTGCGGATTTATTCGCAAATACAATGGTTATGGAAAAAAGTCTAAACAAACCATTTACCAACTTATTGATAACTATACACTATTTTACTTTAAGTTCGTCCAGCAAAATGAGAATAATGACGAACATTTCTGGTCCGCATCGACCGATTCTGCCATGCATCGTGCTTGGAGCGGATTGGCTTTTGAACGACTCTGTTTGGCACATGTACAACAAATCAAAGTAGGATTGGGTATTGCTGGCGTATTGAGTAATGTATATTCTTGGCGAAAAGAAGCTGATGAAAATAGTGATGGCGCACAGATAGACTTGTTGATAGATCGCAATGATCAAGTAATTAATGTTTGTGAAATGAAATATTCCTTGTCAGAGTTCTCTATTGATGCGGAGTATGAACGTAATCTACGCAACAAGAAATCTGCCTTCATTGACTCAACTAATACACGAAAGGCAGTTCACCTTACTATGGTAACAACTTACGGCGTTCGTCAGAACTCTCATTCTGGAATTATACAAAGCGAAGTTACACTAGAGGATCTATTTGCATAGTTTGAGTGTATGTAAGTATTACCACCAGGAATCAAGAATCGCACCTCTTCTTAGTACAGAGGAGCGATTCTTTTTTTGCGTATTATCGCCAACTGTTGTCAACTAAATGTATTGAGATAGTATATTTTCTCCTCGAAAAGAGAAAAAGTGGTCTAATTACAAGTTGATATTGCTGGTAAAAAGAAAAATTATGGCGTAAGCCATTTCTCCTTTTCCCTTCTTTTGACTTTACTTTATTATCCGTATATATGAGTACGAGATTAAAGTAAAGTTGATTTTCTTTTGGTGGAGTACTATAAATTATCGTGCGCAATAAGTAAAAGACGATGTTGCCCGTTAAATTAACGCAAACGATAATCTATTATGATTGCATATTATAATTTATGAATCCCGAAAAAATATCATGGCATAGAGTAGTTTTTCCAATTAAAACAATAACTATATTAAAATAATATCCATAAAGCTTTTATATTAAAGCATTATTCGTATATTTGCGTTGTAATGCTTACAAATGCAATCATTATGGAAGATATCTATGCTCTATCAGATGTTCAGATCCAAACGAAGATTGGTGAAAAGATCAAGGCGACCAGACTTAAGCAAAATATAACGCAAGAAAGTTTGGCGGAGTCGGCGTTAATATCACGATCATCCGTCCAAAAGGTTGAATCTGGGGAGATAAAATCGTTTGATACATTTCTTCGTATCTTAAGAACGCTCGGAATGCTCGATGAACTCCATCATCTATGTAAAGAGGAAGAATTAAGTCCTAGCGAATATTATGATTTGGTAAACTCGATTAAGAAGAACAGAAGAAAACGCGCAAGATAACTTATTGCTATTAAATTTATGAAAATCGAAGAAGCTATACTTTATTGCCTCGCAAGTCAGAACCGAGGAATGCGGACTGAACAGATTGCAGAAATGATAAACCGCCAACGATTACATATCCGCAAGGATGGACAACCTGTTACATCCAATCAAGTATATGCGGTGATTTGTCGCTATCCCGATATGTTTGTCAAGGCAGAAGGACGGATTATGTTGATGATATAATAGAGATTTATGTTAGCATACACATACATAGAAAAAGAAATGAAGGAAGAATGTTTGATATGTAGTGCTCCATTGAAATATTTGGAAAAGGAAATTCTCATGGAGTGTGCTATTTGTCACAAGAAGGAAGATAGCAAGACTTGTTGCGAACAAGGACATTACGTCTGCAACGAGTGCCACACAAAGGGTATCGATGCCATTTACAAGCTTTGCCTTGACGAAACCTCCAAGAATCCGATCGAAATAATGGAGAAGATGATGGCGATGCCCTTCTGCCACATGCACGGCCCCGAGCATCATGTGATGGTGGGAGCCGCTTTGCTGACAGCTTATCACAATGCCGGTGGCAACATCGAGCTTCCCGATGCATTGGTGGAACTGATGAAGCGAGGCAAGCAGGTTCCAGGTGGAGCTTGTGGCTTCTGGGGAGCCTGTGGAGCGGGATTAAGTTCAGGTATGTTCGTCTCCGTCATCTCGCACTCCACACCCTTGACCGTCGAACCCTTTGCTTTGTCGCACAAGATGTCGGCAGCATCGTTGGGTAAGATTGCCGAGGTGGGTGGTCCACGATGCTGTAAGCGCGATTCCTATCTGTCCATTCAGGCTGCCATTGATTTCGTGGAAACGAATTTCGGTGTACACATGGACAAATCTTCCATTGTGTGCAGACATTTCGGCAAGAATAACCAATGCATCAGAATACGTTGTCCTTTCTTTCCCAAGCATCAGTAATGACTAATATTTAATTGCATTTTATGAGAGTATTGATTTTATGCACAGGCAATAGTTGCCGTAGTCAGATGGCACACGGATTCCTTCAGTCGTTCAGTCGTGACTTTGAAGTGCATTCTGCTGGGACTAAACCGGCCGAAAGGGTGAATCCTAAAGCCATTGAAGTGATGAAGGAAGTGGGTATTGACCTATCCAGCCATAGACCCAAAAGTGTAGAAATATATCTCAACGACCAGTGGGACTATGTGATAACCGTCTGCGGTGGAGCCAATGAGAGTTGCCCCAACTTCATAGGCAAAGTAGGCAAGCGACTACACATTGGTTTTGACGATCCTTCAGATGCAACGGGTACGGATGAATTTGTGATGAACGAATTTCGCAGAGTGAGGGACGAAATCCAAGCGAAGTTTAAGGAGATCTTCTTATAAGGTAATATGCAACCACCGAAGATAGAATGCTCCACCCCAGAAGAAAGGCGAGCCTACGTCCTCGAAGCCTGGAAATGCCTGCACGATTGCGAGGCGTGTGGCAAGTGTCGTATCCTGAAAGGTCGGGATGCCGAAATCTTCTATGCAGATTACATTGAAGGCAAGCGGAGTTATATGGAAGTTACATTGGATATTATATTTCATTTCATTCTGTATTGAACAATATATGAATGAAAAAGGAATTGATGAAAATCAAGTTATTAGTATCTTCTCAGAACATAATATTCTTGATTATCTTAATGAACACTATGAAGTCCTGCATACTCAAAGTCGCCAATGGCTTATTGCTGAGATAGATGAAATAATCAATGAATCTAAGAAACGATAATAGCCAAATGCTTAAAATTCCAGAAATTAATCAAGGTAATCTGTACCATAAACTTTTTTATATACTCTGTATATAACCCATTATCAGGCAATTTACGTCTTGAAAATTGTGCGAGTATGCTTTGATAAATTGAAGAAAAAAGCATTACCTTTGCAGTCCATTTAGGTATAATCTGTAAAAAGTTAAAGATGCAGCAAAATAGAATGAACATATTAGCAACCACTCTTGATCGAGGCACAAAATGCTTTGAGGGTATGCTGTATGCTACTATTTCGTGCATTGAACCAACAGCCTCTATTGGGAATACTATCCAACTGAAACATACGCGGACCAGGATATTATAGATGCAAATATCCTCGTTAGCTAAATAGATAAGAATCGTTGGAAAGTCCCTACCAAACTTTTCAACGATTTTTATTTGTGCCCATTGGTGGCGATCTTCCTCTCCGTCTATTCCGTCCAATGGCAATCAACAAATTTATTATTAACCACGCAGTGATGCGTACTAAAGAAGAATTATTATGAGTGAATATACTACTGTTTATTTGAGGAGTAAGGCAACTCCTTTATTGGATTACAGAGAACAACCATCTTGGGAGGAAATTCAAAATCTTTCTGAAGACGAGTTGAATCAAATAAGGAATGAGATAAAGGAACATAACAAGAATGTTGATAGGTCATTAGGCTGCGAACTGTTTTATCTTTCTACTACTCCAAGTCGCCATTTGAATATACTCCATTGGAGCCCTTCACCAAAAATCTTGACCACAGAGTTGCTAGATGAGGTTTTAGAGTTCTATAATGAAGAAATTGAGTATAACAAAAGGAGCATTGCTAAGAATAAAGAGACTATAGCAAAGATGGAGGCACGCATAGTCAAGGCAAATGTAGATCTATACGAGAAAATCAGCGAGGAAATAGATGACTGTAATGAAAGCATAGACTACTTGGAAGAAGAGCTTGAAAACAAGCGATACCTGTATAACAAGTTCTATTTCGCAAAGAGCATATTAGATAACAAGTCTAATGCTGATGATTACGAATTGGTTTACACAAAATGTTAAGAGGAGATAAGTTATATGAAGATACAATACGCATCTGACATACATTTGGAGTTGTCGGATATGTCCTACGGTGAGCACCTTGCAGGATTTGATGGTAGCATATATATTGAGATATAGAAGTGTTTATTTAAGAAATTAAGAATAAGATATTATGAGCAATCAACCTGATTTAACAAAATTTCGTGGTGTGATATTTTGGAATACAGCAATAGAGAATATTGACTTTACGGCGCATAGTCGTTATGTTATCAATCGTATTTTCGAGCGGGGTAACGAGGAGCAGATATTGGAGATAATTCGTTTTTATGGTATTGAAACTATTAAGAATGAAATAAGGCTCGATAGTTAATCTCCATTTGAAAGAAAGATTCGCGAGAACTTAGAAAAGTACATTTACTAATAAAATATGCTCCACATATGATGGCTTTCTGCTATCATAGTGGAGCATATTGTAAAGACAATTTAATGTTATACTATTGGAGCGGTATGCTATCTCGAAATTTCCTTATATGCTGCTAACCCCTTAATAGTTAATAAATACTTCTGGCGTGGGTGACGCGGAGAATCAGGATATAGCATACGAACATAGCCTTCCCGCATAGCAGGAGAAAGAGAATATTCAATAAAATTTGGTCTATCCTTTAATCCAACGGCAGCCATCATCTCCTT